>CAZCYD010000053.1:0-4604 GCA_964502735.1 uncultured Pseudobdellovibrionaceae bacterium
AAGGTGGACAGCTGAGCTCTGATGATACTTATGTAACTTACACTCTCGACAAGAACGGGAGCGACAACGATTTAACCATGGCGTTGCGAAAGACTATTGTGGGTCCAGGGGATGAATCAACTTTAGAAAAAACAGCCTATTCTCTAGCTTTTATTTATAGTGAAAGAGACATGGGGTTTGAATTTGGCTATATGGCCGGGGAAGATCTCTTTTTGATGTCGGGTGAGTTTTTTAGCCAGCCGCGAACTCCCCAGGTTATTGCCAAGGCGATTATCCTTTTAGAGTTTAATAATACAGCGAAATTATTTCAGGGTTTGATGGAACCCCCCGCTGATATCGAAAGTTGGCAATGCCTTGTCAATATTGAGGAAATGAGAAAATTTACCTATGTCGACAAAGGGGATGTGATGACTTTTAACAAGTTAAAAAGTCACTTCTTGAATCGCTCTTTGAATCACTCCGCAATAAGGGAAATCATCAAAGGTTCAAAAGTCTTTTCTCAGGCCGTGGAGTTGAAAAAGGCGCGATAACCATAATGCGTTATAAGCTTTGAAAATCTGTGAGTTTTTTTGTGAAACAGGGGTTGACTAAGCTATTGCAGCGTGGCAGATTCCACAGGCTCATAGTTTCTGGAGGATAATAATGTACGCCATACTTAAAACAGGTGGAAAGCAATATAAAGTAAAAGCTGGTGATGTGATTCGAGTTGAAAAGCTTCAAAAGGATCTTGGTGTTGAATTTGATTTAACTGAGGTTTTGTGCGTTGGTGGTGAAGAGACTTTTTTTGGTCAACCCATTCTAGATAATGCAAAGGTCACAGTCGTTGTTACCAATCAGGCTAAGGCTCCCAAGGTGATTGTTTTTAAAAAGAAACGTCGTCAGGGTTACAGACGCTTGACGGGGCACAGACAACTCTATACGGAGTTATTTGTGAAGGCTATTACAGCTCCAAATGGCAGCACAGTGAAGGCTGATGTGGAGCCTAAAGTCTTTGATCCCGACAAAAAGCAAGAGAGATTGCAGAAGTTAGCAGAAGAAAGGGTAGCAGCTAAGAAGGCAGGTGGAGTTAAGAAAGTTGAAGCCAAGAAGCCCGCTAAGAAAAAAGCGACAAAAAAGGCAGCAGCTAAAAAGAAAACCACGGGTAAGAAAAAAGTAGCTAAGAAGTCGGCAGCTAAAAAGAAGACGACAGCTAAGAAAGCTTCCGCTAAGAAAAAAACTAAGAGGAGTTAAAAATGGCATCGAAGAAGGCCGCAGGAAGTACAAAGAACGGTAGAGACAGTCAGAGTAAACGTTTAGGCGTTAAGCGTTTTGGTGGAGAGCTAGTAAAGTCAGGTACAATTATTGTTCGTCAACGAGGAACCAAGTTTCACGTGGGCAATAATGTAAAGATGGGTCGCGATCATACAATTTACTCAGTTGTTGAAGGCCGTGTTAAATTTGAGCGTCTAGATAAAAGGCGATTAAAAATTAGCGTTTATCCACAGATCGCTTCTTAATTTTCAATGAAATTTATTGATGAAGTTAACATAAAAGTCGCCTCCGGAAATGGAGGCGCGGGTTGTGTTAGTTTTCGTCGAGAGCTTAAAGTTCCTCGTGGCGGACCCGATGGTGGCGATGGAGGAAAGGGTGGGGACGTTGTGTTCCTTGTGAGCCCCGAGTTGAACTCCTTAATGGATCTCCGTTACAAAAAAATCTATCAGGCAGAACATGGCAAACCAGGTCAGGGTTCTTTGTGTTATGGTGCGGACGGGGCCAATCTCGTTATTAAGGTCCCTCCGGGCACAATAATTAAAGATCGCGACGGAAGGCTATTAGCAGACTTAGAGGCCACGACGACAGAATTTGTTTTGTTACAGGGAGGTCGGGGCGGAAAGGGGAATCATTTTTTCCGTTCAAGCGTAAACCAAGCACCAAATTTCGCTCAGCCAGGGGAAAGTGGAAACGAGTTGGATATCGTTTTAGAGCTTAAACTTTTAGCCGATGTAGGTTTGGTTGGTTTTCCCAATGCGGGTAAGTCGACTTTTATTTCTAAAATTTCAGCTGCCCGCCCTAAGATAGCGGACTATCCGTTTACAACTCTGACGCCAAACCTTGGGGTTGTTAGGCTTGAAGCAGAGAAAAGTTTTGTTGTTGCCGATATTCCTGGCTTAATTGAAGGGGCTCATCTGGGTGTGGGATTGGGCACACAGTTCTTAAGGCATATTGAAAGAACACATGTATTTGTCCATCTTATTGATGTGAGTGAGTTTAACCCAAGAGGCCCCTACAAAGATTATGTAGCCATAAATCTAGAACTTCAAAAACATGATGAATTGAATTGTGACAAGGACTCTTATCGTCCACTTTCTCAGCGCCCGCAGATTGTCGTCTTTAATAAAATCGACTCTATCGATAGTGAGTCTCTAAAGCTTATCGAGGAGGAATTCCACTCCCACGGGATTCAATTTTTTAAGATCTCTGCCGTAACAGGAGAGGGCATAAAACCGCTTTTGTATGAAGTTGGAAAATATGTCTTTAAGACACCAGATGAATAAGAAGATAGGGCTTTTTGGCGGAACATTTGACCCGATTCATCTTGGCCACATAAGTAGTGTTAACCAGACAATACAAGCACTGAAACTGGATAAAATGATTGTGATGCCAGCGTTTAGAAGTCCACACAGGCAGTTTGAAGATAACAGTCTTGAAGCTGGCTATCGCTTAGAAATGGTGAGGAAAGCCTTTCGCGGGGCTGATCATGTTGAAGTTAGCGACCAAGAAATATCTCGAGGTGGAGTGAGTTACACTATTGATACCATTAATTTTTTGCTTGAGACTTATCAAGAAACGGAGTTCTTTTTAATTATTGGTCCCGATCAGTTTGAAGTATTTCATGAATGGAAGGATTATGCAAAAATTTTAAATTCGGTGAACTTGGTAGTTACAAGCCGTCCAGGCTACGAAGTGAGTGTTGAAGACAATAAGGCTCTCAGAGGTATGATAGAAGTTCAAACAGAAGAGAGAGAGAACTTGACCAGTTGTCGTTTGAAAAATGGAAAAAAAGTGCACGTGTTATTTTTGGAAGACGTAGATGTGTCTTCCTCCGAAATCAGAAAGAAATTTAGAGCAGGAGAGAAAGTGAATCATTTATTAAATCCAGACGTCCTTAACTTTATAGAGAGCGAACGGTTGTATCCGCCAATTACAGATTTTATGGATAATGTAGAGGCTTTTGCTAAATATTGCGCCAGAGTCTTATCAGATGGGAAAGCCCTCAATATTATTGGAAAAGACATGAGGGGCGAGGAGCGTCCAATGGAGTTTGTTGTTATAGCTTCAGGCACCAGTCGCAAGCATGCAACGTCGCTCGCAGAGAAACTTGTCCGACAAGTCAGAACAGAGTTTAAGCTTCACCCCTTGCATGTTGAAGGGGGTCAGGAAGGGCAGTGGGTGGCTGTCGATTATGGACCGCTAATAGTTCATATTTTTTACGATTTTACCAGACAAGAATATAAACTAGAAGAGCTGTGGAAGAAGAGTAAAGATTTAGATCTTGCTGATATAATCAACTCTTAGGTTAACCTGGGTTATGAAGGCCGTTTTGTACTGCATACTTACAGGAAAGGAAGATTGGGTCGAGACGGCTGTTGAGAAGTATAAAAAAAGATTGTCGTTCTACATTCCTTTTGAAGTGATTCCAATAAAACCAGTGAAGTTGAAGCGAGAAGAAGCTCAATATAAAAAAACACAAGAAGAACAAAGCTTTTTGGACAAGTTTAAGGACAACGATTATGTCGTAGTGTTTGACGAACGTGGCCATCTCGTTGAAGACTCTAATAATTTCAGTGCAAAACTAGTGAAGGCTCTAGAAAGCTCCAAGAAGAGGGTTGTTTTTGTAATTGGTGGAGCTTACGGAATTGGCGACCGATTGAAGGAAAGGGCAGATGTGGTGTTAAGTTTATCTAAGTTGACTCTTTCGCATCAGGTGGCTCTTGTTGTAGCCTTAGAGCAAATTTACAGAGGGTTTACGATTTGGAAAAATCATCCCTATCACAATAACTAGTAAGATATGGAGATCCTGGCAGAATCATGAATAAAGTCGTTTTACTCTTGTTCGCAACCTTGTTCTGGTTTGGTATAAGCCTATTTTTTCAGGGGCCAGTACCTGGAGACGTTGAGTTCACAATAGCTGTGCAGATACTATTTAACGGACAAATGAGTTGGGCTCAGTTGATTACAACTTTAGCTAAGCTTCCTAACGTTATTCTGCCATTGGTATTCATGGGTTTATATATGTGGAAAATGGAGCAAAAAAAGGGCGTGATGACCTTGGGCCTTTCCTTTTTGACTATTAAAGGCGTAGATTTTCTGTTGAGAGCTGTGATTAACGTGCCAAGACCTGATAATCAATTGGTTTATGTGGCCACGGAAAGTAGCTCATCAGGCCTGCCGTCGTCTTTTGCTTTAGTCTGGGGGGTTTTAATGGCCTGCCTGTTTCTTCCTGTCTATCGGCAAAATGGAATCGCAAGAGTGATTAGCCTATCGGGAGTTGTTGTATTTCTTATTGTAGGTCTAATATCTCGAGTGGCACCGGGTGCACATTGGCCCAGCCAAATGATAGCCAG
>CAZCYD010000053.1:4704-5881 GCA_964502735.1 uncultured Pseudobdellovibrionaceae bacterium
CCAGTTTTTCGGACAAGCTCTTATTGTTAGCGTGAAAATTCATAAAAGAATTCCATTTGGATTTTGCAACCAGACGGCTTTAGGCCTCATAATTATGTGGGTTGTATTTATATTGAAAAATTTCGAGGGCATTCTGTGTGTTCATATATAAAAATTTGCAAACAACTTATCATAAACTTTGGAGCTTCCTAACTGGACTCTGTTGGATTTGCAAGGCCCCCACATTTGGTGACTTCGAGCTTTGTGAGATTTGTATAAAAAAAATTCCGCAACCTCAGCCCGTTCACTTTGATAGGGAGGGGCTTCCTTTCTTAGGTATGGCACTATGGGCTTGGTCAGATAAAAAAAATATTTGGTGTCGCGACCTGATATATAGGCTTAAGTATCGCAAACAGAAAAGGGTTCATCATTGGTTAGTAAAAAAATGGTTGGCAATAAGAGCCCAACAGCAAGGGGGTCTATCAATTGATGAAAAAATTATTATAGTTCCCTGTCCAAGCAAAAAGAGAGCAAAGGGAGTCAATCATGCAAAAGTGCTTGCGGAAACTCTTCTGGAATATCTTCCCTCGGCTACCTTGATAGACGAGTGGGAGATAAAAGATTATTCGCAAAAAAAGCAGTCAAGAATGGAAAGGCAAAGCCTTTATCTGCGGACAAAAAAATCTTTAAAGTTTAACTCCAGAGAAAGAGTTCTATTCATTGACGATGTTCTAACTACAGGAGCCACGGCCCGGGCCGCAGTGAGAGCCCTAAATTTTCCACCCAACTTCGAGGTTTGGACCTTGTTTTACAGAATGCCACCCTCCCTTTGACCTAAATCCGCGGATAAAATGCATCAAAATTTCCTCAAACCCTTTGACTTGGGTAGAGGCCCAGATCTACGAAAAGAGCTTAGAACTACGGAGAGAAGAACCCAGATCTACAGTTGAAAAGGAGGCCTTCCTCAGCTTGCCACCGGAGATCGTGCCTGATATAACGCATCAATGTTTAGAATCTTTAAAACGCCCAGTTTCAAATTGCCCAGTTTCAAATTATTTTCTGTAAGAACTCCCGTAAGTCATTGTATAGAACATTCCGCAAAAACTCTTGTAAAGAGCCTTATCAGTTGTATGGCTATGGTGGTGGTTGCGAGCTCTTTGGCCTGCGCCAGCGGGGCTAAAAAGGAGATTCAAAATCC
>CAZCYD010000053.1:5981-19397 GCA_964502735.1 uncultured Pseudobdellovibrionaceae bacterium
CCAATGAAATTTCTACTCAGGCTTCTGAGGAGCCAAAAGTTGCGCCTCAAGCCGAGAAGTCTAAACTGGAGAAATCTAAGGCCGGGGCCGCCAAACCTGAGGTGGTTAAATCTGGGGTAGTTGAATCCAAAAGGGGAAATTCAAAAGCTTCTGCTATCGATAATATTAAAGAGATTGTGAGCCATTATCAGCAAGTTCCTGGTTTAGAAATGGAAGTAAAAAAGGAAGTTTACTTTGAGTACTTAGATAAAACTAAGTTAAGTGATGGGAAGCTCCATTTTTCAAAACGGCGTTTGCGTTTGGAGATAAGCCAACCAGATAAATATCTTCTTTTGATGAATAAGAATATAATTTGGATGGAGAATCACCTGTCAAAAGAGATGGGAGGGATTCAGGTCAGTAAAGTTCAGGCCTCTAAAAAGCTTACAGAGTCTAATGCTTTGATGGCGTTTATGTTTGATAATGTAAAAGTTTGGGATGGATTCGATGTAATATCATCCAAACCCATAAATAAAGAGGGTTTTGAAATTGATTTGCGTCCAAAAAAAAACCAAAATCTAGGCGATGTGGTTAAGATGACTCTTCAAATAAATACGGATAAAAAGCAGTTGAATCAGATTTCATATTGGGACTCGCTAGACAACAAGACCACCTATTCTTTCTCTAAGATTGAAGTAAAGAAAAAAGTTCAAGATAAGCTCTTCGATTATAAACCGCCTAAGGGTGTTACCGTAACCAATTTATAAGAGGGTTTTCGTGGAAAAAAAAGTTCATTTTATTAGTTTGGGATGTCCTAAGAATTTAGTTGATAGTGAGATTATGTTGGCTAAGCTTCAGAACGATGGTTATGAAGTTGTTGAAGACCCCTCGGAGGCAGATACATTGGTGGTTAACACTTGTGGATTTATTGAAGAGGCTAAGAAGGAGTCTATCCAAAAAATTTTAGAAGTGGCTGAATACAAGAACACAGGAGTACTTAAAAAGCTGGTTGTGGCAGGCTGCTTAACTCAAAGATATAAGGATGATTTAGTTTCTGGCTTGCCGGAAGCCGATTTATTTGTGGGTTCTGGTCAGTTTCAAAATATCGATAAAATTCTTCGAGATTCATACGAGGGGAACGTAGAAAAAAGATTCTTTAACCTTCCAACGTATTTGCAAGAGGAGGGAACTCCGAGAGTTAATTCGCAAATAAATCATAGGGCTTACATAAAAATATCTGAAGGTTGTAAAAAGCGTTGTTCTTTTTGCGCTATCCCTTTAATTCGAGGAAATTTGCAGTCGCGAAAAATTGAGCATGTATTAAGTGAGGCCAAACTACTAGTGGCGGGAGGAGTTAAGGAACTCATAGTTATTTCTCACGACTTTACAGACTATGGGTGGGACTTGCGCAAAAAAGATCCTCAAGCCAGGGAATCTCACTACGAACTACTTAAGGAACTGTCAGAAAACTCTGGAGCCGAGTGGATTCGAGTATTGTATCTTTATCCGGATGGAATTACTCCTGAATACGTAAAGCTTGTTAAAGAGAGAGGTAATCTGCTGAATTATTTTGATATGCCGCTACAGCACATAAATGACTTTATGCTAAAAAATATGAATCGCCGCATGAGTCGTAAGGAAATTGAAACAGCTATACAATTAATACGAAAGGAAATTCCTGATGCGGTCATCCGAACCCAGTTTATTGTTGGCTATCCCGGTGAGACTTCAGAGCATTTTGAGGAGCTCTATCAATTTGTTAAGGAACAGGAGTTTGATAGGGTGGGCTGCTTTATTTATTCACCAGAAGAGGGAACGAAAGCCTTTAATTTGCCCGATCAGGTTGATGAAAATGTTAAACAAATAAGGCACGACAGATTGATGGAACTTCAGAGTGAGATCAGTCGCCGCAAACAGGCTTCTCTACTAAATTCTGAAATGGATGTCATTGTAGAAGGTTTTAGCGAAGAAACTGAATTGTTGTTACAGGCTAGGTATTGGGGACAAGCTCCGGATATTGATGGGGTCGTTCTAATTAATGAGGGCGAGGCCAAGGTCGGAGAAAAGGTCAGGGTAAAGATCACAGACTTTCATGACTACGACCTTGTCGGCTGTGTTTTGTGATGGGTCCTCAGAAAGCAAGACCATCCTACGAGAATTAATACATAATTATTTGACTACTTAGGTCAAAACTGGAATCCTACTCTTGTGGGGCAGAATTTGCCTACTGGCAAATTTAATTTAAATATATTGTTACGGTTATGGCTATATAATTGTTACATAATTCTTACAAACTAGTGAAGAATAATTAAGAGAGGGCTTCTTAGTATGGCGTCTTTATTTTCTGGACAGCTCATTATGATCTTTGTCTTTTCAGTAATGGTCTTTTTTGTTGTCAACGTACTGATGAGTGCAGCTTAAGATTAATAGAAGCGCTGACAACAAAATAGAGCCAGGGATCTACTGGGCAAAGTTATAAATATCGCGGTAGTTGCGGCCAATTTCCTCTGAGTCCAGTCCGTAGCCAATCAAATAACGATCATCGATAGTTCTCCCTACATAGTCGGGTTGGATTGGGAGTTCTCTACGAGCGGGTTTATCTAATAGGGTCACTATTTTTAGGCTTGCGGGTTGAGAAGCTGCGATGCGGTCGCGTAAAAAGCTTAGGGTTCTGCCAGCGTCAATAATTTCTTCAACAATAAGAACATGTTTTTGATAAATATTCTCTGAGAGATCTTTAATAATTCTTACACTTTCTCCCTTGGGCGAAGTTAAATGAACAAAGTCTACAACAACAGGAAGGCTGAGCTTGCGCATGAGATCGGAACAAAAAATTACCGAACCTTTCAAAGGACAAACCAGAAGAATTTCTTTTCTTTCATAGTCCTTTTCGATTTGTTTGGCCATATCAGAAACCATTTTGTCGATTTCTTCTTCAGTTATAAATGGAACCATGCCTTTAAGTTTTCCCATAGAATTCTCCAGTTTTGTCTAGGTGAGTTCTACTTGCACAGCTGAACTATCGAGCTCGGCAAGTAGGGTTTTTGCCAACTTGTTGTCGGGGTTAATTGTGAGGACTTCATCCCAGAGGTTTCTTGCAAGGTGCCTCTGGTTTTTTTCTGCATAAATTTTCCCAAGTTTAATTCTGGCAGTCTCAAAATTGGGGTGAGCTTTAATTATTTTTTCCAATTCGCGAATGGCCTTTTGAGTGGATTGTAGCTTTAGATAGCACTCTACAATTTTCATAGAAATCTCAGCCTTGCGAGTGCTCAAACTTAGAGCTTTGTAAAACTGTTCTAAGGCATCGCTAAATCGTTTGTGTTGAAAGTAAAGCTCTCCAAGCTCATCATGCTTTATCGCAAACTTTTCATTTATGTAGGGGTCAGTCTTGAGTTTCTTTCTTTCCAATAGGGATTGGGCCGACTCAAAAACCTCACGCCCTTCATCGTACCGACCAAGATCATTCAGTATAATACTTAGACCTACACTGGCATCAGTAAAACCTGGATCAAGTTCTAATGCTCGTTTAAAGGCCCGGATGGCCTTATTGAATTTGCCTTGATCGTAGTAAATAGTTCCGAGCATTTGGAATATAAGCGGAGATTTGTTATTCTTAAGTATTAATTGGTTGAGAATGGATTCTGCAGCTGTGTATTTGCCTTTATCAAAAAGATCCTGTGCCTCATCAATAAGTTCATTACAGTGACTATCATTTACCATTTTAAATCTCTTTTCGCGCGTTTCGCCCACCGATTATTGGGGTATGTTTTTTGTAGCACTTCATAGTAAGCTTTGGCTTCATTAATCTTGTCAACCTTATAGGCACTAAAAGCAGCACCATATAAAGATTTGGGAACAACGCCTGTATCTGGGTAACTCTTTAAGACTTCATCAAACCGTCCGAGGGCACTGTCGTACTTTTTCCGTTTAAAATAAAATTCTGCAATATAGTAGATGCTTCTTGCTAATTTAGTTCGACACTTCAGTTCGTGTTCTCTAGCAGAGTTGGCGTAGTCACTCTGAGGATAACTGGTGTAGACTTGCTTAAAATACATTTGGGCATCTTCTGCAAGTGCCAAGTCTTGATCAATTCCCTCCGGTAGTTGTTTGTACATGCTCATGGCGATGCGAAAGGTAGCAAAGTCAACTTTAGGATGCCTGGGGTGGAACTCCTTAAAAATCTTGTAAGCACTTTCAGCTTCAACGTAGGCCTCTCTAGTGAAGTGAATATTTGCAATTTGCAATTCAGACTCTTTAGCTAAGTTGTTATAGGGGTATTTATTTTTTAGGTCGCTAAGGTGACTAATAGCCTCTTCATACCTTTCTTGAGCCATGAGTTCTGTAGCTTTTTTGTACAGCCCCTGAGGGGTACTTGTATCTATGGAGTCAATGCTCGCGCACCCTCCAAAAAGGCCAAAACTTAAAAGCCCTAAAAGAGCCAGATAAATCGTATTCATCGCCGGTAGTTTAATTTGCGGTCGCATTAAATGCAAGTTGAGATCAGTCTGATGACGATGGAATCTGGGTTATGATCGAAATTCGACAAGATGTTTGTAAACACTTGTAATTGTTACTTTTAGGGCGCTGGCCACGGGAATAGAGATAATCATTCCAAGAACTCCGAGCACCTGAGCCCCAACAATCATGGCAATGACAACTGTTACCGGATGGAGGTTCACGAGCTTGGCAACAACCAAGGGAATTATAAAGAACATATCAATGAGCTGTGCGGTTCCGTACACAGCGCAAAGCGCAAAAAAGGTAAAGGCTGTATCTCCATTAATAATTGAAATTATAAGGGCGGGAACAGCGCCAATAAAAGGACCGATATAGGGAATTAAGTTGGTTATTCCCGCGAATATGGAAAGCAGGCCAGCAAAAGGGAAACCAATCATCCAGAGTCCGACCCAAACAACTCCTCCTACGATGAGAGCTTCAAGAAGACGAGCCCGAACAAATTGCCCGACTTGATCATTTATTTGATAGTACATGTTGAGAGTGAGTTCAAAAATGTGGTTGGGAACTATAGAAAGAAAGGTTTTGGAAAATAACCTGCCGTCTTTGATAAGAAAAAAAGCTAAGAAGGGGGAGAGCAGTATAGTGGCTCCGAGTTTAGAGACTATAATGGGAAGGTCTTCAAAGACAGCGCGTGTCCATTGCGAAACCAGTGGTTTGAGTTCGGCGGAAAAGTCTGTCTTGAAACTTATGCCAGTGGCTTGTTGAATTCGGAATTCGACTTGAGTAGCCAACTGTTCCAGGCCTTCTATGTATTTGGGAATTTGAGTCTGAAAATTCATAAATTGGTTAGATAAAAATGGGGCGACGGAGGTTAGGGTGAAGCCCACGATGACTCCCCCGAGAGTAAAAACAAGAAGAGTTGAAATCAATCTGTGTACGCCCGCCCGTTCTAAATAGTTAACAATTGGACCAAGCATGTAATTGATGACTAGAGCCAAAACAGAAGAAACTAAGAGGTGTTCAACTGTAGTGAGAGTAATAAATAAAAAGGCAACAAAACTTAAAAAAGACCACAGCCGAATTTGCTGAACAAACTTTAAATGTCTTTTGCGTTTTTCAGACAGAATCAATTAGAACCTCTTATTTGAATTTCTCTTTTTAGCTCTGTGACCTTATGAGAAGTTTCCTTTAAACGGCGTCCGAGAACACTGGCGAGTTTTTTAAAAACTTTTATTCCAGCTACGGGGTTCCTTTCTACGAGTTCAGAGAGGTCTGGCGTAAAAAAACCGAGAAGAGCGACTTCATCGTGAGCAATGGCGTTGGCCGTTCTTCGCTCATTTTCTTCTATTAGGGCAATTTCGCCAAAAAAATCACCCGGGCCTAGCTTTGTTATGTAGAACTGCTCTCCAGTTCCACTCAAAGAAGTGTCTTCAACTGTGACGTCCACATGTCCAGAGAGAAGTATATACATACCCACTCCGACCTCGCCTTGCCTAAAAACAAATTCACCGGGCTTGTATTTGCGTAGATGGGTTAAGGTTTCTATAAAAGCCAACTCTCTTTTGTTGAGGCTTTCAAAGATATAATTATTTGCCAAGATGTCTCGAACTTCTTTGGACTTTCGATTTTTATTAAATAGGTTTTCCCACATTAGATTCATAATGAGCTCTCCGTGGTTGGAAATAAATCACTCTGAGGCAGCCACCCAATAAGGCCACCGGGAACTTGAACTTGCGCCCATGATTCATGTTTTTTGAAAAGTCGTAGTTCCTGTCCCTCAAAAATTTCAAAAAGTGGGGTGTCCTCGTGGCTCGGGCCGGTCCGCAAGGCCGAAGACTTTGTGATTAATGTGGCTTGTACTTCAAAAAGCTCAAGACTTTTTAGTGAGGCCATAAAAATGAAGGTCAGGGTAATGAGAGATGATGCGAGCCCTACGTAGGGAAAAGGGGGAAGAGGAAGTTCCTCGTCAAGAGCCCGTTTTCGTTTGGACCAATATTTAATTAAGGAGACTCCACTCAAAAGTAAGGAGGATGTAAGAATAAAAAAAATAAGATGCCAGTTCCAAGCTCTTAAATATTGGCTGCGGAAACTATCAAGCCCCTGAAGTTTATTGTGAGTGTTGACGTGTGGTAATTTGTCGAGAACTAACTCGAGGGCCCGACTTGCCAAGACAAAACTCGGAGATAAATATAATGCCCTGCGAAACAAGGCCGCGGACCATCCCCAGTTTTCCTGTTTGGCTTCAGCCAAGCCCCAATTGTAGTAGGCAATTTCATTTTGAGGCTGCAACTCTGTTAGTTCCTTGAAGTTCTGTACGGCCTGACCATAATCACCTTTTTGGTAAGCATTTATACCCTTTGCAAAAAGGGAAGTTATAGGATCATTTGCAATGTCGCGCATAGGTTTAAGTTCGGCGAAAGCAAGGGACGATGAGAAGATTAGAAGTACTAAAAGCTGAGTTTTCATCAAGTATGAGTGTAAAGTTTTAGAAATCTTGTGTCTAGTCTGAATGGGTAGTAGTATCAAGGGTCAATCAAAATAATCAAGGAGATCCAAATGGCTTTAGTCGGCAAAGGAATTTCTAGCTCCAGTGAAATCGAAAATCTAATTCAACAACTCACTGATTCTGTGGTTAAGAATAATGCTTCTGTTTCGGAGCCGCGATCTCCCCAGGATGAATTCAACTCTTACAATCAAGACCTTATTGAATTAACTGGAACCACTCGGGGGCGTCCCTTGTTTTACCCCTATATTGGATCTGGAGCAGGAAAAGGTCCCTACGTAGAGTTGAGTGATGGTTCAATTAAGTTGGACCTTATCAATGGAATAGGAATTCACGTATTAGGACATTCCCACCCTAAAGTCATAGCGGCCTCAATCAGGGGATCTTTGAAAGATATTTTAATGCAGGGCAATCTTCAGCCCAACGAAGAGTACATGCAGGTCAGCAAAAAACTCGTCGACCTCGCAAGTAAAAAAAGCCGCTTAAGACATGTTTGGTTGTCAACCTGTGGTACCATGGCAAATGAAAATGCTCTCAAAATGGCAAGGCAAAAGAATACCCCTGCCAAAAAGATAATAGCTATGAAAGCGGCTTTTGCTGGTCGTTCAACAATGATGGCGGAGGTTACAGATAATCCTGCTTTTAAAGAGGGACTTCCCGACTATAATGAAGTGCTTAGAATTCCATTTTATGACAAGAAAGATCCTGCGAGCATTGAGAAGTCTGTAACGCAATTCAAAGCTCATGTGGATCAAAACAAGGGAGAAATCTGTGCCTTTGTCTTTGAACCTATGCAGGGGGAGGGAGGGTATAACGTAGCCCCCCGAGAGTATTTCTTGCCGCTCTTTGAAGTTTGTCGACAAAACAAAATTGCGATTTGGGCCGATGAAGTGCAGACCTTTTGTCGAACGGGTCAGTTTTTCGCCTTTGAGACCTTAGATCTTGGTGAGTACATTGATATTTGTACGGTTGCAAAAACTTTGCAAAATGCGGCCACACTCTATACAGAAGAGTATAACCCAAAGCCAAATCTAATTGCTGGAACTTTCTCGGGCTCGTCCCCTACCTTATCGGCAGGATATGAAATTCTGCAAATATTGGAAAATGAGGGCTATATGGGAGAAAGTGGAAAAATTCAACAAATTCACAATGAATTTGTTGGGATGCTGAATCGACTTAACGAAACCACGTGCAAGGGGTTGCTGAACGACGCCGGAGGATTGGGCCTGATGGTTGCTGTCACTCCTTTAGATGGAAGTCGTGAAAAGATGAGCGAGTTACTGAAGGTTCTATTTAATAACGGATTGATGTCATTCGGTTGCGGACGCGGCCCTTATCGATTGAGATTTTTATTGCCAGCTATTATGACCAGCAAAGACATCGAGGTTGCTCAAAAAATTATTGAAAAGTCAGTTCTGGAGATGGCTTGAGTTCGAAGATCATTGAACTTTGTCGGCAGATGGTGGCCATTGACAGTACGCCTGCGGTCGGCAGTTATGCTGTTGCGGGTTTCGTGGCTAAACTGGCAAAAGATTTGGGCTACAGGGTTGAAGAGCAAATAGAGCCTCTCAATGGTATTGAACAAAAAAACATTATTTTGCGTTCTGAGGCGTCTGATTCCTTATTTAGAGAATTCGATAAGGAAGGGAAAGATGAGCTCTTGTTGCTGTCCCACCTGGACACTGCAGACCCGGGTGCCTATGGCCTATGGACAGAAACTTTGTCAAACCCCTTTAAGGCGACTTTACATGGAAATAAGTTTTATGGTTTAGGCGTTGCCAACTCCAAGGTTGATTTCCTTTGCAAATTATTGGCAGGTCACAAGTTTATAGACAGGCCGCTAAAGAGGCCCTTTGCCATCGTGGGCACATACGGTGAGCAATTGGGCATGATGGGTGTTTTAAAACTCGTTCGTGCTAAGCGGGTTAGGCCCAGTTGGGCTTTGGTTGGAGAAGCCACCCAGATGCAAGCAGTTACTGGCGGAGTGGGGATGACCATGGTGGAGGTGCTCATACCCTTTAGTGAAGAAGAAAAATCCTATCACATTAAAAGTAATACCGTGGAGGCGGCATCCACACAAAGTAAAATATTTCACGGCAAACCAGGGCTGGCTATACAGAGCTCATTTGAAGAGAGTTCTATAGTCAAAATGTTTGATTATATTGCAAACTTGTCGGACGGTGTTGTCGTAATGAGTATGGACGGAGGGGTAAGCCCCAATACATTGCCCGGAACTTCGTTTTTGGAAGTTGATCTTGTTGGCGGATTTGAAAATAAAATCACTAAAAAAATTTCTACTATATTAAAAGCTCTGCAAAATATGGAAAAAAAATTTCGCGATCGTCCCTGTCCGGGATTTGACCCTCAATTTTGTTCCCTAAATATTGGCAAAATAAGAACCTACAAAGATGGCATTAAGGTGGAGGGAAGTTGTCGAATTTTACCTACAGTTACAGAAGAAATGGCAGAGAACTGGATGTTAGAGCTGCGTCAGGTTTGTGAAGAGGTTGGAGCCAGCTTTCAGATCAATTTGAATAGACAACCCTTTTTAACAAATACAGATCTAGAGGGCCCCCAAATGTGCCAAAATGTTTTAAGAAGTATGGGTTTGGACGCAGGCTTCTATAACTCTTCCACTTGCACGGAGGCCAGTGTATTATCACGCTTTGGAATAAACTGCGTAGTGATTGGGCCAGGTCAAGCCAAGGGCAACACTCATCAGCCAAATGAGTTTGTCGAAGTTGATCAGATTGAAAAGGCCTTAGCTTTTTATGAGAATATTATAGGAAATTATTGTGTATGAGTTTTTTAGTTAGAAGCGCGAGAGAGGAAGATCTCAACTCTATTTTTGAGTTAGCGCAACAGTTTTCTCTTCTTAATTTGCCAGCGGATAAGAAAGTGATAGCCAAAAAAATCGAAAACAGTTTGGCCTCCTTTGCCGGTGAACTTCCGCGAGAAGAAGCTACATTTCTGTTTGTAACAGAGGATATAGCTAATAAAAAAATAGCGGGAAGCTCTCAAATAAAAGCTAAGCATGGAACTGAGGAAAATCCGAATTACAGTTTTAAGCTTATAAAAAAAGAGAGGTTTAGTCGGGATTTAGGAGTGGGTTTTATCCATCAAATTTTGCGACTGCACATTGATACTAATGGACCAACTGAAATTGGAGGGTTGGTAGTCAGTAAGGCCTATAGAGGTCGCCCAGAGAAAGTAGGAAAACTCACGAGCCTTAATCGATTTTTGTATGTGGGCATGAACATGGATTTGTTCGAAGAGACGTTAGTCGCGGAGATGGCTCCCCCGTTGACAGACGAGGGACGCAGTGAATTTTGGGAAGCCTTAGGCCGCAGGTTTACGGGTATGCCCTACAAAGAAGCGGACGCTCTTAGTCGCCAAAACAAGGAATTTATAAGGTCGCTTTTTCCAGAAGAGGATATTTATCTTTGTTTGTTAGACTCGCAAGCTCGTTTAGTTATCGGACGCGTAGGAATTGAGACTCAACCCGCATTACATATGTTGGAGAGTCTAGGTTTTAAGTATAGGGATGAAATAGATCCTTTTGATGGTGGTCCACATATTTCGGTAAAAACAAAAGATGTCACTTTGATCAAAAATTCTAAGTGGAGAAAACTCACCGAGAGCAATGGCTCTTCGTATGACCGCAATGGTATTTTTGCCGTTATGAATGATGGGGAGTTTCTGAGTTGCTCGAGTGCCTACTCCTTAGATAATGAACATCTAATGTTACCACCAAGAGCTATAGAAATTTTGGGGGCTAACAGTGAAAGCCTGATATACAGTACAGAGGAGAGCAAAAGTGAATAAAATACCATTTAAAGGCGATTATATAGACGGTGAGTTTTTTCTGAGCAAAAAACCAGATGGATCATGGACGGTTCAGAGTCCTGCCGATAGCCATGATACCGTCTCTGAGGTGAGCTATGCGTATTCTCACATTGATCAAGCCTGTGCATCAGCAAAAAAAGCTTACAAGGAATGGTCTCATACTCCCAAAGAGAAGCGATTCGAACTTTTAAACAAATTAAAAGACATTTATGGAGCCAAGGCTGAGCAGTTGGCACAGGTTATCAGTCGAGAAACAGGAAAGCCCTTGTGGGAAGCGCTTTCCGAAGTTAAAGCCATGGCTTCTAAAGTGGCAATTACACTAGAGCACTCGATGAAGCTTGTTGAAGAAGAGCGTATACAGAATGCTTTGCCGGGTGTTGACGGCGTAATTCGTTACAAATCTCGCGGGGTGATGACGGTTATAGGGCCGTTTAATTTTCCTGGCCATTTGCCAAATGGCCATATTATTCCCGCTCTCGCGTCTGGAAATACAGTCGTATTTAAGCCCTCGGACAAAACACCTATGGTGGGCCAAATGATGGCTGAATTTTTTCATGAAGCGGGATTCCCAAGTGGTGTTTTCAATTTGGTGCAAGGTCTTGGTGAAACAGGCAAAAGACTAGCTACGCACGAGGATGTAGACGGGGTCCTATTTACTGGATCTTACGATGTGGGCTTAAAAATTAAACAGGACACTTTGAATCATCACTGGAAGATTTTGGCATTGGAAATGGGTGGTAAAAACGCTTCTGTGATTTGGAAAGATGCCGATCTTAAAAAAGCTGTATATGAAACAATTGTCGGGGCCTTTTTAAGTGCCGGGCAAAGGTGTTCCTGCACAAGCAAAGTTATTTTGCATAAAGATATTTACGACAAATTTTTAGATAATTTTTACGAAACGGCTAAAAAACTTTCGATAGGTCACTGGAGTCAGAATCCTTTTATGGGTTCTTTAATTAGCAACGATTCTGTGGAGAAGTACATTCGTTTTCAAGAGATTGCAAAGAGAGAAGGGGCCGAGTGTTTAATGAGAGGTAAGCCATTAGATTACGAATACGAAGGTCACTATGTGACTCCGAGTATTTATTTGGTGTCTCAGCACGATCCTAAATCAGTGTATCAGAAGAGTGAAATTTTTGGCCCCAATGTAGCTGTTTACAAAGTTGAAGATTTTGACGAGGCTCTTGAAATTAATAATGCCTCTGGCTTTGGGCTTGTGATGGCCTTATTTAGTAAGGACAAAAATCTTTACGAAAAAGCCCTAATAGATGCCAAGGTGGGTTTGCTAAACTGGAACAGAACAACTAATGGTGCCAGCTCACGATTACCTTTTGGAGGTATGGGGAAGTCCGGAAATGATAGACCGTCAGCCCACTTTGCGGTTCAGTACTGCACGGTCCCTGTTGCCAGTCTTGAAGATGAGAAGGGTTTTGACGGAGCCTTAGGTTTTCCCGGAATTGATTACAAATTTAAGGCTTAAAAAATTGGTGGGGGCTAGGGGGTAATTTTATGAGAAAATTTGTTTTACTTCTGGTTTTAGTTTTTGCTGCACTAGGATGTTGGGCCACATGGGTGGCCTTGCAGTTTGTATTTACCTCTCCAGGTGAGAGCTCTCAAACTCAATACTTTGATGTTGCACAGGGCGCGAGTCTGAATTCCATTAGTGAGAATTTATTCCGAGAGGGGCTGATTCAGGACCCCTTTCTTTTTAAGCTTTTGGCAAAGGGAATGAGGAGTTCGGATAAGCTACGGGTTGGGGAGTATGAGTTGAATAGAGGGATGACTCCTGTGCAGATTTTGGAAAAGTTGATTTCAGGTCAGAGTGTTCAATACACCTTAACTTTTCCTGAAGGCATTAACCTCTATGAAATTGCTCAGCTCGTTGAAGAAAAAAAAGTGGGAAATCGCGAGGAGTTTTTAAGGTTGTGTCGAGACTCTGGCTTTATTCAAGAATTGTTAGGAGAAAGCCAAGAGAGTTTAGAGGGTTATTTGTTTCCAGAGACCTACAAAGTTACTAAATTTACGGGAGAAAAACGTCTGATTGCGATGATGGTTGAGAACTTTAAACGAACGTACTCAGAAATTAAAAACGCTGGAGAAAAAAAATTACCCCGCCATGAGCATGTAACGTTAGCCAGTATCATTGAAAAAGAAACGGGTGCTCCATGGGAGAGGCCCTTAATTTCTTCTGTTTTCCACAACCGTTTAAAAAAGTCTATGCGTTTACAGAGTGACCCCACCATTATATATGGAATTCTAGATACCAATGGTGGGGAGCCTGTAAGGAATATTACGAAACAGGATATATTGACTAAAACGCGCTACAATACGTACAAAATTCAGGCACTGCCTCCGGGACCTATTGCCAATCCCGGCAAGGATTCCCTGTTGGCGACACTTAGTCCAAAGGAGTCAGATTATTTGTATTTTGTAAGTCGCAATGATGGAACACATGTTTTTTCTAAAACTTATGAAGAGCACTTAAAAGCTGTCAGAACCTATCAGTTAGACAACCGAATGAGAGAGGGTAAATCTTGGAGAGACCTCGATAAGGTCGATCGTTAGTTTCCACAATTAATACCAATTCTAAAAAATAATTCCCTAAAATTTTGTGAATGCACCTCATGCTC
>CAZCYD010000054.1:0-19320 GCA_964502735.1 uncultured Pseudobdellovibrionaceae bacterium
ATTTTAGATTGCTTACTAAGAGGGCAACTGTACGATCAAGTCCTGACTTCTACAAATCAATGTAGTTAAAGATTTCACTCATAGTTCACCTCATCGTATTTAAGTAAACCTTAAACACCTCATAGACATTGAAGATAATTGAATGCCTTCATAGTCAAAAACAAGGGTATCTTTTTCGCTACTTGTTCCTAGGACATAAAGTAAAGGTAAATAATGCTCTAAAGTTGGGATACTTAATTTACCCTCTCTTGATTTTAGGGGATCGGAAATAAGAGAAGCGAAATCTCTCTCAATCAATTTGTTTTTAGTCCATTCATCAAACTCAATGGCCCAATCATGTGGCCTTGCATCTTCACCCCAAGTAATCTCTCTTAGGTTATGAACGATATTTCCACTTCCCATAATCATTACACCTTGCTCTCTTAGAAAACTAAGTTGCTTTCCCAATTCAAAATGAAAATTTATAGGTTGATTTCTGTCCAAACTTAATTGAAAAACTGGCACGTCAGCATTTGGAAAAATGTGTTTCAGAACCGACCAAGTTCCATGATCGAGCCCCCATTTATTGTTTTCAATTCCAATGCTAGGTTCTTTAATTGTTTTAGAGACATTAATCGCAATTTGAGGTGCGCCCAAGGCTGGATATTGAACATCAAAAAGTTCTTTAGGGAATCCATAAAAATCATGAATTGTTTTAGGTTTCTCCATTCCAGTTACCCAAATACCATTTGTTTCCCAATGTGCTGAAACCATCAAAATGGCCTTAGGTTTTGGGAGAGACTTCCCAAGCTTTTGCAAGCTTTGAGTAAAGTCATTATCTTCAATGGCATTCATAGGAGAACCATGCCCTAAGAATAATGTTGGCATTTTTTTGATACTGCTTTTATCTTCAATCATTATTTTTCTCCCCAGAATAGTTGATGCCACTGCAATCAATACTCCAGCAATGGCATCACGCCTATTTAGTTTATTCATTTTATGCCTGTCCCAGAGGAATAATTCCTGATGGGTTTAACTCAGATATTTTGTAATACAAACTTTTAATGTGATCTGGTTTAAAAGTTTTATTAATTTCCTGGGAATTAAGTAATTTTCTCATATATCTATCAATATTTCTAAAATCTTTTAATCTTTTTAGATTACATTTAAAAATACCGTGATAGGCAACATCAAATCTCAAAAGAGTTGGTAACAAAGAGAGGTCTGCTCCAGTCAATTGATTACCAATCAAAAAGTCTTTTCCATCAAGTTTAGCATCCAGTATCGAAAGCTCATCAAATAATTTTGTTACTTCAATCTCATATACTTCCTGAGACTTAGCAAATCCTGTTCTATAGCAAGCATTATTTATTGCATCATAGTTGTATTCAATTTCGTTCTCAATTTCTTTTAGATTCTCATTTGGAAATAAATCATATTTCTTAGTGGAAAATGCTCTAAAATCGCCATTAAACATCTTAATTATTTCAAGCGATTCATTGTTTACAATTTTCTCCTCTTTACCATCCCAGAGTACAGGAACTGTAACTCTTCCTGTGTAATTTGAATCACTCTTAAGATATAGCTCTTGCAAGTAATCAAAGCCGTAGTTTTTATCAGGTAGTCTCACTGAGAAATACCATCCCTTTTCTGCGATATGAGGCTCTACAATCACTAGGTTTATGAGATCACTTAGTCCTAAAAGTTCATAGGCCATTGCTGTTCTATGGGCCCAAGGACATCCGTAAGAGATGTAGAGGGAGTATCTCCCTCTATCATCTTCCGTCAATTCTTCGATTTTACCTCTGAACTTTGTTTGCATTCTTTGAAAATTTCCATTTTCGTCATGCTCAGTCCATTCAGTTGTCCATTTACCATTTACTAACATTCCAAGTGCCATGATTCCTCCTTATTTTGTAACAATTTTAAATTTTAGAGTTACGGTATCAGCAATTACTTTATCGCCAAGATTTTTAAAGAAGTTTCCTGAACCATAGATCATGTCATACTTAGTACGGTCAAAGCCTAGTTCACCTGAATATACATTCCCTTTTTTGGTGAATGGGACAACGACATCGTGAGTTTTATTTTTGATAGTTAACTTCCCATATAGGTAGCCATTATCAATTTTTTCGACCTTTAATTTTGCCGTTGGATACTTTGCTACATCAAAGAAATCTGCACTTTTAATATGACCTAGAAATTTCTTCTTCCATTCACCTTCAAGAGTAGTATCCTCAATGGAATTCATATCAGCTACAAATTCACCTTTTCCATTATCCAGCTTTGCCTTTTTCATTTTAATAGGCCCAGTATGGAAATCCCCTGTGATCTTTGATCCTTTCCAGACAAAAGAGCTTTTGCCTAGATCAATGTTTTCGGCCATGGCCGTAAACGATGTTAGAAGTAGTGCTGCAATTAATACTGTTGTTTTCATAATTTTCTCCTTGGTTAAGTTCATGTATTGATTATCGCTAAATTTTTAGTGTTGCAAAAGGCCACAAATATGCAATATAGTGTTCCTAAGAGGGAACACTATATGGATCTTAACTTATTGAAAATATTCATAAAAGTGGCTGACTGCGGAAGTCTAACGAAGGCTTCTAAACTCTTAAATCATCCAAAATCTAAGATAAGCCGTGACTTAAATAAGTTAGAAGATGAATTCGAGCAAACTTTATTAAATAGAACTCCCAAAGGCATCACTCTAACTGAACATGGCTTTAATCTTCTTCAGGCTACAAGGGCCCAACTTGAAGACCTTGAAAGCTCTCTACAAAAAGTTAAAAGTGATCCCAATGAAATTAAGGGGAAGATAAAACTTACGGCTCCCGAAGATTTATCTAGCTTCATTTTAACAAGACTTATAACTGAATTTATGGATAAGTATCCTGATGTTAATATTGAACTCTTCTCAACCACAGAGTTTTTAGACTTTAAGAAAAATAATATCGATTTGGCCCTCAGAATTGGAAAACTGGATGACTCAAATCTTGTTCAGAAAAAAGTCACTGATATAGATGTTATTTTTGTAGGTTCAAATTATTACTTGAAATCGAATAAACCTGTTGGTGATATTGCTGATTTAGAATTTCTCACTATTGCCATAATTAAAAACCTAACTGGAAACCCATTAAACAAAAATATCTTAAAAAAGGTAATACCTAAGCTTTCATCCAACTCTATGTCTGTTTTAAAAGATTTTGTTTCTCAGGGTAAGGGAATTGCGACTTTACCCAAATTTTTGTGTAGTAGAGAGTTGGCCTTAAATGAATTCGAACAAGTTTTAGTCAATGATGTATATATCAGTAGAGGATTATTCATATTATCTCAGCCGGCTTCATACATCCCAAATCATGTTAAAATTTTTAAAGATTTCATTTTCGAAAATTTAAAAAAAGAATTATAGATTCACACACAAGCAGAACGTGAGCTTAGAAAAGCACCTGAAGAAGTCATCATAGACGCCTACTCTTTATTTGATAATCTCGAGCCGGGCAAGAAACTGACTTTGCCAATTTCAAAGCCTCTTTCGAATATTCACAAAAGCCTTCATAAATTGAGGTTGAGTTACAAGGACGGAATTTACAGGATTTTTTATCTGATCAAAATAAATGACTGTATTTATGTATTGCATATTCTTCAAAAAAGACTCAAAAAATTGATAAAAAAACGAAAGATCTACTTTTAAAGCGTATTGGGAGTTTATAGTTGTGAATAACAAATCTTACAAATCAGCAGATGACTTCGCAAAAGACTTTGGCCTCTCCGAGGTTGAAATTGCTTTGATTAAAGAAAAGAAGAAGCTCATTGAAAAGCTCACTGCCAAGAGAGACAAGATGAAGCTCTCTCAAGCGGCCGTAGCAAAGCTTATTGGTAGCAACCAGTCATTGCAAGAATGGAATCTGGACAAGTCAGCGAAGTCAGCATGGACTTTTTGATTAAGGTCGCTATGGCTTTAAGTGTTCCCGTTTCAATCAAGCCCTCTAAAGTGGTTTGAGGCCCGTCTAAAGCTGTGGATCGTCAAATAATGCAAAGCAGGTGCTAGAGAGTCGATTGGATCCGGGGCCAGCGGTAAATTTCAAAGGACGAGACGTATATTAACTGATACTTGAGTAACGAAGGCCAGAAGACTCAAGCGGAACGCCACATTGAAAACGGATTTTCCCATAACACCAAATGAAAGTGGTAAGTCGCTATTAATGCGCCAAAGTAATTTGGTATCAGATAATTTTATAAATTATGCCGTTTGCATATTGGTGAATCTATTTTAAAATTAGAATGGAGTGAATTCGATCTTGTTTTTAACGGATTAATAGTGGGATTATGCATCATAGAGTATGTTCATAAGTTTTAATTTATATATGTGGGGTTGGTAGGTGCGATATCGTAGCTTTGATGGGACTCGGGTTATCGCGACACTGTTTGTGACGCTTTACCACGCATTAGTTATCTTTAACATGGATTCAAATTCATGGCGACCTATGGTGGGATTTTTCTTTCAAACCTTCTTTTTTGGCAGTGGGTTCTTTATTGCTAGAATTATACTCAACTATCTGAATCTTACAAATAAGGTCGCTTTAAAGACCTTTTACATGCGTCGAATATTAAGAACCTGGCCTTTGTATTTTTTAGGGCTAGTCATCTATTTACTGTTCGAATCAGCGGGCAATGAACTGTGGAAATACTTTGTATTTATACAGAACTTTTGGAATACACCTTTTTATATCCACTCTTGGAGTGTGGCCATCGAAGAGCAATTTTACATATTTTGTCCTCTGTTAGTTGTGATTATGGTGAAATATTTTAATCCCACAAAGGTTTTTTTAACGGCTGTGGCGCTTGTAATTTATCTTCGCTACCACTTTGAAATATACTTCTTTAATAATTCAGCAAATAACACTCTACTGTGGATTGACGGACTTTTATTAGGTGTTTATTTTGCAATGCCGTCTTCTTCACGCTGGATAGAGATCTTGAAGAAGAATTATTTTTGGATTCAAATGACATTTCCTATTTTATTTTGGCTTCTAATTAAAAATTATAGAATGTTCGGACCATTTTATAATACTCTTTGGGCAATTGTTGTAATTTCATATTTTACTTCAAGTTTAAATGAGAAGTCCTTATTGGGAAAATTTCTTTCTTTGCACATATTTAGAATTTTAACTGCCAGAACGTATTCAATTTATCTTTTTCACACTTTGCCTATGTATGGGTTGAGTCGGTTTAATTATGATGGTCCAGGGTTTACAATCCAGAAGTTAGGATTAGTTTTGTGTTCAATGATATTAATGTTAATTTTGGCAGAAATTATTTATAGGTATATTGAAAAACCGATTTTAGATTATCGGGATCGTCGGTTTCCTGAAATCAGAGCGCATAATTCAGCATAATCAAATATTCTTTCTTCTTTCTGTATTGGTGCTAGAGATTGTTGAAAGTGCGGAAGTACTCGCTGTCTTAGAATGAGATGCTGGCCAACTTGTGAATTTGCAAAGAGATTGATGTATGAGACAATATTTGAATAACGAATCTGATTAAACGCTCTTCAGGATGGAGAAGATGAAGTCATATTTTAAATATAATCGGAAGCGGTTTACTCCATCTATTTTGTTTATAACAATTCTGGTTGCATTAATAATTGTAATCTTTCAAAATTGTACGGATACAGGTTTTAACGTTAAGGAGTATCCCTCACTAGAAAGTCACTCCCCTGCCAATACAACAGTACAAGTATGCAATCCTGGGGAAAAAAGGCCCTGCTCTATTGAACATGGAGCAGCCTATGAGGAATGTCATGATGATGGATCGTCGGGGTGGCAGGAGTGCAAGGTTGTCGATTGTGAATCAGGATATTTGATGGAAGTGAATCGGTGCGTATTAGCACCCTGTGAGAATGGTGCTACTAATCCTCCTAGTTGTAACACCTGCAACTCGGAAAGTTATTGGAATGGGCAAAAGTGTGTCCCCCAGGTGTGTTCGGTTCAGAGCCTAAAAGATTGTACAATTCCTAACGGGTTCGGGAGTAAAAAATGTAATATTTGGGGATCTGGCTACGAGAACTGTCAAGCTACCAGTTGTCGCGATGGCTACTTGCTGAAAGATAATGCTTGTGTGGAACGTCTCCACAGGGTCACAGCAACCCCCGAAAAGGGGTTGGTAGTTGGTGCGACTCTTAACGAAGTCAAAAATGGTCAGACTGCCTCTTTTGCTGTGAACTCTTTAAAAGGATTTGTTCATCATAGTCTAGTCGGAGGAAATTGCCCTGAGGGTTTCTGGACCGGAAGTATATATACTACGGGACAAATAAAAGGGGATTGTAATGTGATCTTTTCTTCCTCAGCTTGTAGTACGATTCCTCTCAGTGGGCCTTTAGCTTCTACAACGAATGGCATAAGCTATTCTAATACCTTTGAAGAGGCGAGTTTGAACATGAGCTATAGAGGCAATTCGGATCTGGTGGTTCGTCGAGATGGAGTTTCACATCCGAAGTATCTTGAGGCAATTTATCGTCCAGATGATAGAGGGAGTCCTCGGTTGTATTTTTTTGATGGATTTCCTCGTGGAGAGGAGTTTACCCTAAATTACCGCGTGCGTTTTAATTCACCATTTGATTTTGCACGTGGTGGTAAAATTCATGGCCTGAGTTCCAGAGTAAATGCTTCTGGTTGCGTGGAAGTGCATCCCGAGCGCTGGAGCGTGCGTTTGAATTTTGGAAAAGATGGAATATTGTATATTTACTACTATGATCAAATTCGTCCAAACTCTTGTGGAGCTACTATAGCTGTTCCAAGTTTTAAATTTCAGCAGGATCGTTGGTACAATCTCTCTTTATACGTGAGAGTGAATACCCCAGGGGTTTCCAATGGGGCGGCCATTGTTTACATAGATGGTCAGAAAGCTACAGGCAAAAGTGACTTGCTTTTGCGCAACTCTAGCCATCGGGACTCAGAAATTCAAACGTTTCTTTTTTCTACTTTTTTTGGTGGAAGTACAGCAGATTGGGCTCCCTCTCAAACTGTTTCGGCAGGATTTGAACGATTTATTGTAGATCAGGGTAAAAAGTTAAGAGTGTATTGCTCGGATTAATTTTTTTCGGATAGCTATGACGAACTAGAAAAAACTATGCTAGATACATTCTCTTAACCTGGTTTGTTATCTAATCTGGAACTGAGAAGTATTGGGGTATATTGGATGCAAAACAAGGCGAAGGCCACTGACCACAATAAACCAGATATTAAAAGACTAATTTGATAAAAGCTCACGTCAAATAATGGTCCAAATACACGAATGAGAGCTCCAACGTTCAGTGCAATATAAGCAATAATCATTGATCGTGAGGCGTTAATTTTTCTGCCAGTATGTCCTAGTGCAACTCTAGAAATCATGGCAAGTATAGTGACTCCCATCGAGCCGGTCGTTAGCGCATGGAGGGCTGGAGATTTAGGGAGTTCAAGTGTGGTGCTGAGACCTATTAGAAAAAAACCGATTATCATCCAAGCGTAGCCGATGTACAGTATCGAAAGAATTGGTTTTTGAAGGGCCGAAACGAAGTCCCAAGTTAACCATCGGGCCGCATGAATAAGGGCTCCTATAAAACAAACCCAAGAGACAATTGATGGGGAATTTATAGCTAGATAACAAAAGCCAATTGCAAAGGTAGAGCCTATTGAAATATTGTCAATCCATTTGCGAGTTGCGACATTTGCTGAGGGGATAGCGTTTACTGTGAAAAAAGGAATGACTCTCCCGCCTATTATAGTAATCATGGTTAATATGATGAATACGCCAAGGTATATACCAATTGGAGCTGTGTCAGAGGTTAACTGTAGTTGATCTAGATGAAATAAGAGTTGTCCTATCAATAAAGAAGCAAGAAGAAAGAAAAAAATCCAGTTACGCTTTTGTGTTTTAATCAGAATGTAGGGTCTTAATAAAAAAAGTAATGTAGGAAAAAATATCAAATTTAGAAGAGTCGCTAGCCACTGGATACTGGAGAAAGGGATAAATATAATTATTCTTGGGAGTATCCAAATAGTGATCAGGGCTTGCAGGGCGCGACCGTGAACACCACGAATGTTGGACCAGTTCTGGGTTGCAGTTAATAGAAAACCGGCGACAATCGCGGAAGCAAAGCCAAAAATCATTTCGTGAGCGTGCCAGTCCACAGAGTTACCAGGCAGCGAAAGCAAGGGCCAGCTTGAAAATTGGCTAGCCCATATGGCAACGATAAATACGGCGTGAAGACTGCCAAATAAAAAGAAAGGACGAAATCCAAGAGCCCAAAGAGGGTGTTTAGCACTAAACAAATTTTTACTTAAAGTTTCCATATTTATTTGCATGCAGTATTGTCTATATCTTCAAATTTTACAAATGATTGCTTTTAATGTATTTTTTGGTTAATTATGTGATTTATTGGATGTCGCATCATGGGCAATCTAAGCCTTCCGAACATATTCAGATTTCAGATTGATGTTTCCAAGGCCATCGATTTTGCAGGCAATATCGTGTCCATCACCTGTATCAGTTAAGCGAATACTCCTAACCTTAGTTCCGCCCTTTACGACGCTGCTGGACCCTTTGATCTTTAAGTCTTTAATAACGATGACAGCGTCACCATCAGCCAATAGATTGCCGTTAGCATCGCGAATCCCTGTATCTGACTGAGTCTCAATTGAGGCTTCTGATGTTTTTGTCGACTCAGACCACTCATGTGAGCACTCTGGACAAATCCAAAGACTAATATCCTTATAAATATTTTCCGACTCACATTTTGGACACTTTTCGTTAATCATTTCTTATCCTTTAAGGTTCAAGGGTTAAGGCTTAAGCTAAAAACCACCAACCACCAACCACCAACCACCAACCACCAACCACCAACCACCAACCACCAAGAATGGTCTCAACGTGATTATGAGTTTTTGATAGCTAATCACTAAATAATAATTTTAGCAATTTAGATTTAGCTACTCAAATTAGACCAGAATTTAATGAGATCTAGCTTCCGCACAATAGATTTTAATGACTTTCCGCAGTTAACCTTAAACCAACAATTGAGATAATCAGCAAAAGCATGAACGCAATCCGAGGTGTGGTTGCAGGCTCCTTAAAAAGCAGAACACCAAAGAGGCTGGCTCCCACCACACCGATTCCAACCCAAACAGCGTAAGCCGTTCCAATAGGCAAAGTCTGAGCGGCTTTTGCAAGAAGATACATGCTTGCGGAAAGTGTAACTAAAGTAAAAAAACTTGGGATAGGTCTGCTGAAGCCTTCAGTGTATTTGAGGCCAATGGCCCAGCAGATTTCAAAAATACCAGCGGCGACAAGCAGAAGCCAAGATCCTGTTGCAGACATACAAACTCCTTTTATTTCTCGGTTTTTGAGACCGAAATCACTTTGATTCGTCTAATCTTATTTTCATTTATTGGCCAGTGAATAATTTGATTTATACTCAGGCCAATAAGAGCTCCGCCCACAGGGGCTAAGATAGAAATCTTATTTGTTTCAAGGTCTGCGTCAGGTGGATAAACTAGGGTAAAGGTTGAAATCTTACCGCTATCCAGATCTTCAAAGCTCACAACAGAGTTCATTGCAACAACGTTCTCGGGAAGTTGATCGTCGGCAACAATAGAGGCCCGTGCCAACTCCTCTTCTAGCAGTTCACCCTGTTTTTTTGTTGCTTGCGAGGTGAGAGCAGATATTTTTTCATAGTCAGTTTTAGAGATAATCAAGATATTTTGGTTTTTCATAAAGTCTCCCTATGCATTAGAGTTGTTTTAATAAAACAAAACTCTAAGTAAATTTCTAATTTTTAAGTGATAGAATTTAAGTTATAAATTCGGGGAGGGCGGCTGAGGTGTTTCTGTTTAGTAACTCAACCGCCAAATGAAATAAATTTGAGACCCAGTTTGACAACATCCTGAGCTGAGTTAGAGGGCCTAGATTTGAGCCGGTTAGATTTGAGGCAAATTTTTAGTGGTCTCATGTTAATGATATATAACATGATCTACTAGCAGGCTTCAAGACAGCAATATAAGCACGAGAAAGTTCTCAAAAATCCTTTTAGGATTTTTGGGGTGTTTGCTTATTTTGGCGTGAATCTTATTAAGTGACTATTCTAAAAATCTATAGTATTTCCAAAGTGTTGCAGCTTCTTATAACTTCTTTATTGCGGAGCTGTTGTAGCAGATTTGTTGGAGATCAAATTGGAGATCAAAAATGACAGCCTTGGTTTTTAAATTGCTTGGTGGCATAGGGCTTTTCTTAATGGGTATGGTAATGCTTACCGATGGATTAAAGGCCTTCGCAGGCCAAGCTCTTCGAACGGCATTGATGCGTTTTACGGGATCTCCTCTTAAAGCCTTTGCGTCTGGAGCTGTTATAACAGCGATGGTGCAATCCTCAAGTGCGACGACCGTTACGGTAATTGGCTTTGTTAGTGCGGGATTGTTAACCTTTCCACAAGCATTAGGCGTAGTTTTTGGTGCAAGTTTAGGTACGACAGGCACGGGCTGGATTGTTTCAGTTTTGGGTTTAAAGATCAGTCTAGGTTTTTATGCACTTCCGCTCGTGGGTATTGGAGCCTTTTTAAACCTGTTGGGCGCTGGTCGTATTCGTCCATTAGGTATAGCCTTGGCGGGTTTTGGTTTAATTTTTATCGGCATAGAAACTCTACAAGCCGGAATGCAAGGGCTTTCTGGCACATACAGTTTGGCGAATCTCCCCAGCACGGGACTTTTGGGGCATACGCTGGCGGTTATTGTCGGAACGGTGATGACAGTTATTATGCAGTCTTCGAGTGCCGCTGTGGCCACGACACTAACAGCTTTGCATACAAATACAGTTAATTTTGAGCAGGCGGCCTCTTTGCTTATTGGTGCGGCTATAGGGACTACAGTTACAGGTGTGTTGGCCGCAATTGGAGGCACTGTGCCGGCAAAGCGTACGGCGCTGGCTCACGTGCTATTTAATATGGCAACGGGTGTTATTGCGTTGATTTTGCTCCCATTTTTTTTAGTTCTAATAGGTCTTGCGCAAAAATATTTGGGTCTCGATCCGGGAGCAACCAGCTTGGCGGCTTTTCACACGGGCTTTATCGCGACAGGTGTTTTAATTTTTCTACCTTTTGTTAACAAGTTCTCAAATTTTATTGAGCGAGTGTTGCCTGAGCGGGGACCTAAATTAACTCGCCACTTAGACGACACTTTGTTGAGTGTGCCAGCTGTAGCTCTTGAGGCTACCAGACGGGCGTTGAGCGATATAGCTTGCGAGGTATTTGCAATACTTCGCCGACCGACGGGGCCTATAACTACAGAAACGCGCCGACAAATCAACCAATCGATGGGTGTGATACAGGATTTTTATGCTCGGATACCGACGATAAGTGGGGATCTGCCTTTATCTCACTTGCGAGTGGGTCTCATGCACGCCATTGATCATATTTTGCGTCTGATGAGCCGCATGGAGCCTACTGAGCGCGTGCGAGAGAGTCTTTTAGCTGCACGGATTCACAAGGCTTTGGTTGAGACCCAAGAGCTTTTAGAAACTGCGACTGTGGGCCTTAAGGGTAAGGCGCAATCCGACTGGATTGCGGTTTTAGAAAAGCGTGCACTTGAGCTTGCGGACGTTCGCAGCAAAGAGCGGCCACTTGTTCTCAAAGACGTTTCTTTACCAGGCGCCAGTCCGGCAAGAGCTCTTGAACTTTTGGATGCTCTAAGATGGCTAGATCGAGTCGCCTATCACAGTTGGCGAACCTGTGTTTATCTAAACCCAAACACAGCAAATGGCCATACTGACTCTACGATTGAGGGTGCCGGTCAATTAGTTGTTGATGATAATGAATGAGTCTTTCGGTTACGAATATTTTTTGTATTGAAATCCGCGGATTTGGGCTTGATTATGTGGTTATTCTATAGAGTTGTTTTAATTATTATTAAAAAATAACTGGCAGGAGAATCTAATAATCCTCCTACCTTCATTAAGAATGTAAAACTTAATTCTTTTTAAGTTTGCAGGTGTTAATTCCTAAAAGTTGGTAGGGTGGGCACCAACCCAAGAGTCCCGTAAGCACAGGGACTAGACCAAGAAGAAAAAGTTTATTTTCTGGGCCCCAAAAAGCCAGACTTATCAGTCCTAGTCCCAGCACCACTCGAACTCCTCTTTCAATGGGATGTATATTCTTTGTCATAGGGTTTCCTTGGTTATAAGATTTTGATTCACAGCATATTATAAATTTTTAATTTCAACTGTCAAAACGAAAATTACCTTATGCTGGGTCCATCAATAAATAACAAGGCTTGCTCCTACAGTTATTAATACAACGGCCCACGATGGAAGCTTCCAAAATTCTAGTAAGAAAAATCCGACAGATGCCAAGGCAAAGTCTTTTGTTGAAAAAATGGCACTTGTCCAAACAGGATTATAAAGAGCCGCCAAAAGTATTCCAACCACAGCGGCATTAAGTCCCAGCATGGATTGACGAACTTTAGGGAGGCTTCTTAGTTTTTCCCAAAATGGCAAAACTCCAACGACCAAAAGAAAGGAAGGTAAAAACGCTGCAAACAAACAGATAAAAGCTCCGCCCCAGCCATTTGGTGAAGAAGAGGAGACGGCACCCAAATAGGCACTAAAGGCAAAAAGTGGTCCCGGAATAGCATTGGCGACTCCATACCCCGCCATAAATAAATCGTTCGTTACCCAACCGGTTGGAACAACCTCAGCTTGAAGAAGTGGGAGAACAACATGACCACCACCAAATACAAGTGCGCCAGCTCGATAGAAACTATCAAAGAGCTTTAGGCTTTGCTCGGGATATAATGACCTAATTATAGGTAGAACAAATAGCAGTCCGATAAACAAAGTAATAAAAATGGTTCCAGTGCGACGTCGCCCCTTATGTAAAGGTTCGTGTGGGAGTTCAGAAGTTGTTTTAAGTAAGAAAGCTCCTAGAACTCCAGCCGCAATTAGAACGAGTATTTGGGTAAAGGCAGAATTTGCGAAAAGAACACTCGCACTCGAAAGGATGGCTATGGTGACTCTTTCTTTGTCAGGGCAAAGTTTTTTCCCCATCCCTAAAACGGCTTGAGCAACGACGGCAACGGCAACAACTTTAAGGCCGTGGATCCAATGCTGGTGAGCTTCGGCCTCAATGTGTGCCATTCCTAAACCAAATAAGATAAGAATAATAGCAGAGGGTAGGGTAAATCCAATCCAAGATAAAATCGCTCCCCAAATTCCTGCTCGCGATAGACCGATGGCCATTCCGACTTGGCTACTGGCTGGGCCAGGAAGAAATTGACAAAGGGCCACAAGATCAGCGTAGGCTTGTTCACTAAGCCATTTCTTTTTTTTGACGTATTCATTGTGAAAATAACTCAAATGGGCAATGGGCCCACCAAAGGATGTCAAGCCCAGTCTGAGAGCTGTAAGAAAGACTTCAAGAGGTTTCATTTAAATCTTCATCAGCGATTTCTTGAATCACGATATGGGTATGCTCGGGTTTCTTACCTAAGACTCGAACGAGAGATTTAGTTATGTCTTTAATAATTTCAGCCTTTTGTTCCCTTGTCGCTCCCTTAGTGATTTGCACATTTACATAAGGCATTTAAAACTCCCCTTAATTAAAAATCCGAAAACCGCCTTGCAGAATTCGGGCTTGATGGCTTAGTAAGTGGTGAAGGCGGTGAACCCTCCCCCTCCAACTTCGCGAAATTACTATGCCTGAATTGGCGGATGACTGCAAAGTACTACTGCAACGCAATCTTATTCTCGATTTAATTCCAAAAAATTGTTAGGAACGGCAAGGTCTAACCTTTGTGCTCGCTCATTGATTAATTCAAGATATTTTTGCGCCATTTCATCAGATAAGAAACTCATCGAAATGAGCCTCTTAAATGCCCCCAACTTCTTTTCTAGCTTCTTGAAAACGTTCTCGCAGGCTTTTGAGCTGATTCTACAATACTCCGCAAAGGCAAAAAAGTCTTGTGGAGTCAGTCGGTTCTTTTTTCCTCTCATAGTTAGAGCCACTTCTTCTCTATCTTGTGGCACGACTAGTTTGGTTGCTAAAAGGTCATAGGCTGGAGATAGCTCAACTGAGCCCTCATCTCTGTAAACAAGTGAATAGTTTTTCAAATGCATATCACTATTACCTGTAAGAAATGAGAATGCTGTTATTTTGAATAATTCAAGTAACTCTAATCCTTTGTTAGTCGTGTATTGATTTACGGCTGCTGCCACTTTCTCTAAAGAACTGTTGTACTTATTTTCAGTCAATAAACCTGTTAGCTGACACATATCTTCTTGATGAATTTTGATCAGTTTTTTGCGTTTAAGCATTCTATCAAACCTTGTTGAAAGATATGCAAGTTCACCAGAGCTAAATCTGATTAGACTATGTTCAGCTGTTTTTATGCCTGCCAATTTTGCCATGTGCATGGTCACATCTTCATTTTGCGGAAGCTCTGGATATTCATCATTTGGTGGCTTGAGAACGTAGAGGCCATCCCACAAACCAACAATAGTAAGCCTTTTCTCAAGACTATTTGCACCTCCAAAGGTGAGAGATAATTTTGGTTGTACACCTGGAATAGCCACTCTTTTTTGTATGACCTCTTTGGCTAACTCATTGATTTCATCAAGGGTGTAATCCAGTCGGGGAGGGTTTTTTGAATTAAAAATCCGTTTACTGCACTTTTCGTGGTATTCAGTTTTGGAGCTTTCAAGTTGTTGGTAGCAGGCCAAACATTTTTTCATTTCTACTCCTCAGATGAAGCGTCAATAACTTTGACGGCCCCAATGCAGTCATTACAAAGCGCGAGAAGTAGCGACATGCGGTCTTTTCTATCAAGTTTCCAATTTATTTCAGCAATATTTAATAGCCACCCTTCTGGAATAAGTCCGTCAAAAAAAGGTATCATTGTTTTTTCAATGTAGGGTTCTGGACGTAGCGGAAGCAACAAGCTAACAGGCTTATTTGCAGAGTCCTTTAAATAAGTTGGGTCATATTGAAAACGGTATTCTCCTTCTGCCTGCTCAATGGTTCCCGCAAATGTTTCGTTGTAATAAACCTTCCCAATTTTTTTCATAATTCTTTAGTTGCTTCCTGTTCTGGCACTGGGCCCAAACGGGAACCAAAAAGGGCAAGGACTTGATTGACCGTATCGCACCTTAATGTCTCTTTGCCGCTTTCCAACTCCCTTACGAAACGAAGTCCAACGCCTGCGCTTTTCGCTAGTTCAACTTGGGTGAGTCCAACCTGTTTTCTTTTTTGCTTTACATACTGTCCAACGATTTTCATCATTTCTACATCAATATTATACCCTTTAGGATATAATATTGAGCCTCCATGTTTAGATTATACCCCATAGGGTATAAAAATCAATATTATTATTAATTCACACCCTATCGGGTATAAATACTAGACTTTAGGCTATCTTTATACCCGATAGGGTGTAAAAATGAATAAATTTATTGGGATAGCACCCGAACGGGTGTAATTGAATATGCGTGTTGCACAGCTAAGGGAGGGGCTCAAAATCAAGACCTACCATACGCCCTAAATCTTTTGATCTAAATCTGCCTGTCTGTAGACCTCTCGGGCTTCCCAGTAGATCAAACTTGTGGATGAGATTGAATCTAGAGGCTGGAAAGTAAGCCTTTCTAGGAAGCCGGACGAATAGCTTGACAGATGACAAAAAAATGACACTTTTTAAATGCATATAGTGAAAATAGTTCGTTTGACTCAACTAAAGTAAGTATTTGAAATTACTATATATACACATTTTTACGCAATTTTTAGACAATTTAATTACACTTTTTATGCTAAGATGCTAGAGAAGGTCTAAATCTCCTCCGATAAGGAGATGAGGAGTTAAAATGTATAACGGTACTAACCATAACGAACTAACAGGAGCACAATTAGGTCAGATTCAAAACCATCTGGGACTTATTATTGAAGACAAAGAAGGGAAAAAATCTTTAGATACTCAGAAGCTCCTCGAATACACAAAATTCACTCCAACTGTGGCAGCAAAAACTACTGGGACACCTAGGCAGCAATTCTATAATAAAGCAATTCCTCTTAAGCCTTCTACTCGCTTAACAGAGAGAGTGATTTCCTTGGTCACGGCTACAGATATTGCCTATGAGCTTTTTGACCGAAGTGTTGAGGAAACATCAAAATGGATGATGTCACCTAACGCTCTTTTATTTGGCGCATCTCCCTTTGAAGTATGTATGAGAGGTGAAGCCAAGCCATTAATTCACTGGTTGTTGGATCGTGCTGGCGTTAAACACGTTGGATAATGGTAGTTAGCTTTGAAACGTCGATCTTCTAAGAAACCATTCCACAAAAATCGTATTGAAGAAGCTAAGAGGAGAAGGCAAAAGCCTCAGACTAATCTTCACGCAAAAAGCCATTTAACCGGTATTCAGATTACATTGGGTAACATTGCTGGCTGGGAACGAATTATGGATGACTTCGAGGCAAAGCTCGAAGCTCAAAAAACCCAAGTCTACACGTCCATGCCGTTCTTTAACTGGATAAGAGACAAAGAAATAGATGAGGACCTTTGTTGTTTTGAATTTAAGGAGGGTTACCGCCTTGCAAACCCCACCTACGGTCCCTTAACTATAGTTGGCAGCATTTCAGATGGAGGACGTTTCAATATTGGTGGAGCACAATTAACATCTACACTTCCTAGTCTGAATAAGAAGGGAGCTTTGTACTTAGCTTCCACTGAAGAATATGCGAAAGCAGAAGCAGCAAAACCCATTGGCAAGCACAAGCTCTATAAAGTTACTTCTAGCGAGGCATTAAAGTTATGGGACCTGAAAAAAGTAATCAAGCAACTCGACTATCCAAACTTACTAGAAGAAGTCTATGTCAGTCACGGTGAGAGGATCTGGACATACCAAAAGATTCCCACAATCTCTCAAATTCTGGCCGATCACTTAAGAAGCAAAGGTGGAGATGGGCTCGTCTTTAATTCCACTATATGCAAAGAGGATCTAAATATTGCTTTGTTTTTCAATGATGACCCTCATGCTAGCCAAACTCTGACATTTACAGAGTTGTAATCCGGAGATTTTTTTGGGGAATGAAATTATTTGATTTCAATTCCATCGATACTGTTTTTGTAAAATTTTAAAAAATAGTTTGCAGCTTTATGAGGAGCATCAAAAGAGGTTTTTGATACAACTTCATAGTTACCAACGCTTTTTTCGGCTTTGTGGTAAACGTCGAAGAAGTCGTCAGAACGTTTGATAATTAACCCTCTGCTTAGTTTCGCGTATTGAACCCGCCTGTCCAGCCAATTGAACCCGCCCCGCAAGAGGCCTTCGAAGCGCAGCGACGATAGGGTTGATGGGGCGGTGAGCTATCAAATCGATTTGATAGTTGGTGGCCTGCTAAATCTATTTGTATTTTCAAAGTTTCCGCTAAGTCTGCTTGAGCTATGCCATTAATGTTTGCCGTCCGCCTCATTCATTTTCTTTAAAACTATGGCTATGGTTTCGGCATCCACGCAGGCTTGTCTCATGAGTGACTTGGCTCGGCTAAAATCATCCGCATCAATGGCCTCAAAAAAGGCATCGACTTTGCCCATCTCTGCAAGTTTTTCTAGGACCAATGTGCCTTCAAAGTCTTTTTCATCCATGATGATCTCCTTCAAAAATAAAAACCCGAAATTCACTGAGCGGAATCCGAGTCATATTACTTAACAATTGGTGGAGGTATTTTTTCGTCTCTAACCCCTTGATTTTCCTCACACTAGGCCTCGTTGGGCTTCATATAAATATTAAATCCTGTAAATAGGCTTAGGTCAATGCCCACATTATCGATGAGAAATGTGAGATTCGGCCATTTTAATTTTCTTACCCACCAATCAGGCCTGGGGTGTCTGGTGAAAAATGACATTTTTATTGAAAAATGGAATATTTCACCAGATAATAAGTCATGACCCCCAAACAAGAGACTCTACTTAAAAAACTAGGACCCTTCTCTCTCTCTCAGGCTGAGGAGATTGGCATTTCTCAGCAGGAGCTCTCAAGGCTTGTGAAAGAAGAAAAGATTCAAAGAATGGAAAGGGGCATCTATCTTCATCCAAAAGCTAAAGTCTCAAGAGAGATTGATTTTCAGATTGCTTGCACTAAATTTGGACCCAAGTCTGTCGTAGGTGGACTAACCGCTCTTTTCTATTACAACCTCGCCAATCAAGTTCCGCAGCAAACATGGGTTCTAGTCCCACCTGAGCAAAGAAGCCATGTAAAGGGTTATCGCCTGATTCGCACAAAGACACCTCTTGATGTTGGAATTATTCATGGCGATGGTTTTCGAATCGTATCCATTGAAAGAGCTATCGCAGAGGGTTTTAAGCTTGCCAGTAAAATTGGAGAACGAACTGCCATTAAAGCGGCTCGCATAGCCATTCAACAAAAGCAGACAACACTTAAAAAAATCGGAGTTATGGCTAAGGAGCTAGGTCTAGATGCTTATCTCACCAAATACTTCGAGGCCATCATAGGAGCTATCGAAGGATGACCACTAAAGCCAAGGGCGAATCTGTTCGCCAAAAACTCACCACAATATCTAAAAAGCTAGAGGCCAAATTCAGAGATGTAGAAACTATCTTTTTGATTGAAAGACTTGTCGCAAGGATTATTGCTGACAAAAAGCTCGCAGATCGGCTTATATTTAAAGGCGGCTTTGTGGGCTTGAAAGTTTATGAGTCTCCTCGCTACACAGTGGACTTAGATGCACTACTTGTGAAATCAAATATCGAGCAGACACTCGAACAAGTGAAGAAACAGGCCGAGCATGATCTCGATGATGGTGTTTGGTTTCGCTTTGAAACCCAAGTCGACCTTGCGACTCAAGGTGAATATGGCGGTATTCGACATGTGTATCGTGCGGGCATTGGTGAAGTCCTTAAAAATATCAAAAAAGCTCAGATTATCAATTTTGACCTTGGAATTGGTGATCCAATAACTCCTGGCCCCCAAAAGGTAGAAGTGAATACCTTGATAGGCCAAGAATCAATCAGTTGGTCGGTCTATCCCATTGAAACTATCTGTGCCGAAAAGCTTCATGCCCTCATCTCTCATGGAGATCAAAATTCGAGGTCTAAAGATGTTCATGATTTGGCAGTTTTTCTGCCTAAAGCAGATCCGAAGACTTTGAAGAAAGCCATCAAAAATTGCTTCGAGTTCAGAGAGACAGAAGTTCCTGGAAGTTTCTTTGATGAAGTTAAGAAGCTCAATACAAGTAGACTTCAAAAAGGATGGTCGTGGTCTTCCCCAAAAGTACTGGACAAATTTTAGTGAACGATTTACCCCCAATAG
>CAZCYD010000055.1:0-17395 GCA_964502735.1 uncultured Pseudobdellovibrionaceae bacterium
TGGCGCTTTCTGGTGGCACGATGTGGCGCAAATTAGGGCCTGGCACCGCCTAGAGGTTTCGGCGGTATTGACCACCAGCTTCGTAAAGTGCCTGAGTCATCTGATATAAACTACAATAACGTGAAGCCGACATCAGAGCCTCAAAAATATTCTCACCCCTAAGAGCCGCCAACCTTAAAGCCTCCAACTCCCTTGCCCCCTCAGTGCAATGAACCTCCTGATAAGATTTCAGCCTCGACAATTGCCCCATTTTTTCATCTTGAGTTGACCTGCGCAACTCGATAGGTGGAAGCACATAGTCTTCTTCCAAAGTCTTAGGGTTAATAAAAGTATTCACTCCCACAATGGGCAAACCTCCATTGTGCTTGAGGTGCTCATAATACAAAGACTCTTCTTGAATCTTCCCTCTTTGATACTGAGTCTCCATCGCTCCTAGCACTCCACCTCTTTCACTTATTTTTACGAACTCCTCGAGAACAGCTTCTTCCACCTCCTGGGTTAACCACTCATTTAAATAGCTACCCTGATTGGGGTTCTCATTTTTTGTTTGCCCAAACTCTTTGTTAATAATCATCTGAATAGCTTGCGCGCGCCTAACTGATTCCTCAGTAGGAGTTGTAATTGCCTCATCATAGGCATTAGTGTGCAAGGAGTTACAGTTATCATTTATCGCAATCAAAGCCTGCAATGTCGTGCGAATATCATTAAAGTCAATTTCCTGAGCATGTAGCGAGCGGCCACTCGTTTGAATATGATACTTAAGCATCTGTGATCTCTCGTTGGCTCCGTAAATATTTTTAAGAGCCACCGCCCAAATTCTTCTGGCTACACGCCCTATCACACTGTATTCAGGATCTAATCCATTACTAAAAAAGAAACTTAAATTAGGAGCAAAGTCGTCAATCTTTAATCCGCGACTCAAATAATACTCCACATAGGTAAAAGCATTACTCAAGGTCAGTGCCAATTGAGTAATGGGATTAGCCCCAGCCTCCGCAATATGATAACCAGAAATACTCACTGAATAAAAATTTCTCACTTTATTTTTAACAAAAAATTCTTGGATATCGCCCATCATTTTCAGAGCAAAATCAATAGAAAAAATACACGTGTTTTGACCTTGATCTTCTTTTAAAATATCAGCCTGAACAGTTCCTCTTACATGACTTAAAGTGTAGGCTCGGACCTCAGACTTTTCTTTTTCTGTCAATTCTCGGCCTAACTCCACTCGCTTTTTATCATACTGTTGATCGATAGCCGTATTCATAAAGTAAGCCAGAATCATCGGTGCTGGACCGTTAATTGTCATACTCACTGAAGTTTTGGGATCACACAAATCAAAACCTTCGTAAAGCCTTTTCATATCGTCAAGAGTGGCAATACTCACACCACTTTCGCCAACTTTACCAAATATATCTGGGCGCAAATCTGGCTCTTGCCCATAAAGAGTTACGCTGTCAAAGGCTGTTGATAATCTTTTAAACTCCGTATCCTTGCACAAAAAATGAAATCTTTTATTGGTCTTTTCAGGAGGTCCCTCCCCCGCAAACTGACGAGAAGGATCTTCTCCCTCCCTCTTTAAAGGGAAAACTCCTGCTGTGTAAGGAAATGAACCTGGAACATTCTCTAATCGCAAAAACTCTAAGCGCTCACCCCAATCTTTCTTGGCCGGCACAATCACTCTAGGAATTTTAAGTCCAGAAAGACTTTCCCGCTTCAGAGGTTGACGAATATCCTTGCCTCGAACTTGATAGATAAACTCATCTTTTTCATAAAGAGATCGCAGCTCATCAAAATTTCTAATCTTATCAAGCCATTCAGGTCCAATTTCTGCACTCAATTCTTGAGTCAACCCCTGTATAGCGTTTTCTAGGGCTCTTCCTAATTGTTCACTTTGATCTTTTTTGCCAAGATTATCTTGAGTTTGCACATAATTTCCCAGCAAAGAGGCTTTTTCCGCTAGCAAAGCCGTTTCTCTTTTGTATTTCCTGACGGCCCCGGCGATCTCTGCCAAATAAGACTGTCGCTCTGCTGGAACTATTGTTTGTTTTTTTACTCCTCTAACTTTGTCTTTCAGAGTTTTGTAAATAGACCAATCTCTAGGGCCACTGGCCGTCTTATCCAGATGTTCACAAATACCATAAAACAAGTCATTAACACCTTCGTCATTAAAATTTGAGGCCTGTGTTAAGTAGACCGGAAAATCTGACTTAGATTCAAATAATTTTCTGGATCTTGCATACTGCTTACAAACATCCCGAAATGCGTCCTGTGCACCTCTTCTATCGGCCTTGTTGATTGCAATAAAGTCAGCATAATCAATCATATCAATTTTTTCTAGTTGGCTCTGAGCACCAAACTCCGATGTCATAACATAAAGTGTGAAATCGGAAACTTCGGTAATTGCAGAGCTCGCCTGACCTATCCCAGAAGATTCCGCAATCAATAAATCAAAGTCTAAACTTTTTAAGTAGTTCAAGATTGAGGGGAGGGCTATCGCAATTTCGTTGCCAGAACCACGAGAGGCTACAGATCTCATAAAAACCCCTTGTCGACTTAAGGAGTTCATTCGAATACGATCTCCAAGCAAAGCCCCTCCAGTTTTCTTTTTTGTTGGATCTACACAGACCACTCCAATTTTTATGTCTTCATAAACATTCAGAAACCTCTGCACAAGTTCATCAATTAAACTGGACTTTCCAGCGCCCCCAGTTCCCGTCATCCCTAAAACAAGAGGACTTGCATGGGGACGGGCCAGATCCCTTGCAGATAAACTCATATTTGAAATTAATTGATTTAGAATTGGAGCCTGACCCTCCTCCATTTCAATGGCGGTAAGGGCTTGGCCTAAGTTTCTAGAAAATTCAAAATTTTGCCCTTCTCTCTCAATATCTGGAGAGACTCTCTGCCTTCTCTCAAAATCAACACCACCAACACCATCTGGCCGATGGCCCAGAGGTTGACTTCCTAAACTTTCTTGAAAACTAAAATAAGACTGATCCTTTGAGGCTTCTAAAATAGAGAAATCACACTCTCGTACAACAAACTCTATCATTCCCTCTAAACCTAACCTTCTACCGTCTTCGGGATGAAAGATTTGGGTGATTCCATAATTCTCTAGTAGTTTTTTCTCTTTAGGGACAATAACTCCGCCTCCACCGCCAAAAATTTTGACGTAGTGGGCACCACATGTGTCCAATAAGTCTTTCATATATTTGAAGTATTCAATGTGCCCACCCTGATAGGAGCTTACTGCAATTCCTTGAGCCCCCTCTTGAAGGGCCGTCATAACGACGTCTCGAACAGAACGATTGTGACCTAAATGGATAACTTCTGCGCCCATATCTTGCAGAACGCGCCTCATAATATTAATACTGGCATCGTGCCCATCAAAAAGAGACGCCGCTGTAACAATACGAATAGAATTCTTTGGCTTGTATGTCATAACTTATCCTACAGACCTGTAAACTGAGGTTTGCGTTTCTCCAAAAATGCAGCCACCCCCTCTTTTTGATCCTGATTTAGAAAGCAATTGGAAAACAGCTGAGCCTCTAAGGCCAACCCCTCCCGTTGTTCCTTATCAAACCCCTCCTCGATGGCCTTCTTGGCCAACTTTATGGCACTTGGTGACTTTGTAGCCATCTTGTTAGCCCACCAAAGCCCTCTTTCCATAAGTTGATCAGAGTCGGCCACCTCAACAACTAGTCCCCACAAATAAAATTGTTCAGCAGTAAACATTTCACCACTTAAAGTGACAGCCTTTGCCAAAGATTTACCCACACTTTTGCTCAACCTCTGAGTTCCACCGTAGCCAGGAATTAGCCCCAAACCCACTTCAGGAAGCCCCATCTTTGCATGGCGACTTGCAACAATAAAGTCACATGAAAGGGCCAACTCCAAGCCCCCGCCAAGGGCAAAACCATTGACAAGAGCTAAGACAGGAACTCTTGATCCTTCAATTGTGTCAAATAGTCTCTGACCTTTTTCTGACAATATGTGAGCTTCTTCTGGCTTCATATTTTGAAAGCCAGATATATCGGCTCCCGCAACAAAAGCCTTTCCTTCCCCTGTAACCACCAAAGCTCTAATATCTGTGGAAAAAAGACTTTTAGAAAAAAAGTGAGAAAGCTCATCTATAAGTGCTGAGTTTAAGGCGTTCAATGCCTCTGGCCTGTTGATCTTTAAAACTCCAACTGAATCCACTTGCTCAAATTTTAAATATTTAAAATCCACTTTTCCTCCCCAGCACCTTAACTCTAATTTAAGGCTCTGTCTTGTTCTTAACCTAAAAACTTTGGTTTTAAAGCCTTACAGTTCAAGTTTTGACCTAAAGCCTTCCTCCGGCTTAACTAACTAACTAACTAACTAACTAACTAACTAACTAACTAACTAACTAACTAACTTAAATGCAATTTAATCCAAATCAAATTAAGTTAATAGTTATAAAATCCACGCCCAGATTTTTTGCCTAACCATCCTGCCTCTACATATTTAATTAAGAGTGGACATGGCCTATACTTCGTATCCCCTAAACCTTCATGAAGAACCTGCATAATGGCTAAACATGTGTCTAGACCAATAAAATCAGCTAACGTTAGGGGACCCATGGGTTGATTGGTTCCCAGCTTCATAGCACTATCAATGCCTTCAACATCAGCTATTCCCTCATAAAGAGCGTAAATAGCCTCATTAATCATGGGCATGAGAATACGATTTACAACAAAACCTGGCATATCTTTAGCTTCAACAAAAGTTTTACCGAGGAACTCTGAGAAGCTAGCCACCTTATTAAAAGTTTCTTCTGAAGTTTGCAGTCCCCGGATGCCTTCAACTAATTTCATCAAAGGCACAGGGTTCATAAAGTGCATACCCGCTACTTTCTCAGGGCGGGACGTCGCAGCCGCAATCTTCGTAATAGAAATTGAGGATGTATTAGAACAAAGAATCGCATCAGACTTAACAGTCGCATCTAATTCTTTAAAAATTTTAAGTTTAAGATCGACGTTCTCTGTTGCAGCTTCTACGACAAAATCGCAATCGCTAAGATCACTCATTCGAGAACTTGTCTCTACAAGCGAAAGGAGTCGCTTTTTATCCTCTTCACTTATAAGTTCCTTTTTAACTAGACGGTTACAGCTTTGCTCGATGGCTGCCATGCCTCTTTCTAAAGCTGATTCCTGCAGATCCATCATCACCACAGAAATACCTTTCGAAGCCACAACCTGCGCTATACCATTCCCCATTTGCCCAGCACCAACTACACCGACTTTATTCATACCCACCTCTTTTTTTACCTTTAAAGTTTCAATCCAAGTTTAACCATTTCAGTGAAATGAAATAATCAAACGGCTCCCATTCTAAATTTGTATTCACGCTCTTAATTCATCAACTCGAGTCTTAGCCAAGCTCTTAATCTCAACTCATAAAATTTTCAATTTTATCAACTAACTAACCAACTAACCAACTAACCAACTAACCAACTAACCAACTAACCAGCTGCCAACTACTCACAACAAGGATCTCCCCCCACCCCTTTCTAGGATGGCTTAATTAAGATCTCAAGACCTTCGATCATCGTTATGAATAAATAGCAGATTCCTCTAGACCTTTCAAACTCTGCTCTCCATTAATCATAAAAATATGATAAGAATTCTGAAATTAAATGACGCTAAACACCTATTCTATTGTTTGCGAAATAAGGGAGTCACTCTCCACGACAATTGAAAGGTGTCATTATTGACCTCAACACCTTGTTCAAAATTCTTGCTAAAGGCAAGAATAAGCATATTAGTTTTATGAGGGTCCGAAACCACTGCAGCGAGCGTGACCCTTCTGTGCAAATCACCATAGACCCTTTCATTCCAATCAAAGTGATCATACCGCAAATATGTAGCCCACTGTTGATTCCAGTCGTATCCCAGGTCAACATGACCGGCATTGTATTTCTGTATTTTATTTTCCTGCTCTGACTCACCAAATGTAGCTTCTAATAAAAAGCGCCATTTATTTGGATGCCAATGCAAAAACAATGTGGCCTGACGCCACAAAGACTCAATAGAACTGTCAACTCCTGCTAGATTATTCTGAGTGACTCCCACCGTAGACTCAGGTTTAATCGTCCCTGTAACACTCGAAATCCCTAGATTTAAATTTCTTTCATTCCTCCATCCCCAACTCGCCGTTAAAAACATCCGGCCGTCAGGGTTGCCGACATCGCTCTCTCCGTTGTGAACAGCTATCTGAGTATAGAAACCTTTATGACTTACATAATAACTAACTCCAACGTCCCGCAGGGACACGACTCGGTTCTCAAACAGCAAATGTCGATTAAAAATCAACTCGCTTTCTTGCCAACTCCCTTCCACGCCATACTCCAAAGGGATAATACCCATGCGAATTCGCCCCAACATACCTGTGTATTGTACATAGGCCTCGATAAGGCCGAGATCTTCCGATGGGGAGTCAGAAAAGTGAATCATTTGATTTCTCAAAATTTGTGAGCCCAATTTTAAGTTGGCAGTCAAATGCTGGTCTTTCTTCCAACTAAAGTTGACTAGGGAGTCACTTAACCCAAACTCCCCTCGCTGACCTTCTTCCGCCCTGAAATAAGGTCTGAGTAATATTTCATCGACAGATAGAACACCTAATTTTTCGGCGGCAACAGATAAGACAGCCACGCAAAAAAAAATGAACTGAATAAAAAAGTGAATCCACAACCTCACCCTATTATTCTACAAAATAAAAGTTAAGATTCCTATAGACCTATAGACTAAAGTCAAACAAGCCCCTCTTGAAGACTTCTTCGTGCCACTTCAGACAGCTGATCTCGACTTTCAAGATTGTAACTGCGACCAGAAATCGGAGGCAGTATTTTTACAACCACATCTGACCTCCATATACCCCACGAAGGAAATATAGAATGCTTAGGCATAATTTGCCTTGTCCCAGTGATAGCCAATGGTTTCAAAGGGCACTGTCCCGCAATAGCCATAATAAACGGTCCCGACTTAAATTTTCCCAATTTCCCATTAGACTGACGAGTCCCTTCTGGAGCCAGTATGTAATTCATCCCTTTGTCCAAGTTTTTTAAAGATTCTTTATAGAGTTGAATGACTCGATCTCTCTGCCCCCTATGAATTTCCAAAACACCTAAATTTTTCATAGCTCTGCCAAAAAATGGAATCTTAAACAGTTCAGTTTTAGCTCCAAACCTAGCTGTGCGCCCCTTTAAGGCCACAAAAACAACGGGAATATCAAAATGGCTTGAATGGTTAAAGATGTAGATTCCATTTTCATCCGTTAAATTTTCTCTTCCTATAACTTTAACCTTTACATTTAAAAAAAAGAGAAGCCCCCTTGACCAATAGTAAGTAATAAAGTTACCCAGCTCCCTATGCTTTTCAAGGAATGGTGTCGAGACTATAGTAAAAATACTCCATAGCAAGGTCCAAATTATACAAGACAAGCCTCCTATTATAGATTTTGGATAACTCAAAATCCTAAGGAGCATTACAGACTATCCTTCCCCAGCACCCGCGTCCTAGCTCGTTTTTTTTGTCTTTCTTTATATTTTTCGTGCGAGGCTTCTCCAGAGATATTCTGAAGATAAGTTTGATAATCAATTATTTGAACTTCAAATGGATAAAAAAAGTTGAGCTCCTTGGACTTACTTGACCCCTCTTGTGGCCAGTCCATCTTAATTAATTTTCTGGTGATAAACTTCATAAAGCGATAATCTTTGCTGGAGAATATATTCAACTTGTCTGTATACTCAGCTCTATCCCTAGCCAGATTCAATTTGTTCAGCAAGGTTTTATCGATATCCTCCAAAGACACATCGTCATTATCTTTGTAGGTCTCCATAACTTCTAAGAATAAGTTGATAGGATATAGAGTGTTGTTAGACTGGTCGGGAATATTGTGCGGAAAGCTTATGAGATTATGATTTATCAAAAATCTCATGACTCTAAAAACATCAAAAAGATGTTTGGTTACAAAGCGAATTCCTATCTTATCTAACAAGGTAAAGGCTACGGCCTCGGGCTTAGCTAATAACTTTGTGATGGATGAAGTCGAGCTTTTAAATGACTTTACAACAAATTTTTTTAACGCCACATGGTCAGGATCACTTGGGTGCCCCAAAAAGGTCCCCGCAATAGGATCTTTCACGATATGATGGCGGACGGTCTCCAGAATCTGCTCTTGAATTCTAATAGAGTGCTGGGTAAACAAGTCATTGTCTAAATGAACCAGCACATGCATGACCTTTAAAATGGCACAAGACCATTTTTGCATTGAGTTATTCTTATCATCCTTAATTGAGGCGTACATTAAAATATTGGCAATATTTTGCAGTTTATTGGGGTCACTTAAGACTTCAGGAATAACTTCGCCATCTATGAGCAACTCCGTCTGAATATAAGTTACGGCCCTGCGTAGATACGTCCAAAGCTGTTTTTCATCAGCGGCTTTAGTCATATCAAATCCATAAGCTCTGAGAAAATTATAGGCCTGATCTAAGTTTTGAATCTTTAACCCTTCGAGATCCAAAATTGATCGACCACCAACCAAAGATTCCAGCATATTGGCATCAAAACGAAAATTTACGTGCATGGTTGAGAATGCTAGCAGATTCCCAACCCACATACAAGACAAGGAGCTATTTACATTTAAAGAAGGAACAAACAGGTATACTAAATTGCCCCAGAGTTTCCTCTCCGTATGTCAAAACACCTGAAGATTCATTTATAAAGCTCATGGTTCCTGTGAAATTTCCTGATGTTGAATGTGGGGCTGTACCTCTCACTATCAACCATTGATCATATTCTCGATCATAAAACTCAATTTTAACTTCGTCCTGTTGACCTGATGCCACAACCGTTCCACTGTGAAGTCTAAAACTAGAAATCACCAAAGGCTCTTCTTTCTGACTTACAACAAGGTCGTCAACAACTATGATTTCTATACTCGCTTGATCAATAACCCCACTGCCACTTGAGGTACCTACTGCTAAAGCCGATCCTCGAAAGCTGACACCTGCGCCCGATACGTTTATGAGACCTACAATTTCTGTTGGATTGCCAGCCACACTCACAAAGGCATCTAGCCGCTCTTGAGTTGTAGTAATAGTCCCTTTGGCATTAGTCACACGGGTCGCTGAGTCTGTTGTTGTAGGAGTCGCATCTCGTCCTCCTCTGCCAGACTTCCTAACCGGCTCACGCTTATCTTTTCCTCCGCAGGCGGTAAGAATAAGCGCGGATAACATTAAAAATACTAAAGTTTTAGCCCAGTTCTTCATGGCTTTCTCCTTATAACAGCCAACTCAAATTAATGCGTGAGAGACTCTGATCAACTAGAATACAATCACAGTGGCTTATATAAAGGTAAGGCAAAGATAGGGCCGATTTGGCATGGCTCAGGTAAAAATTAAAGGGGTTTCGCGTCTCAACCTGAGACAAAACTGATTCGAAGCCAAAGTTTGTCACCTCTCTGTAAGATTAATCCGCATAAGATTAATCCGCAGACTTGCCATTTAAGCCCCTTAATCACACGATTCATGCCCTCTGATATGGCTGATGTTTATGGCCGATGTGAACTTGTTCTCAATGTAATTCCAAAAAGTTAGTGAATGAAGAGGTCAAGAAGGGGCGGAATGTGAAAATTGCCGCCCACGCTGTTACAAATTAAGTCTGCAAATTAGGGCCTGGCACCTGATTGTAGCCCTGATTGGAGTTGGCACCAGGCATCCCCGTACTCAGTGTTAGGGGTTGTTTTGTAAGTGAAGTTCTTTTTCTCTTAAGATTCTCTCTTCTTCATTTTTTCTAATTTCTATGATGACTTCATCTACGCGCTTGCCCATATCTTTAAGCGCAGTTTCAAAAGCTTTTCTTTGTGAACTTTCCAGCAATCCCATAATCTTAGCACCCGAGAAAAAGCTCGTGAAACTAGCTTTCGGAGCACTCACTTCAATAGTGGCACCTAATTCCATGCCAGCCGTGAGGTAAGCAAAATCAACCCAACCTGGCATATCCCAGTTAGATACAAAACCCACCTTCGCGTTGATACCTGCTCCCAGAACTAAAGGGCTCCACGAAGTTCCAAGGCCAGCGCCCCAAAACTGCTCAGGATTTACAAACGAGTCGTTTAAATCCCATATCGCACCAATGCCTACCTGCAAAGCCGAACCTCCACCAACAGCCACACCAGCGTCTCCATTAGCCCAGCCCACTATTCCCATTTTTACACTAAAATATTCATCCTCAAGTTGCCCTGTTCGAATGCTGTATTTCTCTACGAACACAGGCATCATCACAACGCCAAGGGATACGGCTCCAGCAACTCCGGCACCTATATTTAAAGATAGTTTCTTCCCTCCAAAAACGAGAAAGGCATCTGGCAAAAGATCTGGCAATGTGAATCGGCTTTTTTCAGCTCTTTGCTCTTGTATGAGCTTATTGAGATAGGCCACTAAAGTTTCCACTTCATCATTAGCCTTCCGCAATCTCTCGATATCTTGCACAGAAGCTATAGACTCTGGAAAAATTTTGTGTTCAACCATAGATTCCATGACACTCACAAGCGCCACGTGTGATATTTTTGCTGTGAACTCAACAATCTCTTTGGAGCTTAAAACCTCAGAGTAGGGTCTAATTTTGTATATATAAAGTTGATCTTTCTCATAAAACTCCGCTTGTGCGGTAGAAACGAAAAAAATCAAAGCTGTTAAAATTGCAGATAAAAATCTACTCATTATTGCCCCCCAATAGTTTATTTTAGTTATTTGTTCCGTTGGCAATATTTATATAAAAAAGAAATAAAAGATCTAAAAAAAATCTAGAATGGCCAGTTCTGCATTTTATACAATCCTACACAAAGCATCAAAATAACTCTTCTGAAAGTTTTTTAAAACTCATCTTTGTAAGAAGAGCAAGCTGGCAGCAAGAGCAACGAAAGCACTCCCTCTAAAAAGACTTTTAAATAGAATCGAACTCACAATTTATCCACAAACTAGAATCAAAACATATTGCGTAATGTTGCATAAGATTGCGTAAAAAAAAAAAAAAAAGAGAGTTAAATGCCGTAAAAGCGGCGGTTGCTCTTTGCCATATTTGTAAGAGCTATAGAGGGAGTAAACCTCTCCCCATAGCGAGACTTGTAAACTTCGAGTTCTTGAACAATGTACTCACTACCCAGCTCATCAGCATAACGCAATAGTCCACCGCGAAATGGAGGGAATCCCGTCCCCATAATCATGGCCAAATCACATTGTTGAGGAGTTTCACAAATCTTCTCCTCAATCATAGCCATGGCAGCTTCATTGATCATTCTAAAGATTCCCCTTTCAATGATTTCTTTTTCTTTCAGTGGGTCAGAAGGAGTCACTCCAAGCTCTTCATAAATGGAGTTGTCGACATGTTTTTCTTTTCCTCTCTCATCATATATATAAAAACCTAGTCCACTCTTTTTTCCCAGCCGCTTTTTAAGGTCGATTTTTTCCATTAACTTGGGTATTTCCATTCGATTCCCCAAACTCTGATTGAATATTTTGACAACTTTCACTCCAACATCCAAGCCAACCTCATCTAACAAACGGCAAGGCCCCATTGGCATTCCAAATTTTCTAGAAAAAATTCGATCCATATTCTCTATTGAGACACCATTTTCCAAAAGGAACAGAGCCTCAGACATCCATGGCACCAACAGACGATTGACCAAAAAGCCCGGACCATCCTTGACCACAACAGGCGTTTTTCCCATTTTTTTAGCTAACTCAAAAACTGTAGCTGTCGCAACATCACTAGTTTTCTCGCCCCTAATCACCTCAACTAATGGCATTTTATCAACCGGGTTAAAAAAGTGCATCCCTAAAAAATTCTCTGGATTAGGATGACCTTTGGCCATTTCTGTAACGCTCAAGGAGGACGTATTTGTGGCCATAATACAATCCGGACGACAGTGACCAGCCGTTTCTGCAATCACCTTCTTTTTAATTTCCATGTCCTCAACAATAGCCTCCACCACAAGGTCGAGGTGTTGAAACCCTGAAAAATCTAAAGAGGCACTTATATGACTCATCTTCTTTTGATGTTCAAATTTATTAAGACTTTTCCTTGCGACCTTTTTATCCCAAAGCGACTTCGCAGCTTTAAATCCAATAGATATAGCCTCATTGCTGATATCTTTCATTCGCACAAAAACGCCCTTGTCGGCAGCTACATAAGCCACTCCACCGCCCATCGTTCCAGCTCCCAAGACTCCCATAGATTTGACTTCTAACGCTTTAACATTTTTATCTGCAACTCCAGTCTGCTTTTTTACATCCTCTAACATATAAAAAAGATTGATAAGATGTTTCGATACATCCGTTACGGCCACTTCACAAAAACCTGCCATCTCTATTTCTAGAGCTGAGCCACGGTCCTTGTAATTGTACGTCTGGGCGACAACCTCTAGAGCTTTAATCGGAGCTGGGTAGAACCCCTTAGTTTGTTTTAAAGTCATTTCCTTTGCTTTACTCACAACTAGGCTTCGACCAACAAAAGACTCTAACAAACTTCCCATAGCCCCGCGAGGAAGGAACTTTTTTTGTCTCTTGCCACGTTTGCCTTCTACGCACTCTCTTGCCATTTCTATGGCGCGAGCTTCTAAGCGATCTTTGGCCACAACTTCGTCGACTAAACCGATTTTCAAAGCTTTGTGTGGAATCACTGATTTTCCAGCTAAAATGATATCTAGCGCTGCCTGCAAGCCAACAACCCGAGGAAGGCGAACACAGCCCCCAAACCCTGGAATAATACCCAACTTGGTTTCAGGCAAACCAATTTGAGTTGATTTATCATCACTGGCAATTCTGTAATCACAGGTTAGAATCAACTCACAGCCACCACCCAAACAGGCTCCGTCAATAGCGGCAATAACTGGCATGGGCAGGTCTTCAAGATCATTAAAAATAGCATGGGCCTGCTTGAGAACGGGTTCGTACTCTTCTTTACTTTTAAGGCTTTTGATTTCCTCTATATCCGCACCCGCAATGAATATCTTTGGCTTTCTAGAAATCAGTATAACAGCCTTAAATTTTGAAGACTTTAGCTCCTCAATCAGCTCTTTTAACCTCATCATAACGGGAGTCGACAGTTTATTGACCTTTTCTCCGATTAAATCCCACTCCAAAATAGCCATTTCGCCTTTGTCAACTATTCTTAAACTTTCCTGAATACTCATGCTGATTGACCCTCTCGTTGAATCCAAATGCCAATTTTTTCACACCCAATATAAAGCTGCCTTTCCCATAGTTTTTTGTCAATGCTGTCAAACGCTGAAAAAGCGCATTATATTTTGCAAAATAGGTGGAAATACACACTTTTTTAGTGACTGTTCTTCCGACTGTGCGAGGATTATGCGGTTGTATGAAAAAGGAGCTTTTTTGTGAAAAAAAAGATGGAGATAGCCGCTCTCAATTATCATTCCCAGGGAAAACCGGGTAAGGTCGATGTTCAACCCAGCAAACCGAGTAACACGGAACACTACTTATCCCTCGCTTACTCACCAGGTGTAGCAGCTCCATGTAAGGAAATAGCAAAAGATGGGGACCTTGCCTACAAGTACACGACTAAAGGAAATTTGGTGGCTGTTATTTCTAATGGCACAGCGGTTCTCGGACTTGGAGATATTGGCCCCCTGGCCAGCAAACCCGTTATGGAAGGCAAAGGGGTTTTATTCAAAGAATTTGCGAATATTGACGTCTTTGACATTGAAGTGAATGCTAAAGACCCCGAACTCTTTATACAAACGGTCAAAGCTCTTGAGCCAACTTTTGGCGGAATTAACTTAGAAGATATTAAAGCCCCCGAATGTTTTATTATTGAAGACCGTTTAAAAAAAGAAATGAACATCCCCGTTTTCCACGACGATCAACATGGTACGGCCATCATTTCATCAGCCGCCTTAATTAATGCCTGCGAAATCCAAGGTAAAAAATTAAAAAATATCAAGGTTGTGTTTAATGGTGCCGGAGCAGCGGCCATAGCCTGTGCGAATCTTTTTATTAAACTCGGCGTTCAGAGTAAAAACCTAATTATGTGCGACTCCCAAGGTGTCATTTATGAGGGACGCGAAAAAGGCATGAATAAATGGAAAGAACCCTTTGCCGTAAAAACAAAGGCTCGAACCCTCCAAGAAGCTCTTATTGACGCCGATGTTTTTTGTGGCCTGAGCGTGGCTGGTGCCCTTACAAAAGAAATGCTAGCCAGTATGGCTAAAAAACCCATCGTTTTCGCCATGGCCAATCCCGATCCAGAAATTTTACCTGAGGAAGCTCTATCTGTCAGAAAAGACGCTATTATTGCCACCGGACGAAGCGATTACCCTAATCAAGTGAATAATGTTCTGGGTTTTCCATCTATTTTCAGAGGAGCTCTCGATGTTCACGCCACACAAATCAACGAAGAAATGAAGTTGGCGGCAGTGCAAGCTCTTGCCAAACTCGCAAAACAGGATGTGCCCGACCCCGTCGCTCAGGCCTACGGAAACAAAAAGTTCAGCTTTGGACCCGAATACATTATTCCAAAGCCATTTGATTCAAGAGTCCTCATGAATGTGGCCCCTGCCGTAGCTGAGGCCGCTATGGACACTGGCGTAGCGCGGAAACCTATTAAGGACTTGGACGCATACAGAGAAAGCCTCGAGGCTTTCGAAAGCGTGACTCGTGGTTTTATGAGAACTGTAATAAACAAGGTTAAACAGAATTCTCGCAATATGAATATGGACGTGCCAACGTTAATTTTTCCAGAGGGCAGAAGTGAGAAAATTTTAAAGGCTCTCAACACTATCGCTCACGAAAAAATTTGTCGTCCAATTTTACTTGGTTACGAGGCTGATATTCGAGCTAAAATTGAAGCTCTAGACTTGGATGACTTAAAAGACATCCCCATTTACCAACCCTCTAAACATCCCAAGTACCCTGAATACTGTGCAGAATTCTACAATATGAGAAAAAGAAATGGAGTTATGCAAGCTGAGGCTGAAAGACTTATCGCCGACCCTTATTATTTTGCCGCCATGGCCGTTCACATGGGTGATGTTGACGGCACAGTCAGTGGCTCGATTCAAAACTACGCGAATTGTGTTCGACCCATCTTAAAAATTATTGGCGTAACGGAAGGGAACATCGCAACTGGTCTCAATATTGTTTTATTCAAAGATAAAATGTATTTCTTTTCAGACACAACAATAAACGTTGACCCTACAGCGGAGCAGATTGCAAGAATTGCTATTAACGCTGCCGATGCCGCCCTGTACTTTAATCAAACTCCCCAAATTGCTATGTTAAGCTTTTCCAACTTTACTGGAAAAATTGGCTCAGCTGTCAAAATGAAAAAAGCCGTAAGCCTAGTAAAAAGCTTACGACCCGAACTGATTGTTGATGGAGAAATGCAGGCCGACACAGCTGTCAACGGTGAGATTACCAAAAGAATTTTCCCATTTTGCGAGATTAAAAATGGGGCAAATATTTTAATTTTTCCAAATCTTGAAGCTGGCAATATAGCCTACAAACTCGTTCAACAGCTGGGCGGAGGAGAAGTTCTTGGGCCTTTCTTAATGGGAGTTAAAAAAGCAGCTAACGTTCTGCAAAGAACGGGAACAGTCACCGATTGTATTAACACCATTGCTCTTACCGCTCTCGAAGCTCAGGCCTATATGGAGCTGAGACCTAATGAAGGATAAAGCCATCATTATTGGCGTAGGGCTAAAATCTGAACCCTATGAGGAACTTAAAGAGTCACTAGCCGAGCTAGAAGATTTGGTTTATGCTGCCGGAGCTGACATCGCAGGAACACTTGTTCAAGTTCTTGAAAAATACAACCCCGCTACCCTCATCGGCAAAGGAAAAACACAAGAGATAAAAGAACTTGTTGAAACTACTGAAGCCAACCTAGTTGTTGTTGATCACCACCTCACTGGCGTTCAAGCCAGGAATCTGGAACAAGAAACTGGAGCTCGGGTTCTTGACCGCAGTCAATTGATTCTAGATATCTTTGCCCAACGCGCGCAAACCTATGAGGGCAAGCTCCAAGTGGAATTGGCTCAAATGTTAGATCAATTGCCCCGCATGATTGGGGCCTGGCAAGGCTCCTTGTCTCGCTTAGGAGGAGGAATTGGAACGCGAGGCCCTGGAGAAACCGCTCTAGAAATGGACAGAAGAAGAATTCATAACCGCGTAAAGCAGATTCAAAAGAAACTAGATGCTGTCATGAACAGTCGCCAACAGATTCGCCACAATCGCAAACGCAATGAAATCCCCCAGTTTGCCCTTATTGGATATACCAATTCAGGAAAAAGCACCTTACTCAATCGACTCACTCAGTCGGATGTCTTAGTTAAAGATCAGGTTTTTGCCACTCTAGATCCCACTACCAGAAAAGTTCACCTGCCTGAGGTTGACGAAGCCGTTATCACTGACACAGTTGGATTTATCCGAAAGCTCCCGACTCAGCTTATCGAAGCTTTCAAAGCGACTCTCGAAGAATCTGCACAAGCCGACATTCTTATTTATGTTCTCGACGTGTCCTCTCCACAAATGAGTCGACACCTCGAAGTTATTGACGGCCTTATCGAAGAATTTAACTGGAAAGACAAACCCATCATTTACGTTTACAATAAAGTTGATACTGCAAGCCTGGAACAGCAAGTTCGGGCCGACAGACGCCCTCGAGTTTTTACTAGCGCCATAAAAGGACAAGGCATTGAGCGATTGCGAAGTCTAATGTCCGATGCAATCAAAAGCCTGCATAAACCAGTTGAATTGTATTTTTCCAAAGATCAGGAACACAAAATCTACGAACTTGGTAGAGAATCAAAAATTATAAAAACAGAACAAGCTCCCCATGGAACCCTTTGCCTCGTCAATCTAACCCCCAACCAAATGAGCAAATGGTCCAACTACCTAGCTTAAAAGTTCTTGAGCCTAGTTACATAACTAGTTACATAAGTTAATTTGTAGGACTTGATCTTGTACCAAGACCCAGATATCTAGGAATAGGCCTAATTTTTCGCTTTGCCATGCCCGACTATTTTAGGGTTTATCCAAAAATAGTCTGATGGAATTTTTAATTAAAATTAAGAAAATAGACCCAGAAGCCTCTAATCAATAAAAAATAAAACACCTCCCCCCACAAAAGAAAAGTTTTTAGTTTTAGACAACCCCTATAGCATCCCTGATAAAGCCTCAGAGCTCAATAAATACCAAAATCCGCGGATAAAATGGTGGGTTCGCCTACTCAATTTTGTACACTCATATTTTTTGGAATAGAACTTGCTAACAAGAAGTTCATATTACAAACGTTACTGATCTTGTCGGACTATTGAACCCCAAGAAGATGAAACGTGAACATATTGA
>CAZCYD010000056.1:0-17353 GCA_964502735.1 uncultured Pseudobdellovibrionaceae bacterium
GTCAAAGGGTTTGAGGAAATTTTGATGCATTTTATCCGCAGATTTGGGTTTAAATTGGGAGCGAACTTCATATTGTTACACAAGCCAGTCTAATTACCAGTTTCAAGCCACAGCTTAGGTAGTTTGTTTATTTGAAGTCATAACTTACCGAAATACTAGTGACATGATAAAACAACGTAAGATTGCACTCAGATATAAGTTACTGGCACTATTGGCTTTGTTGCCAATAATTTTCTTAGCTTTGTATTTGAGTATGGCGACGAATCTTTTTTATCAAGACAAAAAAGCCTATGTATTTGATTCTTCAGTTCTTGTTGCAAAATCTCTATCTGCACAAATTCGTTTGGAGCTTTTATCTGTCCAAAAAACACTAGAGCCGATTATTGAATCTATTGATTACTCAAACTTCAAATTAAGTCAAAGATCGTTGAGTTTTTTTAATGCTCAAAAAAATATTGAACATCTTATTATATATAAAAGACAAGAAAAGTCGGATTTATATAAAATCATGGATAGAGCCTTTGTTAATGGTCGTGAAGTTAGAGAGCCAGTTTTAGATCCTGATGGACTTGTGACCATGCAGAAAATTGCCATTAGTAAAGGTATAATCATGAGCGACTATATGGCGGCAAGTCGATTTTTTTTGGTCATGCAAAGCCATAATCCCCCCAGAAGTCCAAATCACTTTATTTCATTAGCTATATATAAAGCACCGGACTTATTTGAGGCATTTGCAACGCCAACAATGTATAAAAGTTTTTTAATTAGTAAGAGCCGATTTATTTCTATGCGACCTAAATTTGTGAGAAAATCTCAAGATAGAATTAAAGTTGATAATTTTGATTTTTTTAGTACCATCGTCACTCAAGTTTTTCCTGAAGGTACGACAGAAGTAAAAACTCCTAGTGGTCAGTCAGCTTTAATTTCTTTTTCTGATGTGGGAATTGGCGATATGGTGGTTGCTGCAGTAATTGATAAAAAGGCCGCCTTTCAAGCTGTTGATAATTTAGTCTCAAAATCTCTTTTGTTTTTCTTAGCAATAGTTTGTATTGCTATTTTGGTGAGTATAATAGCCTCTTTAAGTTTAATCTCTACGATATCTAAATTATTAGTTGCAACTGAACAGATTGGAGATGGTAATTTTAATATTGATATCAATTTAAACTCTAGAGATGAATTTGGAGAGTTGGCTCGTCGTTTTGTGACGATGGCACAAAAGGTGTCATCGTTGTTAAAGTCTACAGCAGAGCAAGCAAGAATGGAAAATGAATTGGAAATGGTGAGAGTTGTTCAAGAAAATCTTTTTCCTAAGGCTAACTTGGACTTCGGTGCTTACAGGATAGTGAGTTATTTTGAACCAGCTAGTGAGTGTGGAGGAGACTGGTTTCATTACTCAGAGATAGCTGGAAAGATTTATTTATGGATAGGAGATGCTACGGGCCACGGAGCCCCTGCCGCTCTTATTACGAGTGCGGCAAAGTCGGCGGCTTCTATTATTGAAGCTACGCCAGGATTAAGTCCTTCTCAGGCAATGGAAGTCCTGAATCATGCGATATATTCTACAGCTCATGGATCTGTATTAATGACATTTTTCTTAGGAGTAATAGATCCTGAAAGTGGAACCCTGTTGTATTCTAATGCTTCTCATGAATTTCCTTACATTGTTCCGGCCAAAGAAGGACTGAAAAAGAAAGACTTAATTCCTCTCTGTGATACTCAAACAGGTAAGCGACTAGGTGAGAGTTCGTCGTCAACCTACGAAGAAGGGACTTATCAACTTCAAGAGGGCGATACAATCATATTTTATACAGATGGAATTATTGATCTTAGGAATGAGGAAGGAGAAGAACTTGGTGAAAGAAATTTTATAAAAGCAATTGTTGAGTCCTCCACGGGAAATCCACATGTGGCAGGAAAAGTAGATAAGTTTAAAAAAATTGTTTCTGAACACAGAAAAAAAGCTTCGCTAGTTGATGATATAACAATGTTTTGGGTTCAATATAAATAATGTGTACTAACCACGATTTGATCTGACAGCTTCGGTTTTGATTACTGAAAAAATAATAGATTTAGTTTTGGGATTGAGACCTTCTCAGCTGCTTAAAGAACTCCTTTTTAGATAACTTCTTTGCAACTTTCTTTTTTCCCCTTGGTGCAGTCGTCTTTTTCTTTGTAATTTTTTTCTTTTCTGGGCTTCTGAGTTCAGGGGCTTTGAACTTATAGAATATTTTTTCCAACTCAGATTCACTCAATCCTTTAACTTGGCCCTTTTTTAAGCCGCCAAGTTTTAACATCCCTATGGCAGTTCTTTGCAACTTAATAACATCGCAACCGATTTTTTCCATCATATAGCGAATTTGGCGGTTTTTCCCCTCTTCAATAACTATTTTGACCCAATGATATTTAGATTTTTTTTGTGGTATAGTACTGGCTACTAGAGCCTTAACTCGGCCCCCTGGAATAGTCACTCCAGTTCTGAGCTTTTCCAATTTTTGTTCAGTAAGGTTGCCACTGACTTTTACCATATAGGTTTTGGCAATCTTTTGAGAAGGGTGAGCCACTTTTTGCGAAAAATCACCGTCATTGGTGAGAAGTAGAAGGCCCTCAGAATCCCAATCAAGCCTACCAACAGGGAAAACTCGCTCCTCAATAAACTGACAATAGTGAAGAACGGTTCTTCGGCCTTCAGGGTCATCCATGGTAGAAAGCACGGAAGTTGGTTTATTAAGCATATAATAAACGTATTGATTTATGGGTCTAATCATTTTGCCACTCACCTTTACGTGGTCCTTTTGAGGATTAATTTGCAAACCTAGCTCTCGTACGACCTGACCATTTACCTTGACTTCACCATTGAGTATAAGTTGGTCAGCCTTGCGGCGACTTTCGATGCCCGATTGAGAAATGTACTTATTTAGTCTAATTTGTTTTTGTGTTACCATAACTCCATCTATAAATGATTTTCTTGCTAAAGTCATACTATATCCTTTAAGATAAATAATACAGGGGGCCTCAGGGTTCTGTATTGTTTGGGAGTTTCAAACAATTGGGAGTTTATGTGAATACAACATTGAATTACAAACAAGATCCAATAAACAATCTCGCCCAGCATATGGCTTCTTTACAAAAAAAAGTTTCAGAGTTGGAAAGTAGAGTTGAAACAACAAATGAGAGGTTGATGAGCCTTGCGAAGGCCAGTAAAGAGCGTTTTGAAAGAATTCAGTCTGTAGTTAGCAGCCTGGATTTTGCTCATAAAAAGCAATTAGAAGATATTCGAATTGAAGTAGCGAGAGTTACGGGTATGGTAACGCAGAAAAGGGTTGTCGATACAAAAATTGAGGAGTTGATAAAAAATCACACAGAGATGGTAAGTCAAATTGAATTAAGAGTTCAAGATTTGAAAAAGTTATATTCTGAGCAAAATCTAAAAGTGTCAGCAATCCATTCGCAGCTTAATTCCAGGGAATTAGGTCAATTTCGTCGCTAATTTATACCCATTCAAAAAGATAAAATCGTCTAAAACTTTGTAAATGCCCCTCATGCTCAAACAGCTGCAGCCTTGCGGCCGCCGAACTGCGCGTGAGGTGCATTTACAAAGTTTTAGACGATTTTATCTTTTTAAATGGGCATAATTTTTGACAAGTTTAATTTGTTTCGTCTGGATTCAGAGCCGTTTTCATTCTGACTGCAAATTCTGAAGCCTTTTCAAAACCTGTAAGTGTCAAATCCTTTCGCCATTTTCCGGTGCTGGAGTAAAAAACGACATGGGGGAGTCCGTAAATTTCATACTTTTTGGTTAGCTCTTCAAATTTCTTGCTGGATTTTGTTGCATCATATTTTATCCATATAAATTTATTTTTTAGTGCCTGAACTTCGGGTTGGTTAAAAGTTAGATTTTCTAGCTCTACGCAAGAAAGGCACCAGTCTGCATAAAAATCTATAATGACTCCCTTGCCTTGATCGGAGGCTAGACTAAAGGCTTGTGGACTGTATTCTTGCCAAGCAATGGAGGATGTCTGTTTGGAAATTTCCTTATTACTCTCTGTATTTATAGGGTTTGTACTTCTGTTCATGATAATACTTAAAAGGAGGTAGACTCCAAAAATATAAACAACTAGCATCCAGCCCTTTTTAAGATATAACCAACTGTCTCCAGGCTTGATTTCAGCAAAAGCACCAAAAACACTAGATAATGAGACAAGAGTGAAGCCGAGCAAGAGAGTCCAGTAAGTCGGAGATATTACGGGCTTTAGATAGTAGAAAGCTAAGGCCACCATGAGCCAGCCCAGAATGTCTTTGATTGCCGTCATCCACTTGCCGGATTTTGGAAGTTTTCTCTGGGCTGCTTGGCTGAATGTTCCAATAACGACAAATAACAATCCAAAACCTAAGGAGTAGACGAATAAAAGAAGACCTCCCAATAAAATATCTTGCGACTTAGCAACAAAGGTTAAAACACTTACCAGTACAGGTCCAACGCAGGGACTGGCAACAATGCCTGCAATTGTTCCCGTTATAAATATGCCACCAAAATTAGAGCTTTCTCCTTTTTTATTTAGATAGCGCTCAACAGATTTTGGAGGACGTAGCTCATAAAAGCCAAACATACTAAAAGCCATCAACATGAAGATGGAGGACAATACAATGATAACAATAGGGTGCGAGAGCAAGCTTCCAAATAGGCTTCCTGTTAAAGCTGCAAACAGCCCTAGTACAGTATAAGTTAAGGAAATACCTAGAACATAAGCCCAACTTCTCAAAAAGCCTTCTAGCTTGCCCTTAGACTGGGCCTTTCCTTTTAGAACAGCAAGAGTGATGGGAATCATTGGGAAAATGCAGGGGGTAAAGCTTGTTAGTATACCTGCAAGAAACACAAAAAATAAAAGTGTCAATCCTCCCTTGTTTTTTGCTTTCTCGAAGGGAGAGAGGTTTTCTGTATCAATGTGTGGAGAGCCAGAAGTAGATTTTACTGCGGATTTGATGTCAAAGCTTAGAACTTTTTCTGCAATTTTTGGCAGATGGCAGTAGGTGGCCGTGCAGGCCTGGTACTCCAGAGATAAATTGAGATTGTATTCGCCAGATTTCATATCCTCCGGAAATTCAATTGATGTTGTAATTGTAGCAGAGCCCTCTATGCCAGTTTTGGTTTTTTTTGAAAACTTATCGTAGAATTCAACTAATGGCTGTATGTCTAAGCGGCCATGCTTAATATCGTAAGCTGAGGCGATCTCTAGTTTGAATTGATCAGCATAAGCATAGTGCCCCTTAGCCAATTGTATTTTAATTTGAAGTTTAGTGTTCTCCCCTGGGGTTAAGAAGGAATTATCTAATTGGACTTTTTCAATCACAAGGGGTTTTAAAATAACAGGTTCACTGCCTAGTGTCGATAAGCTGTAAAAGGACGAGCTGTAAAAGAGGGTTATTAAAAAAAGAACCTTATAGTAATTTCGAATTTTAGTCATTGTTTGAGCTATTAACATTAAGCGCATCCACCTCAGAATTTTATCGTCAAAAAGTACAATCTTATAAAGCTGTGGGCAACCTAAATCGGAAAACAGTAGTGCTCATTTTGGGGATAAACTGGTTTGGAGTGATTGGCTTAGGGCAATTCGATTAGGGAAATTCCGGAGGACTTATTAGGGCAAAAGTCTGGTTTTTTTGAGTAAATAATAAGTTTTTCAGTAATTTATCCGAATTAGAACAGTGAAGAGATGGAGGTCCAAGAATGGGATTTGTAGGAATGATAGTTGTGACTGTTTGCGTGTTTGGTGGCTATGTGTTAGCTGGTGGTCACCTGCACGTGGTGTGGCAGCCATACGAAGTTATGATTATATTCGGTGCCGCCATTGGGGGTATGATTATTGCCAATAAGGGCAGTACTTTAAAATTACTAACCAAGCAAATTGGACATGCTCTATCGGGAAAGGGTAAGAGTCGGCAGGAGTATTTAGACCTACTGCAAATGTTATTTCAGCTATTTCAAATCTTCAGGAAAGATGGTCCGCAGGCTGTAGAAAAGCATATAGAGGAGCCCCAGAGTTCCGAGATTTTTAAAGCTTATCCGAGTTTTATAAAGAATCATCATGCTGTCGACTTTCTGTGCGACACAATGAAAATTACGCTGTCGGCAGATTTGTCTCAGTACGACGTTGATGATTTACTTGATCAGGATATTAAAGTTGCACACGAAGAAGAGCACTTATCTCAGCACGCTTTACAACAGACTGCAGATGCCTTACCAGGGCTAGGAATTGTGGCTGCCGTTCTTGGTATTGTGCACACTATGGACTATCTAGATCAAGGAGTTCAAACAATTGGAGCTTTGGTGGCAGCAGCTCTAATAGGAACATTTCTTGGAGTTCTTTTTTGTTATGGATTTGTAGCTCCGTTAGCTACAAAAATTGCAGGCGATATTAGTGACGATGGCAGATATTTAATGGTTATGAAGGCTGCACTTGTCGCCTTGCAAAGAGGAGCTCCTCCGTTGGTATGTGTGGAGTTTGCTAGAAGGTCTATATATCCAAATGTTCGCCCAACGTTTGATGAAATGGATACGGCTACTAAAGAGGGAAAGAAAGCGGCTTAAGGAGTTAGAGTATGGCTGAAAAAGAGCCAATGATAGTTGTTAAAAAAATTACAGTTGTATCAGGCGGGGCTCATGGGGGTTCTTGGAAGGTAGCTTTTGCCGATTTTATGACAGCTATGATGGCCTTTTTTTTGGTGATGTGGTTAGTTTCGCAAAGTGATGAGGTGAAAAAGAATGTTGCAGATTATTTTTCTACTCCAAGTATAATTGAATATAATTTTGCAAATTATGGTGTGGAACTGACATTAGAGAAGTTATTTTTAGATCTTATTAACGAGCCGTTGAAATTCTTTGAACAGTTTATAAAACCTATAGACTACACACCAAACGTAATGGCAATGGGGACAAAAAGAATAGTTATTCATCATATGGCTGATAAGCTTGGAGATGTAGCTTCAAATGTTGAGGTGTCGGATACTGAAATAAACTTTGAAATTCCTGCAAGAATTCTTTTTCAATCAGAAACTGCGAATCCTACAAGTCAGTTTATTGAGATTATGGAGAATGTGACAAGCATAACTGCTGGTCTGGAAGAATCAAATGTATATATTGACTCCGAAATATTCAGGCAAGGAGTAAAGAGCCAAAATGCTTCAGAGGCTAAGAATATTGCAGAAAGGCGCCTAGATTTGGTTTCGAAAAAAATAGAAGCAAGACTCGAACATCCAACTGTAGATATTTATGGCAAACCTGTTGTAAAAGAGGCCTCTTTTCGAGATCAAGACAAACTGCAAGGAAGTTTAAAATTTGTAATCAAATACAAAGAAAATCTGGGCGATAAAAAAAACAATAAAAAATTCAAAGAGCTTTTCGGGAAAAAAGATGAGTCTATGGATGTGTACAACAATTTTGTGAAGCAATTGAGCGAGCGAGAGGCTCCAGTTAAACGAAAGAAAAAGTAGATCAATTTATCAATCATTTCCATATAATCTGCTATCTATGGGATTGCATTTTTTTTGAAAATCCGACTCAATTTTAATGAGATGTCGTCGACAATGCGTATGAATGCTGGAAAAAATAAAGCCGTCATGGTTGAACCAAAGGCTAGACCCCAACCGAGTGCAAGTGCTATGGGAATCACAAATGGGTCGCCGCCACCAAAACCTAAATAGTCACGTAAAACATCACCATAGGCAGTGGGAAGCAATCCGCAAATGGTAGTTACTGTAGTTAATAAAATTGGCCTCAGGCGAGTTTGAGCCGAGCTTATTATTGAATCATCAAGGTTTTTTCCTTGGTCCCTTTGCTTGTTTACAAAGTCGGTGAAAATAATAGCATTATTTACAATAACACCAGCTAAGGCTATTACGCCTAGCATGGCCATAAAGCTAAAAGGGCGTCCATGAATGAACATGGACCAAATAACTCCTATAAAACCAAGCGGAATGGAAGATAAAATAAGAGCTGGTTGTAGAAGATTCTTAAATGTAATTATGAGTAGAGAAAAAATAAAGCAGGCAGCAAAGATAAAAGCAACCAATAGCGATTGCATAGACTCTTGCGTGTCCTTGTCCTCCCCACTAGATTCATAACTATATCCTGGGTATTTTTCAGTAATTTTTTTAAGAATAGGGCCTATTAATTGATTGGCTTCCATAGCTGAGATTTTTTCGGCCTCGACCCCCGCAGAGACGTTGATAACTCTTTTATAGTTGGAATGAGAAATTGAGCTTAAAGATCTTTTTACTGAAAAATTAGATACAGCGGGAAGAGAAATCAAATGACCTTGATTATTGCCTATTTTTAGTTGTTGAAGTTGTTCTTTAACAGAACCGTTGCTGTTATCTAATTTAACCCTAAGATCGATCTCTTCATCCAATGAACGCACAGAAGAAGCGACTATTCCATCAAATGCTGCGCGAACTGATTGGGCGATAGATGCGAAGTTGAGTCCGTAGGAGGTTTCTTTATTGTTAGGAAGCACTTGCCACTCTTCTTTCCCTTCTAAGTAAGAGTCGCGTATGTCCTGAACTCCATCAATTTTTTGTAGCTCTTCTTTAAACTCTACGGCCATTTGTCTGAGAATATCAAAGTCATCCCCCATGATGTCCATGGCAATAGCTCTACCTTGTGGAGGTCCCTGTTTCACCAGTTCAAAACTCATTTGTTTTACAAATGGAGGTCTAGTCATTTGAGGACGGAGAAAATCAATAATTTCCTCTGCTGTGCGCTCTCTATCGCTTTGAGGTGTTAGTGTTACTCGAATATTAGCGTAGTGAGCCCCTCTTCGTGTTAGAGGGTCCATCATATCCTGCTGAATAATTCCGACGTGGGTAACGACATCCAATAGTTCTTGCTTAGAAAGTTTTTCTATAATTTCTGTTTCTATTGGTCTAACTATTTCTGTCATTTTATTTAAGGCAACATCCTGATCAGCCTCAACCTGTACAAAAAATATTTCAACCCCTTGTGAGGGGAAGAGTATGAATTTTCCAGTCGTCGCCATGAGAGTTATTGAGCCGACAAAGATAATCACATTTAAGAAAAGAATAGAGTAACGACGCTGTAGTGACCAAGCGACCCATTTTGCATAGGCACCAACAACTTTCGCCCATCTAGGATTTTTTTTGGCTCTTTTCTTCCGTATTTTCTCAATTGAGGGTCCGACCCAGCTGACAAAGTGTGAAGGCATAATGAGAAAGGCTTCAAAGAGAGAAAAACTGAGTGCTAAAATTACCATTAATGGAATTTGAAAAACAAATGAGCCGAATATCCCAGACATAAACAACATGGGTCCAAAAGCGGAGGCCGTAGTCAGAACAGAAGCCACTACTGGACCCAAGACTTCTTGTGTTCCTTGAACAATAGATGAAAAAACCTCCTCACCCTTTTCTAAATGTCGCCAAATATTCTCACTGACGACAATAGCGTCATCAACGAGCATTCCCAGTACAATGATCAACCCCATAAGGCTGAGAAGGTTTAGCGAGGACCCTGCCATGAAGATAACTAGGATTGTTGAAAATAGCGCCAGTGGGATTCCCACAGCGACAACCAGTGTGACTTGCCAAGGAAGAAGTAGGCTCAAGAACAGGAGAACAAGGAGAAGCCCCACAAAAAGATTGGAGCTAAGCGCACTAATTCGAGTTCTTAAATATATAGAAAAATCGTTAGAAGTTCCAAACTTGATTTTGTCGCCAAACTTTTCTGAGTAGTAATTGACACGATCCTTTATGCTATTGACTAATTTAAGCACATCATACTTTTCTTTTTTTGAGATGATAAGATTAATGGAATCCTCTCCATTTGTGTGGTAGAGAGTGTCCGGCTTTGCTAATGTTGAGACTACAGTTGCTACGTCTCGGATTTTACTTCCGAAGCCAGAATCATTGGCTAACAACATGGTATCGAGAATTTGTTCACTATTTTCATATTGTCCTTCAGCTCTCACCAATGTTTCGATCCCCTTTTTGTCTGTAAGAGATCCTCCAGGAAGAGAAACATTTCTGCTGTTGATTGAGTATATAAGGCTTGAAAGTGGGACATTTCTTTCTGCCAATTTTTCTGGGCTGGCTTGAATGAGGTATTCTTTTTTGCGAAGTCCTTGTTTTGTAACGCGAGCAACACCTGGCATAAGACTGACTTCGTCGGCTACTGTTTTTGCGATGTCGCGTAGATACATTTCATCACCATCTCCACTGATGGTGATTTCAATGATGGGCATAACTCCGCTATCTAGAACTGTGACTACAGGCTTCATTGCATCTTCAGGCAAATCATCAGTTCGGTCAATGGCTCGTTGGATGTCATCATTTGTTAGCTTGGGGTCTCTAGCGTCCGGATCTAATTGTAAAACGGTAACGCCTGTAGACTCCGTAGCCGTGCTGTAGATTTTTTTTATACCATCGACTTCTTTTAATGAGGATTCGATCGGATTAATAATAAGCTTTTCAATTTGTTCTGTAGAAGCTCCGGGAAGAACTGTTCTGATTGACGTAACGTGCAGGTCAACCTTTGGCCAAATATCTCTACGTATTGAAAGGAGGCTGTAAACTCCAAATGCAAGAATTAGAATTGTGATAAGATTGCCAAACAAATGCTCTTTAGCAAAAAAATGAATAATGCCTTTCACGCTGGGGCCTCCATCAGAACTCTGACTCAAGAGAAATAAGTATATTGAATTTCAGTTGTGGTTCAAAGCTTTTGTTGCACATCAAAGAATATTCTTTTATGAAAGAAGCATGAATCTTTTAATACCATGGAAAGAGGCCACCTTTGTTGCTTTTGATACTGAAACTTCTGGAAAATATCCAATGGAGTCTGAAATATGTGAAATAGCAGCTGTAAAGTGGAAGTCTGGGAGTATCATTGCTGAGTATCAGCAGTTAGTAAAGCCAACCAAGACCATGAGTGAAGAGGTCATAAAGATTCACAATATCACAAATGAAATGGTGGAGAACCAGCCTCCAATAACTCAAGTTCTGCCGGATTTTTATAGTTTTATTGCGGATAGCTTTTTAGTTGCCCATCACGCTCCCTTTGACCTTGGGTTTTTAGCCATTGAGTTTGAAAAAATGGGACTACCGTTTTTAGAAAGCCCTGTTTTTTGCAGCAGTTTATTGTCGAGAGCATTATTGCCGGGCAGTATTAATCACAAATTGCAAACTTTGGTTAATTATTTGCAGATTTCCCAAGGTTCCGCTCACAGGGCTTTAGACGATTCGCGAGCTTGCATGCAAGTGACTCTCAAGTGCTTTGAAAAGGCTGGAAACGACAAGACTATTGAAGACTTGTTAAGGATTCAAAAAAAGAAAATTTTTTGGGAATCGTATTCAATAAAAGAGCTTGAGAAAACTCCGCACCTAGCAAAGCTTGTGTTGGCCATCCGAGAGGGAGCAAATTCAGAAATAGTTTATATGGGTGGGTCTCGTCCCGGTCAGCCCCGTGTAGTCCGGCCAATTAGTGTGGTTAGAGGGCCAACGGGTGATTTTTTAGTTGCAATATCTGAGGGGGAAGTTATGACTAAGCGCTACTTTCTGGATAAGATTAAGAAGGTCTATTAGTCATTTTTTATTTGTGTAAAAAACTAATCACATGACCATTTATTATCTAACCATTCGACGATGGCTTTATATGTTTCCCCCTCTTTATTAAGACTGCATTCTCTCCCGCAAAATCGGTTTGTTTCTAGTGTTTTTAAGAACTCTCCTCTTTCCATATACCGGGCTGCAAAATAAGACTCTTCAGGAGTGTTAGTGTCGGCAAAATAGGGTAGAAATCCTCCTGTTTTGCTATGGCAAACGCCACAGTGAACAGAGAAGTACTCTTTTAAAAGATATTGATAACCGTTCTGACCACAAAAGGCATCAGGTTTATCTGTTCCCAAAAAGTCGGCTTCAACAAACCTATCAGTGTCAGTTGGGTCTTGTGAACTCAGATGATGATCATTGGGTAAGGGTTGAATCTCGCGAGTGTCGCAGTTGTTGAATAGACCCAAAATTAGCAGCAATAGCGCTAGCGAACTCAATTTTAGATAAGATTTCATTACAATTCCCCCTACCTCATAAATGAAAGCCAATTGAGAACAGGATATCACACTAAGTGTTCGGGCGCGGCAGGATTTTAAAAGCCGTCTCAATTCCATACATTTAATTGCTCTTTATACAAGGCTCTTCTTAGATAGAAATTATTAGTTGGTTTGAGTAGAGGGGGGTGCTGGGGAATGGAGAGACGGGCCCAATTGATTTTTGACATAGGACTCTTTTAATTCTTTAAGTTGATAAGAGGCCACCAAGCAGGTGTCAATAATATCTTGATTAGATGTGTTCTGCTTTACGCAGAGGTTTTCAAACTTCTTGACGTAAATTTCCCATGCCTGGGACTCCTTAGAAACCAATAAGCTGGCCAGATTTAGAAACTGAGGATTACCCTTTGTAAGTTCTCGGCAGCTAGTTGTGGCAGTCGGGCTCCTGTCAACACAAAGTCCAGTTGAATTTTTTAAACAAGAACTCAATTCAGAGGTCTTCAACATTTCACTCTGTAGCACCTCCGGAGTGCAAAGAACATTGCCACCAAAGAGCAGGGGATTGCAAAGAGCTTGGTGATTGTCGCATTTGTATTGGTGCTTATCTAAGCTGGAAATATTAAGTTCAGATGGAATTTCAGTAGGGTGTTTGCATTCTACTCCATAAATAACAAAACCCGCATAAATGCACCGCTCATTTTGGGGTTGAGGGGGGCTAGTCCGAGCTAGCACCCGCTGAGGTCTGGCAGAAGTTACATCTGTATAAGAAAGACTTGTTGGACGGGAAGAGATTGCAGAAGAAGATCTTGTTGCTGTTGAGGCGACCGGAGGGGGCCCACCTGACAGAACATTATTAGATTGTCTCGTTCTTGAAACTTGTTGTGTTGAAGGAGAAGCACCACCACGACGGGTATCTAGGCTCAGATCTTGAAAGCTCGAGACGGCGGGATTTTCTCCATATACGACTCTATATCTAACAGGAAAGCCAGACTGCTGTAAAAGCGAGGCCCTTTCCGAAGTCGTAACGCGACCCTGTTTTAATCGGGTATCTAAAGCAGACAGGTATTGAAATTTTCTTTTGTCTTCAGGTTTTGTAGCCAGGGCAGAGATTCTACGAAACTGAATATTCCAGCTGCCTAGCAAAGCACTTTGTCCATTATTTCGCGGAAAGGTATCAATTCTCATGCGAATTCTACTGGCGAGAAAAAAAATATCAGCAAGATCGCGTGCTGAAGTTTGATTAGATGCCTGAGCTTGGTCAATTTGCCTCTTTAAACTTTGTAGTTCTGACTGTATTTCAGCTCTACGATCCGTTGAGGCAGGTGTGCGGTTGGAGCTTGACTCTTGAATTGCTGAGTACTGGTTATTTTGGAAAGCTTCTAAATTGGCAACAATACTTTGTACGCTTCGCAAGTAGGATTGTTTGTCGCTGTTTGAGAGTTGAAGGAATTGATCAGGGTTTAAGAACCAACTTGTTGCAAGTGCATCTGTTGAGCAGATGAATAATAAAATTAAAAAAAATGGCAAAGATCTCATATAAGAACTTTCGGTTTTTTGAGCTTGATTTGTTACAGACTTTTATCTGGGTTTTATTGATATATGATGTTTTAAGAAATGCCGACGTCGCTTCGAATGGACTTAGCGTCTTCATCACTGTCAGATAAATCATCATTTTCAGGTGCAATATCAAGAGAAGATAAGTTGCTCTTACCTACAGGGAGAATTTTATTTCTAAGTCGCTCTGCAATGTCTTCAAGATGCTCTAGCTCATCTCCTGCTCTTACCTTAAATTTACGATCTTTTCCGGATATAAGATCATCTACATACAACTCAAAAGCGTAAATAGGACCAGCTGTTCTATGAGAGACGATTCGGCCAATTAGAAAGAGCGCAATTAGAAAGGCGAAACTGATAGATGAATAGGTCAGAAGAAAAGGAACTAAAAATTTTTTCTCCATGACGAGAGCTTGGCTCATAGCCAATTCATCAATTGTTATTTTTAGGAAAGTAAACGCGAATACCCCACTAATAATAGCAAAACCAAGCCCAACAGCTATAAGTACAAAAATATACTTTATTTGAAACTTTGGTATGACCCACACTTTTTTTCTAGTGTCTTGTGAAGGCCAAATTTGTTCTCCATGAACAATTAGAGTGTAAACAATCATCAGGTAGCCCACCCATTGTAGTAAGTCTGCAAGGTTAAAGGCTGGAGACATCCAAATAGGAGTGCGGATAACTAAAAAGTCAACTACAGAGCCGCTTAAAATTCTGTCAGTAACATTTCCCATAATTCCGCCCAAAAGAATTGACATACCAGAGCGAAGCAGGAGAGATCTCTTGGGAAGAAGATACTGAATTGAGGAGTAAATAAAAATGAGAAAGGCTCCACCTGTTGAGAGTGTCACTATTCTTAAAATAGGTGGAAGGTTAGAGAAGGTGCCTAACATCGCACCGGGGTTTCGGTGTAAAACTAAGCCAAAAGGCCCCCAGAATCTGACGGGGAAGCCTGAGAGATTGTGTACGGCCCAAGCCTTAGTTATGTAGTCGGATATCCAAACAGAAAATATCAAAAATACTATAATTAACCAGTCTTTTTTTCTCACCGATTCAGGATAGCAAAGTCTTTCTTGCATGAGGAGTCGTGTTTGTTTTTGAGAGACCTAGGTCTAATCCAATTGTATTACTAAATCTGTGGTTTTAATAACATCTTGACGCATTTTATCTACGGATCTAGGTAAAAAGTGTACAGCTAATCAAGAAAATTCAAAATTAATTAGCCTGAGGGGCGGCGTAGGCCATTTTTGTTTGATTTCGCCCTTGGTGTTTCGACTGATAGAGGGCTCTGTCTGCAGCCTCAAGTAATTCTTGAAACGATCTATTAAAGCTGGGCGTTTCAGCTATGCCGATACTTATAGTTACATAGGTGGGTTTTCCGTAAGGTCCAGGAAAGGGGTGACTTTCAATATCAACCCTGAGTTTCTCTGCTAATTCATAAGTTTCGTTAGCCCGTTTTGAAGGGACTAGGACGGCAAACTCTTCACCTCCATACCTAGAAAGAACCATAGGGGGTGAAAAATACTCAATCATTCGTTGGCCTATATTGAAGAGTAGGCGATCTCCCTCAGGATGGCCGTAGCGGTCGTTATAACTTTTAAAATGATCTACATCAATCATGACTACGGAGAGGGGTTCACCCTTTTGTTTGGAGTCATCAAAAAAATCTTTTAATTTTTTCTTAAAATATCTGTGATTAGATAAGCCAGTAACAGGATCTGTTGTGGCTTGTTTTTCAAGAAGCTGTTTTTCTTTTAGCCTAAGGTGTGTTTGGTAAGCTTCCTGCATTTGTAGCTTTAGATAGTCATTGTCCCAGGGCTTCAACATAAAACGGTGAATTTCTGCATTATTTATGGCATGAGCAATATGGCTGACATCGATTTGCCCAGAAAGGATGGCTCGGACTGTTGTTGGATATTTTTTTTTCACTATAGATAAAAGCTCAACTCCTGTTTTTTCCGGCATTCGAAAATCACTGAGGACGATGCTGTAATTATTTTCAACTTCTAGATATTGAAGAGCCTCAGACGTATTGGAAGCCGTTGTGACTTCAAAGTCAGACCTTAGGAGCCTTTCCAAAGATTTTAAAACTTCAGGCTCATCGTCTACACATAATAGTTTTGGCTTTGTACTGTCCATTATTTATACGCACTTAATATGGGCGTGTAATCTCCATTCTGTGAGGGTTTAAAGTTCTTTACTCGATTATTTATGATAGTGACTTGTTGATTGTACCACAAAGGAATAATAGGGAGTTCATCCATAACAATTTTCTGGACCTCTTTATAGTGTTGAATTCTTTTTTCGTGATCTCGAATCGAGAGGCCACCTTCTAGTAGGTTATCGAGTTTTCTATTTGTGTATCCCCCTCTGTTCCGACCATTTTCAATTTCCTGGCTATGTAAAGCCACTCTATAGATATCGGGATCTATGGCCCCAACCCACCTCATAGTTGCGAGTTGAAAGTTTCCCTTTGAAACATCGCCATAAAAAGTACCCCATTCATAACTCTGAAGATCTGCAGGTATACCAGCCATTTGCAATTGGTTTACAATCACCTTTCCAATATCAACAGCAGAGGCACTGTTGGAGGTCTTAAGAATCAGTTTTGATTCCGATAAACTCAGCTTGTTTATTAGCTCCTTGGCTTTATCTAAGGCATAGGGAACGGGATTGAGTTGCTTATTAAAGAAGGGATTGGTAGGCGTGAGGATAGAAGTTGCAAGTAGCCCATGGCCTTCAAGCTTAAAGTCAATAATTTCCTTGCGGTTAATAGCATGAGCAATAGCTTGTCGAGCCCCCAATTTTTTTATTTTAGGGTCATTAAGATTAAGTAAGATATAGGTAAAAGAGAGCCCTGGATATTTAAAGACGGTAAACTGATCACTCTTTTCTTCAAATAATTTTACTTTTTCGAGTGGAATTTCGGATTGGGCAATATCAACTTCACCATTCACCATTTTTTGATAACGAGTGAAGTCGTCTCGAATAATTTTAAAAACTAATTTTTGGATACGAGAACTTTGTTTTGAATGCTCTGATGGTTCCTGCGTGTAATATTTATTTTTCTCAAGTTCAATCTGATTGGAATCATTTTTAGTAATTCGATAAGGCCCACTTCCTAAAGGGAAGCGAGAGTAATCATTTTGATTTGATAAGACTTCCTGTTTGGGCAGAATCTTAAAAGTAGGCAAATCGCTGGTTAAAAATTTTGCGGAATATTGTTTGAGCTTGAGGGAGAGTTTAAGCCCTTCCTTTGTTTCTTCAACCTTAACTTCGTCTACATCCTTGAAGGCCGCTTGGAATGGGCAGCTGTCTTTTTTATATTCTTCGATTGAAAATAAAATGTCCTCAGAAGTGAGGGATCTACCATTAGAAAACATGATGTCGGTTTTTAGATAGAAGGTAAAGGTGCTGTCCTTTATTTCCCATTTGTGGGCGGCATCACCAACAATGTTTAAATCTGGTCCAATTTTGACTAGTGAATGGAAAATTAATGAGTTGATTCTCATCCCATTGGCATCAGTTGCGTAGCGAGGATCTAAAGCTGATGGTGTGGCACCTAAAGCTAAAACCATAGTATCTTTGGGTGGAATTTTCGATTTTGAGCATGATAGTAAAAACAAACAACAAATGATGGACCAAAATATTTTCATAAGAATCTCCCACAAGGTTATATTGATAAATTATACCAATTCCAAAAAATAATCGTCTAAAATTTTGTGAATGCGCCTCACGCGCAGTTC
>CAZCYD010000057.1:0-6278 GCA_964502735.1 uncultured Pseudobdellovibrionaceae bacterium
TTATTCTGCTCTGCGTTCCAATTTAGGGCCTGGCACCTTCCCGCCTGGCACCTTCCGGGGTCCTCCGAGAATCTTCTGGCTGTCATTCTGCTAGAAGTGGAAATAAAACCACTTGTCTAGGACAGGGGCGGCTAAAAATGCCAACATACTGACATTGATCCACAAGAAAAATGGTAGCCAACTCTTTTCATGATTTTGCGACCGAAAGTACTTCATAAACTCAATTATAACCTTTATCGCAAAAGGAACCATCACTAGTAAGTACAACCATCTTGAATGGGTAAACAGAGGAGCTGTTAGAGCCACCCCAACATAAACAAAAGTGTACAACCCCATATGATACTTCGTTCTTTCTTCACCAATTCCGAGGGGAAGAACAGGAATTCCGCCACTTTTGTAATCATTCTTATACTGGATCGCCAAGCACCAAAAGTGCGGCATCTGCCACAAAAACACAATCAAGAAAAGATACAAACTCTCAGGTCCGAAAATGTTGGAATTGTTAACTGAAAATCCAACCGTCACCGGCAAAGCACCAGGTATAGCACCAGGGACCGCTCCAAAATTCCACTTCTTTTTCCAGAACATAGTATAAAAACCATTGTACAAGACGACTGTGGCTAGTCCCACATAGGCCGTCAAAGGTTTTAACAAAAAAAGCAGGACCGTACCCACAAAGATAAAAATCACACTAATAGCGTAAGCTTGCCATAACGACAATTTGCCAGAAGGGATCGGACGGTTTTGAGTCCTAGGCATGTGAACATCAATAGAAGCTTCCTGTGCCTGATTTAAGGCAAAGCTGCCTGAACTTAAAAAATATAAACCCACAAGTAGTACAATGGGTTGCCAAAATTCAAGATGTATTCCTATAGGGTAACTAAAGGCATAGCCCGCCAAACCAGACAGGAGAACAAAAATAACTATGCCAGATTTTGTTAAATCTAAATAGGTTCTCATAACGTGCTAGATTGTTGGGCGCGCGTAACGATGTCAAACCAACCAAAGAAAAATAGCACAATCAAGAAGAAAATACTTATTAAGAAAAGTCCCAAATGAATCTTATCGTCATACTTCAAATGCATAAAGTACGCAGCCACCAAACCTGCCTTAATTGAAGCAATCAACATGGCAATAAAGGCATTTAAAACACCTGCATCAAAACCAGAAACCGGTGTTGCGACTAAAACTGTTACAACAGTTAAAAACAAAAGCGCCAATAACACATTCAGATGTGTTTTAAATGGAATAATATGATGTTGGTCTTGCGACATGTTCTCTCCTTGTTAACCCACCACTGACTTAGTTAACCGACTAAGTATAACAATGGAAATAAATAAATCCAAATAACATCCACTAAGTGCCAAAATAATCCGACAACCTCTAGAGGTGTATAATAGTCCTTATTAAATTCGTTCTTCCTAGCTCTGAACCAAAGCCAAGCAATAAGTCCCATCCCGATAAGAACGTGGGAACCGTGCAATCCCGTCATTAAAAAATAAAAAGAAAAATACATCGCCATGCTACCGCTCTCAGCACCAGCAAATGTGTATAAATCCCCAGGTAGCAAACCCAAGTGCATCTTGTGTGAATACTCAAAAGCTTTGATAACCATGAAGATCATGCCACACAAAAATGTGATCAATAGCATGTTGGCTATCTTCTTTTGTTGATTTGTCTGAGCATAGTAAATACTCAACACCATAGTAAAAGAACTCACTAGTAGAACTACTGTATTCAGACTCCCCAGCTTCCAATCTAAATGAGTGGCCCCTTCAGCAAACATTTGAGGGTACAGTCCATGGTAAATTACATACCCAACAAAAAGCCCACCAAACATTAAGATTTCCGTGCTTAGGAACAACCAGATTCCAAGTTTATTTGCCTGTAACTCTTGCTCTGCACTGTCAAAGTGGTGAGCAACTTTGTGCCCGCCCACTACAATTTCATTACCTGTACTCATAAGGTCCTCCGGTTACCACAGGTGTTTCTAAGAAGTTTTCATGAGGAGGCGGCGATGATGTCTGCCACTCAAGAGTCTTGGCCCCCCAAGGATTGCTCGAAGCTTTCTGCCCTCTAAAAATAGATTGGAGAATTACAAACAAGGCTATCACAAACCCCACGCCAATTGTCCAAGCTCCAATAGATGAAACTCGGTTAAGCGCTTGGTAGGGCTCTAAATAGTCAAAATAACGTCTGGGCATACCCATTGAGCCTAAAATAAATTGAGGAAAAAAAGTCACGTTGAATCCAACAAAAATCAAAACAAATGTGATTCTTGCCCAAAACTCGTTGTACATACGACCAAACATCTTAGGTAGCCAGTAGTAGATTCCTCCCATGATGGCCATAAGAGTCCCTCCAACCATCACATAATGGAAGTGAGCCACAACAAAGTAAGTGTCATGAAAGTGCACATCTAAGCCAATTGTAGCCAACATTATTCCGGTTACGCCACCAATGGTAAATAAAAACAAAAATCCCAACGCAAACAACAATGGGGAGTCAAAGCGAATGGAACCTTTGTACAAAGTTGCAACCCAATTAAAAGTCTTGATTGCCGTTGGAACACCTACAAGCATAGTTATGAAAGAAAACAGAATACCTGCCGCCTCTGACTGGCCGCTGGTAAACATATGATGTCCCCACACAAAAAAACTTACAACAGCAATCCCTACGCTTGAAAAAGCGATTGCCTTATAACCAAATATAACTTTTCTTGAAAAGGCAGTAATAAGCTCACTCACAATACCCATTGCTGGCAATATCATAATGTAAACAGCGGGGTGGGAGTAGAACCAAAAGAAGTGTTGAAACAATACGGGGTCACCACCCAACTTAGGATCAAAAATTCCAACACCCAAAATTCTCTCAGCCATAAGTAACACTAGAGTAATGGCCAAGACTGGAGTTGCCAGCACTTGTAAAACAGCCGTAGAATAAAGGCCCCAAACAAATAATGGCATATTAAAAAAGGTCATGCCCGGGGCTCTAAGCTTGTGAACTGTTACAATAAAATTTAGGCCAGTAAGAATAGAAGAGAAACCCATAATAAAAGCACCCGCCACTAACCATGTAGTGCCGTTATCAGTTTCAATACTGTAGGGTGTGTAAAAGGTCCAGCCTGTGTCTGATCCATGGTAGATTAAAGACGTCAGCGCCACGCCAGCACCAACAATCAAGCAGTACCAACTTAACAAGTTCACTTTCGGAAAGGCCACATCCTTAGCTCCGAGGTGCAGAGGCAAAAAGAAGTTACCTAAAAAAGCTGGAATACCGGGGATGATGACCATGAACACCATTATGGCCCCATGAAAAGTCATAAACTGATTGTAGGTCTGAGAACTCATTAAATTTTGCCCAGAGCTGTAAAGTTCTCCCCTCATTAGCATTGCAAAAGTTCCACCAACGGCAAAGAAAACTAGCACTGTAATCATGTACATGATGCCAATTCTTTTGTGATCGTAGGTCGTTAACCACGACCACAATCCCTTTTCCCAATTCAAATAATTTTTTCCTTCTGTATGAGCTGCTGACATACTTTCCTCACTACTCTTTCAAAGTTTTAATATACTCGATAATTCCAACGAATTCTTCTTCTGTTAAAGCCCCTGCAAAAGATGGCATTACAGGGCCATAAGCCGGACCGTCTACCGGCTTTACAATCTTGACTTGAGGGTTCACTATTGACTCGCGGATATAATTGTCATCTGCGACTAACGAACTCCCATCTGTAAATACCCGACTTCCACCATATAAGCCGGCAAAACCTGGTCCAATAGAACGTTCTGAACTCGTTTTGTGACAAGCTAAACATTTTGCCACATAAACTTTTTGACCAATTTCTGTAGGTGCCAAACCTTTATATGGATCATCTTGCAGCCAGGTTTCAAATTCCTCTTTAGGCACAACGCGAACTTTGGCCAACATCTGAGAGTGGTCCTTTCCGCAAAACTCTGCACAGAAGACTTGAAAGTTTCCTAACTTATTCGCTTCAAACCAAAGAGTCGTGTAAGCTCCAGGAATCACATCTTGCTTAACTCTGAAGGCTGGAATGTAAAAGCTATGTAAAACATCTCGCGCTGTCATTATGAGCTTTATAGGAGTATCGACTGGCACAACCATTTCGCCGGTGCTTTTTTTCCCGCTCTTATACATAAAATCCCAATTCCACTTCTGACCAAAAACATGAACTTCAAAAGCATTGGGCGGAACTGTTCGCATTTGTATGTACACATATGTTCCCCAGACAAATACAGCCATGAAAATCAAAAAAGGTATAAAACTCCACAAAAACTCTAGCCGTGTATCATGAGTGATATAGGCCGTTTTGTCTGTCTCGCTTTTTCTTTTGTATTTTAAGGCAAACATAATCAGTCCACCGATAACTAAAACACAAGCGATGAGACTCGCAACAAGAATGAATCCATAAAGCTTATCGTACTGAGAAGCAATCTCAGTTGCTTGAGGCGGCATAAAGGTACTGGCCTGTGCCTTGTTAAGCCAAAACATAGAGGTTATCTCCTTTCTCGCAACCAAATAGGCGCTAGAAAAATTGCTAATACTACAACCATAATTAATCCACCAATTTGCATAAGTCTCCAAGCATAAATTGTGTACTTATTCTTTTTTGGGTCAAACTGGAAGCAAAACATCAAAACCTGATCTATAACCGAACCTATCTGTCCATCAGAGGCCTCTAACAACGCCATTCTTAAAGTCTCAGGCAAAAACTTTATTCCATGCAAGTATCGAGATATTTGACCAGAGGGAGTCAGAATCATAGCCGCTGCGGCATGAGAAAACTCTTGCTCTTCTTCTAACCAACGAAATTTAAAGCCTAATTCACCAGCCAATTTGTCTACAGAAGCCTTGTCGCCAGTTAGAAAATGCCAACCTGATGCTGATTCTGGCCGACCATACTCACTGATGTAATTGGCCTTTTTAGGACCCGCCACATCAAAGCTTTCTCTGTGACCCATACTGACGGCGACGATTTCAAACTCTTTTCCAACTGTCCAATTTAAATTCTTAAGAGTTTCAGTCAGGCCATTAAGATGATAATTGCAAAGACTTGGGCAACTGTAATAAACCATGCTGAAAATTACGGGTTTTCCGCTCTCAAAGTACTTTCCAATTTTAACTGATTGGCCCGTATCATCGGTAAATTCAATATTGGGGTCAAGATTGTGACCCAACCTTTCATCAATTCCTACGCCTTCAATCTTGTCTGGTGTCTTATTTAATTGATCTCTGACATCTGTTGGGTCATAAGCCACTGACGTTGACAAAGGAAAAATAAGTATAATGAAAACCCTGAAATATCTCAAAATTATTCTCGCAAATGTCTAAGACTTACTTAGCTGAAGACGCAAAAGCTTCAAGAGCTTTAGGATCGTCCTTTCCTTTGTTTTTAGTTATTGAATGAATAAAGTGAACAATGGCCCAACGATCCTGAAGATCAATTTGAGGAAACGCAGCCATTGAAGTTCCAGAAATCCCATCCGTTATACTTTTAAACAAAGAAATGGCATCTCCACCAACCTTCCACTTTCCCTCGACTAAGTCTCTTGCCCCAATTGCCGCTCCGGCTGGACCATCACCTTTGCCAGAATCACCGTGACATACGGCGCAATTCGCTCTGTAGGCTTCCTTACCCTTGGCTATCATAGCTGGGCTACTGATCCATGGCTCAGAGGATGAATCGGCTCCTGCCGCTGCCGCTGCCGCCGCAGCCACATCACCATTAGCAGCCTGTGCATCTTGACTCATTGCTGTTTTTACTTCATCTGGAACTTCTCCGAGATTGATCCCTTGAAAAAAAGAAACCCAAATAAAAAATATAACGGAAAATGAAATGCTGAAAATAAAAGCCCACATTCCACCTCGATTGTAAGGATCTAAATTTGTATTCGCTTGAGACATAACGTTACCTGTAACACATTGAAGTTAGTTAATTTTGTATGAATTTAAAGAAACAATTATCTAGCACCCCAGACTAGACAAGTCACACAGATTGAATTACGCAAAGCGTCCTTAATTATTTTTGACCCTACACCACCTCAGCCCAATTGAAGTGATGACCAAGCTCAACACTGACTCTAAATCTATGGTTTTATAATCTATGGTTTTATATTTACGCTTATTTTATTTACGCTTACTTTAAGTTATCTTATTAATTTTACTTCCATACTTAATAATTACTTTGCTCCCATACTCATATTTGGGTGAATATAAAAAAATGAATAATTGCCTATATAATATATAAAAATATAGAC
>CAZCYD010000057.1:6288-17332 GCA_964502735.1 uncultured Pseudobdellovibrionaceae bacterium
CAGGAGCGTGCTTCCAACAAACATAATGATCCAAAAAATATAGACATAATAAATAGCGATAAATGGCAGTAAATAAACTTTGAAGTGGTGAATTGTGCTGACACGTTTACAGCTCATTATACATTCACAACATTCAGATTGGAGGATCTACATGTTTTTTTTAAGGACCCTAACTCTATTCTTGTTGGTAAGCACCCCTTCCTATTTTGCGCTGGCTGATGCCATTTATGTTGAGCCCATCAGCAGCCAGGGTGTTGATGAGGCTTCCAAAGAAACTGTCTACGAGTTAATTACAAATGCTGTTGTTACAGAGGGACACAACCTTGTTACAGATAAATCTTCTGCTAAATCTGTACTTCGACCAAAAATTCTAAAACTAGGAAATGCTTATATTCTAAAAATAGACAAGGTTCAAAACAATAAGATTAAATATTCTAGTAAGATGAAATCTGCCGGACTCGATGACATGGACACCGTTTCAACAAGAGTTGTAAGATCCGTTCTTCGAGAGCAGTCGGCAAAAGACTCTGTCACCGTAACAGATGTTACCAAGGATGAAGAAACTCAAGGTACTCGAAGGTACAAATCCAGTAAACAATGGCGATTCTCTTTTGGGCCAGCATGGAGTGAAGGACTCAATGTTGACGGAGGCGGAACTCAGTGGGGGATTGGTTACAACTTTGGCGTTGACCCCAGCTTTGATCTCAAACTTGATTTCTCTTTTTATGTACCAAGAGCCGACAAAGATGACGATGCCGCTTTTAGAAATGTATCACTTGGCCTAGATTACTTTCTTACCTCCGCAAAAAATAGTCCATTCATCAGCGCAGACATAGGCTACGCTTCAGCTGCAGCTAGTGAGGATAGCAATAATTTCCTTAATTTATCAGATGACAAAGCCTCAGGGTGGACAGTTGGGATTGGATTGGGCTACAAATTCTTTAGAACCTCAACTGTCAACCTAGGAATTGCCGCCACTTACCGCTATATGTTTGACAAGACAAGTAAGTCCAATCAGACACCTCGCCTAAGCGCAATCAATCTGATTGTGTACTATTGATTGAGTTGAGAAGACTTAAAAATAGAAGGTGCCAGTTGAAAAGTTTTAAATTACTCATGCTTTGCAACAAAAAAGAGTCGTCTCGTTATCGGCCACTCTTTCGGCTTTTGCCTATTACGGTCCTACTTTTATCTGCTTGGGGATGCTCCACCTCTATGTACAAGCGACTTGATCAACTCACAACAGGAATGGAGAAAGACGAAGTTCTCGATAAGGTCGGCAGCCCCAACATTTCTGAATTCAGATTTGGCAAGCATGAGTGGATATATCTGTACTATAAAGATGATGTGCAAATGGCTAAAAAACTATGGATAGAAAATAAGGTTTTAATTAAGATAGAAGATCTCAAAATCGACAAGGACGGCAACCCAAGTCGCTTTAATATTTCTGAACAAAAAGAGAACTTAAAACCAGACGAAATCACCAAAATCAAAAAGGCCATCCAAAAACACAAACGCAGGCAAAAATATGAAGAGGGTTTTGAGGACCTTAATTAAAACCCAAATCCGCAGATAAAATGCATCAAAATTTCCTCAAAGCCTTGTCTACATAGATCCACGTGGTAGCAAACTCTCTATTGCTGAATAAAACCTAAAGCCCTTTTTTTCTCAACTGCACTGGCGTGGCGGATGTCTTCGGCAATCAACTCATCCCTATCGTCTGCGGTAGCATAGCCTAGAGCCTCCATTAAAACACGCCTTCCGTCCCTGGCAGCCAAAACATCGAGTTTTTCCAGAACCTCTTCAGACAGTTCTCTATTGAAGCTATATTTTGGATGTTCAGCCAAAATTCCAGAATAAATGGACTGCATGATAAGTCTATTTTCTTCACGAGTGGGAAGCCGAATTTCAAATACATGAGCTCTATTTAAGATGGGATCAGGGATTTGGCTGGCGTCATTAGCCGTAAGAACCCATAAAACATGAGACGCATCAATAGGGATATTCAAAAACTCATCTGTAAATTCTCCTGGCGGTATGCCCCTCTAACAAGCTGTAGAAAGGGTTAATGGGGTCATAAGCTCCCTCAGAACTCGCCTTATCAATTTCGTCTACAAGAATTACTGGATTAGCATATGTACCCTTCACCAATGCCGTCGCCACCTCACCTGGTTTGGACCCTTTCCATTGAGATGCATTTCCAGCAAGAATAAAGCCCGCCGTTGTTGTGGCCATAGAAATAAATTTGTACTCCGTGCCGACGGCCTTAGCAATCAGTTTGGCAAAATGAGTTTTGCCAACTCCTGGAGGACCTAAGAGCAGAATAGGCTCCAGACTCATCGACTCCCCAGCTTTTCTGTTTAACTTAATCCTTCTGGAAATATGCCCAATCACTTCCTCAAAATTTGCAGAACTCTGATTGAGTATATCTATCTGCCCATCTTTGGGTGGCCCCAATACAAAGCGATTTGGACCTTTGGCCATCATACTCTCTAACATTCTCATCCGACTAGTGCTACTTCCTGATTCGATTACCAAGGCCTGTTCTTCGTGGATGGCTTGCTGTACACTGTCTAGTGAATAAATACTGTGCTCAACATAGTACTGATTCACGCCTTCAAGACTGGCTTCACAGCTTTTAAGTGGAATCATAATTCCACTTGGAGACTGCACCATAGGGCCGCTTACCATCTTGGTTGGATCTAATGCCGTGGAAGGTCCATGTCGCCCTCCTTCTAGAACGGCCTGAGATGACAAACTAAAAAAAACTGCCATTACAAATGTAAATAATTTTTGGTACATATGTGGAACCTTGATATTGATATTTTGAAATTAATGCCCCAAGAATGAAACTTACGGTTTCAACTTGGAACTATTTGTTTAGAGTCATAGCCTAATAATGAAGAGTCTGTCGACCTTTTCTCTATCGGATTATAATTAATATAATCTAGACATGAAATTTTTAGTCATTTGAACTCAAGCTTCCATGATCAGGAGCTAGCCCTAATTAAGAGTTCCCACAAAAACGAAAAAAAGCCGGAGAGGGCTGGAGATTCGGAGGATTTTGCCGAAATTTGACAGTTAGTCGATAAAAACTACCTTCAATCTCATTGCAATCAGAAATCTAACCACTTGAAATCAAATAAAAAATGCAGATTCAACCAAGTCAAAAGCACGGTATAAAAATTGAATATGAATCCTTGGTTCGTCGGCAATTTCCTGCCTTGGAGGTGATATTGAGTACTACTAAAAAATTTCCTATAAAAAAGCGAATTGAAAAGTTCGCAAATTTTATTCTCAAATCTAAGTAATAAGTTAAAGATAAAGTGAGCTGTCTTTATACTCCCCTTTAAAAGCAATTCTTTTATCTTTCTAAACGAAGGCGAGGAGAGGACTTTTCCTCGCCTTTTTCCTCTCTTTTCACTTGAACTTCTTGCAAAGTAGACACTGAGGATGAAACAGACTCTTCCTCCTGCGAGTTAAAACTCTCGTATTTTTTATCAATCTTGGTTTTAACTCGACTCAGAATACCATCTAAACCCATTTCCTTTTCTATTTCATCAAGAGACTCCTCCCGAATAGGAATATAGCGCTTTATTGTTTGATCGTGTTGTTTAGGAAATTTATATTTAATTTCATCTCTTAAAGAGTTGTACTCACGAATAGCTATTTTCAGCTCTTCATGCAGTTTGACGGCCTCGTTAAAAACCTCTTTTTGCTTTTTCTCGTCCTGAGTTTTTTGTATAGCGGCTAACGACACCTTAACAGAATCTCTGCCCGATTGAATTTTTGACTCCAGGCTGGAGAGCTTGCCAACTTTTTGAGTGTACTCTCCCATCAACTGGGCATGAGAGTTTACGGGTATAACTATCTGAAAAAAATAGACTAAAACTGAACAAACTAAAAGTCTGGCCATTTGATTAAGAGGTGATGTCATGTTGCTCCCAAAAAATATCTATTGGCAAACTTTTTATAGCATTCACAATTACAAAAGCCTTTACAGCATTTAATTTTCTAATTGAGAGGTGACCATTCTTGCTTTCTGCCAATAGACTTTCTGCATCCATTTTCAATCTGGGGTCTTGCAGAACTTGCAAAATGTGATCCCTCACATCACCCGAATCAATTCCATCCAATCTTAGAGTGTAAAGAAACTGGCCATCTTCAGCGCTTGAAACTTCAGAATTCCCAAAGTCTTTTATTTCTAACAGAACATCGTCTGTGGAAGAGTCCCCGTCTCCGCCATTTTGAGCCAACACAGAAACAGAAATGTCAGGCTCTTCTCCAACCGTCTCTGCCCACTCATCAAACTCCTCTATAGCTGATCCAAATTCAGGTTCTGACTCAAGTTCAGAAACTTCTACATCGGAACTCTCCAAAACTTGATCGGGAACTTGATCTAGAGCTTCACTCTCCATAGGCGGAAGGGGCACATCTAACCCCTTGGCAAAGCTTCCACTCTCAGTGAAGTCTTCTATGGTATTAACCTGTTCAAGCTCAGGTGGAGACTCAACAGACTCTATTTGCTCAAAATCCCTGACCTCACCATCAAGATCTACAATTAAAGTCGCACCACAAGCGGAACAGGTGACTACGCCAAAATCTTCATGAATTTCAGACTGACATTTTGAACAATGGACCACTGGCAAATCCCCCAAGCCTAGAGGATCTAGTTTAGCCCAAACTTATCTCTTTTTCATTCGCTCTCTTCTACGCCTCTCTGCACGGTTCAATTTTGGACCATCGTCCTGGTTGCGATCTCTTGAAAAAGACAGTTGCGCCTCCCGCTCTCTCTGGCGCTCACTATTTTGAGCTACAGGATGAGCAAAAGGCATTCCCGCACCGGCAAAACCTCCCAGCTCAGCTCCATCGCCAGCACCAGAATAGTCATACTCAGACTCGGGCTCACGCCTTTCCATTTGCTTGCGCGCTTGCTCTTGAGTCACAATCTGAATTTTTAATAATTTTTCTATACATTCGGACTTGATTGAAAACTGCATAGTTTCAAAGGCCTTAAAAGACTCCTTTTTATACTCAATAAGAGGATCTTTTTGAGCATAGGCTCGCAAGTTAATCCCCTCTTTAAGTTGATCAATGCTTGCAAGGTGTTCCTTCCAACGAGTGTCTATAGTTTGGAGCAACACCATTTTTTGTAGATGACTAAAAAAATCACCGATTTTTTCTTTTTGATTGTCGTAAACCGCTTTAACTTTTTGGCTAACTTCCTGGGTCAATGACTCCGATGTATAGTCCGCAAGATTTGTACTTGCCAAGACCACACCAAACTGCTGATTCAGTGCCGTCTTGAGCCCTTCTAAGTTCCAACTTTTGTCTTTGGCTCCTTCTGGAGCATAATTGTCCAAAATGATCGAAGTCAGCTCCCCCAACATGTCCAACACAATTCTTTCTAGTTTTTCACCCTCTAAAATATCACGACGGAGTGAATATACAGCTCTCCGCTGCTGGTTCATCACATCATCGTACTCTAACAAGTGTTTACGAATATCAAACTGATGTCCCTCAACCTTTCTCTGGGCCCCTTCAATCGCTCGCGAAACCATACCCGCAACAATTGGTTCATCATCAGGAACATTTAGTGTGCTCATGATTTTTTGGATGCGCTCACCATTAAAAATTCTCATTAAGTTGTCTTCTAAAGACAGATAAAACCTAGAGGCGCCAGGATCTCCCTGACGACCAGACCGACCCCTTAGCTGATTGTCAATACGACGAGACTCATGCCTTTCGGTTCCAATGATATAAAGCCCTCCGGCTTTTACAACGGCCTCTTTTTCTCTCGCACACCTGGCTTCGTACTCTTTTAAAGACTGTAAATAAGCTTCAGACTCTAAAGCCTCTGGATTGGCCACCTCCGCTCGAGCTAGAAACTCAGCATTTCCCCCCAAAACAATGTCCGTACCACGACCGGCCATGTTAGTTGCGATAGTCACCGCTCCCAGCCTACCTGCCTGAGCAACAATCTCAGCCTCTCTCTCATGCTGTTTGGCATTCAAAACATTGTGAGTGATACCTTCACCTTTTAACATGCGAGACAGCTTTTCTGACTTTTCAATACTGACTGTACCCACAAGAACGGGCTGCCCCTTTTCTTTGCAGCTCTTAATGTCACTCGCAATAGCCTTAAACTTTGCCATCTCTGTTTTATAAACCACATCGTCATGATCCTGCCTTTGGATGGGCTTATTTGTCGGAATCACAGTGACATCAAGATTGTATATTTTTTTAAATTCTACAGCTTCGGTCTCTGCTGTTCCCGTCATACCTGAGAATTTTTTGTACATACGAAAATAATTCTGGAAAGTAATTGTCGCCAAAGTTTGATTCTCACTGCGAACTTTCAGATTTTCTTTGGCTTCGATCGCTTGATGCAAACCCTCACTCCAGCGACGGCCGGGCATGAGTCGCCCAGTAAACTCGTCAACAATGACAATTTCTCCATCCTTAACCATGTAGTCCACGTCAATATTAAACAAGTGATGGGCTTTTAACCCTTGATAAATAAAATGTAAGAGTTGAATATTGCCGGCATCGTACAGGTTGCCAACGGCCAACAATTTTTCGCAAAGGGCGCTGCCCTCCTCTGTAATGGAAACGGTTTTTGATTTTTCTTCTAAGGTAAAGTGAACATCTCTCTTTAAGTTTGGAATAATTTTATTGATCTCGTAGTACTTATCAACAGAGTCTTCAGATGGACCGGAGATAATTAATGGTGTTCTCGCCTCGTCAACTAAAATAGAGTCACATTCGTCAATGATGGCATAGTTAAGCTCGCGTTGAACGTAGTGATCCAACTCAAAACTCATATTGTCTCTTAAGTAGTCAAATCCCAACTCGTTGTTAGTTGCGTAGGTAATATCCGCGCCATAAGCTTTTTGTCTTTGGGAGTGGTCCAAATCATGGAGAATAGTCCCCGTTGTCAACCCCATCCACTTGTACAGCTGGCCCATCCATTCTTCATCCCGTCTAGCCAAGTAGTCGTTAACCGTAACCACGTGAACACCCTTGCTAGTTAATCCGTTGAGATAAGTTGGCAAAGTCGCAACTAGAGTCTTCCCTTCGCCAGTTCTCATTTCGGCTATGCCTCCTCGATGCAAAACCATTCCCCCTATGAGCTGAACATCGTAATGACGCATTCCTAAAACTCTTCGAGAAGCTTCGCGGCATGCGGCGAAGGCCTCAGGAAGCAAAGAATCTAGATGTTCTCCATTTTTGAGCCTCTCTCGGAAAGCTGGAGTCATGGCCTGAAGCTCACTATCTCTCAAATCCTTAAATTTTCCTTCTAGTTGATTAATTTGATCAATCACAGGCTGAAGTTTTTTCATTTCTCGATCATGTTTTGTGCCAAATATTTTGGCCAGAGTCTTTTGAATCATAGAATATAAAACTACAACCAGCTCAGGTAATTGTCTAGGAAGTGTTGATGTTTTATCCCGCCGTTGATCACACCACCCCAGTTCCCAGCCCCAAATCTCCACCATTGATCTCCGCTATTTGTTTAACGGTCTTTCTAACGGTCTTTCTAACGGTCTATCTGATGGCCTCTGATGGCCTATACTGATCTCGTGTATACTGATCGCGTATCTAACGGTCTCTTCGAAAAAACCTATCTAAGTTGACGCAAGCCCTCTCCTAGAACCATGGCCACAGCGTTAGATAGATTAAAACTTCGAATTTTTCCAGGAAAGGGCAATGTAACGGCTTGTTCCCAATTGTTTTTTAATAGGTCTTGCGACAAGCCTTTTGTCTCTTTGCCAAAGACCAGCCAGTCACCCTCCCGCAAAGTCAGATCATAAAATGATTTTTGGCTTTTTGTTGTAAAATAAAAGATCCGACTCTTATCAGGAACTTTCCGATGCCAATCCTCAAAACAATCGTAGCTTTGCCATTCTAACTCTGGCCAATAATCTAAGCCCGCCCGCCTCAACATTTTATCGCTCATATCGAATCCCAAAGGGCCAACAAGATGAAGCTTCGACCATGAACCCACACAAGTTCGGCCAATGTTGCCAGTATTTTGAGGTATTTCGGGTTCTACCAACACGATATTAAAATTGGTTTTGGGGTATTTATTAGAACTTTGTTGGGATTGCCGATCGGCGGTTTCTAATTTAGAGGACATGAGCTTCCTTTAAAGACCTTTTCTGATGAGTAAGGCTCGTGGTTAATCTGTCAATTTTTATTGCCAAGAAATACTCGGTTACAAAGCTTAACTCCTAAGGTCAATAAGTTTTCTTTTATGCGCAAGGAAGAACCTCCTTCTCCATTGACCTTCAATTTATTTCTGCATATAAAATGCCTAGTTGTGAAAAAGATTGAAGCCATCATAAAACCCTTCAAGTTAGATGACGTTGTCGAAGCGCTATCAGAAATTGGTGTCGAGGGCATATCTATCACTGAAATAAAAGGTTTTGGCCGCCAAAAGGGAAGGGCTGAAATCTACAAAGGCGCCGAATACGTAGTCGATTTTTTACCCAAAACAAAGCTGGAAACCGTCATTAACGATAACTTAGTCGACTTGGCTATTCAAGCCATTGAGAGTTCTGCTAAAACAGGAAAAATCGGCGATGGCAAAATTTTTGTTACAAATGTAGAAAGGGCTGTTCGAATCCGCACGGGGGAAGTCGATGATGAAGCTCTGTAGTGATTCTTTAATTTAGTTTTAAAATTTTTAGTGCTGTAAAAAACAACAGTTACTACCCATAAGGAGAATAAAAATATGAGTCCAAGAGAGGCCATAGAATATGCTAAAAAAAATAATGCTCGCATGGTGGATTTAAAATTCACTGACTTGCCTGGCATGTGGCAACACTTTACCATTCCTTTGAGCGAGTTAACGGAGGACGTTTTCGAAGAAGGGCTTGGATTTGACGGTAGCTCTCTGCGCGGATGGATGAGCATTGAAAACTCCGATATGATTGTGAAGCCTGATCCCTCGAGTGCTAAAATTGACCCTTTTATGGAAGTGCCAACCCTCTCTTTAACTTGTGACATTGTTCACCCCGACACTCACGAACCTTATGTTAGGGACCCCAGACAACTTATTAGAAGAGCCACAAGCTACTTAAAGTCTACGGGAATTGCCGACACGGCCTATTTTGGCCCAGAAGCTGAGTTTTTTATTTTCGACGACGTTCGCTATGAACAAACAGCCTACGGTGGCTTTTATCAAGTGGACTCTGAAGAGGCCGCTTGGAATACAGGTCGCGACGAAGGTGGCAACAATTTGGGCTACAAGCCTCGCTTTAAGGAGGGGTATTTTCCCGCCATGCCGTCTGATGTTCTTCATGATTTAAGAACTGAGATTTGCTTGGAGCTGGAAAAAATCGGAATCACGGTTGAGAGACAACATCACGAAGTGGCCACTGCTGGCCAGGGGGAAATTGATATTCGTTTTGATGAAGCCAATGAAATGGCCGACAAAATGATGTGGTTTAAATATATCGTAAAAAACGTTGCAAGAAGACATCGCAAGTCCGCTACATTTATGCCCAAGCCTGTCTTTGGCGACAATGGATCTGGGATGCACACTCACATCTCTTTGTGGAAAGACGGTGAGCCTTTATTTGCCGGAGACAAATATGGTGGCTTGTCTGAACTTGCACTTTATTTTATTGGCGGAGTTCTCAAGCATGCTCCTGCTGTTTGTGCCTTTACAAATCCGACCACTAACTCTTACAAGCGCTTAGTTCCTGGCTTTGAGGCTCCTGTTAAGTTAGCTTACAGTTATAAAAACCGGTCTGCGGCCATTCGCATTCCCAACTCTGGCCCCAACCCTAAGGCTAAGCGTATTGAATTCCGTACGCCCGACCCTTCTGCCAATATTTACTTGGCAATGGGGGCACTAATGATGGCTGGACTCGACGGTATTTTAAATAAGATTCACCCCGGGAATCCTTTGGACAAAGATATTTATGGTTTATCGCCAGAAGAAGCAAAAGGCGTTCCTTCAGTTCCTGCGACATTAGAAGACTCCCTTAATGCTTTGGCCCAAGACCACGAGTTCTTGATGCGTGGAGATGTCTTTAGCAAAGACTTAATTGAGGGTTGGATTAGCTATAAATATGAGAAAGAAGTTCTTCCTCTTCAGCAACGTCCTGTTCCCTACGAGTTTTACCTTTATTACGATCTGTAGAAAGTTATAAACTGCCCCTTGGGCCACTGTAGGAGTTTGTGAGTTACAGTGGCCAGACGGTTAAAACCTTATAGTTAAAGTCAGATATTTAAGGCCAGATAGCTAAGGTTGGATGATGAGGGGGTTGGATGATGAGAATTGTATTTAGGAAATTAACTTTGATTTTATTTCTAGGAAGGTTTTGAGAGGATTCTGATGGATGAGCTAATTACGTATATGAATTATTTATGGGTCCAGGTCGATGACAACATCATAACTGTTGGCATTACAGAAGAAGGTCTCGAAGCCTTTGACGATATTGAGAAAATTACTCTGCCTCCTGAGAATTCGGAGGTTACTGTAGATGACGTCTGTGGTGAGTTGGAAACGGACCAAGGCCCTTTTAGCCTCTACAGTCCTATTGACGGAACCATCATCGAAACTAATGAAGCCATATTTCAAAATCCGAGTCTTATTATTGAAGATCCTCTTGGGGATGGGTGGCTCTTTAAGGTTGAGGCCAGCGACCCCGATCAAATTGAAGAGCTCCCCGACCGCCTCAGCCAAATCGACGAAGAATTCGAATAACAGCAGAGGGTGCCAGGCCCTAATTTGCGGCACAGAGCCGCATTCGAGACTTCTTGACCACCTAGAGTTCCACACAGCAGTTCCGCAAAGGGCTAACTCCTTCCGTAGATAGCGTCGTATTGACTACTTCTAGACAAATTGGACTCACTAAATAAGGGTACCGAATAAAAACGTTCCTATTTAATACACAATTAGCTGACTCCCCAACCTTGCAAAAAAACTAATTAAAAACTAATTTAGCTCAGTCTTCTTGTATCTCGTATTGATCTGAGAATTTGGTAGTCCACAGATTAATGTAACATACCGTATTGATATCGAGGCCAT
>CAZCYD010000058.1:0-14946 GCA_964502735.1 uncultured Pseudobdellovibrionaceae bacterium
TATGTTCAATTGGTTTTGTGACAACAGGCCTTTTGACAAGAAAAACAGAGTAGATCCTTATTTTGATTTTTGCGTTCGAGTTCAAAGAAGAAAAAATGGGTTTATGGTCATTCCCGACGGGGCTGACGTGAAGTTTAGTCGATGCCCAGTGAAGGTGGCCCCTGAAGTCTTTTGGAACTTCTTGTCAAAAATGGATCAAAAAGAGCTAGACCCATCAGACTTTCCTTTAAATCAGTATGTGCCAATGTACGTAAACCCAAAAATGTTTTGGGAAGCTTACAGGAGTAGAAACAAATGAAAGTATTTTCTCTTTATCAAGACGGCAGACACATCAATTGTTATTCCTCGAGAGAGGCGGCTGAAAGGGGTGCTCTATCTTTTTCAGAGGATACTGGCTGCTACAGATATCTAGACATCGAAGAGGAAGATTATGAAGAAAAATGCGACTGCGGCAATGGAGATGTAGATATATGAAAGAGCATGAGGAGGATAATATTTTGAATACAGCTATATTTTTAGTGAGCACGATATGTTTAGCTATTGGGGCTTTAATTCTTTTGATTTATCAGCCGCTATTTGTAATTGCCTGTGCGGCTGCAATATTCATTTTTAAGCTCATTGTTGACGGAAAGATTTAGCGTTTAAGCTTTTAAGAATTTAGGGGGTTGTAATATGCAAAATAAGAGAGTGTTCCAAAAAGAATTAAAAGGTATGTTTAGCGGATCTATAAAACAGTTATGGATTGGTCAGCATGGTTAAGGAAGCAGGCACAGTGATTTCGCATCGATGGCTGAGCTGATTGGTCGAATAGCTTTTTTTGTTTCTATTTCTATTACACTAGTTCTTTTGTATGGAGCATTTTTTAAATGAAAAAATCGATCGCAATGAACTGGGTAAATAATCTGCGAAGTGGAAAATTTAAGCAGGGAAAATGCTTTCTTCATAATGACGCTGAGCTAAGGGGTGAGAAGTGAAAGTAAAAAAAGAAAAGCCTAGAATGCCAGATACAAAGCACGGATTATATGAATTAATCTATTGGGCAGCACTTAACAATTTATCCATAGAATTCAGCACTTATAGATATACTCAATTCGAAGCTCAAATCTTCAGAGCAACAATTTCTAGCACAATAACAAATAATAAAAGGTCAATCTGCGTTGAAGATGAGTCGTTGAATGATGTTATTTATCAATTAACCCAAAGGCTCGAAGAGATTTATGTGAGCTTGACGATGGTAAGGCCGCCAAAAGAAGCTTTGGAAACTTTGAGGAGGCTTTAATGACCAAACAAATTGCAGATGAGCTAAGAAAAATAGCGGAGTGGTTTTGAGATGACATTGTCAGACGCACAATTAGATCAATATGAATTCGAGGCGAGTAAAAATGAATCTTATTCAGGGGGGCAACGTATTAGATTGTTAATTAAATATCTCCGCGCCGCTCGGAAGGAGCTGGCGAATAAAACAGACCGATTAAATATTTTGAGGTCCGCATGCAACAACATCTTGAGCCCAATAAAACTTGGCGAGCATGGCGATCTGTGGACCTACAGAAAGAATAAGATTAAGTATGCTCTCGCCAAAGAGAAGCAAAAAGAAGACGAGTTTAAAATGTCTATACTGGAGAATAAATGAAAGCATTTTTAGGTAGTCAGGAAATCAAAGACAAATATTTAGCCAGAGTAAAGGCTCACCAAGAAGCTGATGAGATTGTTAAAGGCGTTTATTGGGAAAATGGAAAGGGTTGCGCTGTTGGGTGTACAATTCATAGCGGTGACCACAAAAAATATGAAGAGGAAATAAGTCCAGAATGGTTAGCGCATCTTGAAGATAAGATTTTCGAGGGGCTTCCAAACGCTAGAGCCAAGCTCTGGCCTTATGAGTATTTAGATGCGATTAATCCTGGGGCGGATTTAGACCAAATCAAAGCCCCATTTCTTATTTTTGTTTTAGAAAGTGCGCTCGAAAAATTTGATCACAAAAAATTCCCAGATGTTAAACAAGCAATCGATACTGTTATTTATTTATATCAAAGCGGAGAGGAGAATTTAGAAAAATTTGATGATGCTGCTAGGGCTGCTGCTAGGGCTGCTGCTAGGGCTGCTAGGGCTGCTAGGGCTGCTAGGGCTGCTGGGGCTGCTGGGGCTGCTGCTGGGGCTGCTGCTAGGGCTGCTGCTAGGGCTGCTAGGGCTGCTGAGGCTGCTGAGGCTGCTGCTTGGGCTGCTGAGGCTGCTGAGGCTGCTGAATATGTGAAATTTGCTGACAAGCTTTTAGAAATACTAAGGGAGTGTAGATGAGAAAGGAACAAATATGATTGGAAAAAAAGTAATTGTACGAGCCAATGTCGCAGGTGTTCATGCCGGTATTGTTGAGAGTTTAAATGGAACAGAGGTTACACTTAAAGATGCTTACCGTTTGTGGCGTGTCTTTACTCGAGATAAAACGGGCTCTGTTTCAGACATTGCAGCGAACGGGTTAAAGCCGGATGCCGATCATCAAATAGGGGCTCGATTAAACACCGTCTATATCTCAAATCCAGCAGGGCTTGAGGTCGCAGAAATGACAGAGGAGGCTTATCAATCTTTGGCTAGATATAGAGGGCAGAATGAACTTTCTTAAAGGCGAAGGCGAAGGCGACGGCTCCGGCTACGGCTCAGGCTCAGGCTTCGGCGACGGCTCCGGCTACGGCTCAGGCTCAGGCTTCGGCGACGGCTCCGGCTACGGCTTCGGAGGAGTGATGGAATGAAATTCTTTAGAGATGGAATCGATTTAGAAATTGATAAAGCTCCAAATGTTTCAAAAACCAGAGATGGGCATGTCGTTGAAGAATATTTAATTGATGGAGTTAAACATTTTTTTGTGACCCTTGCTGGGCTCCCATACTGCGCTCACGGATCTACTCTTCAAGAGGCGATCACAGATGCTCTTTGGAAAGACGAGGCGAAAAGACCGTCTTTAGAATCTCTTCGAAATGAGATTCAAAAAGATGGGAGAGATAGAAAGATCTCTTTGGGCGAGTTTCGTATATTAACGGGCGCGTGCCACGAAGGATGCAGAGCTGCCTTAAAGAAAGCTGGGCTTGATGGATCTGCTATGAAAGCTCATGAGGTTTATAAACACTTTCCAGAATGGGGCGGAAAGCTTTTAGATATTTTGGAATTTGAGAGAGCATGAAAAAACAAGCCATGAATAAACTAGCGTCTAAGATTGCCAAAGCTGAGAAGGGCAAGCAGGTCTCTATTGGAAACATTCGAGAGATCTTAAAAATCCTCTCGGCTGAAATGAAGAAAGACTATCGAGTCGTAAGGGATTTGTTGTCGTGAAAGAGTCAAACGCGTCTAAAATAAGAAGGCTTCGACTTAGAATTAAAGAACTAGAAGCTGAAGTTGATGGCATTAAACAAGACAGGAAAAAGTTCAGAGATCATTTCTCTAGAAGATTTCGATGGTGGATAGAGCTTGTTGGTAAAAACTCTAATCCAAACAAGGCTTGGTTAATTGAAGACGATGCGAAATTTTTAAAAGAGGTTGATTGGTGGATTTGGTAACCCCTGATCTCGATGAAGGGCGCCGGCGTGTGGGAAACGCCATTTGTCGAGATGAGAGGTTAAAAGGAGAAAAGAAATGAGTGGTTCAAATTCAACAGAAGCAGATCCTAGAAACTTTCAAAAAGATCAAATAGAGCATCTACAGATTGTGCAGATGCAAGTCGCAGACTTCTGCCACAAGATAACGATGAGTGCTGTCGAACACGACACGAGCAAGTGGTCAGACTTGGAGTACTCGGCTTTTGTTGCAAGCCGAGAATCGCTTAGAGCATCAAAGACTGGGCAGGACGCTGAGTATCAGAAAAATTTAAATTCAAAAGCAATTCAGTTTCACATCAAAAACAATCCGCACCACGCAGAGTATTGGGACGAACGAAATCAGAAGATGCCAGTGCACGAAGTGATATCTATGTTTTTTGATTGGCGATCTAGGTGCATGGCGAAAGAAGGATCTATGGATGACTTTTGGGAATTCAATTTGGCTAAGTTAAAGAATCAGCCGCATGCCGTACCTATAGTGGAGGCCCTAAAGGAGGAATATGGATTGGTTCATCCATATGAAAAAGCTTTTATCTATGATAGGAGAAGGATTTTAAATACTAATGGTCAGTAATAAGGCCAATCAATAATAGCTTCTCATGAGAGAGTCGGACACCCAAAGATTTGCACAGCTAGCGGGCGGCTGGTCTTATCCCTTAGCGGGGATAAATTGAATTTATACCGAGTAGTGGATAGGAATGAGTTTAGAAGCGAGAGATAGATGGGCGAAAGTAAATAATGAAAAGGTTTTAGGTCGGTATTCTGGGCGAGCTAAAAGATCGTATGAAAGAAACATCAAGCTAATGAAAGAGGCTGGCCCGAAACAATGGATTGTCAGTAAATATAAAAATAGACAGCTATACGTAAACACTTACTACATTCGTCTTTATGATATTTTAGAGCTGATGAAAGAGGGTCATCGATTTAAGTTTATAGAGCGTGACTCTTTGCGAGATGTTACAAACATATCACTAAAATCTATACTAGTCGGAATTCTTGTTACAAAAGAAATGTCAAACGACTTTTTGGAATATGAAATACTTAAGCAGTCTAAGAATTTAAAAATGGAAAGAAAACGTCCGCTGTCGCGATAAGAGATTGAGATGAGTATCGAAGCTAGAAACAGGTGGGCCTATGCAAACAACGAACCACTAATGGATAAGGCTACGAAAAACAAAGAGGCTCGTGAGTTGAATCTATCAAGAATACGGGACCGGAAAGACAAAATTTTAAAAGTAATTAGGTATGGCAATAGAAAGTTGCTGCTGGGCGCGACCTATGTATGCTTATCCAATATTATTGATTTGATGATGGATGGGTATAGGGTGTCTTTTTTTCAGAGACACAAAAACAAGCCGTTAGAAAATATTACAAATAAGATGCTAAAATCAATCTTAAGAGAAGTAATAGAAGATTCTCACGTTTCGAATGAAGAGCTAATTAAAGAGATTTTTAAATATAAAAGGAGAAGGTAATGGATACTGGAAGACCGGCAGAAATCGGAAGAACTATTTTTGTTCAGCGAGAAGAGTTGAAAAGTGGCAGGGCTGATGATGAATTGGTACCCGCAATCATAACGAATGTTTTAGATAATGGTCAGGTTGAGGCTTGTGTTTTTGATTCAAAACAGACATCGCCTTACTACAAAGTCTTTGACTACAACACGACATCAAAAGAAAAGACTTGGATGTGGGGCAGGAAGTTTAGAAGTGAATAAGAGAATCAGAAAAAAATTGGACCGATACTTTTTAAGATCTTGCTTCGGTCTTCATTGCATCGTTCCATCTAGGGCTAGAGGTTATTCTAAAAATAGGGCCGATTCATTGATGAGAAGAGAGGCTGTCCGAACTGATTATTGTCTAAAAAATATCAATTTAAGTAGAGATAATTTTATTTCATTGAAACTACCTTTGGAGATAAGCCGTGGCGAAGAATAAGTCAGAGAGAAAGAGCACTCAGATTGTGTCGATTTCTATGGATATTGATCTGATTAATAAGAAATGGCTGAAAATCCCTAGGTATTATCGTTCAAAATTCATCTGTTTTTTGCTGTCCCGCGCCAAAAAAGCCGATTTAGATGATTTTCTTTCGGAATTTGAAAATCAAAGCTTAGTCGATTAAAGGTTTCATCTTACAATTTAAGTGTAGTGGCAAGAGTGCTTGTCATTCCTGATTTGCACATACCGTATCATCACTCTGATGCTATCAGATTCTTATACTCTGTTTATAAGCAGTATAAGTGTCAGTTGGTGGTTTGTGTGGGTGATGAAGTCGATATGCATGCACTATCTTTCCACGATCACGACCCTGAGCTGATGAATGCTCATGCAGAGATGGAGGCTTGCTATGACTTTCTTAAAAAGCTTTACCGTACTTTTCCTGACGTTTCTGTTTGCACTTCCAATCATACTAGCCGCCCCTTTCGGCGGGCTTCTAAGTTTGGTCTACCTAGCTCTTTCTTGCGCAGTTATCGGGAGTTTATGCATGCACCTCCTACATGGGAGTGGAAAGACGAGTGGATCATCGACGGAGTGAAATACATTCACGGCGAGCCTTTTAGTGGAAAGTTTGCTGCCTTAAGAGCGTGTGAGTCTCACCGCCAAAGCATCGTCATGGGTCATGTCCACTCTTACGGAGGAGTTCAATACTCTGGAGCTGGAAATGGGATGATCTTTGGTTTAAACGCCGGATGTTTGATAGACTATGAACATCGCGCTTTTAACTACGCTAGAAAGATGCCTCAAAAACCAACGATTGGATGTGGTGTTGTAATCGATGGAAAACAAGCGATATTCGTACCCATGTGAAATGTGCTGCGACTGCTGGGATCTAATAGAAAATCTATTATCTAGAGATGTAGGATTTAGAAAAAGAATTAGAAGAATACTTCAAGAGTTTAAAAGAAGGAAAGTATACTTCGACGAGGGCGATGACTATTTTAGAATAATAGGTATTTCTAAAGACAGTGACATTAAATTCTAACACGAACTTTTCTTACAGATAGGATACAGCTTTTAGGGATATAGATTCTGGCGTTAGAGTATCCGGAAGAAAGATCGTAACTATTTGCTAAAACGATGCTGGTGCTTGTTTCTAAAACCTTAAAACCTAGGCTTATGATTTGATGATCTGGTTTTTGATCGGCATCCGACCATCCGTCATCAGTGTACGAGTCATTCCATATTATTCTTAATACTTCAGGCCTTTTCAATGACCTTCGAGGCATAATTCATTGTAAGGAATATGACTTAAAAGTCGTAATGAAATCTAACGACGCTTTGTGCCGCGAAGCTTAGAAAGAGGATGATTGCCCAAAGGCTCAATGCTAGGCTCTTTAGATGGCAAAGCTTTTTCTTTGGGCTGTTTTTCTTTTGATGGTTTTAATGTAGAATCTACTTTTTCTTCGCTCGACCCTTGGACATCTTCTTTTTCGAGTAACCCTTTTTGCACGCCATTTTTAGATCCTTTCTTCTTCATAACTATCTAATAAACCACAATTTAAAGCTTTTTTAAAGTCAAACCTCAATGGTCTATCTTCCTGACAGTAAACGTCTGAAGAATGATACATTCTAATTACCTTTTTTACGTTGATGTTAAATTGAAATATATTCTTCTGCGCAAGCTGATAGGCAAAGTCTCTAGAACAAAGATAAATCGCATCATGACGATCTTGAGATAATATTTTCTTTGGTTGAAACATACGAACCAAACAAACATCCCCATCATTTAAATCATCGTAAAGATCAATCTTGCCTTGCTTAACAAGCTGCATTTCTTTCAATAAAAGACCCAAGAAACAGTCCATGTTGCGCAAGGGCAAAAGAGGGTTCTTATACGCTGCCCAAAGAGAGGCTTTTTCTTCAGCCGTAACTTTTCTTTCTAAGATAAATTCTTCCAACAGACGCCAAAAAGAACAGTCCAAAAGAAATAAATCAATGCTATGAATTTTTTCGTAAATTAACCCCAAATCGAAAGAACCAAAGCACAGACACTCATTAAAAATGTTAAAATGATAAAAACCACAAAAACCGAACTATCCGATTCTTCTTCATCCATCTTTTTGCTAAATTCAAAGAAAGAAATCTTGGTTTCTAGATCAGAAATCTTAAAGCTTAAATTAAATCTCGTATCTTTTAATTCTTTTTCTAAGGAACATATTCTTTCATTTATGGATGAAATTTTAAAATCAAAAAACTCTCTGGTTACACCTTCTTTAAGATTGCCATCAATCATCAAATCTAGGCTTTCCACTTCTTTCTGTATTAAATTAATTTGCTTTTTTAAAAGCTGAAAATCATCAACAGCCTTTTCGGTTTTTTTTGATTTAGATGCACCCATTCTTAAAACTCCTAAAAAAAGATTAAATGAATCAGGCTGTAAGCCATTGTGGCTAAAAACCCAAACAAACTTAAATAAGCAAAGATGTCAGCGTCCTCATGCTTCATTTGACTTAGCCTCTCCAATCATCTGACGCACAGGATTCACTCCATAAAAAACCCTAGGCACATCAAACTGCGACCTTTCGCTCCCATAAAACTTAAAATAAGTCATCCAAAGATCTGCTAAATCAGCCAGTGTTAAAATCTTTTGATCCTTCATTGGAGGCGTTGACATCTGCTGGACCATCAAAACCTTTCCTGAACTCGACTGTTCACAAAGATCAACAACCCTTTTTTGAAAATCCTTCGGAAGCATCTTAAATTGCTCATCCGCTATCAAAAGATCACGATCATAAAGCTCATAAGAAACACCAGCCTTGTCAGAATGCGGTACAAACCACTTCATAAACTCCAAGCACTCATCATCATACTCAAGAATCGAAACACCCTGAAAATCATCAAGTTTTTTCAAAAAAAAGCTCCATCTTCTCTTCAAAAGTCATTTCGTAAAAAGAAGGCAAAACCAAAAAAATTTTTTCCGCGCTCCCTGTATTAACCTTTTTTTCCTCTTCTTTCTTAATCTCGTCTTCTCCTATTTCCATATGATAATCCATTAACTCCCTTTCTTAGATTTCTCTCATTCTCATCTAATCCCTTTTTAAGCTTCGTAACGTCAAACCGCACAAAGCCTAATTCGTATTATTTACTCGGATTGTTTGAAGAGAAAGAACTTTGAATCAGTTTTTCTCCCCTAGATTGGAGATGTTTTAGAAGGCATGCACGAACAACCCCCTCCTAATTAACAAATGGAACGCTTTATATAGCGCGCGCGATTTGAAAATTTTTAGAGATGTTGTGCAAACCTTCAAGAAGCTAAATCAGGATTTCTCCCCTGAGTTATCAATGCCCCTTCAGGCCTTCGAAATCGCCCTGTAACGATCGCTTTGCGTTTCGCTATAGGTCAGACATCGTTCGAAGTCATAGCCTACTTTAGACGCCTATCTGATGCGCCTCCAAGCCTCCTCGCTATTTGCACCGGAGTTTTATCTATGCTTGGCCCCCCTGGTAGACTTCGCTTTATCTGCCGCCAGTGTATCTAGCCGCCCGGCAGAGCGTTAAGTATTTGATATTTTAAACTTGATTCAAAAAATAAAAACAAATATTTTTTTAAACTCCAAGTCAAAAAAATATATCATAGCCTACGGAAATTAGGCGTAACTTTTGTTGCGCCTTTTTTCTTGCCTTTTTTTTAATCGAATCAACATTATAGGTAATGGAAGAAGCATTAAACGAACAAGAGCGAAACGAACTTATCAAAGCGATTAAGAACTCACCTAGCTACATTCCTTCAAACGAGGTTCCTGAGGGGCTTTTAAATCGGCGAGTGTACGAAATTTACCTGAAAGAAAAGAACAAGTTAGTCATACAAGAGCCAAGAGAGCTAAGACGAAAGCAAATGATGAATAAGTTTCGAGCTTATTTTAAAACAGTTCCTACGCCTATATGCCATAAATGCTGGGACTATGTTCGTGTCTTTGGCGTAGACTATAATCCCGACAAAGAACGCTACGAGTTTAGAGTTGGGTGTCACAAAGAAAAGGAAATGTGGATAGCCGACGGCTTTAATATCTTCGAGCTGCCAGCCAGAGATTCGATTCTCCCAAGGCATGTATTTGCAGAGGGAGATAAAAAAGTTAGCCTTATAGAGGGGTTAAGAGTTGGGGAAGTTGATTGCGATGTCCACACACGAAGGCTTAAAAAGAATTAACGAAGAGACTTGGATATTTTCCGAGTTCCCTATTGGCCCTTCTGACAACAATATGTACACGATAAGCCGTGGACGAAAAATCAAATCGTCAAAATTCCGACAGTGGGAGGACGAGGTCGATATTTGGATTTTGAAACATTCAAAAGAACTTCGATACGCGATGAATGAAATCGAGTTTGAAAGGCCTTTAAGCTTAAAAATCGTTCTACCTCTTTCAAGGCAAAGAGTTTACACAAAAGACGGAAGCGTCAAAAAAATGGACGCCTCCAATCGACTAAAAGCCATGCAAGATAAAGTGGCCTCAATGCTAAATATCGATGATTCCTTGTTTTTTAGGTCGTCTATCGAGAAGTGGGTGAGCGAGGTTGACAGGGGTGCGTTAGTAGTATTAACTTATTACAGAGAACATGATTATCTAAGAAAGGATCAAAATGAGCACTCAAAAACAATGGGCAACACCGCCCAAAGAAGTAACGGAACGCCTCCAGAGCAAATCTCAGAATGCGACCTCTATTGAGTTTACAGAGGAGGAAAAAAAACTAATTCGCGAAGACAATCCAAAGCTGGACGAAAATGATTTAAAAAAATTTATCTACCATTGTGAATCATCAGGACTAAACCCGCTCACCAAACAAATTTACGCCCAAGGGTTTTTGGATAAAAAAACAGGTAAATTTAGAATGTCCATCATCACCTCGATCGACGGATACCGAGCTATTGCCGACAGAACTGGAAGTTATGCCGGATCGGACGATGGGGTCTTTGCGGGGATAGAAAAAACGGACTCCTTTAAATCTACTGTGACTGTGTACAAAATGGTGCAAGGCCAAAGATGCCCTTTTACAGCTACCGCTAGATGGGCTGAGTACTGCCCTCCAGGAAACCCACATATGTGGCTAAAAATGCCCCACACCATGCTTTCAAAGTGTGCCGAAGCCCTAGCCCTTAGGAAGGCTTTCCCGGCTCAACTGGGAGGCTTATACACCGATAATGAAATGAAGCAGGCAGAATCTGAAGAGCAAAACGAAAGAATTGATGATGCCCCACACAAAACAATCGATGCAGAGCAAAGAAAAGACCTCTTTTCTATAGCTAAACTTGCTGGCTTCCAGGTCGAGGATTTGAAAGAATATCTATCAAAAAATTGGGGCTATGATAGAACAGCAGATATCCTTGATTCTGACTTTCATAACATTTGCGAAGACTTAAAAGTTCTTTCTGAAGCCAGAAAAGAAGCGTAAAATTTCCATAAGAAATGCATTCGCTCAAAGTGCATTCCTTTCTTAGAGCCCAAGCATCTTGGCCGTTAAACGCTAGGGTGCTTGGGTTTTTTTGTGCCCCACAAGTTGGTATAATAGCTAACCTCATCACGAGACCAGCCCTGCCGAAGCTTATAAAGCTCTAGATCATCCCTGAGTTGAAGCATTTTCGAATAAAGCATATGAACCGTATACTCATCGAGTTCTCTTTGAAACTTAACGTCATACGCAGACTCATAGTAAGAGATGACCTTCTCTCTTTTAGCCTCTAAGTCGATATAATCTTTAATTGTTTTTGGTTTGTTCGTGATGTCTTCCATTAAGGCTCCGCGCAAAAATTCAAAAGCTTTTCAAACTCATGTGGCTCTATCACTGTATTCGTATCCATGTTCTCAAGATTTTTGACATAAAACTCATCTACACCATTTATATCTTTTACGCAGACGGATGAAAGCTCAGAATGGTAGTAAACGCAGTACTCAATATTAGGACCAGAAACACGATTTAAAAGGCTAGGCTTTGCACAGCTAGCGGCGAATATCGCGAATAGTATCACGAACCTTTTTGACAGCATCCATCATTTCCTCTTTAGTTTTTGCGCTTTTTTGAGCTGATATAGCGGATGATTTCTCATCCTTCCACTTCTCATAAGCAACGCGTTTAATATGACTAAAAAGCCAAGAAAAAAAACTAGAAAGAAGATTAGTTACGATCTGAATTAATGCCGTAACATCTACATTCATAAACTAAGCTTTAGGCTCTTTCGGTGGTTGCTCGTTACCTCGAACAAAATCTAAAAGCTTGCGGAGCCATCCAAGAGCGGCACTGGCATAATCGGCAATTTTATTATCGAGCTTATTTTCAGTTTTATCCTTGATTTGATCTAAGAAGAAAACAACGGAAGAAACTCCGGCGTTTAAAAAAATCATAATCATCACCACTTGCCCTACATTTTCCCCTAGAATGTCTTTAATTAAGTCCATATTCCCTCCTATTGTTTATGGTCTAAAAATTCTTTCACCGCTAGCTGGTGGGTAAATTTGTAAATGACACCAGCCAGGAGTATCATCAGGATGCTCCATAAATAAATCTAACTTTGAAAGTATTGAATCATCTTGCATATCCATTTGGTCATTAAACAACCAAGTATCGATTAGACCACCACCATCACTAAGATCGACCGCGGCACCAATTAAATGCTTAGAGCCCATAGGGATCTTGCTTTCAGAAACACCTTTTTCTAAATAAATTTTCTTATGATGATCTAATGTCCTATATCCACTCGTTATGTATATAGGCCTTTTCCACAAGGCTCGAAGATAATTCAGTTTGAAATGAATAATATGAATGTTTGCTAGATGATCTTCATTCGTAGCTTTTTCAGGCGTCCAAAACTCTCTTAAATAAATCATTTAGAACCATCGTATTTGGAAATTATTTCTCTGATAGCTGGATGCTCTCTAGGCATATCTGCATTTGAATCTACAATACTTCTAGAGTCAAAATCTTTATCCGTAAATTTAGAAAGGATTCTGTCTATAATAGATATTCGCCTTGCGCATAGAATATTTTCATATCGCTCTTTTTCAAGAGCCGCCCTCTCGTCTTTTATCATCTGGAAAACTTTGGCAACTATCTTACCTTCAAGGCTACTTAAATGCCTGTTTAAAAGAATCAAAAGGCCGGCGACAACAGCTATGCCTATTTCACCAACGTATTCCATTTTCTACCCTCTATCAGAGGTCTTGCGGTGATTATATTTTACTACGTTGTAGTATAACGAGTCACTCTTCCATTGATATTAATTACATCACCAGTTCCAGCAAATGCACTAACGATAACGCCACCAGTCAAAGGGACGCCGGGCAAAACCAACTTCCAACCAGACTCAGGCAATATAGTCACTTCAACCAAATCGTCAGGCGAAGTAGTCCCACCAACTTCTAACGTGAGCTTCACTGAGCTTGTAGAAGTGTTACACGCCCAAAGCTCAACAATATCCAAAGCCGATGAATCAGCGGTATGAATTAAAGTCCCCGCGCTTGAAGTAGCCGCCACCTTTACGTTTCTTCCGTTGGTAGAGCCGGACGGTTTTAAAACAGTAATTACTTGAGCCATAATTCCCCCTAAAAATTCAAATCTCTTCTGTCGTAATAAAGATCGCCAGACTTATTATAAGCCCACTCTAAAATGTTCGGAGCGATGTGATTCCATTGAGACCAGCGGATTCTAGGATTCCGACAAGTCGACGCACTGTCAGTCTGACTCAACGCATTCCACTGGTCAGCCGTATGAACGTTGTAATCGTCCGCCAAATAAAGAGAGCCAACTCCTACACTCGATTGCACAGCTAAAAAATGCTTATCGTCTCTTAAAGACCCAGCCCCCCAAGATCCGGTCGCTGCATAGGTATATTCCGTTCCAACTGAAGTAATGTTTGCATTGGTGTAGCCAGTAGACCAATCCGTACCCGTATGCTTCATATACTCTAAGTTTAAAGGATCCGAAGAAGTGTTAGGAGCTCCGTCTGCATAAACGGCATAGTGGTCCCCGTTGTTATCCTCAACTAAGTTACAAGTCTGATTAGTCGCTCTTAAAATCGTAAAGACATTGGCCTGTCTTGTGAATGAGGTCGCTAGCTCTTGGTTTCCATAAAGGAGATCAACCTGTGAGGGAGTGCCAGCCGGACCTCCAGTAGACACGGAAGCCGCTAAAATAATTGGTCTATGAGAAGAATTCGTTTTCTCAAGGATAATATCTAAAGGCCCAAGGGAAGTAAGCGTTACATGCGTTGAAGTGTTATCGCTTAGCTGAACTCTCGTATAGCTTTGACTTTCAATTAAGAGACCAAACATCCCTCCAGTACTTCTCGCATGCTTCCAGGCGATGTGAAGATGCGAATCATCCTCATCAATGCAGCAGGCTGTCCCCAAGAAGGCCGCAGATGAATTCACGGTGATTCCAGAGGACAAATAGGTCCGTCCTGAAAAAGTGCCTGTGGCCGTGTCAAAAACGTCCATAAATAGGCCTTGGTTTGTACCTCCAACGCTGTAGTAAACAATATAAATCTTTCCGTTCCTACCCAAAGCAGATGAGGCGTAGGTGTAGGTTTCTCCCGTTGCAAACCCAGTTGAATGAGTGACAGTCAATGACTGAAAGCCGTTTGCAGACTCCAAAACATTAAGAGTCCTTGCTGAAGTTCTTAATCCAACAAGCCACAATCTATTGTCTTGAGTGCGCCACAAGATGCGATTACTTCCATCAATTCTCCAGTCACCGTCATTTGTAACCTGTCTAATCGGCAAAGGGATTGCTCCAATTATTTTCGTTTGAAAAATAAAGAACAGAAGAACTAAACAACGACTCCCATTCAGAAATGCTTTTTAAGTTGTAAAATTGACTGAAAGAGTCGATTTTTTCTTGGCTTAAATTATTCGTTGGAAAGACTGAAAAGATAGACTTTGCAACTTGAGAAAGCGATGACGCTAAATCACCGAGCTGCTCGTCATTCAAGCATTCTAAAATCCCAAAACCAAAAATCGTATCGACACCTTGAAAATATCCATCCCAAAGAGTCGCATCACCCACCTGTAAGTAATCCGATACGGGACTCTCTCCTACGGCGTACTCCGATATATCTAATCCCCAAGCATCAATTCCAAGCTTTCGAAGATCTTCAACATCAAAGCCTTTCGCACAACCCAAAGATAGGACCTTACCAGCCTGAAGGTCATGCATATGCTTCAAATAGAAGCTGTAATGTCTTTCGGCAAAATGATCCCAAGGATCTAAAGGCGCACCGTTTGTGCTTTGCTGAATCCTTCGATAGCCACCTAGTCCAGCGGGATGAGAGCCATCAAAGTAGTCATAATTGTAGTCCGAAGCTTGGAGCATCTATGCATCTCCAAATGTGGCACCAATCAATCTTAGATTTGTGTCATCTTGATAAAAAGTAA
>CAZCYD010000059.1:0-14647 GCA_964502735.1 uncultured Pseudobdellovibrionaceae bacterium
AAGTTGATAGAATTAATTTTTATAAACATGTAGAGTATTTTTAAATTTGTGAATAAAATGCGTCAAGAATTTCTCAAATTCTTGACACATTTTATTCGCGGATTTGGGGTGTTGATAGGAATGGTATTTTGAAAAGGGTTTTACAGAGTTTATTGCACTACACGGACTTCAGGATTCTTTTGAGTGAGGATTACTTATCTAGAGCCAAGATGAATTCTTCTTACTCATTAAGGGCCTATGCCCGCGATTTAGGGGTTTCAGTTTCGCACTTGTCTAAGGTTTTAAATAGGAAAAAGACATTCTCTCTACAGACAGCAGAAAAGATTTTAAAGACAATTGGACTGTGGGACGAAGATCCCAACTTCGCTCTCAGATTAATTTCTTTAGATTTAAGTAAATCCGATGATGAAAGAGAGGCTCACTTCCTCTACCTCAAGGCACATGTTGTCGGACATGGATTTGTTCCTGATCAGAGTAAGGAGGAAGTTTTAAAAACACTAGAACACTTTTTATTTTACGCCTTTGTTTTAAAGTATCCCTCTCTGAAAAAATTGAACACTGTGAGTTGTTTGGTGGGTTTAAACAGTGAAAATATGGGTGTGGCCCAAAAAGACTTGGAAACAAAGGGTTACATTCAAATTGATGGTGACAGTGTGCGGGTTACAGATAAAAGTTTTTTTATAGAATCACATAAAGATTTATATCTACATCATTGTAATTTTTCGAATTTTATAAATCAAGGCATTCTGAAAAAGGGTTATTTAGATAAGCCCGACAGTGATGGTAAGGGGGCTATATTGGGCTTAGATAGCACGACCTCTAAAGAGCTCAAAGACCATCTCGATCATTTTTTTCGTGCGGTTTATCGTATAGCTAACAAATCTGAAAACCCAGATAGGCTGGTCTTGATTACGACCTCTCTGTTGGGTTGGGAAGTTTAGATCCGCTCGTCCAAATCAAATCCGTGGATGAAATGCATCAAATTTGGCGGGCTATCCACAATAGCAAACTTGGTTTAAAGCCAGTAAAAAATAATGAATAGCAATGAGAGTAAATTAGTTAAATTATTACAAGCACTTACTATATTTCAAACGTTTGTTTAAAAAAATAATTGCGTTGGGAGAAAACTAAAGCTAATGTTTAAAACAGTCGTTTTAATTGCTGATTGCTGATTGCTGAAAATGAAAAAACTGTGAGGGGGGGATTTGGAATCAAAAATTCTAAAATTGATGAGATTAAAAAAAGAAAAAAGCTCCAAAAGTTTTTTTAGAGTGCATTTAGATTTTAAGAGTTTAGATTTTAAGAGTTTTAACCTTAAGAAGGTTAACTTTAAGAGCTTTGACTTGAAAGGTCTTATTTCTAAAGTTGGCATTGTTTCTTTGCTGTTAATAGGCGGACAGTTGTCTTTGGCTCAAAGTAAAAGAACGTTGACGTTAGAAGAGGCTAAGAAAATGAGCCTTAAAGTGAATGAAGACATTAAAGTTAAGTCAAACGAAGTCGAAAGTGCCAAAGCTCAAGTTCGAGAGGCTTGGGGAACTATATACCCTCAGGTGGCCATTGATGGGCGCTGGCAAAAGTACTACAAGCCTCCTGTATTTTTTGGCAATCCCATTCCGATAGATTACCAACTGGAATCCAGTCTTTCAGTTAAGCAAGTTCTGTGGGCATTTGGTCGTGTGTCAGGAGCTCTAAATGCTGCAAAGGCTGGTGTCAAGATGGGCGAAATGAATCAAAGGGCCACAACAATTGAAACTCTGTACAATACATCAATGGCCTATTATGCAGCCTTATTGGCTCAGGAGCAGTTAAAAATTACCAAGCTCACACTGAAGAATGCCAAAGAAAATCTACGCATTTTAGAAAAGAAATTCTCTGGTGGACGTCCACCACAGGGCGACTTGGTTAGGCTAAAATCGGATGAGGCCATCAGGTCTTCGCAGCTCACAATTTCTGAGTCGGAGTACATGGAGGCTTTAAGTCAATTGGCTAGACTTGTTGGCGAAGAGGACTCAGAAGTTTTGCATCTGGCAACAGGGTTTCGGACTCAGTTTCCACAGATTAAACTTTCAAGTCTGCAAAAGCAGTTGCAAGAAACCCATCCTCAATTGAAAGCCATGAGGGAGCATGTTGAACTTCGCAGCGAAATCGCCAGGGTGCAGGGGGCCGCAGACCTTCCGACTTTAGCAGCCTTTGGTAGCTACAATTATTCTGGCGCTAGTGACAGGGGTCTTACAAATGACGATCTTTTTGAGTCTGTTGTGGGAGGAGTTGTGCTAACCTGGAACCTGTGGGATGGGGGGCAGAGTCGAGCTAAACACAGACAGGCCGTCCTTGAAAAGGCAAATGCGGAGTTGAGTTTTGAGAAGACCAAGCTCAACATGGGTGTGGAGCTTAAAAAAACCGTGATCCAGTACCAAGGGCTAGTTAGCAGTTACGAAAAAATGAAAGAAGCTGTGAGCTTGGCCGAGAGGTCTTTTAAGATCTCTCAAGGTCGTTTTCGAACAGGTCAGGCATCAATTACCGAGCTTAATAGTGCAGAGTTGGCTTTGACCCAAGCCCACCTAAATCTAACTCTGAACGTATTTAATATCCACGCTAGCATGGCCAAACTAGAAATGCTTTCAGCTACGGAGCAAGAACTATGAACCAAGAAACCAATAAACAAACAACCAATAAACAAACAACTAAACCCATCCGCAAGTCCATTCGCATCTTTTCTTATGTGGTTCTGTTCGCCATTCTAGTTGCGGCAGTTCAGCTAAAAAAACAAAAAATACTGAACGACCGCAACAAGCCAATCGTGAGTTTGCCCTCAGAAATTGAGCAGCATGGGTGGGCCGTAGATTTAGAAAAAGTGAAGCGGCAAGATCTACTCGCAACTAGCCCTTTAACTCTTCGAACGGAAAGTTCTGATGTCACCTCCTCTCCAAGTTTTAAATTTCCCACACAAATAAATTCGCAGTCCAATACAAATTCAAAATCACGGCTCCACTCAAAGTCACAGTCGACATTTTTTTTGGTGAGTTTCAGTCAAAAAAAGAAAATAAGAATCGGACAAATTGTAGTTGATGCTCAAGGTAAGGTTCTGGGTTCAGTGGTATCAGCTGACTCTTCAGCAAGCCTCAGCCATGGGATGTATCGCGTATTTATAAGTCTTAAACCCGATGTCGAGCCATCAGAGGCGATAAGGGCTTTTATCGTTCTGGGAAAGCAAAAACAAGAACTCTCCGTACTTTCTGAAGCCGTCGAGCTGAAAAAAAATAAAGCCTTTGTTTGGATCAGCGAGGAAAATCGGGCCAAGAGGGTGGAGGTTCAATTGGGCTCGCTGTTTAATGAGAGATACCAGATTCTATCGGGTTTAAAAGAGGGACAATTAGTTATTGTTGAAGGGCAAAAATATTTAAAAGAGGGAGCTAAGTTGCGGGTAAGGCACTGCAAATTGTGCGCAAACAGTGAGGTGGAGTCGTGATAGAATTATTTGTCAAAAGACCAGCAACAACGATGGTTTTAATTTTATTTTTTGTTCTGCTGGGATTTGTCTCATACTTTAACTTAAACGTCGAGCAATCCCCTCGAATTGATTTTCCTTTAGTGGTTGTCAATGTGACATATCCAGGTGCATCGCCAGATGAAGTAGAGGCTCAGGTTATCAAAAAAGTTGAGGATGTCGTAGTTGAAATATCAGAAATAAAAAACATAAAGAGCCGCGCCTACGAAAGTTTTGGCTATGTTCTGATAGAGTTCAAATTATCAGCCGATGTCAACGTAAAGGCTGCAGAGGTCAAAGATAAGGTCGAGGCCATTGTAAATAAATTGCCAGATGGAATAAAAAAACCAATTGTTGAGAAGCTAGATCCTTTTTCAAAGTCAGTCGTTGAGTTGGTATTACAAGCTGATGAAAAAACCTCTCTTCGTGAGTTGTATGAGTATGCAGACAAAAGTTTAAAGGAACAGTTTACAAAAATAGCCGGAGTCGGCAACGTGCTGGTGTTCGGTGGAGAGCAGAGAGAAATCCGTGTTGAATTGGATTTAGATCTCATGAAAGAGAACTATATCTCTATTGCTAATGTTGTGTCGGCAATTCAATCGCAAAATTTAAATGTTCCAGCTGGGAATATTGAGAAAACTTCTGCCAGCTTAACCGTTCGTTTTGTCGGAGAATTCTCCTCAGTTGAGGATATCGGGAATATGCCCATCACAGCTTCGGATGGCAGTTTATTTTATTTAAAAGATATTGCTCGAGTTCGGGATGGAAGTAAAAAAATAGAGTACATTTCGCGATTTAATGGAAAACCTGTTGTTACACTTTCCGTTAAAAAGGTTTCAGATGGTAATGAAGTTAGAGTTGCAGAAGGCGTGCAGAAAATGCTGCCAGAGATAAATTCAACACTGCCTGAAGGTTATTCACTAAAAGTTGCAAACGACACCTCTAAATACATTGTGAAGGAAACAAGGGGGACTCTTGCCAGCATTGCATTGGGAATTTTCTTAACGGTACTCATTCTGTACTTTTTTTCTGGAAGTTGGCGAATGACTATAATTGCCGCCGTTGTAATTCCGTCATCTATTATTTCTGCAATTTTGCTAATGGATTTTTCAAAATTTACAATTAACTTTATTACTCTTCTGGCAATTGCCACCTCATTGGGAACTCTTATTGCCAATGCGATTGTGATAATTGAAAATGTTTTAGTTCATCTGCAAAAAGGTAAATCTCCTCAACAAGCGGCAATTGATGGCACAAAGGAGGTTGTGGTTCCTGTCTTGGCTTCTTGTGGAACCAATTTGGTGGTATTTACTCCTATTGCCTTTATGGGGGGTATTATTGGTCAATTCATGTTGCAGTTTGGATTGACGGTCGTCTATGCCACATTGTTTTCATTAATGGCTTCATTTTCACTAACACCAATGATGTGTGGACTATTGTTAAAACCAAATGCTGGAGACTTAGACAAACGGCAAAATATTTTCGTTCGCATGACTCACTCAACAACCCGGTTTCTGCTGCGAGAGTATCGGATTTTATTTGAAGCTATGTTCCGTTATCCAAAAATATGGACCGTTGGAATTTTGTTGAGTTTGCTTGGGGCTTGCACGACAATTCCTTATATAGGAAACGAGTTTATTCCTACATCTGACCAAAATAGAATTCAAATAAATTTAACCTTACCTCAGGGAACCAATGTCGAAAAAACTTCAAGGGTAGCAGAAGATGTAGAAAAGCTTTTTGAAAATTATCCGGAAGTCGATAATGTTTTGTCTGTAGTTGGTGAGAATGGAGCCGAAAATGCAAGAATAGTTATCAGCCTTATAGATCACGAGCTGCGCAAAAAAAGTGACAATGATATTATTAACGAAGTGACTCCCTTGGTGGCAAAGATTCCAGGTATCGAGGTGGAGTTTAAGCGGGGGGACAAAGGAGGGGCTCCAGAGGGGGACATTTCTGTTGATATTACAGGGTTAGAGTACGATCAGATGATCATTGTCGCCAAACAAATTGAAGAAACAATGAAGGAGTCGGGATACTTTAGATCCACCTCTTCAAGTTACAAATCGCCAAAGACGGAGCTTCAATTTCGTCCAGATTTGGCTAGATTAAGACAATATGGAATCTCTAGTGCCCAGATTGGTACGGAAGTGAGAGCTGCCATATACGGTGATGATAATAATGTCTACAAAGAAGGGGGGGAAGAATACGATATACGGGTAGAGTTAGCCGATCACTACAAAAATTCTGAGCAAATATTTAATAGAATGACTCTATTGAGTCAGCATGGCTTAGTGGCATTATCTGAGCTGGGGAGTGTTGAGTATCAATCTGCCACGCCAAATTTGTGGAGAAGAGATCGAAGTCGAATTATTCAAATAAATGGATACCTTTCAAAATCAACGGCTGGAGTTGTGCAGGCTGAACTCACCGAAAAATTTAAGGCTCTCAATATTCCAGTTGGTTACAGTTATCGTTTTGTTGGCAATGCCGAAAGCCAGGAAGAGTCAGGTAGAGAAATTGGAAAAGCCTTTGGTTTGGCGATTGTTTTGACTTTCATGCTGTTGGCGGCAATTTTAAACTCTTTTGTTCATCCTCTAACAATATCTTCCTCGATTGTGACTTCGTTTGGAGGTGTGTTTCTACTTTTGTTTTTTGCCGAGTCCTCAATAAATATTGCTTCCATGTTGGGAATTGTGATGTTAGTGGGGCTGGTCGTAAACAATGCCATTCTTATTGTGGATCAATCTCAATGGCATTTGGCGCAGGGAATATCTGAAGTTCAAGAGGCTGTTTGGCGTGGAATTGAGGACAAGTTCCGGGCCGTATTAATGACCTCTATTGCCATTGTATCAGGGGCTTTACCTCAAACGTGGTCTCCTGATTTAGCTAAGGCCTCTATGGGTATTGTAATTATCGGTGGGACACTGGCTTCAATTGTTTACACCTTCGCTTTAACTCCCATAGTGTTTTGGTATTTAGAAAGGATGAGAAGATATTTCTTTTTGAAGAAAGAACACACAACCTCCTTATCTGAAGCTTCTCAACAGGTGTCTGTTTTGGGGGTAAGTGAATATAATAATAGCGATTACATCAAAAATGAGGCCACTCAATGAATGCGGCAGATGTTAGTTTAGATACAAAGCAAAGGATTATAAATGGGGCGAGAATATTATTTGCAAAATATGGGTTCGAAGGCACTTCGATTCGCGAAATTGCTCGTCAGTGTGAGGTGAATATTGCAGCAGTTAACTACCATTTTAAAAACAAAGAGAATCTCTTTTGGGAAATCATGACATCCTCATACGATATGGCTGATCAGTTTTGTCGTGAATATTCTTTCACTTCAAAAGACACTCTAGATTTTTCAATGAAGTTATTTGAGAGGTTTTGGGCGGAGGGGAGTTTTTTACGCAATACAATGAAGATGGTGCTAACAGAAGGAATGTGCCCTGATGGTGTCAAAGCTTGTCAGATGTATGATCGACCCTTCGAGCCTCCGGGAGCTAAATATCTGGCAGAATTTGTGCGCAAAGAGGTGTCTTATCCCTTGAGCGAAGAGGGAGTCACTTGGGCTGTTGGGGCCATTTTCTCATCTGTAACACATTGGGCAATGATGTTGGACACAGACAACTTTAAAAACAAAATTAAAAAAGGCCAGGTAACTCCAGAACACATACGTTGGAGTGTCTCTCAGATGGTTAGGGCCTATTTGGAGCATCTAAAGAATAATGAGGCCATTTTTAGCCAAAAAACTCAAAATATTTGATTGTGATCAGGCTGTGAATTTGTTTATAGTGGCTCCATGTCCGATCATAACTTTCAAAATCATCTAAAAAATACACAAAATCGACTGGATCAAGTGTCCAGTTGCTTTTGTTTGGCTAAGTGGCTGCAAGTCACCATTCATCTGCAAACTGGCTTCACTCACAGTTGCCACAACACTCCTTACCAAAAAGTTCCCTTAGAAGAACTAAAATATAATCCTACCGCTCTACACAATAACTACGAAAAAAAAGTAGAACGTCGGAGCATGCTTAATGGGGTTCGCCCCAAGGGTTGCAATTACTGTTGGAGAGTTGAGGATCTAAAAACGCAAACCTTTAGTGATAGAATTATAAAGTCTTCTGATGAGTGGAGTTCACCTTATTTTGATGAAGTCAAGAACCTGCCGTGGGATGCAGATATCCATCCAAGATACCTAGAAGTGAGCTTTGGAAACTTGTGTAATCTCGCTTGTTCTTACTGTTTGCCAGACATTAGTAGCCGGGTGTATGCAGATTTAGAAGCGCATGGTCGTTATCCTGTATGGGATTCGGCCAGTCTGGCTTATTTAAAACGAAAGGGTCGCGTGCCCTACAAAAATGATGAGGACAATCCCTATATTCCCGCTTTTTGGAAGTGGTTTCCAGATGTTTACCCAGGACTACATGATTTGCGAGTTACAGGGGGGGAGCCTCTCATCAATCCCAATACGTTTCGGATGTTGGATTACGTGAAATCTCACCCTAATCCCAAGCTTAACCTTTCAGTGAATTCTAATTTTTGTGTTCCCAAAGATAGGCTTGAAAATTACAAAACAGAAATTGCCTATTTGTTAGATAACAATTGTGTTAAGGATGTGCACACCTATGTAAGTGTGGATACGGCAGGAGCTCAAGCTGAGTACATTCGAGACGGGTTAACATATTCCCGATTTTTAGATAATATTAGAGAGTACCATGAGTTTGATCCGCGTTTTAAACTGACAATAATGGTAACCTACAATTTATTCTCTGTGCCCAACTTCCTCTCGTTCTTAAAAGACATTTTAAAAACTCGTCACGAGTTGCAGGAGCATCGCCAGTATCTAGATATTTCAATTTTAAGATGGCCCAATTATATGAGTGCTATTCTTTTGCCCAAATCATGGGCTGAAAAAATCGAAGAGGGTTTGCTTTTTATGCAAGAAAACACCTCGGAAAAAATCGGTAAAACAGGTTTTAATCAGTACGACATTCATAAGATGCAAAGAGTTTTAGAGTGGTTCAAGAGCTTCAATTTAGATAAGGATGAGCTGCGATTAAAAAAAATAGACTTTTACCGCTTTGTCAATGAATACGACCGAAGAAGGCGTCGAGATTTTAAAGTTGTATTTCCAGAACTGTTGGAGTTCTACATGGAGTGCGAACGTTTAGAAAAGAGCAGATGGGGCAGAGTAAAGTTATTGCCTCAAAAAATTCGCTCTTTACTGCCTCTTTGATTTAAGTTCTTGTAATTTTTTGACCTCTGCCATTGACACGTCAACGTTTTCAAAAAGCGTCCCTATGGTTTGCTGAAGGGCAAAGCGGTAATTTATGGCAGCAATCGTGTAGTGAGTCCAGTTGTCCACAGCATTCATATACGCAATAAATTTATCTAGAACAGTTTGAATGTTCACCTTGTCGCCTCGTCTAAGTCGTTGAGCCAACAGATCAAAGGCTTCTCTCTCATTTAAAGCCCGTTCTTCAAAACTGGATATAAATCCCTCGGTATTGATAAGTGAGTTGTACAAAGAATTAATCCTGTGGGTAATTTTTAATTTCTCACTGTCGAGTCGATGAATTGTGGCCTCTAGCCTTTTAGATGTGGCTTCCAAGTAGGTAGAGGTTGAAGGGTGCCAAGAATAGTTAAGGGTTAGCGCCACAATATTGGCTTGATTTTGGGTATGAATTTCGTGGGATCTTAGGTGGTGAATGTTTCTGCCTGCGCTTATATCTATTCGTGGGCTTCTGGCTACTGCCGAATCGGCCCGATAAGAGTGCCTTGAAGCCTCTAGGTCATAGTTGAGTGCCACTATTGTTGGGGATCTGGTGAGCCCCATGTTCACAGACTCTTCCGCACTACCGGGAACCTCTAAGCTTAGACGCAACTCTTCTAGGCTTTGAATATTTACAGAAGGGCTTTCGTGCACGTGATGAATAAAATCATTAATAGCCGTGAATTTATTGGTCTCTTGTCGTCTAATGTTGTCACTTAGGTTGTTCAGTTGAGTTTGCAATTGGAGTTGATCTTCACTCCCAAAATAAGGATAGATTTCTTCAATTAGGCTTATGCCTTCTCTGGAAAGAGAAATGCCTTCATTGTTGGTGGTAATCGATAAAAAGGCTGAAAATACATTGCTGGCTAAGTGGCCGTTGGTATCAGGCAGAAGAATGTCGGTCGAGTGAATGCGAGCTTTTTGTGCAAGCACACTGGCTTCGGCCGCTTTCTCCCTATGTTTGTCGGCTCCACCTCTAAATATATTTAAGTTGAGGCCTATAAATAAATTTTGACTAGTAGACAATCGATCCCCAGTGCTTCTCGATATAGTGTAGGAGGAGCTAAGGGTGGGTAGCTGTTGTGATTGTTTGAGGGCCTTAACACTCAATTCTTGGGCTTCAATTAATTTTTGGTTAGAATTGGTAATGGGGTTGTTGATTAAGGCTCTTCGGATAGAGTCTTGAAGAGAAGATGGGGCCGTCTCATTATATAGATTCTGAAGTGCCAGCTCAGATTCGTTGCTATAATTACCATGACTTGGAGTTGAGAAAGACCCTTGTCCCACTAGATTCATTACAAAAATAACAAAAAAACTGTAAATAATTCCCTTCATAATCTCTCCCGCCTTTTTAATCTTCTATACGCCTAAGTTCAGTACGTTTGTGCACACTATATGCCACAATTGACACATATATTCTAGAAATTACTAGTAGGGGCAAGAGCATTAATTCCATGAAAGCATTGCTTTTGTGAGGGAGATAGATATAACTAAGAGAAAATTTATAGTAAGAATTATTTTATAGTAAGAATTATACAGATAAAGAATAAACCAAACCAACCAAACCAAATAACACAAAAAGCTCAAGGGGGAGTCATGAATATTGCCAAAGATTACGCAGTAGAAATTGAATACACATTAAAAGATAATAACGGAAAAGTAATTGACTCATCAGAAGGTGGCGAGCCTCTGGCTTATTTGCATGGTTATCAAAATATTGTTCCAGGTCTTGAGCAAGAGCTTGAGGGTCGTGGGGTTAACGATGAATTTAATGTTTCTGTCGCCCCAGAGATGGGTTATGGCCCTCGTTTGGAAGAGATGATTCGAGAAGTGCCAAAAGAACATTTGGCTAATATTCCTGAGTTAAAAGTAGGTCTCCAGTTACAAGCTCAAACGCCTCAAGGTACTCACCTGTTGACTGTTGTTGAAATCAAAGATGACGTTGTGGTTCTTGATGGCAATCATCCCTTGGCAGGTGAAGTTTTAAACTTCTATATTAAAGTCGTAAGTATACGCAAGGCGTCTCCAGAGGAAATTGCACACGGTCATGTGCATGGACCTAATGGGCATCATCACTAAGAAAGTTTTGAATATAGCAATATTCAACTTGAATAATTTAGTTAAATTTAACTTGTTCTTAATATAGAAATTAAGTATTTAGCGAAATATTTTTGTTAGTACATAAATTAGTATAAAAACTGGATTGCCAATAGAAAGTTTTGCGTTAGCCTATATCTATGACAATTATTTCTTGAAATTGGTATAAGTCTAAATGGACAGCTCTTGCAGAGGTATTTGGTTTGAGTAAGGTATTAAGGAAAATTTCTGATCTTTTAAAGAAGAGCGTTCGCAATTGGGTGGGCTCCACGGTGGTGTTGGTGGCGTTGTCCCTATGTATTGTGAGCGCGTGTCTTTTATATAAAAACAGTGAGAATACTTTTTTAAAAGCAAAATCAAATCAGATTGCTGATGGCATTGGGGAAAGGCTGCAGGCAGAAATTTTTAATCGTATAGCTCTGCTTAAAATCATGGGGAGATCTGTAGATCTTTCAGATCCATCGGTGTTTGCCAAGCTGGCCCCAGAAATTGTTAAGGAGTTCTCGGACTTCTACGCTATAAATTACGTTAATACGCAGGGTATTATTAGCCGTACTTATCCTGAAGATCGAAACCGTCTGGCTTTAGGTCAGAATTTGCTCGAACGGCACGATGTTAGAGATTATCTTATAGGTTCAAAAGATAGTGGCGATCCATGGATGTCCCACCGTCTTATAACTTATCAAGGCGTCCCTGCAATTACGCTTTATGTGCCCGTGTACACCCATGATAATCAATTTTCTGGGTGGTTAAATGCCGTTCTTGATTTTGATAGCTGGTTAGCAGGTTTTATGGAGGTAAATGCTCTAGATCAAGTGCGCATAGCTGTAAAGTGGGAGCATTCAGAAAGTGAGATAGTGGATCGAGGGGTCAGATCTGTAGAGTATTCTTTTGCTTATGTTCATGAGATATTAAATCAAAAGTTGGATTTGGAAATTGGCTTTGCTCCTGGCGAGATGGAGATCGTGAGAGCTCGCCATTATGCAATTGTAGTGATTTTAGGTTCAATTATTCTGCTTTTAGCTTTGAGTTTAATTTTGAAATTGCATTGGTCACAAAGAAGACTTCGACTTGCCAATGAACACTTGGCATTTAAAAATAATTTGTTGAGTTCCCTCTCTCATGATCTGTCGGCCCCGCTGACTATTCTGGGTTTAATAATGGACAGAATTTTTAGTAGTAAGGAACCTCCCTCTGTGGATTTGCAACAGAGTGCAAATAGATCTTTAAAGGTTATTGCTGAGATGCTTGAAAGTGCAAAACTCCTACATGCTCAAAAAATGGGAGTGGTTGACTTTAAGACAGAGGCAGTTTGTTTATCTGTAGCTCTTCGCGAGGCCATAGAGTCAGTTTCGTATCAGGCGGAAAAGAAAGGCGTTAAAATACACACGTCTTCTATTCCGGATGATTTATTTGTGATGGCTCAGTTGTCGACTTTTGTTAATAATGTACTTTTGAATGTTTTGACTAATGCCGTAAAGTTTTCACCAAAGGATGGAGAGATTAAAATTTCTGCTGCAATAAAAAAGAATAGAATTCATTTGTTGATTGAAGATGAGGGTTGTGGTCTTTCCACCGATCAACTATCTAGGTTAAAAAAGTCTTTGAGTTTGAAGAGTACGACAGGTTCCAGGGGGGAGCGGGGTACAGGATTGGGCTTGCTCCAAGTCAGAGGTTTTATGGAGGCTTACGGCGGAGCCTTAGAGATCGAGAACAACGAGCCCAAAGGCTGCCGAATCATTCTCATCTTTCGCCCCGAACCCCCAAAAGGTGCCAGGCCCTAATTTGCGCCAAGGCGCATGGGGGTGGTGCCAGGCCCTAATTTGCAACTACTCGCAGCACATCCAGTAGGCGCTAGGTACCTAGTTTGCAAAAAGGCAGGGTAATTCCAATGTGAGAGACTTTTATTTTGTAGAATGTTCTGATCTAAAACTATTTCCTGAAAACTTTGGAGGAATAACCAGATCCTTTCGCCGCTCCAAGTTGCAAACTAGGGCCTGGCACCACCCCATCGGGTCTGTTACCCTCCTTATATGGAACAAGGATTGCAAACAGGATAGTTGTCGTCGTAAGTATAAGCCCATAACAAAATCAAAGCAGTGAGATAGGAGTAGAGTTTGACCAAAAATCCTACAGTTTTTACTTTTTACAGATTAAGAAGGCCCCTCTATGTCCTCCTGTTACTTCTAATTTTTGCCTCAAGCCATATGCTGCTTGCGGAGGAGGTCAACAGGGGGACTACAGCTGTTGACCTTTCTTCAATTGAATACTTTAGACTAGGGCCAAAAAATCTCCCTGTCCACGTTTATAGAGTAGATCCCAGTCGACACAGTTTTGTTTTGTACAATGTGAGTGATATCGATTCGGATCACAACCTCCATTTGTTTACAATGAGAGACTTAGTCCAAAAAGGAGGGTTCAAGATTGCTCTTCCAGCATCAATGTACGGTAGGGATTACTTTACGAGCACTTCCTACATGAAAAACTATCAGCATGTGAATAATGATCAATTTGCAAAGGGCTATCAGGGAATTTTGCTGTTTAATCCTAAGATTGATGGAATTAGAAAGTTTCGTATTGCGGGCAGAAGAGATCAAAATTTTACAACATTGTTATCTCAATATGATACAGCAATTAGCCTTATGAGACTGATCTCAAAAGGACGATCAGTACAATGGGACAAAGCCTATTCAAATATGGTTACTGTTGGAGTAGATACCATGGGAAACATGCTGATAGTATTTAGTTCTGGTTATCGAACAATAAGCTCTTTAATCGAGATCATGCTTAATAATTCTCACTTTACCGTTGATGATTTGCTATATGTCGAAGGAGGATCCAAGGGTGGTCTTTTCGTAAGTCCAGATACGGGCTACGGGCACGAGGGTTTTTTACCAAATATTTTGGGAGTTCGATAAAACCAATAAATTCACTAAAACAAGGTAGTGATCTAGGCCAGTCCAGTTGGTTTCTATTGAAATTTCTTTTATCATAAAATCATGAAACTCTATTTAATGTTGTTGTCCACTCTCTTGATTTTCCCGCATCACTTAAAGGCAGAAACTCATTCATCTAAGTCTAGTAAGTGGTTAAGCTGTAATGAATTTGACCCCGTTAAAGAAAAGGACTTCTCTTTGGACTGTTCTCAATCAAGAGATAAACAATTCTGTATCTACAAAGATGTTTATTGCGAACTTAAGGGTGAAACTCCCAGATCTATAGTGCAAGAGTCCGCCAGAGAAGTTCTTTTGCAGGCAGGCTCCTATGAGTGGACAATAGGCGAAGCCGAAGAATTTTATTTGGCGGGTTTTAACTATGATTTTATTTGCAAGAAAAAAAACGGCAAGTGTCCAGGTTTATTAGACTGCATGGACGAAGAATTGTCTAAATATTTGGATGCAACAGACGATGAGCCTCGTCAACGGTTGAAAATTAATGTTAAAGAAAGGGGAGAGGTGAAAAGTGTTCGTTAGAATATTTGCCATCAGTTCATTAATTTTAATTTCACTAAGTCTTTCTGCCTTTGCTGATATATCTTCAGTTAAATTTCCAGCCACTTTTAAAAGTTTGGATGGTGAAAAGGCCACTGTTCAGATAAATTCAGGCAAAACTTTTCAGGTCCCTTTACTGAGTCTGTCTCCCAATAAAAGGCTTAAGAGTCAGCAACCAGTGATGGTGCGTTTATCTCGGGAAGATCTAGAGACCGTATTCAAGAAACGAACAAATGTAAACTGACAACTAATGAAATCATTGTTTTGTAGTGATACAGATGAGTCCAATAGTGC
>CAZCYD010000060.1:0-14448 GCA_964502735.1 uncultured Pseudobdellovibrionaceae bacterium
AGCTCCATGATATGTGTCGTGGTATTGACAAGAGGTCGGTTTCGAATGATGGGGAACGCAAATCTTTGAGCGTTGAGAATACCTATGCTAGGGATTTAAAGACAGTAGGAGAATGCAAAGAAAGGGTGCCAGAATTATTTGGTGAATTTCAGCGACGGATTGAGAAAGCACAAGTTAGCGAAAAAATTAAGAGTTTGGTGGTCAAAGTGAAATTTCACGACTTTAAGCAAACAACTTTGGAGAGATCTGAATCAAAAAATCCAACTTTGCAAGTCTTTTGTCAAATGATTGAAGAGGCCTATAGGAGAGGTAACAAGCCGGTTAGGCTCCTCGGTATTGGAGTCAAGTTAGTTGTTGGCGAAAAGCGACAGACCGAAAACTCCCAACTGGGGCTTTTCTAGGGACTTGTTTTTTTGGGGGGAGAGCCGCAAGAGTAGTTTATTAATGTGAGTTCTAAAGGCTTAACTGTTGCTCATAGATCAAATTATGGCACAATTGAAGACACGCCCTTTTCAAAAAGGTGCAAGCTCAGATATAAGGTTTATATGGGAAATGAATTAGAAAATGTACTCATAGAGGAACTCAAGCTTGGGTTACAGCACCTTGAGTACAGTTATAATAAAGTTACAAACATTGCAAAGCTCTCAACAGACCCACGAAAACTTGATGTTGAGGAGCTTGAAACATGGGAAAGTTTTGTCGCGCGATTTGCCAGAGTTTCTGACATCTTTTTATCAAAATATATTCGTCTTAAGGTTTTGAAAGAAGATCCTGCCTATCGGGGTAGCTTTAGGGATTTCCTGGATATGGCTGAAAAAATAAACTTGATTTCTAATTCTGATGAGTGGATGGCTCTTCGAGAGCTGCGCAATAAAACAGCCCACGAGTACACTCGTGATGATCTTAAACTTGTCTTTGAACAGGTTTTGAAGTTAACCCCTTTTATGTTAACTGAACTTAAGAAAGTCATTAAATGAGACTGACTAAAGAACAAATTTTTTCGATCCATCAGGCTATTCAGAATGTTTTGTCATCTATTCCCTATCAGATTTTTCTATTTGGCAGTCGCAAACAGGATAATCTTCGAGGAGGGGATATAGATTTGGCATTGCTGGTTGATAAAAGTGATAAACCTCAAGTCCAAAATCTAGATATTTATCTTTTAACACAAATGAAAAAACAAAGATCTATTGGGGACCGTAAGATCGATCTAAAAATAATCTGTTCTGAGGATCTTGAAACGAATCCGTTTATACAAAAAATTTCAGCCGATTGGGTTCAAATATAATTAAAATGGTGATCCCGGCACGACTCGAACGTGCGACCCTCTGCTTAGAAGGCAGATGCTCTATCCAGCTGAGCTACGGGACCTCTCGAAAAAAAAATTGAATCGACAATCTACATACAAATAAAAAATCTGTAAAGGATTAGTTCACATTCTTGTTAAAATACAGCATGACGGAACCCACTGTCGCAGAAAACACCGACGCCGTTAAGATTCCTAGTTTTGAATAAGTTTCGAGGTCAGGTCCTGTTTCTAGGGCTAAGTGTCCAATAAATAAGGCCATTGTAAATCCAATTCCTGCCAAAAATCCAACAGACACGATGTGACTCCAGCTAACGCCGCGAGGGAGGCGGGCAAAATTGAGTTTGATAGCCAAGTATGAAAAAAGTGCCACACCTAGTGGTTTTCCGATAAATAATCCAAAAATGACCCCAAGTGATATGGAGTTGGCAAACAAAGCTCCAAAGGTAATGCCTTCAATGCGAACGCCCGCATTCACCAAAGCAAATATTGGCATTATGAAAAAGCTCACCCACGGGTGGAGAGTGTGGATAAGCCTGTCCAGTGGAGAAATGGACTCGTGAGTAAACTTATTGAGCTTATAAACCTTTTCCTTAGCCATCGAACTCATTTGATTTTTATTACCGACCTCACTGTGGAGCGGGTCTGTGAGGTCTTTCAGTAGGTCATTTACAGTGTTTTTCATCATGTCGGCAATGTTTTCGCGGTTATATAAAGCATCAACAGGGGTCATTAGGCCTAATATGACTCCTGCAATGGTGGAGTGTACACCACTCTTTAAAACAGCAAACCAGGCTATAACTCCTAAAATAATGTACACAAGTAAATTGCGCACACCAGCCATTCTAAACATGTAGGTTAGGGCAAAGCTGAGGGCGGCTAAGCCGAGAGAACTTGCAATAATCTCGTCAGTATAAAAGAAGGCAATTACCAGCACGGCCCCAAGGTCATCAATAATGGCAAGTGCCAGCAAAAAGATTTTAAGAGAAAAGGGCACCTTGCGGCTAAAGAGAGCTAACACTCCAACAGCAAATGCGATATCCGTAGCCATTGGGATACCCCATCCACTGGCCCCAACTCCATCGTGGTTAAAAAAGGCGTAAATGGCAGCGGGTATGATCATACCACCGAGAGCGGCAAATAATGGGAGAGCCGCTTTTTTGGGGCTAGACAGTTCACCCTGAATCAACTCTCGCTTAATCTCAAGGCCAACGACAAAAAAGAAAATAACCATAAGGCCATCGTTGACCCAGTGATGTAGTGTTTTCGAGATATTAAAATTGCCAATACTCAAAGCAACAGGCATCTCTGTGAACTCTATGTACGAGTGATAAAAGGGAGAGTTGGCCCACACTAAAGCGGCAAATGTGACAATCATTAACAAAATCCCCGAAGAAGATTCCGTCTGTAAAAAGTCTTCAATTGGAGAAATTATTTTTTTAACAATGTTTTTAGATGTGTTTTTCATTATGGGTAATTTTTAACTACCCATAGAATAGCTTGTCACGTTTTTTTTTAGAGCTCATCTAAAGGATGTTATGTGTCTTTAGCTGTTTACAGCACTAACCACAGGAGAGTTAAAGACTACGCACGACGACATTATGACAAACAATTTATGTACATGACAGGATAAGTCATTTAGTTGTTTCTTTTTTAGCCTTGTAGCGAAAATCTACAACGATTTTAGTTTGATCTGCGGGAGCCTTTTCAAAGACGACTTTATTTCCTGCGACTTTCCATTTTACGTTATTTGACTCAGGGATAAACCTTACAAGTACAGAGTTCTTAACGGGACGATGATCCAAGACAATCTCATGAACTTTTAATATCTTTTTGACGTCCCTACTTATGGCTTTCATAGAGGGTCTGTAATCGGCATCGCAAAGGCTTCGAGTTATTCCACCAGTTAAGCCGGCCAATGAATGGACGTGGGTTCCGAATACACCATCAGGCTGATTTGCGGCTAGGCAACGACCGTCTTCAGGTTGAATGATAATTCCGTACACGGAAAACTTTTTGCTATCGCCAAAGCTGTTTTTGATTGTCTCGATTACAGTTATAGGTTTGGTGGCTGTGCGGCCACCAATACTTTCTTCGTTTTCATCTGAAAGGACAATGACAGCAAGAGCGGCATTAGTTCTAAAAAAACCTTGATTGGTACTGTCTTTGAGTTGAACGGCTTGAATTATGGCTTTGAGAGGCTCTTCTGTATTCGATGCGCAAGGTAGATCGAAACCAAAACCACAGTCGTATTGGTCTGAAGATCTATCAATAGTGTTTTTAAAAATTTGTAACATGTTTGGAGTTTTTTTATTTAAAATTTTACCTCTTGTTCCTACTAGATCCAGGAGTCGGCCACCAAATCGAGGGTGATTATATCCGCTGCGAGCATCGGTTGTTGTAAAGGCCAATTGCCAATCGACATCCCCGAGTTCTTCGATGAAGTCTCCAAAGCGATCGCCCATTTTTTGCTGTTCGTCATACATAGAAATCGAGTTGTCCACAACAACCAAAATATCCACTTTTCCGCCGTGACTTTCTTGGTCTACTGTCACTTGCCCTGATTTTTCAATGAGTTCCGGGTCCGGCGGTATGGGAGCCACACAGGGCTCCGTTTCGCACAGGCTTATTGTTTGAGGCAGCTCAGTAAACTCGACCTCGCTACAAGCTGATAAGCCGAACGTTATTGTTGAAATTAAGAACAATTTTTTGAGATTTTTGAAATCTTTCATCTCCCCACCCCTTAAAAAAATTGACCCTGCCTAGTTACAAAGCAAAAGCTAGACCAAAGTTTGCGGTCCAGGGAGACCTGCAAGGCAAGTTAATTGCAGTATGCAAATGGGTGTCGCGCGTTAATTTCTATTTTTTGATCAAGTTCTAGATTTGTAAAATCATAAAACAAAAAAAGGATTTTTGATAAAGATTATTTTTTGCACAAATTTGTTCGTTATTGTTCTAGTCAAATGCAAGCAAGAAGTCTCAGAGTAAGTCATTGAGCCGAGGAAAATTTGATGCATTTTACCCGCAGATTTGAGTATTAAGTTGAGGACATTTGGTTAAGCATATGTTGAGTTGAATGAAGTGTTGCTAATTAAACTCCTCTAAGAGACTCTCAAGATCGGCCTTGGTTGGCCTTAAGTCTTCTTCTGCAAAGTCTCTTAGTGGCTTGGAGGCCAAGTTTAAGTGTTCATGAAGACTTTTTTTATTGTCATTAAAATAAATTAATCCTGTGACAATTTGTTGGGACTGTTGAGACTCAACAAGAACTTGGCGGGCCATTAGTGGGCTGGAGAAGTCATAGTCGAGGTCAAGTTTTTTTAGTCTCAAAATTGAACCATCGTGCAGATTCACATCCAAACTTTCGCCTTCTTTGTAATCAACCAGAATTTCCGCTTGAGGCTGAATAAATCCCAACTCTTGTAAAATGTGATTGTGTTCCTTGATGTAGTTGTAACTTTTAGTTGAGCCCTCGTGGTTATTAAAGGTTACACAAGGAGAGATAACATCAATAATAGCGGTCCCTGGGTAGCGGATGGCGGCGTCAATGAGGGGAACAAGTTGCTTTGCATCTCCAGAAAAGGATCTTGCAACAAATCCACAACCCGCTTCAATCGCTAAAGCACAAAGATCTACGGAGGAAAAGGGGTTAGTTTCTCCTGACTTTAATACTGCCTCTTCATCAGCAGTGGCAGAAAATTGCCCCTTTGTTAACCCATAGACTCCATTGTTTTCTATAATGTACACCATTGGCGTATTTCGTCTTATCGCGTGAATAAAACCACCGAGGCCAATGCTGGCAGAATCTCCATCGCCCGAGACTCCTATCAAATTGAGATCTTTATTTGCGCAGGTAACGCCAACAGCTAAAGGGGCCATCCGGCCGTGGAGGGAGTTAAAACCATGTGAAAGCCCCATAAAATAAGCGGGAGTTTTCGAAGAGCAGCCTATGCCTGAAAGCTTGGCTACTGTAAATGGATTGACCCCTGATTGATAGTAGGCATTGATGATATTGTTTGTAATTGTATCATGGCCACAACCTGTGCAGAGTGTAGATTTAGAACCGGTGTAATCTTCGCGAGAGAAGCTCATCTTAGCTCCTGAGGTTTAGATATTTGATTGAGAACATAACTGGCACCAAGGGGAAGACCATCATACTGAGTGATGGATTTGAGTTTATGAGATAGGTCCGGCCATTCAGATAAAATAAAGTGGTAGAGCTGAGCATCGCGATTTTGTTCCACCACATAGGTGCACTCTCTGGTCTCTATAAATCTTCGGACTTCATCCACCAAGGGAAGAGCTCTCAGTCTCATGTAGGCAGTTTCTAATCCTTGCGCATTTAAGAGACTTTGAGTTTCTAACAGTGCTGGATTTGAAGAGCCGTAACCCAGCAAGCCGACAGAGCCGTTGCCAATGGTGAGAGGTTGAGGCACCCATTTTTTTGCCGTTTCATATTTTAGACTTAATCTGGAGAGTAGTTTCTTGTAGTTTTCATTGTCTTCTGAGTACAGGGCTTTTTCATCGTGACCTGTACCACGAGTAAAGTAACCTGCGTTGCGATGGTGGGTGCCGGGAAGAGTACGATAGGTAATTCCATCACCGTCAGTGTCTTTATAGCGGGCATAATCCTCAAGAAGGTCCAAGTCGGACTCTCGATAGACTTTGCCTCTATCAAAGGCTTGATTTGGATAATTAAAATTATCGCTAATCCAAAAGTTCATCCCAAGGTCAAGATCGCTGAGAACAATCACAAGAGTTTGCAGCCTTTCAGATAAATCAAAGCAAGTTTGGCCAAACTCAAAACATTCCTCTGGGTTAGCAGGTAAAAGCACAACGTGTTTGGTGTCTCCATGAGACAAGTACACAGCAGAGGTTAAATCTCCCTGCATTGTGCGCGTTGGCAATCCTGTTGATGGGCCCGCTCTTTGAACATCCCATATTACGGCGGGGATCTCCGCAAAGTAGCTTAACCCTCCGGCTTCGGCCATAAGGGAGAGCCCAGGCCCAGAGGTTGGAGTTACAGCTCGGGCTCCTGCCCAACCGGCACCGATGGCCATTGAAATGGCAGCCAGTTCATCTTCGGCTTGTACGACAGCAAACTTGTTTTTACCGTCCTTATCTTTGCGAAATTTTTCAGCATAGTACTGAAACTGCTCGGCAACAGAACTCGATGGAGTTATCGGATACCAGGACAGAAAGGTGCATCCGCCAAATAATAAGCCCAACCCACTTGCCGTGTTGCCATCAATTAGTACTTTATTTTTATTTCCGTTGGGGATGGCTTCAACTTTATAGGGGAAGGAGTCAGATTCAAGGTGAGTCTGACTGTACTCCCAGCCAGAGTCTACAGCTTTTAAATTGGCTTCGATAACTTGAGGTTTATTGCTAAATATTTTCTGAATAGTTCCGATGAGAACGGATTTCTCGATATTAATGAGTCTTGCAATGACTCCCACATAAACCATATTAGTTAGGAGTTTTTTTAGTTTAATGGCATCGGTGACTTCATCGACAATTTTTTTAAATGGAACGGGAATGCAAAGTAAATCAGATCTTTCTTTGAATAATGGGACTTTGAGGTCGGAGTTGTATATAAAAACCCCATTCGGATTGAGATTTTGTTGATCTTTAATTAGCGTGGCGGCATTCATTCCAACTGCGATATCGCTAGTGTCCCGGCGAGAAAGGTGACCGTCCTTAGAAATGCGAATGGAAAACCACGTCGGCAAGCCTGCAATATTCGAAGGGAAAAGATTTTTCCCCATTACCGGAAGTCCCATGTGGAATAAACTTCGAACTAAAATATTATTGGCAGACTGGCTACCAGACCCATTAACAGTTCCAATGCTGATAACAAAATCATTAATTTTCGTCATAGAAAACGACATTATTACAGTTTTAATCTTTTGTATAGGAGCCAGTTACTAACTCCTCTTCTATTTCGTGGGGCTTTTCTTTATAGGCATCAGGGTTAATTTTCATGACCCAGTTTCGATAATTGGAGTCAATGACTTCAATAGGGGCGGGTTCTTGCACTGGACCAACATGGATAGTGAGCTTACCGGGCTTGGGCATAAAATGATCCTTGGGCCACAAATCGGCATTGCCCTCAATATAAACAAATAAAATGGGGGTATTTGATTGTTGAGCAAACATACTAACACCCCGCTTAAAAGTCTGAATATATCCATCTTTTGAGCGGGTCCCCTCAGGGAATAAAATCATCCATATTCTGTCTAATCTTTGCAGTAAGGATATGCACAATTTTACGGCCTCACCCTTTTTGTCTTTGCGATCAATAGGTATTGCACCCAAGCAGTGTTTGGAAAAAAATGTGAAAAGGTTATTTGTAAACCAGTAGTCCTTTGCGGCTGTCAAATACAGGTCCATCCAGTACCTGAAAGGAATAGCTGACGCTATAGAGACGGCATCAAGATGGCTCGCATGGTTAGAGATCAGTAAAAGTTTTTTATGTTTTTTGTAGACGGATTTAAAATCACCTTTAACTTTTAGGCGAATAAAATAACGAAAACCGATGCCCTTGAGAAATATGGCCCACAAAACTCGAAAAAAGAAACTTGTGAGATCAAAGTGTCGAGTAAAAAGAGGGAGATGCTTCAAGTGAGAAGGGAGTCGAGTCCATTGATCGTTGTCATAGTTCCAGTCGCTAATTTCTCTCATTTTACTCTCATGTAGGCGGAAAACGTTCTAACAGATGTAAAAAAACATAATAAAATATTGGTGCCACAAAAATAAACTTATCCACTCGAGAAAGAATATCATCACGACCTATAATAAAAACGCCACTATCTTTGATGCCGAGATCTCTTCGAATGACAGATAGGATGATATCTCCACTGCGTCCGAATAAAATCACGATCAAAGAGGAGGCTAACCAGAAAGGTTCGGACCTTACAGGTAACAAGTGCCGCATGCCCCAAGCTAGAAGAATTGTGAGAAGAGTGGAGTAAATAATTCCTTGAAGTGTAAATTTGGGAGTGATTCGATTCAAAACCTTTTTCTTGCCAAACTGCTTACTAAAAAACACCGAGGAGTTAAAACTAAATTCAGCAAGAAGGTATAAGTATATGAGTATGTAAATGCCCTTTTTAAAGTTTAAAATCAGGCCGAGGTGCATGAGCGACCAACCCATAAAAATGTAGCAAATTAAAGCTAAGGCCATATATTGGATCATGTGTGTATACGAATTTCTCAGGATAGGAATAAATGTCGTGCCCAATAAGAATAGCATAGGCATCATATTAAAATAGACGAGCTCGTTGGCGTATATCATGTAGCACAGTGCAAAAGTGAAAACATAGGTTAGCCACACGAACCAAGTCCGATGATACATTCCGACCATTCTAAAAAAAGTTTTGGCACTAAAAATTGAGACCAATGTTAGCATTAGTAAGGGGTAGGGGGCGGGTAGTCCAACAAAAAAAAGAATGACTGGGGTTATAAAAATCCAGCTTTTCGTACTTACCCAAGCTTTGGTAAAACGAGGGTTTTTTTGTCGCAAGATAAACAAAAACGATCCAACTAATAATAGAAAAATAATGATCAGACCGCTAGTTTCTTTAAATAATTTTTCATTCCAAAGGGCAAATTCATTCATTAGCTTTTCCGATCTAAGTTATAATCTTTTATCTTTTTATACAGACTTGATCTAGAAATATCTAAAACTCTTGCGGCTTCGTCAATATCTGGAAACTTTTGTAGAGCAACACTTACAGCTTTGGCCTCAAAATTTTGTACTAACTCTTGGAGTCCACGAGAAAAGTCCAAATCTTCACCAGCTATAGATGAACCGGAGTTTGCCAGAAACGGGCGAAGAATTTTTGAAACATCTTCCCGTCTGATTATGGGCAGAGGCGAGGTAATCATTAGCTGTTCGCAGCACCGTTTGAGTTCACGAATATTTCCTGGCCAGGAATAATTTTTTAAAGCCTCCAAGGCATCCTCACTTAAGCTTTTCTGCCGTACACGATCTTGTTCAAAAAAATGTCTGCACAAAAGTGGAATGTCATCGAGTCTATCGCGCAGTGGCGGTAAGAGTATTTTTTTTCCATTTATGCGCCAGAGCAAGTCCTCGCGGAATTCTCCTTTTTTTGCCATGTCCTCTAGGCTTCTATTTGTTGCAATAATAACTAGGCAGTTGACGATAATGGGCTGTTTGGCTCCTACTCGCTTAACTTCTCCGGACTCTAAAAATCTCAAAAGCTTAACTTGGTGTGATAGCGGAAGAGCCTCAATTTCGTCAATAAATAGCGTGCCCTCATTGGCCGCCTCGGCAAGTCCCATTTTATTTTGGTCGGCTCCAGTAAAGGCCCCTTTCACATGACCAAAGAATTCAGACTCAAATAGATTTTCAGGTATAGCCGCGATATTAACCGATATCATTGGGCCATCTTGGCTTTGTTGGTGAAGCAAATTTGCGGTGACCTCTTTTCCCGTTCCTGTCTCTCCATCAATAAGTATTGGGCCTTTTTCTCCCTTGAGGTTGGCTATTTGTTTTTTGACTTCAACAGAGATAGGGCTTTGACCAATCCATGCTGCATGGGCAAGTTGAGAGCGAGTGGCAGCTCTTTGAAGTAAAAAGTAGCTTTCAATTTTTTCTAAGGTCAGGTGGATTTCATCAGGATTTAAGGGCTTTGCCAAAAAACGAGTAGCTCCGGCCTTTAAAGACTTTTCCATAAGCTCTCGGTTGAGGTCGCCAGACATCGCAATGATTTCTAGATGAGGGTACTTTTCGTGAATTTTTTGGATGCCGTTAAGGCCTTCAGCCTTTTGAGTATCGCCATAGTGCATGTCAACAATTGCAGCGTGGTAGGACTCTGAGAGATCCACCTCTTTGGGGTGAGAAAAGGCTATGACTTCCCATGATTCAGGTACTGCCATAGGGATACTGGCACGAATGAGTTCTTCGTCATCAACAACTAAAAGTTTGAATTTTGAAATTTTTGACATCCTCATAACATAGTAAGTTTGCCGCTGTTAGACAAATGAAGAACTTGCAAAAACTGAGTTTTATGAGATTTTTTCACTTTTGGGAGCGTTCATGGCCGTTAAAGTACTTTTGCTTGAGGGAATACACAGTTGCGCAGCGGAAACTCTGACCAAAATGGGTTTTTATGTAGAAGAAGAGGCCTGCTCCCTTCAAGGTGAAGATTTGGTAAAGAGAGCAAAAGGCTTCCATGTTGTAGGTATACGATCTAAGACTTATTTAGACAGTCATGTCATTGGGCAACTGCCGGATCTGCGAAGTATTGGAGCTTTTTGCATTGGAACAAACCAGGTAGATTTGGAAGCTGCCAATAGGCTTGGCATTCCAACATTTAATGCTCCTTACAGCAATACCAGAAGCGTGGCTGAACTTGTTATTTGCGAAATGATTGCCTTATCGAGAAGGCTTGGCGATGTCAATAGTAAGGCACACAACGGAAAATGGTTAAAATCTGCAAAGGGCTCTCATGAAATTCGCGGCAAAACTTTAGGAATAGTGGGGTATGGTCATATAGGTTCACAAGTTTCCGTTTTGGCCGAAGCTATGGGCTTAAAAGTTATATTTTATGACATCGTAAAAAAACTATCTCTAGGTAATGCTCAGTCTTCAGAGAGTTTAGAAGCTTTGCTGCAAGCTTCAGATTTTGTGACCTTGCATGTTCCTGCAACTTCGCAAACAGAGAATATGATGGGTGCGCGTGAATTTGAATTAATGAAGCCCGGCTCCTATCTTATTAATGCCAGTCGGGGAAACGTTGTTGATATTGAAGTTTTAGTAGACGCTGTTAAGTCTAAAAAAATAGCGGGTGCGGCTATTGATGTTTATCCACAAGAGCCCGACAGCAATGATGAGCATTTTGAAAGTGTTTTGCAGGGGTTAAGTAATGTGATTTTGACTCCACATATAGGTGGAAGTACAGAAGAAGCTCAACAAGCCATTGGTTACGAAGTGGCTGAAAGCTTGATAAGATTTTTACATTTTGGTTTTACGGGTGGGGCCGTGAACTTTCCTAATCTAGAGGTTCCTCTTCAAATTGATGGCCACCGACTCATTAATGTTCACAGGAATGTGCCAGGTGTTATGGGGGCTATCAATAGTATTGTTTCGAATGTAGGGGCTAATATTCGCTCGCAGTATCTTTCCACTGATAGCCGTATTGGTTATGTAGTTATGGATATGGAAAAGGGACAATTCCACGAGGCGGCTCAAAAGATTTCAGAATTAGAAACCTCCATTAAAACTCAAGCTTTAATCGCAAAAAATCTTTCCGGGATTGAGGATATTAAAGGGGTCAAAAACTGACTTGAGCGACTTCATGAGTTCAATTTCTACTGAACTGCGAGTGTGATGCAGAAAATTTCTTTTAACAAGCCCGACGCCATGTTCAGCAGAAATGCTGCCGCCAAGACTTTCAATCTTTGCAAAGAGTTTTTTGTCTACATCGTGGCACTTGTGTATAAAGTCTTCGGAGTTTAAATTTGCAGGTTTGAGTATGTTGATATGCAAATTGCCATCACCAATATGACCAAACCAAACCACGTCAAACTCAGGGTAATCCTTTGCTAAGATTTTATCCATCTCTTGCATAAATTGAGTAACTTTAGAAACTCGAACAGAAACGTCATTTTTATAAGGTTCGCCAATAGCTGTGGCCTCAGTTATGTCCTCGCGGAGCCTCCATATGTCTTTGGCTTGTTGAGAGTTTTGTGCAAGGGTACCATCAACAATGTGACCCAGCTCCATTTGATTTTCAAAAACTTCCATAGCTGAATCCAGATCATTTGACGAGTTTTCCTCAATTTCCACTAAAAGATAATAAGGACTGTCTGTGCTCAAAGGCGAGTCTACGTGACCTTGCTTTCGAATGTATTTGAGGGCGACATCAGAAAACATTTCAAAAGCAGAGAGTGTTGTTTTATTACTAAAATTTTTAAAAACTTCCAATATGTACTCAAGTTTTGGCACGGCAAACAGAAAAACATGGAGAGGTGGAGGAGGAGTTGTTAGCTGCATTTCACATTCCGTTATGAACCCAAGTGTTCCTTCGCTCCCAATAAACAGGTGTCGAAGGTCATAACCGCTTGCATTTTTTACTAGTGAATTGTTGAGTTGAAGAGTCTCTCCGGTGCCTGTTACGACAGTAAGGGATTTTACCCAGTTGCGGGTTAATCCGTAGCGGATCACTTTTATGCCTCCGGCATTGGTAGCAATATTTCCTCCTATTTGACTAGAACCTCTAGCTGCAAAGTCGACAGGATAGAATAAGTTTTTGTTTTTTGCGTAGCTTTGCAATGTTTCTGTGATAACCCCAGACTGGCAAGTTACAGATTTTTCAATTTCATCAAATCCAAGAATTTGATTCATTTTTTCAAAAGAAACAACAACTTCACCATTTAAGGCATAAGCCCCAGCGCTGAGTCCGGTTCGACCTCCAGAGGGAACAAGAGCTGTTTTATTGGTTATTGCCCACTGAACAAGACTTTGAACCTCTGAGGTGTTTTTGGGAAACACCACTGCTGAGGGGTTTGGGCGAAAGTGGCGAGTCCAATCTTTCCCGTATTTTTGTAAGTCTTGCGTTTGAAAAGAAATTTGATCATTCGGAAAAATTTTTTTTAAACTTTCTTGAGGGTTCATGAGTAAGAAGATAGTTTTTTTTAATTCAACTCACAACCACAAAAAATCCTATTTGTAGGAGGCCTCACCTTTGTGCAATCAGGCTTAGTCACGCGTTGTCATTGGTAATTTTTAGTTAGTGATAGGAAATGATGGGAGTTTTAAAAAAGCAATTTATACACTTTTTAATAATATTCCTGTCTTCAATTTAAATTCTAAAAGATTTTGTTAAATTAACTTTGGCTAAGAGCACGGATTTGTGAAAAGCGCGGGGTGGGATTTAATGTCTGTTTTTATAGTTTTAGGCGTCAGATTAACTATAAGACTAGCTATAAGATTAGCTAGTAGATGGGCCGTTTATTTAGTTGCCTGTGTAGTTGCCAGTTTGGTAGCTAGTACAATTGCCAGTTTAGTTATCAGTCCAAGAGCGTACGGAAAAAAGGCTATTGAAGAGAATAAAAGCAAAGCTTTATATGGAATTGCGCAGATGATGACGCATGAGGAAGAGCTGGGTTCTTGGTTGTTTTCAGATAAGCGTTTGTCTGGGGACAATCAAACCTCTTGTAAAAGCTGCCATAATCCAGAGATGGGATGGTCAGATGGGAGGCCTAAGGCCATTGGGTTTGGAGGTAAACTCTTAAACCGTAGGACGCCAACATTGATAGGGTTGGGTGAGGCAGAAAAATTTTTACATCCCATGTTTTGGGATGGCAGATCTCAAAGTCTTTTTGATCAAGCCATCATGCCCATTATTCATCCTGATGAAATGAATCAAGACTTAGATGAATTGATACAAGAGTTGTCTATACCTTTATATCTTGAGAAGTTTAGAAAAGCCTATGGGGAAGCTAAAGTCAGTGTAGAAAAAATTGCTCAAGCCCTGGTTGCCTTCGAAAAGACCATTCGGGCCCCAGATTATCTTATGCGATTAGAAGAGTTAAATGCTGGGCCTTCACAGATTGATAACCTTGAGATTTTTGAAGGAGTAAGACTTTTTCACAGACACTGCGCCATTTGCCACCGCCCAGGAGAAAACTTTTCTGACGGTCAATTTCACGACATTGGCCTCAAGGAATCAGAGGATTTGGGGCGAGCGAGTGTGGTGAGTCGCGACTCAGACTCTTTGTTGTTTCGTTCAAATAAATTTAAATTTAAAACGCCAACGCTGTGGGGAGTGGCTCAGAGAGGGCCGTATATGCACGATGGATCAATCGCAACATTGCGTGAAGTTTTAGAGCACTATAACAATGGTGGGAGTTTTCGTGGCGAAGAGGAGAGGCGTTTGCGAGTTCAGACTCTGTCACCGTTGATTCGTCCTCTAAACTTGACAGAAAATGAATTTGTAGCTTTAGAAAAATTTCTTACAATTGTTTTAGCCGTACCCTAACATTGCCAACCTCAGTAGATAACCCAAGTCTGCGGATTTAGGAGGTGAGAGAGGTCTAATACTAATTCCAAAAAATAATCGTCTAAAATTTTGTGAATGTGCCTCACGCGCAGTTCCGCAGCCTTGAGGCTGCGG
>CAZCYD010000061.1:0-14350 GCA_964502735.1 uncultured Pseudobdellovibrionaceae bacterium
ACATCCAGAACAATATATTTTGAGCATGTTGATTTATAAAGAGCTTTGCAGGTATGACTATGGCACAACGACAGCGAAAATTTATTTTGATAAATTTTCACCAATTATAAATCACCTTAAGAGGCGTCGGCCAATTGATAGACAGAGAATAATATTATCCATGGGCCTTAATTCCCCTCAGGTTTATGACTTAGCTAACCTTGTAAATGAATTGCATAGTGAAAATAAAAAGATTTTTGAAGATTTTAATTTGGACAAACTTTTAAAAGCTAGAATGCAAGCTTTGTCTGTGAGCAAGGAAAAACAAATAAGAAGAACGGTGCAAAGAAATCTAAGAGAAAAACTAGAAAAAATAGCTAACCTAATTTTGGATTCAACAGAACAAATTAAAGTTTTGGATTATATAGTTAGAATAGATAAGTTCAGGCTACAACAGTTAATTGACGAAAGAAATTATCAGAGCGAAGAAGTAGAAAATTTTGCTATTGATAAGCTTTATTGGCCAATAACAAAAGAAACTTGGTGGGAAGAATTAAGCAATTATAGAGTATTAATTTCTGATCGTTGTCAGGAGTTAAGGTGAGAGCCTTTGCAGTTAAACTCTTTCTTTTGCTTATCTTGTTGAGTTCTCTTGAGGCTTCTTCTCAAGAGAATAAAACAAGTAAAAACAAAACAAACTCAGCAAGTCGCAGCGTAGAAGCATTAAAAGAAGATATAAAAAAAATTGAGAACTCGATAGAGGTAACAAAAAATAAAATTAAAACATCTGTAGAAATAACCTTTTTGCCGGATTTATATTTTGTTTTAGCAGAGCTAATCCTAGATAAATCGAGGATAATGACAGTTCTTAAGAAAGAAAGTAACCCCAATACGCCAAATTCAGAATTGGATTTTACAAATGAAAAAAGAGTTCAGGCAGAGGGAATTGAAAACTTTAAAATTATAGAAGAACGGTATCCTAATTATGTAAACTTAGACAAGGTTCTCTTTGCGATGGCTCAGGAATATCTTGGAATGGGGAATAATAATGAGGCACTAAAGGTCTATAAAAATCTTGTTTCAAAATTTCCAGCAAGTTCATACGGTCTTAAGGCCCAGTTTGAAATAGGAAATATATTTTTTGATAAAAGAGATTTTGAATTTGCAATGGAACAGTACCAGAAGCTTATTACAATGGCTCCGGGAACGGAGGAATTTTATCGAGCTACTTATAAACTTGGTTGGTGTCAAAGTTATATGGGAAATTTCTTAAGGTCGTTTGACACTTTTGAGAGCATTATTGATCCAAAAGGAGAGAGGCTGGGTTGGCTAGTGGAGTCCAGTGAAAGTTCAGAATTTGTAGAAGAGTCTTTGATAGCTATGATTTGGCCTTACTCAGAGTTAAATCCTGCAGAAATCACTCTAAAGGCCGAGCTTAGTAATCCGCTTCAGTATTTTGAAAAAAGAACTCCTGACAAATCAGCCTACCGACGCTTCTTAACTCGTTTTGGTCAAAGGATGGAGATAAAAGAAAGACACAAAGAAGCTTCAGATGCCTATTTAGAGCTTTTTAGACTGAGTGATGATCTTACTGAAAAGAAAAATGCTCTTGAAAAATATTACTCAAGCATGAAGAAAATTAATATAGACTTGCTTCCTCTTTGGTTTTCAAAAGAAGTCTCTCAAATACTTAAAGCCTTATCTGACGAAGCAAGGCTTAAAAAAAGTGTCAAGTTTGATATAAAACCTTATGAGCCTATTCTGCGTGATGTAGCAACAAGAACCCACAAAATGGGTTTAAAGACGAAGAGGAAAGAAGACCTCCTGGCAGCAGCAGAGGCCTATGACAACTATTTGTGGGTATTCCCCAAAAGCAAGTGGACGGCCATAATGATGTTGAATATGGCCGAGTCTTATTTTCATGCGGAAGAATTTGTTAAAGCTGGTTTGTTGTACTACAGACTGGGCGTACACAAAGCCAACTTTAAAAAGATGTCAAAAAAAAGTTTGCTAGAGTCTTCAATAGAGGCGTTTACTGAAGCATTAAAGAGGTCAGATAAATTGACAAATCTGGAAAACTTGCAGGGGCGGGAAGGTTTTAGAGCTGTTTCTGAATTTTACGTTAAAAAATATCCTGGAAGTAAGAATAACCCGAACATACATTTTAACTTTGCCAAAAGTTTATATGATGAACAAAAGTTTCAAGAGGCAATTGATGCGTTTAGAAAATTTCTCAACGACAACCCTCGGCATAAACTCGCACCTCAAGCTGTTGCAGTATTGTTAGACTGTTACTACATTCGTAACGATATAGAGAGCTTGTTAAAAGAGGGTAAATCTTTATTAAAAAATAAACGTCTGCCACCAACTGTTAAGTCGGAATTAAAACAAATTATGCAGCAGGCACAATTAAAAGGGGTTCAATCAATAGCTGGTGATTTTACTTCCAAAAAATACTCCCAGCAGTTCTTGGCTTTTGCGAATCAACATAAAGGGTCAGCAATTGGAGAAAAGGCTTTACTAGAGGCCTTCAGTTCATTAAAGGCTAGCCATGATCTAAAAGCCTATACTGTTGGAGAGCAATACTTGGGTCAGTATCCAACAGGAGCGCAGGCAAAAGATATATTAAACTCAATGATTCAGATGGCGCTCGCCACGGTGGATTATGTGAGAGTGGCGAAATATATGACAGTATATGGGGCAACTTTTACAAATGAGCCAGTGTCTCAAGACTACTTGCTTCAGTCGGCTCAAATTAATGAGCAAATAGGAGAGCTAGATAAGGCAGCAGAAAGCTATAGTTTGTTAGGTCGACATCAAGATGAAGCTAGAATGTACATGCTAGCGAGAAAATGGAAGTCATTAATTCAAGTCGCCTCTAGAATTAGCGGCCTAGAGGGTAGATACTACCAAGGCTTGGCCCTGTATAGAGGGGGGAAAAAGCAGGACGGACTCTTGATGTTGAGAAGAGTTCTAGAGGAAGAGGCCTCAAGTCCATTAAGTCGGGAGATGGCGACCCATGCCGGCATCATTGTTAGCGAGCACGACATTAAATCTTTTGAGAGTATGGGGGCTAGAAAAACTTTTAGTGTAGAACTATTAAAACAAAAAATGGAAAGCTTAAGGGAAATTGACTCAAGATTGCAGATGGGAATTTCTCGGGGTGCCGGATCTTGGGTGGTGGCCAACTTTTATTTGTTGGGAAAGTTGAGTCAAAATTTTTCTATTTATTTATCAAAGGTTAAAATCCCTAATGAACTTAAGTCAGCACAATTTGTACAAACTCTCCAGCAGCAATCTAAGATGTACAGTCAGGCGGCGACCACTCATTTTAGAAATTGTATTAAGACGGCAGAGGATAATGATGTTTTTACAAATTATGTAAAAGCCTGTCGGTCGGCGGGAAAAATCAATCTGTCGGAATCGCAGGAGGTTACGCCAAGGCTAAAAGCGGGAAAGAGCGATACAGAAGTGATTATAAAAATTAGAAAAAACTTAGTTCAAACGCCACGTTCACAAAACTTGCTGAACGAATATGTTGTTGCCTTACTGAAGGAGAAAAATTACGCCGAGGCGGCAGTGGTTGTAAGGCGAAAAATAGAAATTGAGCCCGAGCAAGCTGAGAACTATGCAATGCTTGGAGTTGTGAATATGTTTATGAATCAATTTGATGAAAGCGTGGTCTCTTTTAAAGAGGCCTTGCAAAGAGAAACATTAAATGCAACTGCCCTTTATGGGATGTTTGGTTTGTATAAAAATTTTGAGTTTAAGAACAAATCTGCGCAATTGATGCCTTTGCTAAAACAAGCCTCAAAACCTAAAACAATTATTCATCCATGGATGAAGCAATGGAAATGAATACCGCAGTACAAACAGAGTCAAACTCAAATATCGAGGTATCAATTAAGATCACACAGGGGGGCAATGCCTTGTACAGCGGAGAATTTTCGAGTTTTCCTGTAATATGTGGTCGAAGTCGAGACTGCGATATTGTTTTGGCAGATGTAGGGTTTATATCTAGGAACCATTTTGCAATCAACTGCGTTGATGAACAGATTTTGATTTCTGATTTAGATAGCAAATATGGAATTACCTATAAAGGCCAGAGGGTCCCAAATATAAATTTAAAAGGGGACGGAATTTTTAATATCCATAATCTAGAAATTTCTATCAGATCCAGAACGGTTGGGCAGGTATTTAGAGAGAGAAAGACAGCGCCAATTTCAATACCTCATAAAGATTTCTTAGAAAAAAACAAAGGCTCTATACACAAAGGATTAGAAATTCGAGAAGAGCTATTTTTTGAACATAATCCGAATCTATATAAATATCCAATGGGAGCCCTCAAAGCCATGTGCGTGATTTCATGGCACGGTGATGTTTATGAGGTCTTTAGCTACTCAATGGACGAAGACATTATAATGGGGCCGCAGGAGGAAGACTCCTTATACCTTCCCATGTTAAATCAAAAAATAAAAATTGGGAGATATGATCGTTCTGGCTTAAATATTTTCTTAAATAAAGACTCTGATTTCAAACTCTTGCGTGGTGAGAAGGAGATTGGTCCGGAAGTATTGGCCGCCGAGAGGAGGATTTCTAATTTAGGGTCCCATCTCAACATTTCACTCAAGCCAGGGGACTCCTTTTACACAGATATAGGTAATAGTTTTAGTCTTCATATGGGCTATATTGTGAATCCAACTCCTTTCTTGAAAAAAAGTTGGATAGAAAATAAAGAGGAATTCAAAAGGGCAATTAAAATATCTGCATGGGTTCATGCTATTGTTACAGCATTTGCTCTGATGGTGACTCCTAAGCCAAATGTTCCAAAAATTGAGGGAGTTGAACCTCGGTATGCAAGATTACTTGTAGAGCCACCAAAGCAGATTTTAGCTCCGCCACCGCCGATAAGACTCAAGCCACCACCACCTCCTCCTCCACCTCCGCCAGAAGAAAAGCCACCAGAACCAGTTAAAGAAAAACCGAAGCCTGTAAAAATGGTTGTGGAGAAAAAACTTATTAAGCCTAGACCCAATCCGGTTCCTAAAAAACAGGTGGAAAGAAAGCTTCCTCCAGCTCCTCCTGTTCAGCAGCAAGTTGTGGTAGAAGAACCTAAACCTACAAAAGCAGAAGCGACGTTACAGGAGCTGAATGATCTTTTTTCTGATATGCCAAAGCCAGGAGGGTCTTCTGCCGCAGGTACCGGCGGGCCAGTAAAAATAAGTCGCGACGCAAAACCGATTAAAGGGGCTTTGCCCAAAGCCGTTGATGTCGCAACGGGCACGGGCCTTTCATCTGGAATCAATGAGGGACCAAGCTTAGGTAAAAAAGTGGGGAGAGGTGGTTACCAAGAACCGACGGTAAAAGGGGTTGCTGGTAAGCGAGCTGTAAAAGGAGCGGTAGTGGGGACTCCGTCTTTTAAGCCAGTAAAAACAAACCAGGGCCTAACGAATGATGAAGTCATGAAAGTTATAAATAAAGCTATTCAAAATATTCAACAATGTTATGAAAGAGAACTCTTCAATGATCCTAACCTGTCGGGGAGAGTGGAATATGAATGGGAAATAAATCCACAAGGTCGAGTTGTAGATATTAGCGTTAAGAGTTCAGAAATGGGTCGAGCAGACAAACTTAACAATTGTGTTATGAAGGTTATTAGAGGGCTGTCATTTCCTAAATCAAAAAATGGTCAGAGCACTATAGCGACAATAGGATTTCCTTTTGGTAAGCGATGAACCTTCGTCTAGTTGATTAAGATATACAGGGACTTCATTGATTGTAAAATACACATTGATTAAAATTAAGAGGGTAATTCCTTCGAGGGGGCAGATGTGGTTTCAGAATTTGGAAGAGTGTTTTTTGATCATTGGTATATAATGTTTCCTATTGCTGCATGTTCGGCAGCAGGTATTGCAATTGTTGTAGAGAGGGCACTTGTGCTAAAAGCTGCGAGTAGTGTAGACAAGGATGAGTTATTAAATTTTATAAGATCACAGTGCATGCAGGGAAAAGTTAAAAAGGCGATAAGCATTGTCTCTCAATCCCACGGTCCCGTCCCCAAAATTGTGCGTTCAGGACTAGTTGCCGTAGCCAATGGGAGTCCCGCAGAAGAAGTTCAAACGGCAATGGATGCCGTGGCCCTTAGAGAAATACCCAGACTCAGTCGAAGAATAGATCTTCTTTCTGCATTGGCAAACGTTGCCGTCTTAATGGGACTTTTAGGTACGGTTAATGGTATGATTGCGGCATTTGGAGCTGTCGCAAAATTACCACCCGCAGAGAAGGCCCAAGTACTAGCGGGGTCAATATCAGAGGCGTTAAATGCTACTGGATTTGGTTTGTTGGTGTCCATAGTCTTATTTGCGGCGTGGGGTTGGCTGCACACGTGGTCGAGCAAGGCGATAGATGATGTTCATGAGGCGAGTGTTTCAACTCTTAATTTTATACTTGTTAACAAAGATAAGATTTTTAGGGGAGAGTAATGGCTGGAGGTGGAGGCGCTGAGCCAAATTTAACACCATTTATTGATTTGTTCTCAGTGCTGATTTGTTTCCTTTTAATGACAGCTGCTTGGTTAAATTTGGAAACATTTCCCGTTCAAATTGAGAAGGCACCCAGTCCAGATCAACAATCTGAAGTCGCGCAACCTCCACCTCCCGATGATAAAAAGAAGGTCTCTTTAAGTTTTACGCTCATGTACGATCAAGTAATGGCAAAAGAAGATGAGCGTCAGACGCCAATTCCACATTTGCCTGGTGGAGAAATTGATCAAGCCGTCATTGAGCAGATATTGACGGAATGGAGAATGAAGTTTCCAGACAAAAAGGACCTGGTTCTCAATACAGAGGCTAGGGTTAAATATGGTCAGATGATTAGCTTTTATGACCTTCTAATTGCTTTGGACTGGCCAGATGTAGGGATTAACCCTAACTAGGAATTTATGAACGACAAAATAAGAGGCAATCAGCAACGTTTGATTAAAACACCTGGTTATCATATTCATCCACAGTATGATCTTCATCAAACTCGTCTGATTATTGAAGAAAGAAAAAATAAAAAAGGGGGATTTCATCTGTCTTTGGCCCCAATGGTGGATCTTTTCTCTGTTTTGGTTATTTATCTTCTCATAAATTTTTCGACTACGGGAGAGGCTTTCTTTGTATCAAAGGATATCAAAATACCAAAAGCTTCAAAAGGGCAGCCCTTAAAGTCATTTCCGCTGGTGAGCATATTCAATGATAAAGTTATTTTTGATATGGAAGATGAGCGCAAAAGAATTGTTACCATATCTGAGCCGAATGACGAGTTAAATCCTCAGTTAAGAGAAATGTTGAGGAGTATTAAGTCGGTCAATGACTTGGTCAGTGAAGAAGCTGGTTCGGCAGCTCGGCAAGTTAATCTTCAAGCAGATAGAGATATTGAAGTCAATGAAGTCAAAAAAGTTCTTCGTGTTCTCATCGATGAAGGATGGACAGGAATAAACTTTGTGGTTGATCCGACAAAAACAGAGAATTCTACGACTCTTTAGATTCATTTTTGTATCAAAATGAGAACTTAGGTTTTGAAATTCGCAAATCTTTAAGATTATAAGCTACAATATTGTAATCAGAGGGATATTTGAAAAATAAAGTCAATGTGCACAAAATTTCTTACCTTGGTAAGAGGCCTCAGCTTCTTTGGGTAGTTATATTTTTTTTAACCCTCATGTTTTGGCAAAACTGTAGTGATATTCAGTTGGAAAAAACGGAGGAGCCGCTAGTTGTAGCCAGTGGCGATAATGAAAGCTATCTTAAGCCCCCACCAATTAGAGATCAATCTTACAGAGCCGTTTTTATCTTAGATATGTCTAACTCGATGTTTTCAGGTGCCTGCCCAGACTCTATGGATGTCATGGTTGATAACGTCACGCCATCAAAAAACTGTATTGGTCCGACAGGAGTAGATCCAGAGGGAAAACGATTCTTAGCTATTTATAAGTGGCTAGAAGATGTTGAAAAAAAAGTCTCAGAAAATAAAATTAATGAAGATAAATTCAAATTTTTAATTTTACCCTTCTCTAATACGAACTTAAACAGATATTGGACAATTGATTACATAGGACCAACAGGCAGGTCCGTTAAGTCAGTTTTTAGTCGTGCTATAGACAGATTAGGTATGAGTACAGAAGTGAAGCCTGGGTTCATTAGTCTGAAGGGTGCAAAATCCCATATTTTATTGCTCTGGGCGGCCTTTTCCAAGTTTCATGATTATCCTTACTCGAAATATATCAATAGGGAAATCATAGAAGCTGTAGATACACTTTATCAGAATGCTGGAAACACAAATCCCTCTTCTGGGACATCCATTGTTTTGCCGGCTCTCGAAGAGATGAACTTATATCTTCATCATGAGCTTAACTCAATGGAGGAAAGCGGGGGTCGAGGTTTATTCGAAATTTTATTTTTAAGTGATGGAGTTCCCAAACCACATTCTCGTCACATAGAGTATGCTGCAAGATATGTGTGGACAATAAAAGATGAGGTGCATGATTCAACTCTTTGTGGTCAGACGGTAAATGGTTATTGCACAGGCTTAGCTAAGGTCACAGGAGGAAAGAACTGTTACAATCAGTGTTCTGGCTATTTGCGTATTTATACTGACACCGGAAGTGTTCAGCTTCCGAGTTTAGAGTCTCCGACATGTACGAGCTATTATTCAATTCCGGCAACATGTTCAGGGTACTCGGACGGTTCTAATCCTGGAAATAGATGGGGTTCCAGAATAAAATGTGGGCAGTGTTTTACTCTTCTTCATCAGTTTGACAGAAAATCTAGCTGTTTGGGCTCTTCTTGTGGTGGCGTGGGAGATTCATTCAGTCAAAAAACTAAAGGCCTTTGGGGAGACTGGACTCAGAACAGGCATTCTGAGATTATTGGAAAAATTCGTTCTACAGAAAATATTTTCCGCAGACAATTTCCATTCTCGACTGTTCGCTTAAAATTTTTACGCATAGATTCAGATAATCCCGAAAATCAAACTTCTCCAGGAGAGCTAATAACAGAAATTAATTGGATGGAGAGGGCAAAGGAGTACTTTTCTAAAAACCATCAATTCTACCACGTTAAATCTATGTCTGACGTTCCCCTAATTTTCTCTGAGATTGGAGGGGCCCAGAAATATAAGTTAGCGATGGTTTATGCTTACTCCAGAAATGCGAGGTCCCAAAGAGATGGAAGTTTTTCCTTGGATTCAGATGGTGATGGGCTCGCTGATGATCAAGAGAACGAAGAGTCGAAGTTTATGGCTCGTAGTGATGGCAAATGCCTAGATAGTATTAAAAAGAAATTTGGAATCTGCATTGATTTCGGTTGCAATCACACAATTGATGCCGATGGAGATGGATTAAATCAATGTGAAGAAAAAACATTGGGTACAGATGACTTTAACCCAGATTCAGATGGAGACTTTATTTTGGATGGAGTCGAGCTACTCTTTGGGTTAAACCCCTTACATGATGACCGCAAATTGTTTTTGGCTGGAGATGGATTTTCAAATTTTGAACATTTTGTGAAAGGAGTTGCTCCTTCTGTAAATATAAAAGACTTAGATGAAGAAAAAATTATGAGTGTTCAAACACAGTTCTTGGGAATGAAAGCAGTCAGAAATGAACTAGGCTCAGATATAGAAGTTCCTAGCTATAAAATAGAAATAAAAAATTTACCTTTGGTAAAAATTTCCACAAATTCTAGCTCTAGAAAAAATGAAATTGTTGTTGTTATTCGCGTGGATGATCACAATAATCCGCATGAGAAAATTTGGATGTTTAATATTTATAAGTTAAGTGAGGATGAAACTCACATCTATGTGAACTTATCTGACTTTAAACCCCTCGCTCTGGAGCAACCATGAGGTTGGCTTCAGTTTTCAGAAGATTTGCTCTTGTTATTAGATACCTTGCTATTGTGGCGGGAACAGTTTTGATCTTCCAAAACTGTTCAAATGTGGTTTTAACTCAACCTCCACAATTTGTTGAAATCAGTAGCATAAAACCAAAAAATAAAATTTGTGCTCCGGTGGGAACAAGCTTTAGCAGTTCCATGAAGTTCATATTTTTGGTGGATATGTCCATGTCAAACGTGGGGAGTTTACATGTTAGTACTTTCAATTATAGATCATCGTATTCAATAAACAAAACCGATGGACCAGCTGACATTGAAGGCAAGAGATTTGATGAAATCAAAAAATTTATTGAAGAGTGCGGAGGCTCTGACACTAGCCAATACGCTGTAATTGGGTTTGCAAAGGACACCTTTTTTTCTCCGACGAATTCTTGCTTGTCTCCATTTGAGTCTCGTGACGAAGCTCTGAAATCGATAGATACCTTAAAGGCAATGCAAATGCATGATCTTAGTATTAGTTCCGGGGAAAATACCAACCCCTACTATCTGCAGGGAGAAACACATTACAGCTCAGGATTGGGGTGCTTAAAGAGTAAGATTTCAGAAGATCTGAATTTATTAAATAACGAAAAGCCTGCCTATAACACTTATTTTATAACAGACGGTATGGCTACAGATCCTGCGGACAAGAGAAATTACAGTCAGATTTTGACAGAGATTAATCTTTTGGCGAGTGAAGGAGCGGGTGGTTTAAATTTTTACCCTGTATTTTACACAAGTCCTGGGGCGAAAAATCAAGGCTCTGAGCAAATTCAGGCGATCAATCTTTTGAATCAAATGGCCTCAACTATTGATCCTAATCAACAAACAATATTCCTCAACAACATTGGTGCAACTAACAATGAGTTGTGTGAAAAGTTAGATAGCAAAGTAAGGGTAAACTACACTTTACAGTCTCTGTATGCGATCAATATAAATGCGGTATTTAAGAATAATCATCTTAAGGTTGACACAGATGGTGATGGTATTCCAGACGACATAGAAGAACTGTATGGATGGGACCCACAAAATCCAAGATCTACAGGAATGTTGGACTCCTTGTGTGTCTATTTGGGAGGGGTTAAGGCTGATTGTTTAAAAGAAAGAGAAAAATATAGTTGTGAAGGAGATGCGTACAAGCTTGGTCTAAATGATTGCGATCTTAAAATAGCTTCTAAAATATTTGGGGCTGATCTTACGGGTGTCGACAGTGATCTGGATGGGATACCCGACTTTATTGAAATTATTAGGGGTAGTCATCCGGCTAGGGTCGATGTATTTGAGAATCCAAGTGGAGATGGAATTAATAACTTGCAAAAGATTACTCAAGGACTTGATATTCACTCTAACCTTAAAAACTTCCCTGTTGAAGAAGAAAAAAAAGTGGAAATTAAATTTTCTCTTTCAGATGTGGATTGTGAAGAGGGTCGAGAGGGTTATGAGTATGAAATTGTCCAGGCTCCTCTAATCGAAGCGAGCCCCTATATGGGAGATCAAACCTTTTCTTCTTTGCAGAGAGAAGAAAATGAAAACAGTTATTTAGTCATTAGTTATTGGCAAGCGGAGGGTGGATTAAGTTTGCCCAACAGGATTTATTATCAAAACTTGCGTTTAAAAATAGGCAGTGAGTTGATTAAGTTTGATGATAGAATATTATTGGGAGAGACACCATGAGTTCAATTTACAGATTGATAGCAAGTGCAGCCGTTTTATTTTTTATAGATTCTATTTCGTGGGCGGATCAAGGTTGTATTGAGCTGGAAGGTATAAATTTAGGCTGCGTTTCTTCTATTGATCACTCCTGCTATTTGAATAAGGCAGTGGATAAAACCGGTGAGCCTTGTAGGTATGTGGCGGAACCAAAAACGATGTACAGAGTTGAAGGGCCAATAGCATGGAACTGTAAAAGTTCTCGTAATACCACAATTTGCGAAGAAACAGGAGGCAATGGTGAGCAGTCGGGAACAAATTGTCGGACAGTATCAGAGTGCTTAGAATATTATCCTCCTTCTTGTACAGAGACTTGTACGTCTTGTTTTGGCCGAATAGTTACAGAGAATATCGGAATTTCTCGAGGGTGCCTGATCTGTACCCGAGAACCTTGTGCAGACGAGAAACCTCGCCTAGTCAAGTCGACATGCCCCTATTACAACAGTCAAGGGATGCCTTATGTGGGAAGTCCAATGACTTGCTCTGGTGAGTCCCGTTGCCCATCGACTGCAATACCTCCTAATGGAGGGGCTCCAATGGAAGTTAGGGTTAATACTAGAACCTGTCCAGCACCGGAACTCCCCAAGTTGCCGACAACTCCTCCGCCAATGCCTCAGTTGTGTATATGGAAAGTTGACAAACGGTCGGCTACGGGTTGTGAACCCATTGAGGAGAGTAACAGGAATGATTAGTGGTCTGAGAACAAAAGCTCAGTACTTAGCAATTTTTGCCCTTTCAGCCTCTGTGCTGCTGTTCCAGCATTGCAGTAATGTTTCTTTAGAGCTGCCTTCTGTTAAAACCCAGAGTGTACAAGGCATTTCTGGAAGCTTCTGTTTTTTTTATGATGCTGAAATGTATTCGAGATACAGCCTCACAGATTTTTATATTGTTAATATGAATGCTCGTGCGACTAAAGGATCTATTTATGCCGATAGCAATATGAATGGCGAAATTGATATTGAAAGATCAAATGAAGGGGCGGAAACTGTTTTAATTTCAGCCTCAGACCAAGACGACGATGGTCTTCCAGACTTTCTGGAAAGGCTTAAGGGTTTAAATCCTACGCGAGAGGATGCAAATGAGGACGGGATTGATCTAGATGGCGTCATAAATAAACGGGAAATACAATTAGGCACAGACCCCTTGTTGGCGGATAAGGGAGTTGAAAATACCGCTTATTATGTGAGTCAGTCAGATGTGGAGGGTGAAGGTTGTGGCAGGGAGCAGCCCACTTACGAGTTCCATATTTCAAAAATATCTACGGTTCAGACCCAGAAGTTTAAGGACAATGTAAATCTCACGCAAAGGACAAATCTCTCTCACGAAGCAAATGAAAATGTTATTTTAGTTTTGGCTCGGATGGCTCCTAAAAATTCTAAAAATGAAATTATATTTCTGGCGAGTTTGTTCAAATTAGAGTCAGAGTCCTCACTAAGTTTGAAACTAAAAGCCAATGATTTTTTTATTCTAGGTGCTGAGAATGAAGATTGTCCAACTTGCGTAGATGAAGATGGCGAGAGTAGGATCTACAAAAAAGTGACGACAGGTCATAGGCACAGCTGTGCTATTAGCGATAAAGGAAAAGTTTATTGTTGGGGCAATAACTCTTATGGTGAATTAGGCAATGGTACACACTCTCCAAAGTCGGTACCTGTTAGAAATCAACTCCTAGCAGAGGCCAAAGATATCCAATCGGGTGAAAGTCACACTTGTGTTGTGACCGTGTCAGAAGAGGTCTATTGCTGGGGTCGCAATTTATATGGTCAGCTTGGTGATGGAACTACAGAGGACTCTGAAGCTCCGGTAAAGGTTCTGCTACCCGCATACGCAAAATCCTTAGCCCTTGGGGCTAATCACAGTTGTGCCGAGCTAAGCAATGGCACTCTTCGGTGTTGGGGCCGAAACCATTCTTACCAGATTGGTGACGGAGGCCAAGAGCAGGCGACTTTACCAGTTGAGGTGAAATTATTTAATGAAAACAATTTGCCTTTAGGTATTACCTTTCCATTGCGAGGACTCACAGCGGGAGGGAACCACAATTGCCTTTTGGACAACAGAGGAATTCCCTACTGTTGGGGGGAGTTTGCGGGATGCTTTGAAACAAGTTTGCAAAGAATTCCATCGAATATAACGGGTGGAAGCTGTGGGACTTCAACTTCAAAAGCCCCAAATGGTCAAGCCTACTTCTATTCTAGTATGACAAACTTAAGGTTCGATCAGTTGGCGACCAACGGAGTTATTAATTATGGTATTGTTTCTACCAGTAAAAATGGTTTGTGTTGGTCGAGGGGGGAGATCCTGCATGCCTCCAACTACAATTTAGGTTGTGGGTTGATGAATATTGAAAGCTCAGGCTATTACACTCAGGGCATTAGTCGCCTCAAAAAGTTGGCGCTAGGGACTGGAAGGTCTTGTGCGATATATGAAAAGCCTGTGTCTGGGCAAAGCAGTACATTTTATACATCCTTGGACTGTTGGGGAAAAGATTGGGGTGTAGAGACTCTAGTGGACCCAACTCCCAGGGCAATGTCAGAGATTATTCAACCACTTGATGTGTCGATATCTGCCAATCACGGGTGTGCAATTGATAAATTGGGGAATTTGTGGTGCTGGGGAGCCAATGACTACTACCAGCTAGGTTTGGGGAGCGATATGAGCCGAAGATCCTCTCCAGAAAAGTTGTAGTTATGCCAGTTCGAAACAATAATCGTCTCAAAGGTTGTGAATGTACCTCACGCGGAGTT
>CAZCYD010000062.1:0-14117 GCA_964502735.1 uncultured Pseudobdellovibrionaceae bacterium
ATTTTAGATTGCTTACTAAGAGGGCAACTGTACGATCAAGTCCTGACTTCTACAATTAATGGCATCTTTTATTTCTGTGGCAAGTGCTGATCATCATCATGCAGCATCCATTGATTTGAAAAAGAGCGAGTTTACATGGAAAGCAAATAAAAAAATGGGCAGTGGACACTATGGAAATATTTTTTTAAAGTCTGCAAAGGCAGAGATGAACAAGGGGCTTATTACTTCTGCAGAATTTGAAATGGACATGGCTTCATTTACTGTGACCGACCTTGAAGGTGAGTGGAAGACAAAGTTTATGAATCATGTAAAAAGTGGAGACTTTTTTGAAGTTGAGAAGTACCCAACTGCTAAATTAGTTCTCGATAAGCAAACTAAGGAAGGTACAGTAGATGGGAAACTTACAATTAAAGAAAAAACACAGCCTGTAAAAATTCAGTTCGCTAATAAAGGCGGGGTTTACACAGGGACTTTAACTTTTGACCGCACCAAATTTGGCATAACTTATAACTCAGAGAACTTTTTTAAAGTGGCTGCGGATAAAATTATACAAGATCAAGTTGTGATCGATTTTAAGATTGTGGCCGCAGCTCCAGCTTCGTCTGCGAAGACTAAAAAGTAAGACTTAAAAATATATAAATAGAGAATAGACGCAAAGCAGCTTAGTTTGAAATATATATAATATTAAGTAAAGTTTACAAAGCTTCTTATATGCCGGGAATAGGGCCCGGCGTTTCTACAGGCCACCAGAAATGGCCAGCTAGGGGGTTTTTGTGAATATGGCAAATAGGGTTTCTATTGGGCCTTTGCTCTTTTTTGCATGTTTTTGTTTATTTTTTATGTTTTCTTCTGCCTTTTCCCGAGAGGCTGAGGCTTTTCCATTAATTCCTGATCCTGAGATGACCTATGGGGACCTTTGTGACACTCGCGATCGTGACTTTCAAAACTACAGGTATGGTCAGAGGATAGCTTATTGCAAAAGAAACGTGAGTAAGCGTCAAAAAGAGCGAATTTACGATGAATACGGTATACCTCAAAAGTGCCGTAGGAGATACACCATAGATCATTTCATTCCTCTGTCAATTGGCGGTAGCAATGCTGATGAAAATTTGTGGCCAGAACATGTTAAGGTAAAGTCGACTCGACCCGATTTGGAAGAGGATGTCTTTGAAGCCCTAAGAGATGGAGAAATTACTCAGAAGGATGCTGTAGAGATAATTGTAAAAGAAAAGACATCTGTTAAAAGAATTTCTATGCAGATGAGGTTTAAAAGCCAGAACTGTGACATCCCAGACGCCTACAGTCCCTAATTCAAGTTTTCAAAAATTAATATTTGCGATCAATTGTGCAGCCGTCGACTGAGGACGGTGAGTTTTAAAGGTCTGGGCTAATAAATTAGGTTTTTAGCTCTCCATACCTTTTAAAAAGTATCGGTGTAATTAAGGTGGTTATAACCCCCATAAGAACGAGTACAGAAAAGAGATCTTGGCCTATAAAGCCCCTTTGCAGGGCGATACTGGCAATTACGAGTTCCATAACCCCGCGCCCATTGAGTATGATCCCTATGCTTAAAGAAGTTTTGCTGGTTAAACCAATTAGGCGCCCTCCTAACCAACCGGCCAATATTTTGGAGGCGACTGAGACAAAAATAACTGCGCCCAAAAAGCTCAGAGATTGAACTTCACCAAAACTGAACTCGAGACCAATATAAGCAAAAAATACAGGACCTAGAAATCCATTTGTAATAGAACCAATGGTCCTTTCAAGTTCCGAATATCTTGTGTCAATAAAGAACTCCTTATCTATGAGGAGCGCCCCAAAAAAAGCTCCTATGACAAAATGGAACCCGAGGGTTTCGCTAATGGATCCAACGACTAAAACAAAAAGTATCACTATGCCAAACAGGGCCTCACTACCAAAGTATTCTACGAGTTTTTCCGGGACGATTTTTATGTTTATTCCACTTTTTTGAACAGTCTGTATAAACCAGTTTATTCCTAAAATAAACAGTGCCAGAGCTAACAGTTTCCCGCCAGTAATTGCGACGGACTGGGCAATAAGCAAAAAGGATTTTTCCTGTGGGAGATCGAGTATTACTCCAAGGGCTAAAAGAGCGGCCACATCGTTCACGATTGCCGTTGCCACAGAGTATTTGGCAATGTCAGTTTTGAGTAGATTAAAGCTGTCCAATATTCTAACCGCGACAGGCAGGGCTGTGATAGCAACGCACAGTCCAAGAAAAACCGTTCTCATGGCATCCAATTCAAAGCTTACTCCAACTAAGACGCCCGCAAATAGGGGGATGAAAAAACCTGCTAGGGCTATTATTAGGCCACGGCCATTAAGAGAGTTGATAATATCTTTAAAATTCATTTCAAGGCCAGAGGACAAAACAACGAGGAAGACTGCTAGCTCCGCAATTCCTGAAAGGGCTTCATTGCTGTGGATTAAATTCAGGACAGTGGGGCCTAAAATAACACCTGCACACATCTCTCCGACTATTGCGGGTTGGTCGTATTTGGCAAAAAGACGTCCCAGCAATCGGGCCAGGACTATTAAGATAAGCAGACTGGTCAATAAAGGCATGGCAAATTCTATCCTTTTTGTGGCTCTTTGTGAAGAAACATTGTCTTTAGGCACATAAATTGCTTTATATGAGTGATATGGACCATAGACTTTTCATGAAGCCTTCGATTATTTTTTTGTTTTTTGCAATTCTACTATCTCTTCAGGTTAAAGCCACCGAACGAGCTGAGGAGGGTTGTGCTGGGACCCTTTCTGCTTTTGGATTAGGTTATGGCATCTATGTAACTGCGACTAATAAAGATTTATCTTCTTTTGAGGGAGAGAAAGGAGCTAAAAGTTTTGTTGGTGAAAAACATTGGCTAAAACCAAATTTTGTTCGGCGGATTAGCTTCGAGCTAAAAGAGTATTGGGGATGGAGGGGGCAAGGATCGGGTGTGTTAGTCCCTTTGGTTGAGGCTGATCGACCTCTTAAGAATCATTTTAGTTACTCGGGCCATGAAAGATTTCAGCGCGATTACGGAAGTTTTTTAGAATCACAGGGGAGACCTCCAGAGCGCCTCAATCTAGAAAAGGTTTATTCTTTTATTGAAAACTTTGATAGAAGTTTGGGGGGTAGAATTATAGAAAAAAAGTCTCAAAAAGAGCTGTTATTTGATAGGGCATTTCTAGTGTATGCCCCTGTTTTTTTTGATCTAAAAACCTCTGAAGAAACGGGTTTAAAGATGCAAACTGTAAGTGGTCGAAATTCGAAAGAGTTGCGAATGAGGTCTTACTTTCACTTTTCAGACTCTTTGTATCTCATAATTGAATATGCCTCCATTCTGAGAAATGATAATTTGTAACCGTATCAATTTTTAGTCACTGCAAAAGTGTAACCATATTTTAAGTGTAGAACGTAAGTTTGCTCATACATATTCCAAAGCTTGTATTCAATAGTTTGTGTCAATCTGAGTATTTAAGTTTTTAGTCTTATAAGCCGAAATAGATCCGGTGGACGTCCTGATTAAAACGACTTTTCTTATTATTATTTGCTTTGCAGTCATTAATTTTGTAGCCGCATGGTTTAGCTATAATCAGAACCGTGAGTCCATGTATAAAGTTACAGCCTACTTTTGGTTGTCTTTAATTGCTAATTTTTTATTGCAGGCTCTAGCTCAGAATAGTCAGACTGTTATTGTTCTGTCTTTTTCATTTTCATTAATCCCTGTCAATTTACTTTGTATTACGCTCTACTCAATACTTCAGATGAGGTATCCCTATAGATTCATTTTGGCTCTGAGTGGGGCCTCCATAGTCGCTTCACTCATCTTTCTATTGAATTCTCAATCGTTTCTTCTGGCAGCTTTACCCTTATCTGTTGCCGCGGCTTATCCGCTCTTTTTGACATCTTATGTGCTGATACAGTCTAGAAGAAGTCTCGGAGTTTTTATGCTTATAGCCTTTGTGTTGGTGTGTTTTGCTTTGCACGGATTTAATTTCGCACTTTTTCGCATGGACCCTGTTAATCAGCTTTGGGGGTGGCCAGTTGCTTATGCCATTTATCAGGCATTATCGGCTTTACTTCCTGTTGCGACATTGTCGGAATTTAGATCTAGAGAGTCGCAGAGGTTAGAAGAGATCATAGCCTCTAAAACCTCACAGCTAGACGAGGCATTAAGATTTAAGAATTTTCTATTTAAAACATTGGCTCATGATATTTCAAGTCCATTATTGGTGTCTCAGGTTTATGTAAATAATATTCGCAACGACAAAAGCCATGAGGCTATAGATAAAAACTTGTCTAGACTTGGAAAATCCATTGATAAAATGGTTCAAATTACTAATGACTTAAAGCAATTAGATTTAAAGTCGTTTAATACGAGTTTTCATTGTTTGTTTGAGTGTTGCCTTTCCTGTTTTGAGTCTTTTGAGTCTTTCTTAAAACTTAAACGCATCTCTTTAGATTTTGATGAAGAGAGTCTTGTAAATTTAGAGGTTCAAGTTCATAAGACATCATTTATAAATTCAGTATTGTCTAATCTTTTGCGAAACAGTATCAAGTTTAGTAGAGAGGGATCAGAGGTTTCAGTCAGGGCCTTTGCGAGTTCTGGCAATAGGGTCTGCATAGAATTTTCTAATTACAGTGGGTTAATACCTCAGAATATACTTGCAAATATTTTCGAGTTCTCTTCTGAAAAATCTCAGATTGGTACAGTTGGGGAGCTGGGAAGCGGTTGGGGGCTTCCCATTTGCAAGACTTTAGTGAGTGCATACGGGGGAAGTATTGCTATCACAAATGAACCTGTTAAGAATAAAAATGCCCCATATCAGACTACAGTTCAGATAATATTAATCGGGCGAGTTAAGCCCTCTGCTAATTTTCCACGGACCACTGTTGTGGCAGCCTCTTGAAGGTTCAATATCATCCAGGAAGTGCTCATAAGCTCGAATCGTATGTTTCATATTGTTAGCCACTTCTGAAAGATCTTGTTCGTTAAGATTAGAAATTACATTTTTAGCCTGTTCAAGGTGTCCGGGGTCTTCTTCGCCATGTAGTCTTAAAAAATTTGTGGCAGCCTTTGGATACTTTGGATCAAGTTTATCGCGTAAAATTTTTGGAACTACGTTACAACAGAGGCTTTCAAGCACATAAATGTAGCCGAGGTAAGCCTTAGGGCTTTGGTGCTGAATTTTATAGTACTGTGATTGGTAAAGAGATTGTGTGGCAGGGGCTTCGTGAAAATCTATTAGAGAGAAGCCTAAGGCCTCGAGATCTTTCTGACAAAGGAGTTCATGATTCATTTCCTCTCCGATGTGTTTGACCATGCGGCGAAAAATTTTAGGCTCAGACAATGAGGTGTGGCCAGCCGCGAGAGCTAACATCTTTGTTGAATGCCGAATGTAATAAAAGGATTGAGCCAAATATTCTGCATAAACGTTTTGATTTTGCCAATCAAAATTGTAAAAACGGTCATATAGTGAGTTGAGTTCTTTTTCGTGAAACATAGTTTCCTCCTAGGTTTTTGTAATCTATACGATTTGTCCACAAGTATTTAGCTATGTCTTGTATCTGGGAGTACGGTTTTGCAGTGGTGCGGTACCAAGCCATAAGATCAATTTCACAACCGTGTTGAGAAAGTCCTCTTTGGATGGGGTGGGCACCTCCGCGCTCGCAGACCTGATTTATTTTTCTATTGTTTCTAGTGGTTCCTGTCATTGCGCTGCAATTCGAGTTTAGAAGCTGGTAGCAGAATATCCCCACCTGTAAATCAGTTAATGAGACTCCTCCTCGATGATGCCAACCTCTGTAGTCATGAGCCACAGTAAAATAGCTGTATTTACCAATTAGCGGACCTTTGCATGTGAGTTGATTCAAGGCTTCGTCATCCCAGCTCTGAAAGTATTCATCAAGTCGCGAGGCTGGCAATGACATATCTAACTCCGTCCAGAAGCCTAGGGATGTACATTTGTCTTTATGAAAGACAGTGAGAATCTCATCTTGCCGAATAAAATCGTTTGAATAGAGCTTGCGAGGAAATTCTTCTAGTTCGAGAGAGGCTTCCTCCCAAACTTCTTTCCATAGCTGAAAGGCCTCGTTGTAAAGGTGGGATAAGTTTGTAGGAGGGTTTTTTCCTGGCAAGATAATTAAGCTGAGATCGAGATGTGGCTGGGCCATAAAATATTAAATGTAATATTAAAGAGGGATGGCAAGAGTTTTTCATTATCTAAACCAAATCTTAATAATCATAGAGTTGAGTTAGATAATTTAATTTATTTTTTTCCAATGACCATAAAGCGAGTGAAGCTGTTTTCATTGTTGTAGTCAAAAAAAAGCTCTCCCTCAAACTCAAGGTGACTGAGTGGGAATGCAGAAGCGAGATCTTGGGATGAGAAGCACAAAACAAAATGGTCAGGGTGTTTCATGTTGCAGGATTGAAGGACCACTCTGGTGCCAGGAGGGACGGCCTCGAACCAATTTTTATTGGGCATATGTTCGACAGAGGTGTTGATGATTAGGGTGGGGTTGTGAGTCGTAAAGAAGTTGTTGTCTAATGTGTTAGCATCCAGATTTAAGCTTTTAAAGCTAGAGTCGCGCCAGAGCCACAGGTTGTTGATTTTTTGTGAAATCTCGCAGGCGTCGTCGTCCTGATCAATATTTAAAATCTGTTTTATGGGGAATGACCCTCGAGTCCTTAACATAAAGGCCAGTAAACCGTACCAGCCTCCAATTAAATGAATATTCTGACTGATATCAGACTCATTTTTTAAGATTTTTTCTAATTCCTGACACAGCCATAATTTGGAACCAATCTGGCCACTTGCAAAGCCATCCATGTTTAATTGACGAGTGTTCATGGGTACCTAACTTATAGCAAACAGAAAAGTCTGTAAATATCTTATTCCATTCTATTTAGAGCAGGTATTTTCTTGAGCCATTGACTCCATGGAATGAAAATGCTGAATAAGGGTATAAACCAAATTGAGGAATAAATACCCATTAAAAAATATATAGACAGATGAAAGAGTATCCAAATTGCAAAAAAATATTTTGTCCAAGATCTCTTTATTAAAACTATTGGAGAGAACAGTTCAAGAGCCAGAGTTGCGGAAGCCATAAGTTGTCCTAACCATAGATGTGAGATGGCGTAGGAGGCAAATTTTTTAGCAAAACTTGAAGTGTCTTGTGGGAAATACTGTTGAGCATCTAGAATGTATTGGGTTAGGTAACCGTCAGTTACCCAAGATATTCCAGAGATTCTTAATTTTGACCACCCAGCTGAAAAGTACATTATTGCAATGCTAAATAAGATGAGGTTGTAAACCCAGTGTTCTTTGTTGTTTTCAGGTATTGGCTTTTCTTTGAATGATTTTATTAAAGAAACCTTGTGTTTGTGTATGTTTGAGAAACACAGAATTCCCATAGTGAGAACCGGTAGGTGAAAGTGAAAATCTGAGATCACAAATCCTTTTGATATGCCTAAGATATAAAATGATAGAGAAAATGTTGTGAGAATGCTAAATCGCCCTAGGAGGCCAAGAGCTGAAGTTAAAAGGCTAATCTTCCATAAATACTCTAGCCAAGTTAATTGTTGTTTATCGATTAAACTCAAGTGCAAGATCCGAAATAGACCACGAGGCTCCCAAAGCTCTAGAGGTACATCAGAATAACTGGAGAAATTTGAGTCCCACACCAATAAAAATATACCGCCAAAAAAAACGTATCGTGATATTGCGAAATCAAGATTTGTATAAGGAGTTTCGTAGAAAAACACCTTTTGAATAAAGTTATTAATTCTCATTTTGCACGACATACGTGTAGATATATTCCTCCTGATCTTTTTGTGTGCGAACGATATATACTTTTTTAATGATAGGCAGTGGGTGGAGCTTTTTTAGACTCAGATATCGAGTGTGAAAGTAATCAAAAATACGATCAAATTTCTCTTTTGATTTTTGAGACTTGATTAGAGATTTTATTTTCATTGATATCCCGTTTGGGCCGACTGGCCATAAGATGTACTTGCCTACGACGGGATGGATGCGACCAAGTTCATCCTCAGCCACTAAACGGTATCGAACGTCATTTTGAGGCAGAGCGTACATGGGATAAGAAAAGAAGGGCCAAATCATGTCTCCAGAAAACGTGCACCAAAGAGTCAAGATTGTGATGCTTGCGATTACAATATTGGGCATGAATACTCCGTGCTTATATGTTATTTCATCTCCCCTTTTTTTTCATAGGTTAACAATTTTAAAGTCTTAAACTAAAAATTGTCCAGTACTTTTGGGGAAGACCACTCCTGTACTAGTCAGCGGGGGACTGAATTGGACAAAACTGTCAGCAGGAGTTAATTATACATGTGGAATCACCGCCTCAGATGAAGCCTATTGCTGGGGCTCCAGTGGCAGTGGAAAACTCGGTAGTGGTGTGACGACGAGCCAAAGTAGTCCCACCTTGGTCAGCGGGGGGTATACATGGCTCCATATCTCCGCCGGAGCCAATCATACAGCTGGTGTGACTTCAGCTCCCTAAATATTTTCCTCAGATGCCTCTATTTTTTTGAATTTGAATCAAGCCCTGATCTCTTAGACTTCTTAGTTTATCAAGGGATGGGATGTCATATTCAGTCCTTCTCCACTTTTCTATAGCCTCCACAGTCGGTGCTTCCCACTTAAATCCTATTTTGGGGTTGTTTCCGTCGGCGATTAGCTGACCATAGTTTTCAACATAACTCTTGAAGCCACAGGAGGCATTGGCATCCATGCAAGCGAGTGGACCTAGGACGGCCCATCTAAGGCCGAGTCCGTCAGTCAGGATTGTGTCAATATCTTTGGGATCTATATATCCATTTTGAATAAGATAAATGGCTTCGTTGACTAACGCGTATTGAAGTCGATTGAGAATAAATCCTGGGAGTTCCTTTTTTAGGAGAACAGGAGACTTTTGAATTTTTTTGAAGAACTCCATAGTTTTCTTTAATAAAGAGTCTGGTGTTTTTTCTGATTTTATAATCTCAACTATGGGCAGTAAGTGCGGAGGATTCATTGGATGAGCAATGAGAAAGCGCTCGCCTGTTCGGAGTTGAGAAGTCAGATCTGACAATAAAATCCCTGAAGTTGAACTTGTGACTATGGTGTCTGAACTGAGTAGCGGTTCGACATGTGAGAATAGATTTTGTTTAAGTTCAAGGTTTTCAGGAAGGCACTCTATTACAAAATCCACACTTTTTAATGATTCGCTTAGGTCATCGGTTAGTGTTACGTATTTGAACATAGAGCGATTGAATCTATTTGGCCAGATCTGTTCAAGTTTTTGAAGCTCTTCAGAAATCCATTTTTGAGCTATTTTTATAGATGAGGTCTTGGGGTTCCATAAGGTCGTTGGTATTTTATGAGATATTAAGTCTAATACCCAACTTTTTCCAATTAATCCAGATCCCAAAATTGTAACTTTATTCATGCCAAAATTATACAGCTAGAAAAACTATACAGCTAGAAAAAACAAACAAGAAAGGTTCACAGTGTTTGAATGTGTATTTAGAAGTTGTCGCCTCGCGGTTTTTTCTTGGTTCCAATTGAATTGTACGCAGCAGCATAATTGTGTCTTCGAGGGAGGGATATTTTATCTGCTCTTAGAAAGCTTTTATTAAAAGATTGTTATTAAGAAGGACCAGGTTTAGTATTAAATTCATGTCGAACCCAGTTAAAACACATTACAACTTTGGGCAATTAGATCCAGAGACGTGCTTAAATCAGGCTCAAAAAATTGTTGAAGAGTTTGAGCCTAGTCAGAGGGGCAACAATAGTGGCAAGCTTTACGAAAACTATTGGGTCTACTATTTTCATAAATCTAGTGAATTGACTCTTATTCAAAACTTTAAGCTTCTTATAGAAGCTAATATCGACAATTTAAAAACTCAATTTAATAAGGAATTCAGTATTGAGTTTATATGCCTGACTTACTGCATGGATTCTTCGTATCCCATGTGTGTGGGTCATAGAGATGACTATTTTTTTGATGGCCAATTTCATTTAACCATTTTGGGCAATGGCAATATACAGATTTTAGATGAAAAAAATGAGAAACCGATGGGAATTATTAGTCAACCCAATGGTACAGCTTGGTATTGTAATGGATCGGAATTTTATCACACCATAAAACCGACTTCTGGGCCTCGGTTTGAGCTATTGGCACCAAACAGAATTCGAACTGAGTACTTTGGACCTATGCGTTCAGCTGTAAGGGAAGACAAAATGATGTGGCTGGACGGTACTGATCCTGCGTGGACGGAAGACAGAAGGAGAATTCGAAAAGGAGTCTTGGAGGATGCTGCAAGCGGAAGGTCCTACAATACCAAGTTGGCAAAATTTAGCGTAGAAGACTGACGCCCAGTGAAAAATCAAAATATTTATTTTTAGAGTCTTGTGGTCATTTCCTACATTTTTTGAATTTGATCAAAAAGGATAAGGGTTCCCATTATGAGTACAAAATAGCCGAAACCCATTTTTAGATCTTTTTCCGAAACTTTTTTTGACATAGACATGCCAACAAAAAGTCCTGCAGTTGCAATTGCAGATATAGACAGGAGAAAAATCCAGTTTATTGAGGCTTGATGTTGAAGGTCTCCGATGAATCCAATCAAAGACTTCGCTGCAATGATAAAAAGAGAGGTTCCTACGGCCCTTTTCATAGGCATTCCGACAAGAATTACCAGTGCAGGAATGATAAGAAACCCCCCGCCAGCACCAACAAAACCAGTTACTCCACCCACGATCAAACCCTCTACAGAAATTAGAAGTGACCGGTTTGCCAATGACATTTTTTTAGTTTGAATCTCTTTGTTTAATTCTCTGACTTTAATCATTGATAGAGAGGCTACAACCATAAGAATTGCAAACACAGCCATAACAAGAAGTGGTTTAGAGATGGTCCACTCACCTACAGAAAATACGGGGTCAGGAAGCCGAGGAACAATATAGGCGCGAGTGATGTAAACACCAATAAAACTGGGAATCGCAAATATCAACCCCGTTTTCAGGTCGACTTGGCCTTTGATTGAGTAAGAGACGCCGCCAACTAATGAGGTTAGGCCCACCACAAAAAGAGAGTATCCAGTGGCCAAGATAGGATCAATTCGAAAAAGATAAACCATGATAGGAACTGTAAGTATTGAGCCTCCTCCTCCTATAAGTCCGAGTGAGAGGCCCATCAAAATTGCTGCAAAATAACCCAGTATCTCCATTGTTTACCCCTTTGTTATTTTTATACATTGTGGTGTATCATTCTTGTATGGGAATTTTGAGATACCTTGATCCGTTGTTCTCAGGAAGAGGCAGGTGTCCAGCGTCTATATTAATTTGCACGCTGGGAAGAAGTAGTCGCGGAGCTGAAAGGGTTTTATCTCTTTCTGTACGAAACTTTACAAACTCTTCCCGAGTTGTATCGCCCTTGATATGAATATTTTTGGCTTTTTGCTCTCCGATTGTGGATTGAAACTGGAGAGGTCGGCCATTGGGCATATAATCATGTCCCGTATAAACCTTTAGGCTTTCTGGCAGGTTGTAGAGTTTTTGTACAGAACTGTATAGGTCCTCTGCGCTGCCAGCGGGGAAGTCGCATCTTCCTGTTCCGTAATCAGGCATAAATAGAGTGTCTCCAGTGAAAACAGCGTCATCAATTAAATAACTACTGCAAGCTGGGGTATGGCCAGGAGTGTAGATTACATCGATTGCAATACTTCCTGCCTGATAGGTTTTTCCTTCTTCAAGCAGAAAATCAAACTGACTCCCATCTATTTTAAATTCAGGGTGAAGATTAAAGACGTCCTTAAAAACTTTTTGTACTTTTACAATGTTGGCTCCGATTCCTACTTTTGCGTTAGGAATGTGTTTTTTTACCAGTTGAGATCCGCTGACATGGTCGGCATGGGCGTGGGTGTCTAAGATAAAATGAACACGAAGTTCTTTTTGTTTAATAAAAGTCAAAACAGAGTCTGTAGATTCGGTACTCATTTTAGATGAAGCTGGGTCGTAATCCCAAACGGGATCTATTAATACGGCATCGTGGGTCGAGGGGTCGTAAACGACATAAGTCAAAGTCCAGGTGGCTTTATCAAAAAATTCTTTTACGATAGTCATAATCTCTCCTTTGGTCTTTAGCTTTCTCAGGTGCAGCTCCTAATGCGAAGCTTTGTTGCGGATTAAAACTTATCCTACATCTTTTTATCCTACATCTTTTAAATTAATTTGGTCATGTTCTAGAGCATAATAACCACGTTTTGGCCCGTGGAGCCCCTTATTAAAAGTTGTTTCGACGCATTGCAAGTGTTGTTTCTATATCAACCCAAATCCGCGGATTTGGGTATCAATTACAAGTGCTCTCCGAATTAGAGTTCACGAACTTAATTTGTCAAGATGGAGGGGTAATTCAAACCAAGAAAATTATACAATCTTGTAACTTTGTCAGCAAATAAATTGACATCATTCTGATGACTTCGTAGCTTGCAAGCTCTTTCTGTGATTTTTTTCACACTTAAATTTATTGAAAGAGCTTAAAAGTGAGGGGGAGTTTATGAAGGCCGTATTTTTTTCTCTAATGATTTTTGGTTGTCTAAAGGCCAGTGCAGATATCATTAACTGTATTTTCACAGAGCCATTTTTTAATATCGTTATAGATACTGATGCTAGGGTAATGACTCGTATAGCCCCAGACTGGGATGATCCTGATGGAGGAGTAAAATCAACTGTAGTTTCTAGTGAAGTTGAAGTCTTTGAAATTTCATCTATAGAAATTAGTCATGTGGTTAAGGTTCCTCGTTATCAAGTTGTGGCTGATGGTCAAAGTAAGATGATTCTTGAGTTGAGCTATCAGGGCAGTGACGGTATGAGCGATTTTGTTTACCCTTACAGCACAAAGTATGATTCTATTTACGGAGGCTGCGAATCTGACAAAGTCAAGCGACATATTTTTGATTATGAGGATGAAGAAAAATAATAGATCATCTTACTTACTGTTTTAAGCCCCGGCAGCAGGCTTAGATCAGGCTATCCAGAAGAGTGGGATAAATATTTATTTGGAAAGATTTTGGCGAATATATTGAACAATAAGAGATTGGTATTTTTTGCCCTCAAACTTTGCTTGTAACTTTACAGCTCTAAGGATGTTCGCTGGAATACGAATGCTCACCATCTGTGTGGGTTCGTCGACTCCTGATGATATAACTCTTAAGTCCTCAAGAAACTGAATAGCGCTTTCTGCGCCTTTATTTTTATGTATGGCTTTTTTAGTCTTATTTCTTTTTGCCATTCAGAACCTCTTTAATCTTTTCGGCATCGACAATATCTTGAGGACGGCTAGCGGCCAGTTTCAGTCTTAAAAGCTCTTCTAATGAAGCTACGACTAATTTTCTTTCTCGGACAGAAATAATTTTAGTTTCAAGATTTGGAAGTCTAGATTGTAGACCTGCGCGTTTTAAGGCCTTCTCAGCTAGATCAAAATGTTTTAACTCAAGATTGAGGACAAGATCCACATCCATATTCCTAAAGGCCGAAGGCTTGGTCGTGCTTAAACCCTTTTTCCAGGACCGCTTATAAGGCCTTAGAAGGCGATCGATAGTGGAGCTAGAGATCTGGCCAATCAAAGTCTCCGTCTCTCTGTCCAGACCTTTATAATGGGGAATATAAAATTTAAGAGCGACAACCATTTTTTTCGAACACATCCGACCCATCAGCTCCCACAGATTTTTTAAGTGAAGCACCACTTGGGGGCCGTAGGTCGGTTTGGGCCCTGGCCTTCCTACATGGGGCTCAACATGCCCTCGTAGAACCTTAATCGCATATTTGCGGCTATAGGGCTTACCCGGCTTGTATTTAAAGGTTTTAACAAACTTATTCAATACGAGTGATTTTTCTGATTTTGTGGCGCATTTTAAGTAGCGCTGACGGTACAGTTCGAGCAATACTCGACGAGTCTTGATGGGCATGATTCCCCTCCTTGGGTAAGTCTTTAAAATCGTTGCTGATTCAAAGCTTACCTGGTGTTGGGATCATGACCCATCGAGATCTTCACCTTACGCGATGTCTCCATTGACTCATATTAATCGCACCCAAAT
>CAZCYD010000063.1:0-13100 GCA_964502735.1 uncultured Pseudobdellovibrionaceae bacterium
GAATCCATGAAGCCAACTTGTAGCCAGAATGTAGCCAACTTCCGTGATTGCGCGTGATGAAGTGTGATGTCCTTCATCTGCGGTATCTCTAAGTGATTGAAACCTTTTGTCTGTGATTTTCAGTTCTTACGCTTTTTTTGATCTAAACTTGGAAGGAATTTGGCGGAGAGAGAGGGATTCGAACCCTCGAGACGCTATTAACGCCTACACGCGTTCCAGGCGTGCGCCTTCAACCACTCGGCCACCTCTCCAACGCTCATTGCAATTGAGCAAACTTACCAATATACAATCGAGCAAAGAGGTTTATCACCATTGAACTCGCCTGTCCAGTTAGTTTCATGGCGACTCACATGCTTAAACGAGTCAAATGCTAATGATTTCAGTATATTAAACCCTCTAATCTTCAGGGTCTCTATCAGAAATTCTTGGACGCTAAATAGCGTGTTGTGGGAAGCTCTCCTATCAATTAGGCCTCTTCTTCATCGCTCATAGTTCCGGCAATAACCTGCTCCACAGAAACCAACCCCTGTTTTAAACGAATCAATGCACTTTTGCGCAGAGTAATGAAATTGTCTTCCTTCATGGCTCGCTTCTTAATCGACAAAGGCGACTCTCCTGCATAAATGGACTCTTTAACAGGTTGTGTAACTTTTAGGGTTTCAAAAATGGGTATCCGCCCTTTTAGACCTGTGCCTCCACATTGATCACAACCTTCCCCCTTGTAAAGTTCCTTAAACTCTGGCAACTCAGACTCTCCTACCTCCAAAGACAGCAATGTTTGGTCATCCACTCTTGTGGGCTGCTTACACTTCTCACAATTCTTTTTTAACAAACGCTGAGCCACCACTAGTGAAGTCGACTCTGCCACGACAAACGGTGGAAGCCCCATATCTAATAACCGAGTTATTGTTGAGGCCGCATCGTTTGTATGCAAAGTACTCAATACCAAGTGACCTGTTGAGGCCGCTTTGTAGGCAATCTCGGCCGTTTCTAAGTCACGAATCTCCCCCACCATTATAACCTCGGGATCTTGCCGCAAAAAAGTTCTCAATGCAGATGAAAAATCGTAGCCAATTTCATGATGAATTTGTGTTTGCACAATTCCTTCAAGATTAAATTCGACCGGATTTTCTGCGGTAAGAACTTTTCTTTCTGGCACATTTAATTCGTTCACAGCTGAATACAAGGTAGTTGTCTTACCACTCCCTGTAGGTCCTGTGACTAAAACCATGCCCTGAGGCAAGTATATGGCTTCCTTAAAAAGCTTGAACTGTCTGGCCTCAAAACCAAGATTATCTAAATCTGCATTCAAATTTGACTTGTCAAGTAAACGCATAACTACCGACTCGCCAAACATGGTGGGAATGCTGCTCACACGAAAATCCACTGGCTCTTGACCGGATCTAACGACCCTAAATCTTCCATCTTGAGGTTTTCGCCTCTCTGAGATATCCATTTTCGAGATAATTTTTATTCGACTAATAATAGCCCCAGAACTTTCTTTAGGCGGACACACCGCCTCGTACAAAGTTCCATCGCGACGAAAGCGAATGCGAAACTTCTTTTCGAACGGTTCAAAATGAATATCTGAAACTTTTTTTGAAATCGCATCCGTAAGAATGTGGTTCACGAAATTAATAATGGGCTCTTCGCCATTTTGACCTGCTACGATAGCGTTTGGATCAGACTCTGCAGACCCTACTGGATCAATCTCTTCAAACTGCTGCATCATATTGTTGGCAGAGTTCTTATTGTCATCAGACCCATAATACTTTTCTATAGCCGCTTCAATAGATTCCTTAGAAGCCACAACAACTTCAATCTTACATCTTGTAATATGACTCAAATCATCAATAGCATAGTAGTTTTCAGGATTGGCGACAGCGACGACTAGCCGATTGCCAAATTTTGAGGTCGGAATCACCTTAAGCTTTCGACAAATATTCACGTTTACAGTTTGAATCACATCTGGTGCAATCTCAAAAGTATTAAGATCAACAACAGGCAATCCATGAGCTTTAGCTAAGAAATGTGTCATATCATTGTCAGATATGGCACCTATCTTTACAAGGTTTGAAGTTAAGCTTCCCCCATCCTTTTTTTGAGATTCCTTAGCTAATTGTAAATCCTGAGCCGTGATTAGACTCTGCTCTATCATCAACTGAGTAATATTTTGTTGCTTTCTTGCTGCTCCCATTACAAGTCTTATCGGACTTCTGAAAGATTACTAAGTAAGACTTAGGTCTATATGATGCCAGAATAATCATATTTAATCAGTTTGATTCATGTTTCAAAATCAGCCTTAAGTCTAAATCTTTAGATAATCTAAACAGATTTTACTATGGAGTAAGGACTTTGGCTAATTTCGTTTTTGATAGCTTCAATAAGACTCATCAATGAAATGGGTTTTTCAACAAAGTTTTGCACCATATCTTTAAGACGTGGCGATCCAATACTCATAAAACCAGAAACAATAATAACTGGTGTTTTATTATTTACATGAGCACTATCTCGCCTCATTAAGTTGACTAACCATTCACCACTTCGGTGATCAATATCTAAATCTGCTAAAATAATATCAAACCTCTGTTTTTGCAATTTGAGGCAAGCTTCCTGTGTGTTAGTAGATATCACAACTTGAAAAGACTCCGACTCCAAAAAGTTTTTGAGCTCTTTTACATACTCTTTGTCATCATCCACAATAAATATTTTTTTAGCTGTTCCAGACTTTTCAGAATTCTGAACAAGATTAGACTTTGCTATAACCATTTTAATCTTGTCAATTAAGTCGCTAGAACTAAAGGGCTTGACTAAAACTGTATTAATTTTTTCTCGAACTTCTCGAACGGCCTCAATGTTGAGATCTCCACTAACGATAATTATGGGCGTGTTGTAATTGATTTCCTCAGGCTTTCGAGTAAATATGATCACCTCTGTGCCAGAGGTCCCGTGCAAGTTCATATCCAGAAGAATGCAGTCAAATTTTTCTTTTGATATCAGCTGAATAGCCTCACTAATACCCTGAGCAGTTCTGACCTCATATCCTACACCCTCAAGTTGAAACTGCTCGATATCAAGAAGATCCACATCGTCTTCAATTATCAGTATTTTTTCTTTACTCATTTCTTTTCACCTTACATTCCACAAGTATTCCAAAAAATTTTCTAAAAACGTTCCAAATGATATTCTGCAAGAGCAAAGTTCAAAATATTCTGGTGCCCATTTATTGAATGTACACTTGATTTAGAATATCAGAATTATAAAAAAATGCATGTTTCATTCTTAGAAAAGAAGAATATTTAATCTAAACTTAACTGATTGTTTCATCAAAGCCGATCAGCGCTCTTCTAGGGCTTGCAAAACGTCTCTTTTTAAGTCGGAAATGTGCTCAAGTCCCACAGACATTCTTATAACCCCGGGAGTAATTCCATATTCCTCAAGCTTCTCTGGTGGAACATCAGAATGTGTCATACTCATTGGATGCTCCACAAGACTCTCTGTCCCACCCAAAGAAACTGCCAAACGACAAATTTTAAAGGAATCAAGAATTTTAAAGGCGTCTTTCTCTCCTCCCTCCACCTCAAAGGCAATTAGAGACCCGCTACCTGTGCACTGTTTTTTAAATATTTCGTTCTGCTTTTTGGAGCTTAACGTACCTGGATATAAAACTTTTTTGACTCGTGGATGATCCGCAAGAATTTTAGCTATTTTTTTGGCGCTCTTTTCCTGCCTTCTCATTCGTATCGACAGAGTCTCCATGGATCGCAACAACAACCAGCCCGTAAAGGGATTGGCCATAGTCCCCAAGATAGTTCTGTACTCCATTATAGACTTCATAATGAGTTCTGAACTTGTCGCCACTCCTGCAATTAAATCACTATGCCCTCCTATAAATTTTGTTGCAGAATACAAATTAATATCTGCACCAAAGCTGGCAGGACGTTGAAATGTAGGACCTAAAAAGGTATTATCAACAGCTACGTAAGTTCTATTCCCGGTTTGTTTTTCTATTTCTTTTGCCACCCCAACAACGGCTTCTATATCAATCATTACATTTGAGGGATTCGCTGGTGTTTCCAAATAGAGCATCCTCACTTTATCAAACCCCGCCTCTTTTGCAGCCTCTGTCATAAGAACTGGAGTTTCATCACCACCTTTTACCTGAGTTACAGCTATTCCATATTTAGGTAAAATATGCTCAAAAAAATAATGAGTCCCTCCGTAAACAGGAGCACTGGATATGATGTGATCTCCTGGATTTAGCAAACTCAGTAAAGTTGTTGAAATCGCAGCCATCCCTGATGCAAAAACAGCACCCTTTTCCATTTGATCCCAAGCGGCTATTCTTTCTTCAAAAATCTGTATGTTGGGATTATTTATACGGCTATAAATTAAGCCTACAGCCTCCCCTGGCATTTTTTCTTTTAAACCGTAAGCCAACTCAAAAAATCTTTTGCCCTCCTCAGCACTCTTAAATTGGAAGGTTGATGTCAAAAAGACGGGAGGCTTAACAGATCCCTCTGAGAGTTGAGGGTCATAACCTAATCCCAAAGCTAACGTTTCAGCATTATAAGGTTTGTTTCCTATGGAAGTTGTTTTCATATCAAATCCTTCTGTAGATTTTTTCAGAAGTGTAAAACTTCTGAAGTCTATTAATTAATTCCTCAATAGATTTTTCGTCACGCGCAAAACAAAGGCGGTAAAACCCTGGTCGACTCATTCCTAGGTCCTTTCCTGGAGTAAAAAAAATGCGATACTTTGACAGTAGCTTTTGAGTTAAGATCTTTTCAGAGGAAAAAGTCAGATCCTCAAGAAAAGGGCTCAAGTCTATCAAAAAAAATAAGCCACTTCCCCCAGAATAGTACCTCATCTTAGGCAAAGCCTCTAGCAAAATTGACTTCGTAGTTTTTAATCTTCTATTATTCTCTGTAATAAAATCCATCACAAATTTTGTGTCCAAAAATAATTTCTGACAAAACCTCTGATTTAAGCTAGATATACAATGAAAATAAGATAATAATTTCATTGACTCTACAATTTGGCTATTGCTTGAGTAAAAAATTCCAACTTTGAATCCTGCCAAAGTAAAATCTTTTGCTAATCCATAAAGCCAATGAACATGATGGCTATAATCGCCAGCCAGAGTTAACAAAGATACAAATTTTTCTCCAGACATATTTGTCAATGCATAGATTTCGTCAGCAATGATTTCTAAATTTCTCTGCCGAGCAAATTCGACAATACTTTTTAAAAAGTCGAGACTAATTATCTCGCCAGTAGGATTATGAGGATGAGTAATAATCACAGCCTTGATTTTGTGCTTATCAACAAAGTTCTCATAAACTTCTATAAATGGCTCTATCTGGTGTTGGAAATCAGCTTCAATTTTCAGTGGAACTTTTAAAAAATTAACGCCAAACCTTTTTTGAAAATCAAACTCAAAACCTGTATAGTAGGGCGATGCAATCATCATATAATCGCCTGAATTAAACAAACTAAAACTTAAACATTCGCAAACCGAAGAGAGCCCATTCATAAATACAAAGTTATCAGGCTGTAAAGAGTTAAGGCCCATGTGTCTACTAAAAAAAGACTTTGCGGCGATCTTTAACTCTTTTAACCCGGAAAGGTCAAAATATTGTAAGTCTTCAGCTTGAATTGAAATCTGCCCATTTACGTAAGGCAACATCCAATCATTCATAAGATGATTTTCAGCAATACCAAAATTTAGGTAACCATTTTGATTTGTAGACGAGAATGGATCTGTCGCACAAAGGAGGTGACCATTCATAATAGAGGACGTCTGAGTTTGAAGGTCGAGTGCTCTTTGAGATAACATCCCTATTACATATATTTTTTTTAATTTTAATCAAGGATTTAATCAAGATACAAATTCAAGCCTATGCAAACCAATTCCAATTCACATAGATTTAACTACACAAACCTTAGTCCAGTTTTTATCCCCAGGCTTAGCCCTAGACTTAAGACTCCCTTAACTTGGGCCGATGAACTTGCAGTATAAGGAGCTAAATTATGAGAAAATTTATAGGTCTAACATTTATAGTGTGTATTTTTGTACTAAGTAAGTCTTACGCAAGTGAAGAAAATTCCGTCAATGAAAATGAAACCATTCAAGCTGAAATTCAAAATGAACTGAAGCTTGCAGAAGCTGATCTAGAAGATGATGAAGATCTCTTTATGGATGAAGGCAGCGAAACCGCCGGAGACTGGAGCGAAGACGAAACCGCCGGAGACTGGAGCGAAGACGAAACCTCAGATGAGGAATCAAATAACTACGCTGAAGAGTCAACAACTCCTGAACCCCTACCCCAACCTCCTGTAGCTGACCCCACACCTACTCCTAAGGCTTCTGCGGCGAAACTCCCAGAAAGAAAAAATTTGGCTAAGCCTACCGCAAAAGCCAAACCCGCTCCAACTAAAAAAGCTTCACCACCCAAAGCCAGCCCTAAGAAAGCACAAAAGATGGCTACAGCAAAAAATAGGGTACCCGCTTCTTTTAAGCAGGGTTTTAAAACTACAAGTAAAACCTGTTCATTACACTCAAAACCAAGCGCAGGAAGCCAAGTGCTTTTAAATTCAAAATCCGGAAAAAAAGTATGGTTAGAAGGACATAATGAATCTTGGTACAAAGGTTATCATAAAGGTGGACACGGCTATTTCCCGGCTTCCTGTTTTAATCACTAAAGCTTTTCTAGAGTTTTTATCAAAAACTGTTTCTCAATATCCTTAATGCGCATCTCTAGACTCTCAGGGGAGTCTAGGGGTGAAACCTGAATTTTTTTTTGTGCCAAAATTTGACCTTCATCGTAATTTTCATTTACAAGATGAATTGTCACTCCTGTTTCAGACTCCTTATTTTTTACCACGGCTTTATGGATGTGACGGCCAAACATCCCCCTACCACCATATTTAGGTAGGAGACTTGGGTGGGTGTTTATAATCTTTCCTTTGAAGTTTTCTATAACTTTTTTTTCTAATTTTCTTAAAAACCCAAGAGAAAGAATGACATCTGGATTAACAGATTTTAAAAACTGATACAATTTCTCGTCCCAAATCTGAATCGGCAAGCCCACAATAGGTGCTATCTTTGCACAACTGATATTGTTTTGACGGGCAATTTCAATAGCCCCACAAGGCCTGTCAACGACAAGAGCCAATATTTTTAAGTTTAGCCTTCCTACCCGAGTGGATTCAACAACAGCTTCAAATGTACTACCAGCACCTGAGGCTAATACCACTACTTTTTTCATTGTTGACCCTTTGTGAAAATTAAAATCTCTCCCTATTTATATTAAATTTTGACTTAAAAAAGCAATTGTCTTCTTCTAATTGACATGAAATACCTAATAATAATATTCATTGGCTTGCTGTTTTTTCAACTTCTTCCCCTAACTCAAGGATCTCAGGCTTCTTCTGATGTTGCACCTGAACTTAGACCTGAAAACGCATCTGAATCCGGAAAAGAGACTCATCAAGAGCAACACAATTTTAACATCAAAGAGTTTATTGAGAAAACTTTAGAGGCCCACTCCCAAGCTGAAACCTATTACGAATGGGAAGCCTCTTCTTACCACCCCCATCAGCTTTTTGAGTTTATCGAAAAACTAAGGGAGGACGATCGCTCAATCTATTTGAACCAACTTTGCCTCGAATTAGGACACTTAAATGCTGAGAAGAAAGGCCTGTTCTACTCGGAATTGAGTCACTGGATTTATGAGAATCCTGAACCTTGTTTAGAACTCTCACTTAACGACATTGATATTTTTTATCACAATCAGTCTCTATTTTTGATGAAGAGGCATTTGCTAAGTCAGCCCACCACCCAAAGACAAAATCAGCCCGTCTTTTTAGGCCCATCCCGAGTCGTCTCCGTCAATACTGAAAATGGACCTATATTTAATTACGGAGATCGGGGCTTTCTACAAGCCAAAGAGTTGGCCTTAACATTTGACGACGGCCCTCACCCACGTTTAACAATTCAACTCCTAGATATCCTCGCCGAAGAAAACGTCCAAGCCACATTCTTTACTGTTGGAAGAAATATTAACAGCTATGGCAACATCACTCAAGCTATCCTCGACGACAATCACACTCTTGGAACTCACTCACACACTCACAGGAATTTGCCTCAATTGGATTATGCAACTGCAACAAAGGATATTGAGTCGGCTTTTGATGCCGCCTTAAACCAGGTTGGCCTGGTTGCTCCCTTCTTCCGATTCCCTTTTGGTTCTAAAAATGCAGCATTAACTCAGTTTGTTCGAGAAAGCCAGTTTGCAAGTTTCTTCTGGGATGTCGACACTTTAGATTGGAAAAAAACCAATCCCTCCGAGTTACTGAGATACACCCTGGAGCAGATTAACAAGACGAATCGGGGTATTGTATTGTTTCACGATATTCAACCCCAAACCATTGCAATTATGCCGACCCTTCTATTAGAGCTAAAGGCTCGAGGTTACAAGCTAGCAGTTTACCAACCCGAGACCGAAATTACCCGCAAATCATCGTCCGAGCCTTCGACGGAGTTTTAATAGCTTTCGATTAATAGGCTCAGATTGAAATAGCCTCAGATTATCGGTGACAATTCCTGTCTCTGTAGCTTCAATTTGTAATCTATTTGTCGATTATCCTTAGTAATTTAAATAAGGATTCTATTCGATAGCGGCACACATATTGCTTTGTCTTTCTTGAGTATAACTAGAAATCAACTCTGGAGTTCCTGCTTCCTCATATTTAATTGCGAGAAAGCCCAAGGAATTCTAACCCGACCTGGAGAGGACGTTATGTTAATGCAATTGAGTCTAACGATTATTTTCGCGCTGAGTTTTATTGCCTGCTCGCAAGATGGCGGCCAAAGAACTCCCATAAATAGGGCCGGTAGCAAAACTTCAAATGGGAACTCCCTTTCTAAAACTAGTGACGTTACTTCTCAAAGTGCAGAAGACAAAAAAAAATGCTTGGATATTTACAAATTGACTCAAAGAATTAAAGAACTGGATAAAGAAAGCTTTAGAGCCTACAAGAGCGATGTTCGAATTTTAGAAACCTCTGATCTCAACCATAAAACCCACTCTGATCTCAATCTGCAATCAAAAATGTTGTTTTTTTTACTGCAAACAAATCAAGAGTCATTTTATGAGGTCGACTACGCTAAAAACATTGTAAAAGATGTACCTAGCCAACTTGCACCCTTTGCAATTAATAAACAAAATGAATGCAAAAGTGTAACTGCACAATTTTTGGGAGAAGATGAACCTAAGGAACTTGCCATTGAACAAGAGAGTTTTACTGATTTTTATTTAGTCTTAACTTCTCCTGACGGAAATGAAAAATACGTATTCCAAAGAACGGGCAATGATAAACTGGATTTTACAAGCTATACAGAAGTACAATTGAATATTCCTGAATGTCGCACTGAAGTGGTTGAAAATCCCCTGTCTGATGAGTCACAACTTAATGAGTTGCAACTCAACGGATTACAGTCGAATCAGTTAAAGATCAGGAAGCCACAACCTTCTGGTGAGATTCAGACTTACTATGCTAAAAACACAATAAGCTATGAGTGGTCTTATAGAGATAATCGATCACTAGAAGTCTCAACAGTTTTGGTCAATTCGTTCAAAGATCTACTATCCTATAGAACCTCAGATGATGAACTTGCCCAGGGGATACCCGTCTCTGTTGAAAAGAGTTTGTCAGATATCAAACATTCTGATACATCACGTATTAAAATAAATTCTGAAGACTATATTAGGATGTTCCGACATGCTCTCAATTCCCCAAATCGATACACAAATCCTCCCAAATGTGATTAGCACTTTCACATTGGTTCTTTTTTTTACGGGGCGGCTTCTAGTTAAAAAGAACCTGAGATTGCACATACGATTTATATCTCTAGCTATGATTATTGATGTTGGTCTTGTGTTGGCCCTTGTGATCTTTAGAAATGCTCTTGGTACTGTTGTTGGAGGCGACATGAGCTCCATGCTTAAGCTCCACGTCGCTATTGCGATTAGCACAATCATTGGCTATGCCTATGCTACATTTCTAGGTCTTAAACTTGTAAAGGGTCAAAGACGGTACTTGCGCCAGATGAGAACTCTCGACCCCATCCTTCTTTCATTGAGATTTTTAAACACTTACACAAGTTGGCTATTATTCATTTAGGAACTGAATACGGAATAACCTTTTGGTCTATCTTTCCAAAAATAGATTGGCCGTCTGAATCCTTCATTTCCATTTCAATTCGGCTACCAATTTTCATAAACGGAGTTCTTATTTGGCCTTCGTGAATTTGCTCTAACATTCTCTTTTCAGCCAAGCAGCTACTTCCCCTTGACATGTCTTCGTTAGATACCGTTCCACTGCCGATAATGGTTCCTGCTCGCAAGTTTCTTGTTTTTGCAGCATGAGCAATGAGTTCCCCAAAATGAAAATGCATGTGACCAGCATCGGCGTTACCAAAAAACTCTCCATCAAGCTTCACATCTAAAGGAAGGTGAACCCGCCCCTCTCTCCATGCCTCACCCAATTCATCGGGACTCACGGCAAACGGAGCAAAAGAAGAGGATGGTTTGCCATGAAAAAAACCAAAACCCTGTTTGAGTTCCTCGGGAATTAAGCCCCGAAGAGAAACATCATTAATCAAGACAAGAAGTTTGATATGTCCAAGAGCCCTTTCGGGAGAAACTCCCATAGGAACATCGTTAACGATAACACCAACTTCGCCCTCAAAATCTGTTCCATGACTAAAATCAATTTGAGGAATTCCTTCACTAGGAGCCAAAAAATCGTCCCCACCACCTTGATACATCAACGGTACTGTTGTTAGCGTTTCAGGAAGAGGGGCGTTTCGCGCCTTTCTGACCAATTTAATATGGTGAATAAACGCTGAACCATCGGCCCACTGAAAAGTTCTCGGCATTGGAGAGTGCAGATCTTCATGCTTCAATGCAAAACTTCCTTCAATATCGCCAGCATTCAACAACTCGTAAGTTCTTTGCAGTGGTGCCTCAACTGATTCCCAAGCTTCTATTGCCTCTCGTAAACTTGGGGCAATGTCTGGCACCCTCACTCCTATTGCATTGTCTTTTGAGACGACTATAAGTTCTCCATCTCTACTGTGTTTAGACTTTAGTGTACCTAGTTTCACAAACTCTCCTGACTTTTTTCATGACTACACTTTAACTCACTCTACTTCCTACCACAATTTTACCAAGCAGCCAAACCCTTGAATTTGATCTGTAAATCTGTACCGGAGTAAAATTGTACCGGATTTACCCCCTAGCTACAGACTTGAGTCTCTAGTTGACATACATCTAGGCTAACTGAACAATAGTACTATGAGTCAATTAAAACTTTACAATTACTACCGTAGCTCTGCTTCTTACCGCGTAAGAGCCGCCCTCAATTACAAAAAGTTAAACTATGAATACGTGCCCATCCATCTCGTCAAAAATAACGGTGAACAAAACACCCCTGAGTTCCGGCAATTAAACCCTATGGGTGAAGTCCCTTGCTTAGTACATGGGGATCACACAATCAGCCAATCTATGGCTATATTTACATACCTTGATGACATTTTTCCTGAAAAGCCCTTATTCCCTTCTGAACCTTACAAGAAAGCAAAGATCATTGAGTTTTGTGAACATATTAATTCTGGTATTCATCCTATTCAAAACTTGAAAGTCCTCAGAAAGCTTGAACGAGAATTCAAAATAGATGAGGATAAAAAGATGCAATGGGCGGCCTACTGGATTGTTAGAGGCTTTCAAAGTCTAGAGAATATGCTCCGCTTTACCACAGATAAGTACTGCTTTGGCAATGAAGTCACAGCCGCAGATATGTTTTTAACACCACAAGTTTACAATGCCACTCGGTTCCAAGTTGACATGAGCCTCTTTCCTCTAATAGAAAACATTGAGAAAAACTGTTTAGAGTTGGATTGCTTTAGAGACGCCTTTCCTGGGGTTCAGCCGGACACTCCAAACAATTAAAAATTAATTAATAGAAATAATTAATTTCTATTAATTGATAGGCTCGACTTTGTAGAATTCATATTGAACTTAATTATGTTGGCTAAATTTGCAGTTTTGTAAGTCAGCAGCTTCGTGGATTAAAAATGAAAATTCTCCCCCGAACTTTTCAAAAGTTATCTCTTTGTATGATTGCCTACACTCTTATTGTTATTCTTTGGGGAGCTTACGTAAAGATTAGTCATTCTGGAGATGGGTGCGGAAAATCTTGGCCCCTCTGTCACGACAATTGGGTTCCGGCCGGTCGCCACATGTCCACTTGGATCGAATTCTCCCACCGTGTAAGCTCTGGTCTCTACGGCATACTTGTACTTCTGATGATTGTGTTAGCTTTTAAAACTTATCCCACCCATCACCCTCTGAGAAAAGCTATGGTCTTTACTGGGTTTTTTACTCTCAGTGAGGCTCTGCTTGGGGCCGTTCTTGTCCTGGCGGGGCTTGTAGGCTCCAACGACTCTGTCTTCAGAGCCTACGTGATGGCTCTACACCTTGTTAATAGCCTTCTACTTGTTGCTAGCTTTGTTTTAGTCTACGATTGGGCTCTCTACAAAGTTCATGAATCCAGAGCTAAGTTCAGCCCACTTGCACCAAAAATTGTTATAATGATTTGCTTATTTTTGATTATCGCCAGCAGCGGAGGCATTGCCTCACTCTCAACAACCTTATTTCCATCTGAATCTCTATTTTCTGGACTTGTCGAAGACTTCTCTAAAGATAGTCATTTTCTTGTTCGCATTCGAATTTCCCATCCTCTCGCGGCCACATTACTGGGAGGACTGCTCATATATATGAGTTTCTACTTAGGCGCAAAAACCTCCAACCCCGTTTTGCAGAAGAGACTGCAGGCTCTTACCTACCTCCTTATATTTGGAGTTGCGCTCGGCTATGTAACTTTGTTTGCCCTATCTCCAATTTTTCTCAAGTTTGCTCATTTAATATGGGCCTATGGAATATGGATAGTTCTCATTCTCTGCCTAAGCGGAAAACCAGAAGGTGCCAGGCGGGAAGGTGCCAGGCCCTAAATTGGAACGCAGAGCAGAATAA
>CAZCYD010000064.1:0-11096 GCA_964502735.1 uncultured Pseudobdellovibrionaceae bacterium
GGTTCGGAGAGGGCTGAGGGCGGCGCGTTGCGCCTGCCTCGGCTACTCGGTTTATTTTTTCGAATCTATCCTGTTTTATGAATTTTTCTAAACCCTTGAACCCTCGTCCAGCCCATTACAAAAATTTAGTTATTTCAATATCTTATTACATAAATTTTTTCTTCCCTGATTTTAACCGCGGAAAAATTAATTTTTTTGAACAACCCACATGACCACCCAGTGGGTGACATCTACAAAATTAGTTAATGGGTTTAAAAAAGAAAATGTAGTGGTTATTTTACGACGATGACTTTGAGGCCCGCTTGCTCAGCATTCTTTACAATATCCTTAACAGTCTTTTCATCAGGGATACTGAAGTCAAAACTAGATTTGTCCTCAATGGCAGAGAGATTGTTCCAAACGATTTGAGTCTTTGGGGGAATGTTTTTCAGTTCTTGCTTTAAGTATCCGGGGCTTGTTTTGTTTTCGTTAAGGTCTTTGGCATTTTTGCTTCGATTAGTCCCCGGTAGCAATGCATACCAAACATAACCACTATAATCTTGCCAACTGTAAAGCTCTGCACCTTTCATGAAATAATCTTTGTCGATAGCATTTTTAGGCGGTGGCAAATGTGGCTGACAGTAGTTTCCCAAAACCTCTTTTAAATTGAAGGCTGATTTCAATTTAGATTTTTGTTTTTCTGTGCAATTCCAAAATTCATAATTTAAGACTTCGCATGTGCTATTGTTTTGGTATTTCCTTAATTTTGCATCTTCGAGAGCGGCTAAATACTGCCCCGCTGCAGTTGCAACTTTTAAATTACATTCTGCGAATGAGTATGAACCAAGTAAAAGATAAAAAACAAGCGATAGTAAATTTAGACATTTCATGTCTAGATTTTGGCAAAATCGACCTTAAAGTCAAGTCGTGCTTTCCGCTACTGATGAACTATCCGCTCTTCTGATTTTTCATGAAAGGCTTCAAGTTAAGTGAGATGCCCTTGGTCTCTTTGTTTTCAAGATCCGCGATATAGTGCTTCAAGCTCTTAAAATCCCTATGCCCAGTTTGCGATTGCACCATGATATAGGAAACTGGGACAGGTGCAGTGAGCAAATTCATCACATAAGAACTTCTAAGGCTATGAAATATTGGCCACAATTCTTCACCCTTATGGTTTTTCTTCGGGACATATCCTACATCTTTTAAGACTTGTCTTAATGCTCTGGCAGCTTTGCCGCCTTGCCATTCACTATCTCGCTGGAAAACAAATTCCTTTTCTGGGCTTCGCAGCTTATGTTCAATTAGATAATTTCTAATTGCGGTGACATCAACTTCTCGTTCTTTGCCTGTTTTCGTTGGTGTGATTCTTTCAGTTCTCCAATTGAAAGTAGATTTCACTTTAAAGTAGCAATTGTCTTTTTCATCTAGATGCACATCTTCCCATTTCAGCGAGTAGAGTTCTCCGCTTCTCAGGCCAGTGTAGTAGCCGATGTAAAAAACAGGAGCCCATTTGTTAAGTGGCTCCATATTTGGTCCATGCAAAAGAGCAAAAACCTTTTCCATGATTTCGGGCCGTATCCAAATCACTTTGTAAGGCTCATCATTTTTATCTCGCGGCAAATAAATTCCATGAGCAGGATTTAGATAAATACTCGCAGCAGGGCCAAGAATGTATTTAAAGGCCGAGCGGATGTGCCGCATGTAGTGTTTTTTCATTCCATAGGAAAGAACACTAAAATGATGTGTCCTAATCAACCTATCAATATGATGAGTTGAAATTTGAGCAAGGAATAAGTTTTCCCAGTCTTTCGTATATTTGTAAGCAGCTTTGGCTGTTTCAAGTGCGCCTTGCCCTAGTGGCTTGTAGCTATTCTTGCTGTCCTCAATTTTCTGTTCGATGTGTTTTAAATATTTTTCGTAAGCAGCCTTCCACTTAAGCTGACCATCACGGTGCTTCATCTCTTCTTGATTCAACTCATAAGTAAATTTCTTTCTGCACTGCTTTGCCTCTTGCATGAGCTTGATGTTTCTTTTCTTTTTTGTCCTGACTTTGCCATTGATTCGCTTCTGAACCACCACCATGTAGCGGCCATTGGCCATCTCATAGATGCACTCATCTTTTTTTTCTTTGACCACATCGTGGCGGCTTAAAACTTTTTTTGGTTTTTTATTTTGATTGTCTTCCATATTCTTTCTCTCTTCCTTTTCGGCAAGGCCATGAAAAGATTGAATTAAGCGGCATGGGTCTGGGTGGCAGAATTGTGCCACTTTGCTATTAGTTGTTTGTAAAAATCAGGGTTTAATTTTCGTAGAGGTCTTGGTGTGTGATAAATCCAAAGCTCCTCTCTGCGAGGGGGCCATTTTTGCGGATCCTTTTCGATGAGAAAATGACGTGCGAAAGCCATTTCAAGATAGAGCCTCAAGGCCAAAGCCTTGAACTCTTCAGGCTCTAGGTCTGGTATGGCATTTACTTGATAAAATGAGCCAAGCATTTTGGCGGGAAAAAGAGCATTTCTAATGCTGACAATTCGCTCGACTTTTTCTTTGTCGATGGGGTCAGGCAAAATCTCATCAGGCTTTAACCCAAGGTGTGGCGAGAACCCCAAGCGATGAGCCACTAAAAGCTCGTCGCTTTCGATTTTTTGAATGATGTTGGGTTTGCCCTTCATTCGGTAAGCAATAGCCTGTATGGACTCCCAAAGAGCCATTAAACCCATCAGCAGAAAGGCCACGACAACAAGGGTTGGGAGAAAAAATAAAATCATGAATATGATATTGAATGGTTGTTCCATGAATACCATTTTACCGCGGGTGGGTGACACCGTCCGCTGGTTTCTCAATTTATAACATTCTGGATTTGAAGCGATATTCGTCGAGCAAAGTCTCGGCAATTTTGAAGAGCATCAGCTCCTCGGCGAGCTTGAGTTGATGTTCGCCCTTATAGATTTTGTATTCAGTAGCATTCACCTTAATAAGAGCAATTGATGAGGGGTAATTCAATGACCTCACCCTATACACAATATGATTGTCTTCTATGAATTGTTCTTCTGTCCAGATGTAGCCAAGTTCCATAACTCCTCCATGGGAATAAATAGAAGTTAGAGCCACATAAAAATTTGATGAGCCTCGTCGCTCTATCATTAGGAAATATCTAAAATTTCCTAATGATAATTATTTTTATAAGCAAAACATTAAGAATTGATGACCATCAGAAATTGATTAGGTCTTCTTTGGTGAAAACCTGAACCCCAATTTTTCCTGTATCACTGGCCAATTGTATTCAGTGGGTTGATTGAGCTTGAGTAAATGTTTTGAACCTTTATTGAATGGGTCAAGCTGAATGATGTTCAGTCTTGCCAATGTTCTTAACCCTGATTGAACCGAGTTGTAAGATAACCCTGTGCTGAAACAAAGTTCTCGCCTTGAAAAACCTAAAATCATTTTCTCTGTAAGATGTGGATTGTTCTCGAACCTATATCTAAAAAGTAAAAGCAACCGCAGAGATGTGTCTGGCACAACACGACGATTTAAAAACCACCCATAAAACTTCAATTTTTCCATTAATTGATAAATGGAAAATATCAGATTGAACCCATATTTTTAGTTCTCCATTTATATTTCTGAACAAGATGGGGGCAGATGGTTAAGCCCAACTACAAGAGCAAAACTTGTTCAAGCAAATGTAGTTAAGCCATAGCAGTTCCGATGGAAAACATGGGGGCTGTCCCAGTCAGGGGTAAAAATACTGACCGCAGATAAACCACAACACCCAATGATTTGGGCATGCTAAATAAGGTGGGAGAAGGCTAAATCTGAATGAGACCGAGCTATAAGACAGGCGATAATCTGCTGGCTTGCGAGAAGAAAAGTATGTGGGTTTCACCTATATACTTATATAAGATATTTAAATCATGTCGCAGCCCTTGGCAGGGAGCAGAACACTCAGGAAAACTCGATACAAGCAAAGGGCAAGTTCAAGAGACTTTAAGAGAAAAAAATCTTTAAAAGTTAAAACAAGATCTTATCCAAGGATATTTTCCATTTAATTTTCATGGCAAAAGTAGGGCGACCAAAAAAGAAAATCACTTCCTTTCTAGATTTTCTTTTCATGGGTCTCACTTCCTCGGTCGTCCTCTTTGTCGTTTGTCCAAGTCCTTACACATTGCTGGCAGTGGGAACCATTTGGCTGATGGGCGAGGTCATCAATGCTTTTCGATAATTTTTTAGCGGATAAAGAAGACCGATTTTATTTTATGTTCGCTTTTGCGGTCAGGGCCTGGCTCTCGCTTTTGTTTTTTGTCTTTGTGCCATTTTTGCTTATTCACTTTGGATATGAACTTCAATTCCATCAGCTCCTGGTCATTGGGGCATCTTATTTGTTGATTGGGTTTTTGGATTTCTCGCAGGCTTTTATAAAGGCCTTAAGAGAGTATCGTCGAAAGAAATGGGTCGACATTCAGCACAATGGAATAAAAAGATTTAGGTAACAAAGACATCATGCCCAAGGCGATAGCAGCTATTGCTACTTACAACATTGACAAAAAATTAGATTCGTTGGAAAGTAATTTAATTATACAAAAAAATGACTATTTTGGGGTTTTAAATGTTTAACAATACATTTTCATATTTTTTTGTCGTTATCATATTTTTGTTAGCGGGCTGCGCAACTACACCTTTGGACGAAACCAAAAAGAGAAATGTTAATCATGTAGCTTCGGCAATACTTTTCGATGAGGAACTGCCTGTTGTTTATGTGGGTACGACAATCTTTAACAATACTGACTCCAAAGTTGACACTAAGTCTTGGGGTCTTAATAAAATAATGGAGAATGAAATTGAGTCTGGAATTAAGTCGATTGGTAAAACATATAAGCATATCAAACTCGACAGACAGAAGATTCAAGCAGCGATTGAGAGTGGTGATACGCCGCTAAAGAGGTTCGCCGGGGACCCAAACAAAGAAGTAAATGAGTACCTTTTCACCTCAGCCTTAAATCAAGGTGCTAAATATTTATTTATTTTTAGACCAAGCAAAAGCGACAATTTTCCTCATTATCCTAAGGGTATGGGACTTTTCTGCAGAAGTGCTTTTGGAACAAAAGGTGATTGGGAAGCATATTCACTTTTTCATGTAGCTTTGTGGGATTTATCTACGCGGGAGAAAGTATATCAGACAGGTTTTTCGCCAGCAGACACAGCCATTAAGAGCGGCAAGCCTTGTGAAGAATTATCTAAATATTCTCCAGATAAGTTTGCAATGCTCTTTCAAGATCAATTTCAAGAGCTAGCAAGGCAGTCTGCGAAAATGACCTTAAAAAAATCAGGTCTTCTGGTAAAATAGTCTCCATGTCCTGTAATTTAATATGTGGTTGTCACCCACCCGTCACCCAGATATTTTTGTAATGGCTTAAGCTGCTGAATCCATTTGGGATTTTAGTTTTTAAAAATTATTAAAATCCTCTCCGCCATTTATCTCACGAGAAAACTGACCGAACCCACTAACCACTTGAAAATCCAAAGCGAATGATTCTACGGCGTTAGAGTCTTAGCGTTTGCGTGACATCTTATGAACTCACATGAAAATTTGAATCTCAACCTGACTTTTACCTGACCTCAACCTGACCAGTTTTTTTGGTTTAGTTCTCTAAGTGGCGAGAAGCAGGAGTGAAAAATAAAGACTGTGATTTTGGTTCAGTAAACAACAAAACGAAGTGAACCAAAACTACCCTGACCAGAACCTGACCGCACCAAAAAGCATCATTTGATTCAGTTTCACCCTATCAAACCCTAATTTACCCCCACTGTGAAAGTGACCCTTAAAATGCACGGTAATAACCTAATAAAAAATCAGAAATGAATTTGTAACTATCTAAAACTAAATATGAATTTTCAATTTTAGTTCAGTTGTGGTCTGCATGACAAAACCTAGAGAAAAAAACCTGAGAACTCGCACGTGTCGAAAGGGTCAGTGCCGTTGCCCTAAAAGTAAAGTCCACTTAACATAGAGTGTGTGAACAGGGAGGAATCATGTACAAAAATAGACTGCAACAAATCAGAGAAGACATCTCGGTCAAGCTCTATAACCGTGATGAACCGCCACTTACCCAAGAGAAATTAGCAAAGATTTGTAAAGTCAGTCGTCAAACCATTTGGAGTATTGAGGCAGAGAAATCAATGCCGTCATATCCCGTTGCAATTAAAATTTACGCTTATCTCAAAAAGTTTGAACCCAAACTCAAGATCAACGAGTTATTCCCCATTCCCACTTGAGACCACTCTCTCCGCTCCTGTCCGTCTCTCTCCAGCGAGTTTTATGATCTTTGGTCACACTGACCCTGAAAATGAAAAGGTCTCAAAATCACAATTTTGCTAACTCTCCTGTGAAGGCGTTGTTTTGGTTCAGCTTTCTAGTTCGTCTCCTTATGGCACCCTTTCTATAAAATGAAAGCCAGTTATCATAGCCATCGATTAAAATAAGTTTTGATAACTTTGGAGGTCGAAGTGAACCACAAACCCAAGAACTACTGCCTGACCGAGTCACGCATATTAAGTGAAGCTGAACTAAAAATGATGCTCAAGATGATTAAGCCCCACATGGAAGAGGCGAAGCGAACCAGAAAGAACATTCATTTTGTAAACGACTACTACCTAATTTTGTTTGGTTCACTTTCTGGTCTGCGAGTCTCGGAGGTAGCCAATCTTAAAATTAAAGACATTGATGAAAACTCAATCAGTGTCGTCGGCAAGGGCAATAAACACCGAACCGTTCCTCTTGGCCGCAGATCAAAGGCGGTCATCAAAGAACTGCTTGAAATGAAAATCACCGTGATGAACCAAAATGCTGAATCAAACCAGTTCTTGTTCTTGAACCGAACTAAAAAACCTTTCACGAGATATGCCATCAATCGGCGGTTTGACTACTGGAGGCGGAGGTCAGGGATCGAAAGACAGATCAACTGGCATAGTCTTCGTCACTACTTTGCCACCTATCTTTTGAACAATGGCTTTTTAATCCACGAGGTGCAGAAGTTTCTCGGTCACTCAAGTCCTGCAACTACAAGTCAGTATCTGCATTTCACAAAACAAACTCAAGACCGAGTAAATTCAGTTCTCTAACCCCCCCGTCTTGGAGATTAAGAGGAGAGTGAGTGGTCACAGGTCAGTCTGGGGTGACATAAATTTTTAGTGATTTTTCAAAAAGTTCGCTTGTGGACCCTATTCTTGATTTTAGTTCGGTTAAGTGTTTATAAAACATACGTGCCTAGCCCGACGGGGTGACGGGTCGGCGTCCTAACCGACCCTCGGCACAATCTTATTTAGGAGTGCTATAGGAGGCACATGAGAGGACCAAACCCTTTTACTGAGTTGTTATTTAGGTTTTTAGTCAACCACAACAACAGCACAACAAAATGGACCCATCAAGAAGAGGCTCTTGCGATGGCGGTATTGAAGATGTCCTATCACAATGGATCGCCTGTGACCTACAAAAAGCTCGTCAAGAAGGTGGATGCCATAAAGTCAGCAACCGCCAACTCACTATTGTTTGTCGAGGTTTTGAAAAACACTCTGCTCAAATATAGAAACCACGAGGACCAGCTTAGGTATTTCGACTTTGTGATAAGATCAGCAAAGAACGATGAAAAATCTGACAACACTGAGTTGCGTAAAGCTCAACCAGATTTTGAAACCCCCATCGAAGTTATTGACCGATTGTTAGAGTCTTCAAAGACTGGCTATAAAATAAAGATGGTCGATCTATTTGACGATACATTAAAATTAGACGACATAAAGAAGCGAGTGAGAAAATTTCATAAACAACTCCGCTTGACTACATTTTTTGTGGAACAGTTTTACTTTGATCTCAACGATGGCCACCCAAGCGTCGATGAAGTGATGGCCTTTAAGAGTGGTTTTACAGTTTTGAACAACAAAATGACCGCAGCACTTTCAACAAACAGAAAGGACCAAATCCTTCTCGACTGTTGTTTATATTTGGTTCAAGTCTTTTTTGAAAATCATTTTGACGGTAAAGATGTTAAGCGGCGTTTAGATGAAGTGAACACTGCTTTAGGAATCATCAAAGGCTCTTCACCCGAAAATGTTGATCGAATAAACCGCTCTGCATCTAAATACATTAAAGAAAGTAAGTCCCTGACTTCACTCTACAAAAAACTTCTTTGATATATCAGCACTTTTTTCGGCTTAACTCTAAATAGATCATTCTTCGTCAAAATCATATTTGTGTCCTCCAAATAACAGCAAGGAGGATAGATGCTAAAAAGAAAACGACAGAATAACATGGGTGATTCCGTAGTCACTCCCCCCACACCAGTAACTCAGCTACGTTCTACAGATGAACTGAACCAAAACTCACCTTTCTCTCCAAGTATCAATAAGATAGCAAGTGGACGAGTTCACGAGTCCTTGGTTGTTGCCGCCATTGACAAACTTTCTCTAGTGACGAAGTACAACCCTTCTAATCTTGAAGAGCTTTTGGAGAAGTCCAAAAGGTCGTTCAGAGGTGACGGTTACATTCTCACACTTGACGAAGAAACCAAAAAATCCATCTGGTTTACCAGTAACATTGGTGAAAATGCAGGTGGTCTTCGTATCTCACTCAATCCCTCAAAGTTCAAAACCGCATGGGAGGTTTTAGAAACCATTGAAATATGGTTCGGTAAAGCTGGTATGAACGCCGAGGTGAAGAGACTTGATTGCGCAATTACGTTCCCTGAACCATTTGACGAAGTCTTTAGAGGTTTAGACTTCGGTAGAAAAAGAGCTGTTGAGTGCTGGAGAGACAACCCTAAAGGGCGGTCATTTTATGTCGGTCGAAAAGACAAGCGCCATGAATTGATCGTTTATGACAAGTCTAAACAGCTTAAAGCTATGAAGGGAGGTAAACGTGGCTAAGTTAAGACGTAAAACTCCACCTTACACAAGAGTTGAAATCAATTCCGTTCCCGTGGAGGGAATGAAGGCTCGTGAACTAAACCAAGTTTTAGAATTTGAACCCTTCAAACACGTTACGAGATACAAAGTTACATTCATTGAACCACCGGCCACAGCCTCAAGGGCAGTCCTCAGGCGGTTTTATGAGTTTAAGGCACTAGTTGATAAGTACGGTCTATGGCAAACCCGTAGGGACTTAAACAAGAAATCTAAGCACAACTTCAAACGAGACTACGGTGACTTCTATGAAGTGGAAGAGCTACAGCCGACATTAGATGAAATCTTTCAACACGGTATCAGAGGTTTTTTTAGTCATTGATGATTGATGGCGAAAGTCATCTCCTGAACGTCTTGGTCCAATCAGAGATTGGATCGTGGGTGAAGGAGTGACTTTATCGGGGGTTCTGGGAACCCCTGATCTGGACCGAAGGGACATACCGCAAACACACACGGTAATGAGAGGGCATGAAGATGCAAACAGCAACAAGGATTTTGAGAGTGAATCAGGTAACCGCAATGACGGGCATTAGCTACTCAACTTTGAACAGACTTGAAAAGAGAAACCTGTTCCCACAGAGACGAAGAATTGGAGTGAGAGCCGTGGGGTGGGTAGAAAGCGAAGTAATCTCATGGATTTCAGAATCAAATCAACGACTTCACGGTGAATCCAAAGAGCAAGCCAAACCGAACGATGCTGTGATAAAGTCTGAGACCCATAGAATGGCGTCAGGAGGGGTATGATGAATAAATCAAAATACCCCACTCCATCAAGACCGAGAGTAAATCAACACCCACGAACTGAACCAAACTACCTCACGGCTAAAGAGACTGCGACTTATCTAAGACGGTCTGTGGGTGCGGTCCACAACTTGGTTTACCGCAAACAACTTCCCGCTTACAAACCCAGTGGGCGGTTACTTTTTAGGAAGGAAGACATTGATCGCTGGATCGAGAGGCATCGTCTGAGAATTGGTTATGGGAATTAAAAGAGTTGAGAAAAATGACAAAATCACCTTCGAGGTCACTGTCGAACTAAAAAGCAAAGCTGACCCTTCTATCCGTCGTCAAAAAAAGAAAACTGGGATTAAAACTGAGGCAGAAGCAAGAAGGTGGGAGCGCAAGCTGAGGGATGAAGCTCAAATGGAGATTTACCACCGTGAACAAACTGGTGGACTGTGGGGAGAACTTGTCCCCGAGTGGTTTGAAGCCCTTAACAATGGGACTGGCACTAACCGACCCGTTGGAGCATCAACCATAGAGAACTACTCTCAGATTCTTCGTGACTACACAAAAAACTGGTGGCGACGACCAGCTGCTGAGATCACCAGAGCCGACGTCAGAGAGCTTCTTGAAGAGCTTGTTTCAGTTCACGGTAAGTCACCAAGTGCAAGGGATAGAATGAGGAGTGCGCTCAATGGTATTTTCAACTGGGGTATAGAGACCCGACGAATTAAGGGTCTTCAACAAAGTCCAGCCTACGGTTTACAGTTTTCAAAAAAAGGAGAGGACCGTCTGCCTGAGATTTTGTCTTTAGACGAAATAAGAACCCTTCTGGAGAGAGCTAAAGTCATCGACCACCCCTGGTATTCGATTTGGCTAATGGCACTCCTCACAGGCTGTCGTAGCGGTGAACTACACGCCCTTGAAAAAACTGACATCGACTGGGATCGACGGTTACTTTACATCCACAAAGCCTATAATAAAAAGGCTCAGTCGGTGACGGCAACTAAGGGTGGCTACTGGAGGGCAATCCCAATAAATGAAGAGCTTGAAAAGGTGCTGCGAGAATTGGTTCTCAAGAATGGTGACAAGAAGTATCTGCTTCCCCGCTTTACTGAATGGGACCGTGGCTGTCAGGCAAAAGTTCTTCGTGGGTTCTGTGACGGTGTGGGTATCAAATCAATTAAATTTCACACCCTCAGGGCTTGTTGGGCGACTCAGCTTATCGGTAGTGGAGTAGCTCCAGCTGTAGTCATGGCTTTGGGCGGCTGGAAGGATCTAGAGGTAATGCAAAGGTACATTCGGCGAGCGGGGCTTGACATAAGAGGTGCGACCGACGCCCTTCCCAAAATCAAACCCGAGGAGGCTATGGGTACGGTTACTTCTCTATTCAGATAGATGAAGCATTTAATTAGGGCATCTGAAGAAGGTCACCCAAACCTGAT
>CAZCYD010000064.1:11106-13090 GCA_964502735.1 uncultured Pseudobdellovibrionaceae bacterium
TCTGCAATAAAACGTGGAACTTCCGCTTGGAGGATCATTAAGAACCACATATCTGGCCTACTGTTCAGGCCTCCGATTTGCCCTATTTCAGGATACTCGGTACGAGAATAAACACGGTTGTAGCCATCAGGGAACTGGTCCAACCTATCTGTCCAATCAGGGTGGTATTCTCTTCTTGGGTCTTTTCTTGCTCTCGCTAAATCATTAAGGCGGCTAACGTATCGTTCAATCGCTCTATTGAATTGAATTTGAACTGCAGCCCTTTTAGGAACAGGAAGTGAGTTTAAGTTTCTCTGCACAAGTGGATGCGAAAGCCAATCAGTTATAGGTAGCAATATGTCCGCAACTACAAGTTCTGGATTCCATCGATATCGCTCCTTACTCACAGTGGCTAACAAGTCATCCACTAATGAAACATCAAGACCAAGCCTCTCCGCATTAGCCTTTAGCTCTGAAATTGAGGATAAGATTCCTCTCGCTCTTTCTGAACGATGAGTAAGTAATTGTTCAACATCAACTTTATTCGTTCCTTCAATGAGTTTTGGTAGAGCGGTTATATTCTCAGTCACAGTAGGCATCGTCCTAGCCTCAATTCCAACTTTTGGTATTGCGACACCGTCTGGTAATGACCGTTGACCGTAAATTCCGCGAAGCCCAAAAGCAAGTCTCTTAAAAACCGGAGGTATATTCGGGTCAACATTGACGTCGAGATCATTAGCTCTGCCGTCAATAAGAACACCACTTGATGTTGCTGATAGTCGGTCGTACGTCTTTTGATCTAAAACAGTGATTGAGTAATTTTCTAAATTTTGAATAGCGGTCATATATATTGACTCAGCATTAGCAGATGAAATTTGGATAGTGCCATCAGAACGGACCTCATCCTTAAAGGGATTTTTATGAGCCACATGAACTGAATCATTGGCATCTCCCCAAAATCCTATAATCGCTTCGTAGGCAGACTGACGGCGTTCAACAGGTAAAGATTGAATGTCGGCAACCCAATGAACATGACCTATTGCCTGTTCCAGTGCCACCTGCAACCCCGCTTCTCCCGGCTTGAAAAGACCTAGACGAATCCATAAGTTTTGAAGGTAAGACCGTAATTCTGAAGCCTTATTTGTATAGCCGTCCATCGGGAACTCAATCCCTGCAAAGTGATTCCCATTACGCCATTCTTCAGCAACCATGTCCGGGATAAGACGATCATTTTCTGTATTCAACTCTCTCCATGCAGAACTTATTTTGCGGATTTGAAGAGTGTCGTTGTATTGGCCCCTAGCCTCATAAAGGCTTCTTAACGTTGTGATAAATGCTTCTGGAGGCATCGTCTCCCAATTCACTAGAAAAGTTTGGCCCTGTTGCACTTCAAATCTAACACCTTCGACCTGCCTTAGTTCAGCAAACTTCTCTGAACTGACAACCTCTGGCGGTATCAAGCCCAGTACATACTGCCCAGAATTGTCTTTGCCATGAAAAGCAAATAGTCTTCTAAAATTAGAAGTTGCAAGAGCTTCGTCGTAAGCCCTGCCTTCGAGCATCCCTCTCAAGAAAGGGTGTATGTTCTCACTTACTTTAATGTTCACTGCCTTAAATTCCCATTCAACTCCGAGGGTGCGCTCGATACCGCTCAGTAAAGCTGCGCACGTTTGAGCATTTGGATTGGCGGCATTGGCTACCCCAATAAGCAGACTTATAATGGCAATTAAAACAATCTTGATCTTCATGTGTTCTCCAATTCAGGACTATTCAAATGCAAACAGGAAGCCACTTCTGGCAAGCAGCAGTTGTGTAACTATCTGAAAATACACGAGAAAATCAAAGTCTTTTAGGTTGGCAAAACTATGACTGCGTTCAAACAGCAAGATTGTCACCAGCGAGTTAGAAAAATAGACACCACCACTACCTGACTTTGCCCTGACCGCCCACTTAACCCCATGAAATCACACAACTGCCGACCAATCCGCCATTATGTTAGAGATGT
>CAZCYD010000065.1:0-13062 GCA_964502735.1 uncultured Pseudobdellovibrionaceae bacterium
GTCATGAAACTATATTGCAGTCATGAAAGTACTTAGTGGGATGGAAGTTTCTAAGCTGTCTCGACAAAAAATTACCAAAGAAATTCAAAGGTTTAAACTAGATTGTGGCAGAGCGCCGGGATTGGCTGTGATTCTTGTTGGTCAAGATCCTGCAAGTCAGGTTTATGTGCGAAATAAAGGACGGGCCTGTCAGGAAGTGGGAATAGAGTCTTTTGAATATAAGCTTTCTGCGGAGACGTCGCCTACAGAGTTAAAACAGTTGATTCACAAATTGAATGCCGATGATCGAGTTCACGGAATACTTGTGCAGCTTCCCTTGCCTGTCCATCTTAACAGTGAAGAAGCTCTCAGTTGGATATCTCCTTTAAAAGATCCCGACGCTTTGACTGTAGAAAATATGGGCTTGTGTTGGAAGGGGACTCCTCGCGTGAGCCCCTGTACACCCAGTGGTGTTATGGCCATTCTTGAACACTATAATGTGCCTGTTTCTGGAAAAAGAGCAGTTGTAGTTGGACGAAGCTCAATAGTTGGGAAACCCATGGCGCAACTATTACAAATGGCGGATGCCACAGTTACAGTTTGTCACTCTAAAACTCCTGACATTTCAAACTTTACAAAGGAAGCCGATATTGTTGTAGTTGCGGCCGGTAAACCTTTAATGTTTGGGCGAGAGGATTTCAAACAGGGATCTGTTGTTGTAGATGTGGGGATTCACAGATGTCTGCAAAGCGACGGGAGCTATAAGCTTTGTGGAGACGTAAAATTTTCAGAGTTAAATGGTTGGGTCAATGCTGCGACTCCAGTACCAGGTGGAGTCGGTCCTATGACAATAACTATGTTGCTGCAGAACACGTTAACTTTGGCTCTGTCCTCCATAAAAAATTAAAGTAAGGTCGTATTTCCAATCCCTAGCAGACTAGACAGTTGAGTCCCCTCTGGCATGAGGGCTTCATATGTTAAACCGTTATTGCTAGGGATTCCAATTTCAATTCCATATTCAGAAGGCTGAGAGCCTATAAACTGCAGAGCTAGCCAAGCCCAGGTGTAGTCGAGTTGATTGCAGGGTGCCATTTTAAACTCAGTGATGTCACTTAGTGTGGTGTCAAATCCTTCATGCCTTTTGCTGTAGGCTGTGTTTAAGCTCATTGCTCTTTGACAGTTGTTGCGTTCATTCTCATTGTCTAATTGAGCACAGACAGCGTATTTTGCCAAATTTCCTAGACCTGCGTGATAGGCCAAGACAGCCAAGGCCGGGTCTTTCCGTATTTCATTTCTAAATGTCGACCGTGAAGGTAATTGCGAGGAGGGGCCTTCTTGTGTATAAGACCTTCTTTCTGAACTTAATCTTTTAACTTCTAAGCCAGCGAGCAGCGTAGCTGTGGCAAAGTATTTTCGTGCATCTGAGTCTAAAAGGTCAGCTCCGTTGGCTCGTTGTCTCGCGTACTCGGTTTCTCGGCCTGAGTTGAAAATTTCTTGTCGTAGAGTTCCTCTTTTAATATTAGTTTCTCTAACTCCCTGTCGCAATTTCGCGGCAAACATTTCTCGCTCCATGGGTGTTACGTAAGAGACTTTTAAATCTAATCCTGCACTTTCTAAAAGTGGCTTGTTTTTGCGAATAATTTCCCGACAGGTGTCAGTTAAGCAGCCGTAGGGACCCGAAGCGTCTGACCAATATTGGTAGCGTTTGCTGACATTTGCCTGGCCGGCTCTTCTGTTGTAGGGAACAACAATATTTGCATTAAAATCTTTCCAGTAGTTTCCTTCTAAAGCTCCCAAGTAAGCCATTTGAGGCATAGCATCGATTTTATTTAAAATTAGAGAAGTGAGTTCTCCTAGGCTGTGGTTTTTATCTTGAATGGGTGTGTTCATCTGAGTTAGAAAATTTGTCGCTCGATTTTGGGTGTAGTAAGTGCTTTTATTGCAAAACCCCACTCTCGGATGATTTCTTTGTGTCCACATACCAATATAATTTTTTGTAATGTTATGATTCTTGTAGGTCTCTAAACGTTTAGTGATAGTTATTGTTCCTGGGACTTGTGAGGGGTGAACCTCTTTGGACAAAATGGGAAATACGGCTTTAGAGTATTTCGAAAGGACCTCATCCGTAGTGGCTTCAGACCTGGGCCTGTCAGAGGAAGAAGGGCCTTCTGGATTTATTGCTGGAGAGCTCTCTCCCGATGTTTCGTCTAGATCTTTGCTCTCTTGAACATAGAGCCTTACTCTTTGTGGGGCCCTGCCGTTAAGGTCTGTAATGGTAAAGTCCACAGCGAGAGCGCCTGACTCTGGATTGGAACCCTGCAGCTGGGCTTTTTGTACTTCTGTTGTTGTGTCATCGTGCTCAACATGATTGGCCTTTATGGACTGTTCATAAGTTTCAGCAACTGGTGCTTGAATAGTCAAAAGTTTTTTCTCGGGAGTTTGTGGGTCCATTAGAGTAACAGTTGTGCTGGATTTTCCATCTACAATGGCAATAGTTTCTTTTTTAGCTATTTCTTGGGATTGAATTCTATTTACAATGCTGTGATTAATTTCAAACTCTTCATCTGAGCCTTCACTGTGGGCGACAATGGCCCTCACTCGAGTTGTTGTAACTGTGTACATGAGACTAGTTTGTGCTTCGATAGTATTTTCTTTAATTTTGAAGAGAGTAAGCTTAAGGATTGTGCAGTTTGTATTTTCGCACTGCCCGGCAATCTCGTATTGGAAACCATCTGTTGTTACCGTTGAAGATTTTGTGTAGTGTTTATTCCGAATATCTGTGGAATTAACTGAATACTCGAACATCAAACGCTCTGAGAACTTGCTGATATCTAATTCAATCTGAAAGCGGTGAGTATTTCCTTCAATTTTTTGAGAGATATAGGCTGCGTTAATACTTTGAGCAAACTCAGGTGAGTGCTTAGCGGAACTCCTTTCTTCCTCGGCTAGTTTTTCATAGCTGTCTAAGTTCCCGGAAGGGGTATATTGAAGTATTCGATAACTTGGCTGTTGATTAGGGGTTGGTGCTGGCGTTTGAATAACTTCGCGGTGGCCAGTTGTTTGTCGTCTTTGATTTTTAAGAATCAAGCTATCCGCATCCTCGTAAGTTTTGACTTCAAACCCTGTGGGAGTGTCGCAGGCAGATAGGCCCAAAGAAAGAATAAATAAAAAGCTTAAGAACAATGGTTTTAGCATAAATAAATGTGACCTAAGCTTAAGCATGTACAATCTCCTACCTATTATTTCGTTGTATGACTCCGTAACTTATTGATTCTGTGTCAAGGCTTCCTTCTGGTGTTTAGGCTGCAATCAACTCACTCAAAGGTGAGCAAGTTTTGCGCCAGGCCCAAGCTATTTTATTCGCCAATCATTCTTATTTGGGGCCAAAATAGGGAGACAGTTGCCAACGATTGTCACTCCTCATATAGTGCTTAAGTGCTTAAAAGCTAGTGCCGAGGATCTAGACCATAAGTACGGCAAAGATAAAAATATAGGGAGAGAAATCAAGTGATACAGAAAACACCATTGTACGATAGACATGTAAGCTTAGGGGCCAAAATGGTAGAGTTTGCGGGCTGGATGATGCCCATTCAATATAAAGGCTTGAGAGAGGAGCATGTTAACACTCGTAAAAATGTGGGATTATTTGACGTTTCTCATATGGGTGAAATTCGTATCAGTGGAGAGCGAGCCTTGGAAACTGTGGAGTGGTTAACAACTAATAATGCCTCAAGATTAGAGTCTGGACAGGCTCAGTATTCGTTGTTTTCTAACCATGATGGTGGAGTTGTAGATGATTTAATTGTTTATTGCGTAGAGAAGGGGCGAGACTACTTTTTATGCGTAAATGCAGCTAATGCAGATAAGGATTTTGCATGGGTCTTAGAGAATAATAAAGGGGCAAAAGTGAGCAATGAGAGCCTTTTTTGGGGGCAGTTGGCTGTTCAAGGGCCTTTAGCCATGGATTTATTGGCAGATGTTTTTTCGAATGAGGTGAGAAATATTCCAGGCTTTTACTTTGCTGAAGTTCCTTGGAATCAGGTGATATGCATGGTCGCTAGAACTGGATATACGGGCGAGGAGGGCTGTGAGATTTTTATTGGTGCAGAAAAAGTAGGTGAACTGTGGGATGTCCTTATGGAGAGGGGAGTCAAATACAATATTCAACCTGTGGGGTTGGGGGCTCGAGATACGCTTAGGACGGAAATGAAATACAGCCTTTACGGACATGAAATTGACGATACGACCAACCCTTACCAGGCGGGATTGGGTTGGGTTGTAAAGCCACAACATAAGGATTTTATTGGGAAAAATAAAATTATGGAGAAACGCGAAAGGGGTTTGGAAAGTCGCCTAGTAGGCTTTAGAATGGAGGAGAAGAGCGTTCCAAGACAGGATTACAAAATATTCTCTTTGGAAGGTAAAGAAATTGGCAGAGTGACAAGTGGAACAATGTCGCCCTGTTTAAATGAGGGAATTGGAATAGCTTATGTGCTACAAGACTTCGCTGATGAAGGACGAGAATTTTTCGTGCAAATTCGTCAAAAAAATTTTAAAGCTAGAGTGGTGAAGACACCGTTTGTGAACATTGGAGGAAGTTAATGCAGAATATGTATGTGCCCGAAGAGAATTATTATACTAAAGATCATGAATGGGCTCAGGTTGATGAAAATGTTGTGACAGTTGGAATTACTGAGTACGCGCAAGACAGCTTGGGCGAGGTGGTTTATGTAGAGCTTCCTGAAGAGGGGCAAAAGGTGACTCAAAATGAGGGTTTCGGAGTTGTAGAAAGCGTTAAAGCCGTGAGTGATTTGGTGGCTCCAGTTTCTGGAACTGTTATTGAAATCAATGCAAGCGTTGTTGAGGAGCCTGGGATCATTAATGATGACCCCATGAATAATGGATGGTTAATCCGCATAGAAATGGATACCGAAAAGGAGCTTTCCAACTTAATGAGAGCCCCTGAGTATAAAAAATTGATTGAAAAATCTCGATAATTTTTAGTGAAAACAGGTGACATCTCTAAACTTCATTGATAGATCATACGCCTGTTTCTAGGAATATTAAAAAATTGAAAGCTGCCCCGCTGGTGGAATTGGCAGACACGCTAGACTTAGGATCTAGTGCCGAGAGGCGTGGGGGTTCAAGTCCCTCGCGGGGCACCACTTATACAGAGATTGAGGCTTTTATAGCCGCACCTGAAGACGTCTCGTATTTACACAGCATCACCAGAAACCTAATGCACTGAGTTTCTGTCACACTCTTAAAAACCCCACGATGTCTCCCAGTTCTTTAGAACTTTATAAAAAAGGAAAGAAGGTTAAAAGTGTCTAGAGTTTAGATTGATGACAAATTATTTGAATTTTCAAGTCCGTAGAGCCTTATGTTTTCGACTTTGAAGTCAAAGTGACGGCTTGATTCTTGCATTTTTCAGATGAGAGAGGGAGATCAGTGAGTACTTTTTATTTTACAAGAGCCTTATTGTTTTTTGTCTTATTTTTTATATTGAGCTGTGGAGAAGGTGGCTTTCGAGTTTCAAACTTGGCTGAAATTGAGCCAAGCTCCTCCGGAATGCCAAAAGACCCTGAGCTTCTTTTCCCCGAGGAGGGAGGGCCGCATTCACCCACAGGTGAAAGTGATAGTGCGCTAAGACAGGTTGAGATCACTGTGGACTCCTCCGAGTTACAGGGGAACTATTTGAGCAAGGAGAGTTTGGTTCAGCGGGCGACTTTGATTAATTTTCCTACTTGTATTCTACTCGATGACGTTGAAATTATTTATCAAGGTTTTGGTCCTTGTCTCAGAGTGTATAGTTTGAATGGAGCCAGTGGCTCTGATATGGGAGTAAATCCAAACACGGGTGATCAGCCGTCTCCATTGCCGCCGCCACCACCTCCTTTCCCACAGCCATCTCCAGTTATGCCTCCGCCTTCAAATACATCTTGTGGAGTTCCAGGGCCCCATGTTTCAGTTGTAGACACCGGGGTGTTAAATCAGGGTTTCAATAGAAGCACTTACTTTCCCTCTCCAAGCCAAATAATTGCCTTTAAGGTGACGGTACCTGTGGGTGGAGAAATCACTTCCGATTTTGCCGCAACGAAAACCTCCTCGGCCAGAGTCACTAAGCTGGTTTCGGTCTCTGAATGCCCCGGTGATTATACAAATCCAGTGGCTGGAAATTTGCGAGGATGTTTGAAGTTTTCTGTAGAGTCCTCGCGCATTTATCTGACTTCTATTTCAACGGCTCCTGAGCGAGCCTACTGCATCCTTGAGCCAGGAAAGACCTACTACATCAATGCCGTTTCAGTTGAACGAGTTGACAGTCAAACTGCAACTTGTTCAGATTCTAGAACATGTAGCTTTTACGCTTCTCGAATGGCTCAATAAGTAATATACCCTAATCTGCCGAGAAAAATTTGACGTATCTTATCTGCACATTTGGGTATATTACTTTTGCTCAAAATCTAATTACAGTTTAACTAATTAGTTAAACTGTAATTAGATAAAGTAGTGTTCGTACTTTTATACAGAGGTGAGAACTTGCCCCAAAAAAATGAAAAAAACAAAACAGCATTTAAAGAATGGTTGAACGTTAAAGCAGCTCAACAAATTGCAAAGGCCTTAGTAAGAGCTTATCCTGGTTTTGAATCAGATATATTTTTAAAAAACATCAATACTGCACTATCTCCTTTAGAGTTAAAAGCTAGAATGCAATTGCTAAAAGATAGGATGACTCCTCTTTTGCCTAGTGATCCAAAAAAATCTTTACCGATATTGATTGAAGCCTTAAGCCAGAATGAATCTGATCAAGAAGGGTTGCGAGGTTTTTTGGTTTGGCCGCTTACGCATTATGTGGCCGAAGAGTGCTTAAATAATCATAAAATGGCCATGTCAGCCTTGTATAAAATGACTCAGGTTTTTACTAGTGAATTTGCTGTACGCCCTTTTTTACTCGCTCACGAAGAAGAAACACTAAAGCAACTCAATATTTGGTGTGAGGACGACAACGAGCATGTCCGACGTTGGACAAGTGAGGGGACCCGTCCGCTTCTTCCATGGGGAGTCAAAATAAAGAGTTTTGTAGAAAACCCCAATAAATCATGGTCAATCTTAGAACGTTTAAAAGATGACCCTTCCTCTTATGTGCAAAAATCTGTGGCTAATCATATAAATGATCACTCTAAGAGTCATATTGAATGGGTACTTAATAAAATGAAGGAATGGAAGACAAATATTCCCATTGAAGGCTCTCGTAGGGAATGGATAATTCGCCATGGTACAAGGACTTTGGTAAAAAAAGGAAACCCCAAAGCGCTCTTACTCCATGGAATAAGGCAGAGTCGAAATGTGCTGATTCACGATTATCGAATCGTGACCAAAAAAATTCAATTGGGTGAAGACTTGCGGGTTTGTGTGACGTTAGAAAATAAAGGAGCTTCTTGCCAAGAAGTTTTAGTCGACCATCAGCTACATTTTTTAAAATCAAATGGTAAACACAACGTTAAAGTGTTTAAGGGTAAACGAGTTACTCTTAAGGGCGGAGAAATATTAAAACAAAAATTTTCTATACCAATTAAATTTGTAACTACACGACGCTATTATTCAGGCAAACAAATGTGGTCGCCACTTGTTAATGGCAATGACAGACCTGCGCTTATCTTTAATCTTATGGTTCCCCATCACCTTAGAGTTTCACATGGTAGGTGATTTTTTGGAGTATAATTATAATTTATAAAAATCCAAATCTGTGTGGATTTGGATAAAACTTCTAATTTCTCTGTAAGGTGCTGTTTTTTTCTGTTTTTGTGAAGGGCATTTTGAGAAGATTTAAAATATATGTGGCTTCGCTTTCATTTTGGACGTATTTAAGGCCGATATTCATATTTTTTTGTCCCAATTGAGGTTCAGCAACATAAGTGCCCAAAAGCCTATCCCACCAAGTGAGATTAAAGCCAAAATTACTGTTGATCTCTTTATTTTCAGTGGAGTGATGTATACGATGCATATCTGGAGTTACGATTATCCACCGTAATGATTTGTCAATGAAGTTTGGTATTTTAACATTAGAATGATTAAACATTGAGCAAGCGTTAAGAATTATTTCAAATAAAAATATGGCTAACAATGGGGGCCCCACGGTAACAACAAGAGCATACTTTATAAACATGGATGCAACGATTTCAATGGTGTGAAATCTAAGCCCGGAAGTTACATCCAAATCCAAGTCGGCGTGATGAACTTGGTGGAGCTTCCATAGGACTGGAATTTTATGAAAAAATACGTGCTGAAGATATATAAAAAAATCAAATATCACAAAAGCCAAAATAACTTCTATATAGTTAGGAAGCTTGACAGAGTTTAATATCCCAATGTTTTGACTTTGACAGTAGAAAGCCAAACTCACCAGAGTTACAGGAAGAAAAAATCTGACTATCATAGTGTTTAAAGCAACTAGTGAGAGATTGTTTATCCATCTTTTAATTTGTGGGACTTTTCTTTGTCTGCGGGGGTAGAAGTGCTCCAATAGACCCATTATAAAAAGAACTGAAACAAATACGATGAGACTAAGGTAATGAGCTTTAGTTAGAATTAAATCATCCACGATCAAAGACTACATGGAAACCACAAGTCACACAAAAAAAGAGTTAGATGGTGTACAAAATTATCATAATTCCAAACAGATGTAACGCGGCGAAATATTAATATAAGTTTTTGTTAGGAAATTCTTAGATTTTTTTTGTACACTTGACACTATCAATTCAAGACTAACTAGGGAGGGGAAGTTTTGTCTAAACATGTTTATATATGGTGTCTATTATTCACTAGTTTATTAATTGCGAAGACTTGGGCTGACGATAGAATAGAAAGTGAACTAGTGGGTGTAGACGGTAATAGTCCCTTAGAAAAAAAGTTTGAATATGATGTGGGACTCATGCTGGGATCGTATAAAGGTGCACCCCAAGGTTCAATTCAGAAAGTTTTCAAAACTCCAACAGTCAAGGTAGAAGTTTCAGACTGGCCTGAGTTTGATGATGACTTAGACTTTGATGGAATGAATAAGGCCCTTGAACGACAAATTCGCCGCTATAAACAAAGGAGATTAGCCGGACTGGGTATTGAGTTAGGGGGTAAGGTCTATCCAGTGCAAAAGGTTTTAGACTCACTGATACTGTTTCGGAGTTTGACATCAACGTATAGAAAGTGTCTGTCAAATAAACGGGCCAAAGCCGTCTGTAAAGCAGACTTTGAAAATAATTTAAAAAGTAAATTTCTAGTATTTGCTCCTCAGCTTCAGGCCGATGATATTGGTTATGGAGAGGAAGAGTTTGCTCGCTTTACGGCTTATTATACTCCGCTCATAGATGGTTCTTTCGTTCAATCTAAAAAGTATCCACATGCGATTTATAAAAAACCTTCGGAGTCCTTAAGGCGATCAACAAGAGTTGAGATTGATTTTGATAAGGTTCTTGCTAGAAAAGGTTATGAATTGTTTTACACAAAAGACCTCTTTGAACTCTACTTGCTTCACGTTCAAGGTGGTGGAAAGGTCAGAGTTCAGAATCAAGAAAAATGGGAGGAGTATTATATATCCTATTCAGCCACTAATAACCAAAGGTGGGATTTTATTAGTCTTTACATGAGGGAACAAGGGTATATTTCGGATTTGAGTATAGAATCTCAAAGAGACTTTCTTATAGCTAATCCCGATAAACAAAGGGAAATTTATGAATACTGTCCGAGTTATGTGTATTTTAAAATATCTCAGACGCCACCGGAGGGAAGTGACCTCGTTCCATTGACTGATGGAAGATCCATTGCAACTGACCACAACCATTATGGCTTTAAGGGAATGTTGAGTTTTGTCCAAGCTAAGAGACCCAAGTCATCAAGTGATCGACAAATGAAAGACTTTTCTCGATTTTTTCTTGATCAGGATACGGGGGGTGCCATCAGAGGCCGGGCCCGTGTAGATATTTACCATGGAGAGGGAGAATACGCGGAACATGCAGCCTATAATACAGATGTTAGAGGAAAACTCTTTTTTCTAATAATGAAATAACTAAGATTTGTCATCGTGGAGTTTGGGATCTTAGATAAGATAGGAAGCTCTAGTGGTTACAATTTTTTTCCTAAAAATAGTAAGGACCAATTTTTAAATGGCTTCTGAGCAACAATTTGAAAATCAAGTTTTAAATAGAATTTAATATTTTCTTGTCCTGCACTAGAAACAACATGGACCCCCTTTATTCCTTTTAATTGAAGCTCTTTCTCAAAATTATGAATAAGTAACCGTCCAATCCCTTGACCTTGTGTATGAGTAGCAATGTTAATATGGAAATGTGCGGGATAATTTTCAAAAAAATCTCTAAAAAGGTTAAAGCTCGAAATTTTTTCGTACATGATTGGTTCTGCATCTAAACTAGATGAACATCCAGCTAAATATCCAACTAATTTATTTTCTTCAGACTTTGCAATCCAAAAGTCTTGATTCCAATATTCAATATATGGACTCATCCATTTATCAAAAAAATTTTGCCTTTCAGATTCTGAGGGAAAATTTTTGATAGTTGAATTGTGGAAAAATAAATCAGAAATTTGCGGAAGAAAATCAGAATTATATTTTACCAATTGGTTTTGCATATTTTTATATTCCTCGGACTTAAGGCTATTAAATCAGAATTATTGAAACTAGTGAAGACCAGAAAGTGCACATAGTAGGACTTTCTATTTAAAAATGGTTAAAAGAATCCGAAGAGTTATTATGTCAATTCAACCCATTAAAAAACCACCATTTTCGGCAAATCAAGATGGAAAGGCACCACAGGTTGTTGAGTTTATTTTGAAGTCGGCTTTGCAACTAAATGCCAGCGATATTCACATTGGCAAAAATAATACGGGAAGTCCAAATGAGCCCTATCTTTTACGTTTTAGAGTGAATGGCAAACTGCAAAAAGCTAACAGTGTAATTCTTAACGATTGTTACACGGAAGTCATTGCAAGAATTAAAGTGTTGTCAAAGATGGACATTACTTCTACAGAATCTCAAAACGGAGTATTTTCATTAGTCAGTGGAATGGAAAAAATTAACTACCGAGTTAACACAACACCGGGAACAAACTCAACTGAAGAAGTTTGCATACGGCTACAGAGAGAAAAGGGAAAAGATATTGAACTAGATGATATGGTAATGACCGCCAATATGAGAAATCAATTGGAGCAACTCATTCACCAACAGTCGGGTATGTTTATAATGAATGGACCGGCTGGACAAGGAAAGACGACGACAATATACGCAATTCTTAGAAAAATTGCGGGTCCCGATAGGAAAATTGTTACTGCAGAGGACCCTGTTGAGAGAGAGCTTCCTTATGTTACTCATAACCAGATCAGTTCATCAACTTCATTTGCAGATTTAAGTCGCAGTTTTATGAGGCAAGATGCAGAAGTCATATTTTTAGGTGAAATTAGAGATGAGGAGTCTGCTTTGGCGGCCACTCAACTGGCTCAAACTGGACATTTAGTAGTTTCAACGCTCCACACTCGTGACTCTTTAGGTGTCATTGGACGCTTAGGAGGTTTAGGAGTAGATAATTTTACGATTGCTTCAACGCTGATTGGTTCATTGGCACAACGACTTGTTCCCGCCTTATGTCCGCATTGCAAGGTGCCCGCAGAACTAGATGCTTCAACAACAGAAAGCTTAGATGAAATTTTATCTATTCCTCAAGGCACTGTGATTTTTGAGAAGGGGCCGGGCTGTGAACATTGCAACAAATATATAGGAAAAAATTTACTTTCCTCTGGGGTTATAGGAGGTATTCCTATATTTGAGTTATTTGTTGTCGATGATGAAATTTCAGACCTAATAAACGAAAGAAAATCAAGATCCGAAATCCTTTCTGTAGCCACCAACAAGGGAATGTTAACTCTCCCTCAAGAAGCCTTACTCAGGGTGTATCAAGGTTTAGTAGATTTAAATTCAGTTAAGAATATTGTGATAAAGCCAAGTTATTGATTTGGAGAAAAAATGTCAGAGACGGCTAATGTATTAGATTTGAGTATTGAGAGTGAAAGCCAAAACTTTCAAAGAATTCAAGAATTAATAACTTGTGCAAACCAAGTCATAGTTGATAAAGAAAATGTTATTAAGTTATCTATAACTTGTTTGCTTGCGAATGGACACCTATTAATAGAGGACCGACCAGGAGTTGGGAAGACGAGTCTCGTCAAAGTTTTATCCACGCTTTTTGGTCTACACAATCAACGGATACAGTTTACAAATGATATGCTACCAGCGGACATATTGGGAACTTCAGTTTTTAATCAAGAGTTACAAAAGTTTGAGTTCCACAAGGGGCCAATTTTTGCCAATTTTGTTTTGGCTGATGAAATTAATCGTGCCACTCCTAAAACGCAGAGTGCCTGTTTGCAGGCTATGGAGGAACATCAAGTTCACATTGATGGACGCACATACTCTCTGCCAACACCATTTTTTTTGATTGCAACACAGAATCCTCAAGATAATGTGGGGACCTTTGCGCTGCCAGAATCACAAATGGATCGTTTTTTGATGAGAATTCAGATGGGGTTTCCAAGTCGAGAAGCCGAAAGAGAACTCATTGTTGGCAGAGATAGATCTGATTGGATTAAAGAACTTCCACAACTTTTTGACTCAGATAAACTATTGCGAATAATGTCTAGTGTTCAAAAGGTGTTTCTGTCAGAAGTGATACTCGATTATTTACAAGATTTGGTGCAGAAGAGTCGAGTGTTGTCCTCAGGCCTATCCCCAAGGGCCACTCTTGATCTTAGTAGAGCCGCAAAGGCCTGGGCCTATTTGGAGGGTAGAAGCTTTGTAATTCCTGAAGACGTTCAAGCTGTGGCTATTGCTGCTATGAACCATCGTATAACCTCAGAAGACTCAAGTTCTCAAAGTGGTTATGATTTAGCTAGAGAAATCGTAAAATCTGTAGCTGTGCCATGAAAGAAAGAATTTACCTAATACCAACTCGATACGGATGGATGTATGGTTTAGGAGTTTTTATAACTGTATTAGCGGGAGTTATCTACTCAAATAATTTG
>CAZCYD010000066.1:0-9955 GCA_964502735.1 uncultured Pseudobdellovibrionaceae bacterium
TGAGGCCATCAAGGCCCCCGTAAGATCGTCAACAGTTAACGTCTTAACAGAACGGTTCACTTTGCCATCTTCATTTTTTTTAAAAGATCCATCTGGGTTTACAGGCGTACGAACAATAACTGGGGCACGGCCGTCAATGGGATCATACCCCATCCTAACATCATAAAGTATTCCATCGGCTACAATCGGCCATTGGTGACTAAGGGACTCCTCACAAAAGCTACTCCCTCTGTATATATCCTCGCCATTGATACCACTTTCCGCTCCATAAAGCTGGAAGGGCAACAATAACAACAACGGGATTAAGCACCCAAGTAATGGATTTTTCATAATAAATCCTATTTTAACCTTTTAATTGCACATTATTTTAGAGAAATATCAGAAACTCGTAATGCACGACCTATGCCGGAAGTTAATATCACGTTAAGACCAGATCTGACAACCCCCCCAATAAATAAAATCGACAATAAACTTATAAGAGGAAGAATCTATACAGGTAACCCTGCGCAAGTAAAGTAAATTTAATTAATTAACTAAACTAATTAAATAGATGGGTGGGATATTTGCCGTCGAAGCAGGCGGCACAATAGCCAGTTTTATTTCCGCCCACAGCTTCCATCATACCCTCCACACTCAAGTATGATAAACTGTCGGCCTCTATGAATTGTCGAATTTCTTCTACTGACTTATTTGAAGCAATTAACTGTTCTCTCCTGGGAGTGTCCACCCCATAATAACAAGCTCCCTTTGTAGGAGGTGAGGCTATTCTGAAGTGGACTTCTTTGGCCCCGGCCTGTCTCACTAAACGAATTATCTTTTGGCTTGTGGTTCCCCTAACCAGAGAGTCGTCAATAACAATCACACGCTTATCTCTAAGTAAAGACCTTTGGGGATTGAGTTTAATCTTAACCCCAAAGCTGCGAATAGATTGGCTAGGTTGTATGAATGTTCGGCCAATATAATGATTTCTAATTATACCTAGCTCAAAGGGAATCCCACTCTGGTTAGAATAGCCTATGGCTGCGGGGACACCACTATCTGGCACCGGAATTACCAAGTCGGCATCCACAGGACTCTCAATAGCTAGCTGTCTCCCCATGGCTTTTCTGGCCTCGTACACGCTTTCACCAAATACTAAAGAGTCCGGACGAGCAAAATAAACGTGCTCAAAAACACAAAATGCCGTGGGAGCCTTTGCCTTAGCAAATCGCTCACTGTGTTCACCCTCTTCATCAACCCAAAATATTTCGCCTGGCTCAATTTCTCTGGCGTACTTGGCCCCTATCAAGTCAAAAGCACAAGATTCAGAAGCTATAACTGTCGCCTCACTCCCATCTTCTTGCCTCCGCTTTCCCAAAACTAGGGGCCTGAATCCCCAAGGGTCTCTACAAGCAATCAGTTTTCCTTGGCTCAACATGACAGTGCTGTACGCGCCTTCAAGTTTAGGCAATGTGTCTTTTAGGCAAACTATAGGATCACGACTGGGGTGGCGGGCCAATAAGTGCAAAAGACACTCCGTATCGTTAGTCCCCTGAAAAATTGAACCCTTTGCCTTAAGATCCTGTCTTAAGATCTCAGCATTCACAATATTACCATTGTGGGCAAGAGCCGCAGGGCCAGTAATTAAATTTGCACACAAAGGCTGAATATTTTGAAGTCTATTTTCACCAGTCGTAGAGTAACGCACGTGACCAATCGCTGATAGTCCTTGCATCTTTAAGAGGTGATCTTCAGCAAACACATCCCCGACCAAACCAAATCCTTTGTGTGCCCAATGAGCTCCATCCTTCTCTTGACTCACAATACCCGCCGCCTCCTGGCCACGGTGTTGTTGAGCGTAAAGCCCCAGATAGGTCATTCGACCCGCTTCATGGTCTCCCCATATACCAAATACTGCACACTCTTCATGCCAAGACTTCAAAGTTTTTCTCCCAGGATTTTTCATAATTCTGTAATATCAAGCTCACATCAAACTCAGACTCACCTTCAAATTGAACCTTTTTCTCCAACACTTCACCCAATCTCCAAAGCTGACTTTTGGCCCCCTCGCGGCCAAACTCTTGGCTTCTGGTCTCTTGGCTTCTTAGCGTTGCCCACTTTTTGGCAAAAGCCTGTGCTTGCGATTTCTCCACAACAAAAATAACCTCGTACAAAGTTTCCGTGAACCAGTGGGCACTCATCTCTTTTTCTCCCAAAAAAGAGCCCCTGTTAACGGAAAAACCCAAATGAGAAGTGCACATCCTGGCCAAAGCGTAGGCCAAGCCAAATTTTCCACAAACTCGAGTGGACTCCACCCCTGAAAATTGCGAGAGCTCTCTTGTTAGCTTACAAAATTGAGCTGCGGCCTTCGGATCTACAGTTCCACACCCTTTCATTTCCCTTTCTTCTTTTATACTCACCTGACCGCTAACTCTGAGTTGTTCACATCTCAACAAATAAATTTGCGATCCTGCCTGGGTAAAATGAGATTTTGGAATGTCTTCAAGATGGGGCTTAAGGCCTACTAACCCCGTAGCTGGAGTGGAAATTATATTCACACCTTGGGTTTCATTATAAAAACTGACATTCCCTGATATCACGGGAGTGTCTAGAGCCTCACAAGCTTCACTCATTCCCTCGACAGCCGCAACAAACTGGCTCATGATCTCTGGTTTTTCCGGGTTTCCAAAGTTTAAACAATCTGTTACAGCCAGCGGAAGAAATCCTTTTGCGCTCAACTCTAGGGAGGGGTAAATCACACTGTCCTTACCTCCCTCGCTAGCATCCCATTCTGTTAAGTATGGTCTATGTCCTAAAACTATACCCAAAGCTCTGTGGCTCTGAGGCAAACAAACAATCCCAATAGATTCGCTGCAATCGCGAACGGTTCGGGCTCCAACTCGTTGATCATACTGTCTATAAACCCAAGCCCTGGACCCCGCCCTAATGTCTCCAAGAAGATTTAAAAGGCGCTCGCCAATTGACGAAACTGGCTTAAGAGATGACTCCCAACCCTTGTCACTTTTCTTTTGGTGCTCCCATTTTGTATACGGCCTACTGTATTGAGGAGCCCCTTCGATCAAAATATCAGGATCTATTTGCGTAAGTCTTTCTCCACGCCAAAAAAGTTGAATCACTTTCTCAGCTAGTACCTCACCAACAATTTCAGCATCCAAATCCCATTTTTGAAAAACTCTTTGTAACTCAGGGAACTTTTCAGGAGTACAAATAAGCAACATCCTCTCTTGACTTTCAGAGAGCAAAATTTCTTCGGGCAACATTGAAGGGTCTCGCACAGGAACTTTATCCAAGTGCAAAGACAATCCCACTCCACCCTTTGAAGCCATCTCAAAACTGGAGCTAGTCAAACCCGCAGCCCCCATGTCCTGAATGGCTTCGACCAAGTCCTTTTGCATAACCTCAAGGCAAGACTCTATCAGGAGCTTTTCAAAAAATGGGTCGCCAACCTGAATATTCGGACGCTTGCTCTCACTGTCCTCATCAAAAGATTCACTGGCCATACTGGCACCATGCACGCCGTCTTTACCTGTCTTCGCTCCTACATAAACAACACAATTCCCCAGGCCCTTGGCTTGAGAAGTGAAGACCTTTTCTCCCTTTTCAAACAACCCCAAGGCAAAGGCATTCACTAAAATATTACCATTATAACTTCTATCAAACTCAGTTTGGCCAGTAACATTGGGTACACCCACACAATTGCCGTAGCCACTAATTCCTGCGACAACGCCCTCCACAAGTGCAGACATTCGGTCAGATTGCGGTTCTCCAAAACAAAGATAGTTAGCCAAAGCTATTGGGCGAGCTCCCATAGTGAAAATGTCACGCAATATCCCGCCAACCCCTGTTGCCGCTCCTTGATAGGGCTCAATAAAGCTGGGGTGATTATGGCTTTCCATTTTAAAAGCCACTCGCTCCCCTTCTCCCAAATCGATAACACCGGCATTTTCACCAAAAGCTTCTAACACTCTAGAGTTTTTGTTGTAGAATTTTTTTAAATGAATTTTAGAGGACTTATAACTACAGTGCTCGCTCCAAAGAGCCGAAAACAAGGCCCACTCAACCCCCTCAGGCTCTCGTCCCAAAACACTTTTAATTTTTTCATATTCTGAAAAACTGATTCTATAAAGTGTGAGCTTTCTTTTTAAATCACTATTCATAGTGTTATTTTTAACATTATTTGTATCTGTTTTCATTTTCTACTTATCAACCCTTATCAACCTTATTGCCTTCCTCATTGCCATCTCTTTTAACAAAATACCCTTCAATACCTAATAGTATTAGAAGATTAGGAGCACTCAAAAAATGCCCGACCATCCTCCGACCCCATCCAGTCAAACATAGCCCTTTCAGGATGTGGCATTAAAGCGGCCGTATTTTTTTTCTCATTCATGACCCCAGCAATATCACTAACAGAGTCGTTGGGGTTTTTGTTGTATCTCCACCAAATTTGTTCATTGTCCTCTAAAGACTTTAACACATCGTCAGTTACAAAATATCGCCCCTCACCGTGAGCTATAGGAATTTTTACTTCATGATTAATTTCCCCACCCCAACTCTGACATGGATGAATAAGACTCAGAGTTACCCACTCGTCTATAAAATGCCTATCCCCATTGCGCACTAAAGCTCCAGGCAAAAACCCTCCTTCACAGAGAATTTGAAAGCCATTGCATATACCGAGTATAGGCTTTCCAAACCGATCCGCCTCTCTGAGAGAATCCATAACGGGCATTCGCGCGGCCAAAGCTCCACACCTCAAGTAGTCTCCGTAACTGAATCCACCAGGAACAACAAATGCAGAGTAATTCTTATGGTCGAACTGATCTTGATACCAAAGCCACTCGGGAGTCTGCCCAAGAGATTCCAAAGCTTGCCAGATGTCTCTATCGCAATTTGTTCCCAGGAATCGAAGAATGCCAACCCTACGACTCATGGCTTTCAATCTCATAGGTTTCAATTAAGGGGTTATAAAGCACGTACTCTGCCATAGACTTTACTTTTGCTTCAGCTTCTTCATTTGTTTTGGCATCAAGTTCTATTTCAATAAACTTGCCAACTCGACATTGAATATCTCCGAAATTTTTTTGCTTTAAAACTCGCTCAACAGCTCGACCTTGGGTATCAAGAATCTCTCGTCTCGGCAAAACCTTAATTCCAATTTTCATTACCACTCCTCGATTTGACTCGATTGAATTTAACTTTAACTTATCTTTATCTTCATACGATTTAAAACCTCTTGATAAGCTTCTACAACCCCTCCTAAATCGCGACGAAACCGGTCTTTATCAAGCCTTTCACCAGTTTTAACATCCCATAGGCGACAGGTATCTGGGGTTATTTCATCAGCCAGCAAAACTTCGTCGTTCTGATCTCTACCAAACTCCAATTTAAAATCAACAAGTTGGATTCCCATTTTTTCAAAAAACCCCACAAGATGCCGATTGACAATAAGAGCTTTATCCTTGAGGATTTTTAGCTCTTCCTCATTGCGAGCCGCATTCATTAACAACGCCTGATCGTCGCTTACAAACGGGTCCCCCAAATTGTCGTCTTTATAATAAAACTCAACCAATGGTTTTTCTAACCTCTTTCCTTCTTCAATTCCTAGTTTTTTAGCTGTAGACCCCGCCAATACATTCCTAACAACGACCTCTAAAGGGATGATTTCAACTTTTTTGCAAATCATATTGGTGTCATCTACTAACTTTTCGAAATGAGAATCTACCCCATTGGATTTTAAAAAATTAAAAATATTTGCTGTGATTAAACAATTGAGTTTACCCTTTTCTGGCAAATCTGCTTTTTTCTCTCCATTAAAAGCCGTAAGACTATTTTTAAACTCAACCCAAATAACGGATTTATCTGAGGGAATTTCATAAATCTTTTTAGCTTTCCCTTCGTAAAGAATATCTCCTCTTTCCATTTTTCCTCACTTTTTCTTGGGTATTACATTCCAGCGCGCTTAACTACTTTTGAAATTTGCACTTTGTACTTGTCGCCGGAGAATATCCTGTCCACATCTTTTTTGGATAAACGCCCTTTGATCTTTTCATCCACTAAAAGCCTATCTTTAAGAGACTCTCCTTTTCTCAGTGAGTGACTTATTCTCTGAACATGCGCATAGGCCTCTTCTCTAGAATAGCCAGACTCTACCAAGGCTAATAAAACATGAGAACTAAAAAGTTGACCTTGAGAAAGACTCATGTTTTCCACCATCTGCTGAGAATTGACTTGTAAAGCTTCAATAACACCCGCCATGCGATCGAGGGCATAATCACATAAAATAAAAGCGTCAGGAAAAATCACTCGTTCTACTGAAGAGTGTGAAATGTCTCTTTCGTGCCACAAAGCTATATTTTCCATCGCCGCCTGCTGATAAGATCTTAACAACCTCGCCACGCCAGTAATGTTTTCAGAGCTAATAGGATTTTTTTTATGAGGCATTGCACTCGATCCCTTTTGCCCAGATGTAAATCCTTCGTAGACTTCTCCAACCTCAGTTCTTTGTAAGTGTCTCAACTCTACGGCTAATCGTTCCAGACCACACCCCACCATAGTCAACGCCGAAATCACCTCAGCATGTCGATCTCGGGGTATAACTTGCGTGGCAATAATCTCTGGTTTTAGCTTCAGGATCTGACAGACTCTCTTTTCAACTTTCTCGCTCTGAGTAGAATAGGTTCCTACAGCTCCACTCAACTTGCCAACTGACATTTGCTGCAAAGATTGAATTAATCTCTCTTCATTTCTTTTTAACTCAACTAAATGCCCAGCCAACTTTAACCCAAATGAAGTTGGCTCGGCGTGCATTCCATGAGTGCGCCCACTACACAAAGTGGTCTTATGTTGTTGGATTTGAGTCGACAATGCCTTTTTGAGCTTCTTAAGCGAGGACATCAAAATTTCGCCAGCATCTCGAATCTGCAAGCTCATGGCTGTATCCAAAACATCTGAAGAGGTCATGCCAAAATGTATAAACCGGCCATTTTTTCCAACGTACTCGGCCATACAGCTAACGAATGCGATAACATCGTGTTTCGTTGTTTTTTCTATTTCTAAAATTCTTTTAATATTAACTTTAGCTTTTTTAGCTATATCTTTTGCTGCAACGGTGGGTATTAGCCCCAATTCAGACTGTGCTTGAGCCACTGCCACCTCTACGCGCCTCATGTACTCAAAGCGTTGCTCTAGACTCCAATGATCTCCCATTTGTTGACGCGTATATCTTGCAATCACAAGCTCACCTCTTGGTCTTGTTTTGTTTGCCCTTCTTTCGTCGCTCGGTCAATTTGGTCCAAAACGGTTTCTTGTAACTTCATTTGTCGACTTAAGTCCTGAGAGCACCAAAGTTCGGGATTAGAAAAAAATAAATTCTGAAATTTCTTATGTCTGTAGTTGCTCAACTCCAAAGAGTCATAAACGGGAAACCTCGGGGGACCCAACTCCTGTTCTTCATAAAGATAATCCTGGGGCATATTTACAAGTTTAATATCATCTGCCGGTATTCGAGACTTAAACAGGTTTAAAAGTTTATCCCTCATCGACTCTAAATAGACCCTTTGAAACCGCTGGTGCGAAGGAACTCTTATGTAACAGTCTAAATCACCTTGCGAAACGCCTTTCTGGACCAAACAAAAGTTCTCATGGGTCCAGGGCAAAAATACGTCCTCGATCACAACAAATTTAATTGGCAATGACTCATAAAGACCTGAGTTCAACGAAAAACGATATCTCAACCACGACCACTGACTCCTTAATACACCATTAGGAAACAATTTATTTCCTATCTCACCTCCAAATCGCGAGGTTTCCTCCCCTGTTAACATCCAGACGTAAAAATCAGATTTGACAACTCCCGACCATGCACTCGAAATCTCAAGTCCTTCACAGGTTTTACCTGTCAATGACACGTCTTTGATTCTGACGTCTCTCAAACACTCAACGCCTTTAGACTCACACCATTGAAAAGACTTCTCCAGCCCTCTTCTTGTGCTTCTTCGCAGCTTATAGGGGGCTTGCAAAGATATAGGGTGCATCTCCCTCGACAACTGAAAGTCTCCTACTCTATAGTGGTTAGCCGCATAAAAGTAAGCTAAATATATAAGCCAAGTGCGATCGAACTTTTGATGACTCACAAAATGTTCAATATCTTCAAAGTGACTTTCTTTAAAGTGACTCTCTTTTTTATAATATCGCAAAAGTAATTCATAAGCCTCTTGCAAACCCAACGAATCCAGGCTGTAACTCAGCAACGGTCCTTTGAGTTCAAATGGGCCACTTTTAAGCCACAAAACCAAACCCTCATCAATCGCCTCAAAATAATCCTCTTCAGTCACTCGCTCTTGCTGTAACTGACTCAAATTTTCCAACTGAAAATAACCATAGGGCCCCTCCCAATCTTCTGGAGCCCAACGTCCCATGTGAGAGGATGTGTCCATGAGTTTGACTTTATATCCTCTCTCAGCCAAAGCTGAGGCCAACCACTGTCCTCTGTCAAAAGTTGAAATTACACTAACCTCTACATTACTCATAATTTAATCTCTCTAAATCAGAAAACGACAAATTCCATCTTTTTTCTGGAGCGGCAACGACCTTTCCCAATCGCAAATACTCCAATGAAGATTGTTTTGTATGCTCTTGGAAGTCTGACCACTGAGCTTCACTCAAAATCATACACATGCCAATTCCACAGTTCAGAGTCTTTAAAAGGGACTCCCAACTCATTTCTCCTCGCTTTTTAACCTCTAAAAATGGATCAGGAATCTTCCATGGAACCAAATCCACAGCGCACCCGTCAGGAATTACTCTCAAGATATTATCCAAACCTCCACCCGTAATGTGAGCTAGAGCCCGTATATCAAAATCCCTTCGCAATGAAGTTATCAAGCTGGTGTACAAGTGGGTTGGCCTCATAAGTATATCCAACCATTTCTCCATATCCTTTTCAAAAACCTTTCTCAGTAGAGAATAACCGTTGCTGTGGAATCCAGAACTGGGAAACCCAATTAATAAATCGCCAATACTCACCTTGTGAGGGCCTAGGACCTCGTCCTCATCGACTACCCCTACGGCAAAGCCCGCACAGTCAAAATCATTACCCTGATACACTCCTGGCATTTCTGCTGTTTCACCACCTATTAGAGCACAGTCGGCCTCACAACAGGCTTTTCTAAGTCCCGTAAGAAAGGACTTTGCCACCTCGACATTCAATTGCCCACACGCAAAGTAGTCCAAAAAAAATAAAGGATCAGCCCCGCAGCAGAGAAGATCATTTACACACATGGCTACCAAATCCTGACCGATATGCTCGTAGCGTTGATACTGAGCCGCGAGAACCACCTTCGTGCCAACCCCATCAGTTGCACTCACAATACAGGGGTTGCGATATTTTTTGAAATCAGCGCGAAATAGTGCTGCAAAGCCTCCAATACCAGAAACGATCTTGTCTTTGTGCGGAATGTCTTTTGAGTCTTCCCTCAACCAAGATACAAGTTCGTCTCCCTTCTCGATATCAACGCCAGCTTCTTTATAATTAATGCCCATCTTAAATCTCCCTACAACCCACTCGCAGATCTTTTCACAGCCTGGCTGGTCAGCTTCAACGGTCAGATTCACTGATTTGCTTCTCAGATCAGTCTGATAGAAAGTCTCAACAAGCTAGCGAAAAAGAGCAATTAACTTGCCAGGCCATGTGGCTTTACGAACCGCGTTTGGTGGCAACACACGCAGGTCTATTGAACTTTTCCACAGTCTTTATACTGAGGAAAGTACAATCAATTTTGAGGAAATCAACGAGTATTTGATCAAAATTAAGGAAAGCCATCAAACCTAAGCATTAATTTCTTTTTTTTCCAATATTTTCGTTTTCAACAGCCTGTGGCTTGCGTTACTCTTTAAGTTGGACGAATTAAATAGAGTTTACACAAAATTGTTGTGCGAAACTATTGCGCAAAAC
>CAZCYD010000066.1:10055-12781 GCA_964502735.1 uncultured Pseudobdellovibrionaceae bacterium
GGACGAATTAAATAGAGTTTACACAAAATTGTTGTGCGAAACTATTGCGCAAAACTATTGCGCAAAACCATTGAGCCGTTGCCATTGAACCATTGGAGGGTAAGTGAAATCTTTGTTCTTAGCCGTGACTTTACTTTTTTCAATGCAGACAAATGGCTCAACTGACCTCCCTCAAACAACTACCCCCCTCCTCAGCCAAAACCTCCTTCTTGCTCAAGCTGAAGATGGAGACGCCTACGACCCATTCGTCGACTTTAGTGAGTTTGAAGAAGCCTCTGAAGAAGAGGCTGACATCAATTTTTTTCGAAATGGACGATTTTTCACTTTAGGCATGGTATTTGGCCACAGAAGCTTCACCGACGTTCTCGGAGAACTCTACCAACCCGCTCCAAACTTTGGTCTTTTTCTCAGTTATTTTTTTGATTTAAGGTTTGCCATGCAACTCACATTTTTAACTGGAGACCACAACCTAGACTTCACCTCAAAGCAGGGCACAAACATAAAAGGTTCAGCTTCATTAAGTAGTTTTGGTCTAAATATAAAGTACTACTTTAACACACAAAATGTCACAAAAGGTCTAGCCCAGATTAATCCTTACATCACCGGGGGCTTTGCCAATATTTCCAGAACAGCCACCGTCAGAAGTGAGAGCGCCTTCGCCAAAGAATCTGCTACAGGTTTCGAGTTGGGGCTAGGCATAGAGTTGCCCCTGCTGAGAAACAAGATGTTCTTTGGCCTTCAGGGCACCTATCAGCTTGTCACATTTGCCGATGAAAACTCTCAAATTATACTCGCCGCAGGGGCCGACGAAACGGGTATCTACCCAACAGGAGACATCTTAAATATTACAGCCGTTCTGGGTGTTAACTTTTAATACCCAAATCCGTGAATAAAATGCGTCAAGATTTTATTCACGGATTTGGGTTAATAGGACGTTGCCGTAACATTAATTAAATCAAAGCGCGTGAAACGTTGTTTGAATTGCCTCTCCACCTCAAACTCAACCTGATTAATATTTTCACCTCCACAACCCGGCAAAACACGAGACTCCATGGCCTTAGGCAGATTCGTCAACTTTGTAAAGGGTGGCGGATTCTCTGCTTGTTGTTTCGAATAACATCTGTAGCTAATGTTTAACCCACTAAGACTATCGCCAAATCCCAACTTGGGAGCCCAATAAAACTCCGCTTTTTTGAAGGCACTAATTTTTCTTTCTGTAAAATCAAACAAAATCTGAATAGGCCTGTCTGCCAGCATGGACCCCGTAAAGTCATTATACATATACGTTGCCCCTCGAACCTCACTAATCTTTGTGACCGACAAACCCCTATCTAGGTTATTAGGATCTCTCACGCAGGCCGTGTAAACTCCCGCTTTAAAATCATTTGCATTTGGCTCACCGGGCCTTGCCCAACCCAAAATAGCTATACAACCATTACCCAAATCCGAACTGGGCCCCAACCTCTCTCCTACATCGGTAAATAATCTTGAATGCGAAGTTGTTCTCGGATCACAATTCTTGAAATTTGGATCAAAAAAACACTCCCTTTTAAAGACTGTAATAAGAGGTCTAGCTGTGTTGTCAACATCAAAGCCTTGAGGGCCAATTTTACTTTCTCTTCCCACGCGAAAAACAAGTTGATTTGTTTTATCATACGCGGCGAAAGAATTATTATGAAAAACTGACTGATCAGCAGCTAAATAGACCCAGCCATCATCTGGATCTCCAGCTATAGAATAAACGTTGTGATTAACACTTCCAAAAGGACCCCCATTAGGATGAGAAGTTGAAATAAAATCCTTATTGGGACGCTCTTGACGATTTGGAGTTATAGGAGAGGAATTAACATCGTAGGGAGTTGGTGGAACATCTGCATTCAGATGATAGCCCTCGACTTGAGCTGAGTGAGCTCCATAAAAGATAGGCTGACAGTCGCCACTAGAATTGCAGTTAGGATAAAGAAAGCCACTATAAACACTATTGCCCCCCGTAATGGCAGGGTTTACAACCTTATAAGGCCTCATTCTTACAAATTTTTTATCAAAACTGAGCTGAGGGCTCACTAAAAACCTCTCAATTCTTATTGCACCATCAAATTCTTTATAAGCGATGGCTACAAACTCATAGGCCTTACCCGCAGAATGTACACGATAAGAAAATACTGTAGCACGAGTCGCGCTGGCCCCATTTTCCTCGGAAAAAATGGTGCGATACTGATTGATATCTGGATCAACAACCAAAAGGGCCACCGCCCACTTACCTTGATTCTCACCAGACTGTATGGGGCCAGATCGGCCAATCAACAGCCCAAAGTCTGACAAAAAAGTTCTCGTTCCAGTGGTACTTACTCCCTGCGCTCCAGTCAGAGGTATGGCCCACGTTTTTTTACTATAGCCATCACCAGGCCGCAGGGAAATCCGCTCTACGTTTAAAGTCAGCTTGGTATTGTCAGACTGCCTAATCATACCTACGCCCCAAATGGCACTTGACTCACCTACATTCAGCCCTTCCCTCTTAAGTATAGAAACCATCTTCTCACTATTCACCTCCCCCTGAGAGCTTGAGCCTTTTTTTTGACTGTTTTGAGGAGTGCAGTTTATTGTGAAAACAAAGAAAAGAGATAAGAGACAAGGTAAAAATAAATATTTCAACATCTAGCACTGCTCCTTCAACAAAATTCTAGTCTTCGTCCACCTTTTCAAAATCATCTGAAGAAAATGATGTG
>CAZCYD010000067.1:0-12590 GCA_964502735.1 uncultured Pseudobdellovibrionaceae bacterium
CTTTGCCTTCAGACATTGACATCACCGTCTATAACTGACGACTCAAAACGAATGACTAAAAGTCATCCGTTGTTAATATTCTCTCCGTTTTACTCACCAGCGAACTAAAAGACAGGCTTTTCGATTCACTGGTCATTTTTTCTTCGTTCATAAAATCTTCAGTCACATTAATGACTAGGGATTTTATCTCATTCGTCTAACTGTTTTGTAAGTTCATGGGTCTTGCTCGAAATCGTGTTCATCACGGTATTTAAAACTTCGTCGGCTGACATCTGGCCGGTCTTGAGGGCGAACTTTTGATATCTTCCAAGGTTGGAGAGTTGTGTATGTAAATCCCTGACCACGTTCGCATCCGTTAGTTCCTCGCCACCTCGATGTCGACAACGTGCAATTGCTGAATCAATATCCGGTTGCAAAACGATATAGCTGACGGGGGCAGATATACCGAAAAAATAGTCTAGAAACCATGGCCCGATGATTCCATCGACGATCACGAAATAAGACCCGATGGCATACTCTTCTGCCGCTGTTGCGATGACCTTCATGACGATTTTATTTTGAGCATCGGCTTCGGGCAGGTATGGCGCGATCGCCCCATTTTTGATGAAGTGCCAAAAATCATCCGTATGAAGATGAACGGCTGGTACGCCTAGGGCAAGGGCAAGTCTTTTGGCTACTGTGGTTTTTCCGGCACCAGGCGAACCTGTCAATATCAGGATATGACCTTTTGTTTTCATTATGGTCCTTGGAGTGCCGTTTTGGCAGCGGCAATGTACTCATCGTTTCCACTATTAAGCGCGAAGACCGCAAATTTGAGAAACGATGCCGAGTGACGCTCTTTGATCTGATCAAGCATTGTGCTCCAAGTCCGTCCTCCGGCTTTGTCATATTCGTTGATGAGAGCCTTAAGGCTTTCTTCTCCAAAAACGGCGAGATGGCCCGCGAAATCGAGCGAAGGGTCAGTGACCTCAGCTTCTGACCAGTCGATAATGCCGGTGATACGTCCGCTTCTTTCCGTCAGGATGTGTCCGGCATAAAGGTCGCCATGGGCCAGAACTGAAAACTCTGGCCACAAGCTATCATTGCTCACCCAATCTCTAAGCTGTCTTTCATGGTTAGCGTTCATCCCAAGGTTGCTTTTTATAAGATCGATCTCTTCAGAGATCTCTTTCCTTGCTTCAAGCGGTGTGAGGACTTTTAGACCGAATTTCTCGGCTTCCGAAATTGGCGTTGCATGTAAGTCAGCGAGGGTTTGGGCCAAACTGACGATAAACTCTTTCGATTCGGATTCGATATTCCACGTCATTTCGTGGGTAACAGGATCGGAAGAAATCGCCGGTTTATCGGTTAGTAAAGGGTATGCAATGAGTTCGGGGCTCACCACTTTCCAGTCCGGTACTGAAATCCTAAGTCGCCTTTTTACCAGATTTAAGATCCTTGCTTCATGTTCAATCTGAAGGAATATATCTGGCCGGCGAGGAATTCGAAGCACCCAGTGTCGTCCGTCCAGAGTCTCGGCGAATACAATCCGAAAATCGAGGCCGATTTCGTTAAAAGTAAGTTCTCCCTGGATTTGCAAACCGTGCTTGGAGGCTAGAATCCTTAGATCGTTGTCTTTCATTCCACCCTTTCTATAATTTGTAGGAGTTCATCGGAAATTTTACTTGATGCACAGATGATAATCATTGCGCAGTTAGGCAGGAGGTCACCCTAAAGTGGTTGAACACATGTAGAATTTGCAATTTGAATATTGGTTTTTTGAAAGATGTAAGAGAAAGACTACGAAGTGTTCAGGAGATTAGATTGAAACGAAGGTCAATCGTTCATCAAACGAATGAATAATTAAAAGAGGCCAATCACAAATCCTTCGCATTTCAATTCAGAAGATTTCTTTAAATAACTACAAGAATCTGCACTAATAAAAAACCCCTCATGGTAAGAGGGGTTTTCAAAGCATTAAAAGTCTCTAAAACGGTCTAGCAAACCGAGCTTTTAGGGATGCTTCATTCTAACACATTTAAAAGTATTATCAAGCCGAGAGCTTCCACGCCACTGAAGGCGATCTAGGGAGGCAAGGATGCTCAAAGCATTAAAAACTTTGAAGATTCTAATCTTGATTCTAAAGCTACTAGCAATAGTTTTAGAGTTATTAAAGATGAGTCTTTAGGGCTTTTAGGGAGGAGAAATCCTCCCTTTTTTAAATATTTATTTGCGTTATTGGCCGTGATAAAAAATTTATCTTGTATACGGTTGTCTCCACCACTACACGCCCCCCCATTTTTTACAAGACTCCAAAGGAGTGTTTAAAAAATCCGATGCCGGCGAGAACCGAGTGAGCGCGATAAAGCGAACGAGGCTCCTCTCTCGAATTGAGGACTTCGTAAGAAGGAATCATAATTAAGCCCAGAATTAACCCGCTGGGCTTTTTTTGTCCGAAATTCTAAAACCGAGCTAACCAATATTCAAAACATAAAGAAACGCTTTTCTATCTTTAAAATCTAAATGCAAAAAACCATGAGCTTCATCAATTTTTTCAAAACCAAACTCCTGATGCATTCTAATCGACGTTAAATTCTCAGCATCCACTATTGAATAAAATTCTTTCACATTTAATTCTTTAAGTTTTTTTTGTCTCTCATCAGATAAAAATCTTGCGATGTTTTTTCTTCGCCACTGACTTGAGACCATTATTCCCATTCCGTACCAACCTTCTGGTGAAGCAAATATTTTTTTATGAGAAGGCATGCCTTTTGAATGAAAAAAACGGCAGAATCCTACAACTACATCATCTATCGTTGCTACATATAGCCAATAAAATGGGTCTTCACTATTAAGTTTAATCTCGTTTATCGTTTTAGATATAATCTGTTCCATAGGCACGGTAGGATTTCTTTCACACATCAATTTAATGATTGCATCTGCATATTCGCTTTTAGCTAGATCAAACTTTATATTTAATGGAAGAGATAGGCTCTTTTCTTTTGAGTTAAATGCTTCATCGATTTTCATATGTGAAATATCCTCATTTGATATTGCTAAATCAGATTCAATAAAAAACCCCTCGTGATAGAGGGGTTAGTTCTTAGGTTAATCAAAACCCCCTAAAACGGTCTAGCCACCGCTGGATCTTAGGGATGATAAAAGCCTATCATTATGAAAAAAAAAATCAAGTTAATTTGCCTAAGCTTCTAAGCCAATGATGGCTTGTTACGGAGGCACGGATGCTTAGGTTAATTAAAACCCTGGCCCTAATGATTAAGGTTCTAAAATTACTAGCCATGATTTTAGAACTTCTTAGGAAGTAGCTGGGTTTTGGGGAGGAGAAATCCTCCCTTTTTTTTAAAACTTATTTGCGTTATTAGGCGTGATAAAAAATTTATCTTGTATATGGTTGTCTCCACCACCAAATGCCACCCCATTTTTTACAAGACTCCAAGGGAGTGTTGTAAAAAATCCGATGCTGGCGAGAACCGAGTGAGCGCGCGAAAGCGATAAAGCGAACGAGGCGGCGAAAGAGAATTGAATCTTCAGATTCAATTCGAGAGAGGAACCCCAAGGGGAAAACTTCTTAGACATTCATTTCGGTGAAAACCTTCGAAAGAAGCAATCATATTAAAGCCCAGAATTAACCCACTGGGCTTTTTTATTTCTGCTTAACTATACTGCTTTAAAAATTCTTCTGATGGTGGAATGACTTTAATCACATCAACCGGAATTCCATTCGGGTCTTCTGCGATGAAATGTCGCTGTCCGAACTCCTCATTTTTAATTTCAAGATAGATTGTTCGACCATCTTGCTTAAACGCTTGATAAATCTCATCCACGTGATCAGTTTCAAAATTTAAGATCACGCTCTGATTAGAAGTCTGACCTTTAAATTTGGCAGGAATGGTATCGTGATTTAGATCAAGAATCGCTAGTTCTACCGCTCCGTTCTTCAAGCTAATATACCAATCACTTGAGAAAGATCTCTCAAATCCAAAATATTTTTCGTAAAACACAGAAGTCTCCTCTACTTTTGTGGTTTTAATAACTGAATAACTACTCGTGATCATAATGCCTCCTTTGATAGGATTGACGCCACCATTTTTCTGACGACGCTTGAGCTTTTCTTGAATGCATCTTCTTTATTGGCTTGATGAGATATCCAGAGTGCAATTTCATTCGTGCCACCGGAAATAAATCGTGCCATTACATGAGGATCTGTTTTTGTACGAGTTTCTTTAATCGCATCTACAAGGGTCGCTTCAGATGAGGCTTCATCAATTTCTTTCCAACGTTTCCATCCCAAGACAGAAATCGAATCCTCGAGCATGATTTTGGAATATTTTGATGAAGAGGATTCTTTAATAAATGTCAGGCATCCAAGTATAATCCCCTCAACAATATCACTTTCAGCTTCAGCGCTACTTGCCACCTTTTCGGCAATTCTCCGGGCACTCATTTGAACGACACTATCAAAGAGATCTTTCTTGTTTCTGAAATGATGGTACATGGCCCCTGAAGTCACTCCAAGGTCTTCTCCTATAGAGTCAAATCTAGTTTCAGCATAGCCCTTCTTAGCAAACAATCCTTGGGCGTGTTTGATAATTTGATTCTTAGTATTGAGACCCTGTTCTATTTTTAAGCTCATGCATGCATTATACATAGATAATCTATGTATGTAAAGGCGGGGCATCTTTTCAATAACTTGAATAAAGATACAGTTTGTAATATATATTTTAATCTTTTTCTCACCTCAAATCTGAGGTGAGAAACCAACTATCTGATATCATGGAGATACATCTAAAGATCAATTCATGTTAATTGTTAATAGGCTTAAAAGGTCAATTAATTCAGATTTGAAAATTTTGTGGCAGGAATAGAGGGTTGCTCATGATTGTCCCCAACTACGAATGCCACCCCATTATTTTGGTAATGATCTCAGCAATGAGTGAAATTATATTAAGCCCCGTTTAACCCACGGGGCTTTTTTATTATTAAGCAATAAATCAGTAATCTATCCTTCTACGGATTTTCTCTAACATCAAAGTAATCTCTTGATTAACTTCGAGATTCAAGAATAATTCTCCTGCAATTTCCACAGAGCTTCTAAAGCTGGAGGTTACCTCTTTCGGATCGAGAGCTGGGCAAACTTTTCCATATTTCTCATAAATCTTCTTAGGAATATCTTTTTCAATACTCTTAGAAGGACTCTCCCAATGATCAAAAGCTAAGGCTTCTACCCTCATTAACCATAAAGTAAATTTTTGAATATATGAGAATGTCATATGTGCATGGGCCCACTCTTTTCTTCCAATCAAATGTGATGTGTATACCAGAGAGTTCACTAAGGACTGTGCTAACCACTCAATTGATTCTTTAGAATTTCTTGTTGGTGAAATAACGGAAATAGAATCTAGTGTATTCTTCAATAATCCATCTTTATCGACCTGAATCATTTTATCTTTGAGTTCAAAAGAAACTAATCCCTCCCAGCTTTTGATAATTCCTATTTCTTTAATATCAAGAAAATGAAACTCGGCACGAATCAAGTCATCATAGATCGCAACTTTAGTACCAAACTCATTTTTAAAGAACAAATCGACTTTACCCAATTGAGCAACCCAATGTTTCTCATCAAAATTTTCTGTATCAGTTAAAAAAATATAGAACTCGATGTCGGAATATTTGTCTCCTTCACCTTTGATAAAAGAACCATACATAAAAACTGAACGGATGTTAGGATCAAGCAAAGAAGATTCCTTCACCTGACTAATCATGGCCAACTGTCTCATAAGACCTCCAAAATTGTAGTTATTAATCAATAGACAAAATTTATGATTACTTATTAGTTACTGCACACATTCTAGGAGTCCCCTTTCAAGTGGTTTATTTCAAGGATAGAAATTCATTATATGCTTAACCCTAAATATAATCCAACCGCTGGGATTTCAGCAACTTAAGCAGCTGAATCTTATGTGTTTTTTTTGAACTTGCTTGGATTTCAGTATTTGGTAGAATATAAAAACTGGTGGAGGGTTTAATAAACCCCGCGACAGGTTCTCTCCACCAGAAACCTTCCCTAAATTCTTAGGATGTTTTCTGGCCCAAATATCATAAGCAACCTAAGAAATTAAATCTCTGAATCCCTTCATCTCTTTCACTTGATATTCCTCTGCCCCACCGTCGCGAATCCAATCATCGACTTCACTGGCCTTAAATTTCCAGAGGCGACCAACTCTATGAGCTGGTATTTTCTTCTTTTCAAGCCATCTATAGATAGTCTCTTTGGAAACTCCCAAATGACTTGCAATCTGTTCTACAGAAAGCCACTTCTCGGTTTCGTTATTATTCACCGAAACTCCTTCAACTATTTGAATTATTTATAATATTAGACCATCCAAGATAACTTAAGACAAGCTAATACTATTAAAGATAGCCCGAAAAACTACATTTTATTTACCTCACTAGCAATATTTCCGAGCAGAACAATACATTTTGGATGCCAAGACCCACTTCAGTTAAGAAATCTTTATTTTGCTCTTAGAAATAGGAAATTAAGGGCAATTTTGAATTAAAGCTGACGGTGAAAATAGTAGCGGAAATAGTAGCGCTACTATTTCAGTAGCAAGGGATTGCTACTCTTCTTGTTACCAGTTCAAGTCTCAAGTGGTGCATTTTGGATTCAATATCGAAACAAAAAGACAATCGCATCTCTAGATTCAAGTAATTATTACAGAGTGGTTTTGCCAAACTTCATTAAAAAGAGTTTATACGGCAGTTGGCGGCATTGAAGCAGTTGGCCCGATATTTGCCAATGCTTAATTCAAACACATGGGGTGTTTGCTTTTTTGGGGTGCGGATGAAATTCGTTTTTGGTTTAACTATCATAGCAATTTTGGGAATGGGAATCGCGAAAGTAAAAGATTCACAGTCCAAAAATTTTATCGAGCAGATTGAACAACCTATTTATGTTAAGGCTATTTACTCGATGCCAGTTTCTTATGATCCAATCAAAATGAATGATGGAGCATCTTTAATTTTTTCCGAGTTAGTTTATGAAGGGCTGCTGCGATTTACAGATGACTATGGAGTACAAGCTGGACTTGCAAATTCTTGGTCAACAAGCAAAGACGGTCTCAAGATCACTTTCAAGCTTGATCCCAATGCCAGATTTCATAACGGCGATACTGTAACTGCAAATGATGTAAAAGTATCTCTGTCACGCAATGTGAGCAAAGAAAGCGTTGTTTACAAATTCTATGATGTTATTAAGGGCGCAAAAAACTATCATCAAAACCAATCTCCATCAGTAGATGGGTTAAAAGTTATTGACGACAGTACAATTGAAATTCACCTCGAAAAACCTTTTCCACCAATTCTTTATGTTCTAGCTGGTGGAACTGCTAAAATTCTTCCAGCAAAAAGTTTAAAGAATAAAGATTTTTTCAAAAAACCAATAGGCTCTGGGCCTTTTAAGATAATTGGAATTGAAGATAACTCAATCCATCTCGCTCGACACTCACAATATCATGGAGAGATGCCAAAGATTTCAGAAATGCAGTTAGTATCCATTGATCAGTCAAAGGCAATGGATCAAGCAATGGTTGGTGAAATCCATGATCTTTCAAGCTGGCCAATGAGTGGAAGCGAAGATGTATTTAAAATCGGACAAGATATAAATTCAGTCGTTGCTGACACTTGGATTATTGGCCTTAACACAAGGATAAAACCTTTTAATGATCTCGAAGTTAGAAAGCTATTTGAGAAAAGCATTAATAAAGATAAATTCAGAAAAATATTTTATCCAGATGCAAAGCCAGCTTTTGGCTATATTCCACCTTCATTTCCGGGCCACAAGAAAAGTAGCACTACAAAGGAAACTGGATTAACCATTCCCCCTAAAGATCAAATCACCATTTCAATTCCTGCCGAGTTGGCTAGATCAAATGAAATGGCGAAATTCTTTGAGGAGGAGCTTGCTTCAAAGGGTTGGAACATTAAAGTCAATGCTATCAATTGGGATAAAATGATGTCGGATTACTCCCAAAAGAAGCTTCAGGCATTTCTCGTTTCAATGATTGTTGATTATCCAGATTCAGAATTTTTACTTAATAATTTTGAATCCACAAATCCAGATAATTTCAGTGGACTCAAAAACGATCTAATAGACAGCTTGATCATTAAAAGCAGAGAAACAAAAGATCGTATTGAAAGACAAATGATTCAAAAAAGACTCGCTGATCTCGTTGATGAACAAACTCTTTCTGTAAATTTATTTCATTCTCGTGCCCATTACTGGATTCATCGCTGCGTAGATGGCTTTAAGCCAAATCTTCTTGCTGTCGCATATACCGACTACAGAAAGGTATCTTTTAATTCAGATTGTTTAAAAGGAGGCTCCAAGTGGATAGCAAAAACCGCCAAGAGATAATCTCCTTTAAAAAACACATTGAGCAAAAAATGATGCCTTATCAAATCGCTTTGCCGATTATAATTGCAGCCTTTAGTGCGGTTATCACAGCGTCTATTATATTTATCCAGTATGCAGACTCAGATAAGAGCTTTATAGAATCTATTGCTCCACATATTTCAACATTATTAGAAACTCAAGATGGCCCCGAAATACAGCGCTTTCTAAAAGCAGTATCAAGCAAGCATGGTTCTGCAATTGAGGTTGCATCAAAAAACAATGAAATCCTAGGTTCATCACTTGAATCAGCTCGTATTGGAACTGAATTTAAAATGCATTCTAAAAATATTAATTTTCTCGATTTAAAATTAAATGATGGAAAATTAATCAGTATGGTAGATGTTGTTCGTGCAAATGGCCCAGAATCAACTGGTGCAAAGCTAATTGCATATTTAAACTTAAATTCTATTCTGTATGTGGCCATTGGCATTTCTATCGCGGTTTTTATCTTCTCCTTTCTGGCATTAAACTGGCTCATATCAAAAGTAATCTCTATTTCAAAAGAGAGCCTTTTACCTCTAAACGATCTTGAGAAATCTATAAGAGAGATGAAGTCGCACTTTGAAGACAGTGTTTTTGAAAACTCAAACATAAAAGAAATTGAGAATATTAGATTTGCCTTCATTGAAACATTTGAAGGACTTAATGCTGCAAATGAAGAACTAGCAAAAAGCAAGGCGAAGGAATTGGCGACAACTGCTTATAAAAACTTGATCCATGATCTTCATGTTCCAGTGACGGCGCTTCGTAATCATATAAAAATATTTAATCATGAACGTGCAACAACTGATGATAAAGAGAAGGCCTTAACAAGAATAGTGGAACTTGCAGAACAGGTTCTAAAGCAAGTTAAAGCAGCAAGGTCAAATCTAGCGCTTGATGTAACATTAAAAGAAAATGATCTTATTGATTCAGTGGTTAAGGCTGCAAACGACGCTCAAATCTCTCTTTTTGATAAACCAAACATACAAGTAAAAACAAATATCAAGCAGCAAAACATTTTTATTCCACATGATCCAGTAATGCTTGGACGAGCTGTTAGTAACCTTGTCTCTAATGCTATTGAGTCCGCTCAAAATGAAGTCGTCATTGACGTAATAAGCTTTGAAAAAACTGTCAGCATTAAAGTTAGTGATGACGGGAGTGGACTTAAACAAGAAGATGCCTCCTTGCATCTTCAAGGAAGAGGTAAATCAACCAAGTCAGATAGAATGGGCATTGGTCTATCAAGCGCAAATCATATAATTCGCTCCCATGGTGGAAAGATCATTTATCAGCAGTCACAAATGGGTGGAGCGTGTTTTGAAATTCAATTACAAGGAGCTTCGGTATGAATAAGCCGACAATACTACTGGCCGATGATGATAGAGATATTCTAGAAACAAATAAGTTTCTTTTATCTGATGAGTTTGATGTTGAAATTGCATCAACTGTTGAAGAGGCCAAATCGCTCATCAGAGTGAATAACTTCCTAGCGGCTATTATAGACTTAAATTTTGAAGGCCAAGCTTTAGATGGAATCTCACTCATTGATTTCCTACAAGATGAAAAGCCTTTGACCTCTATTATTGTGTTGAGTAGCGATCAGAACACAAAAAGAGTTGTTGAAGCAACGAGAAGGCATTTAGTTGACTTCATTACTAAAGATGAAGATTCAGAATCATCTATCAGACAGGCCCTTGCCAACATTCTAGCAAGAAAATCTGCAATCAATAAAAATTCAAGCTTTGAATTTAAAACTCAGTCACCACTAATGAAGAACTTACTTTTAAAAGTTGATCAGGTCTTAATGGCAAACAGCACAGCTCCAATACTCATTCTCGGGGAGTCTGGCACTGGTAAGGAATTCTTAGCAAAATATATCGGTTCAAAGCTTGGTCAAAAGCTCATTGCCGCTAATATGGCCAGCATTCCAAGAGAAACCGCAGAGAGTGAATTATTTGGACATAGAAAAGGATCATTCACAGGGGCAATTGCAGACAAGGCAGGATTACTTGAACAGGCACACAATGGTGTTTTCTTCTTGGATGAAATTGGTGATTGTAGCGCCGCCATTCAGGCTAAACTTCTTAGAGTCATACAAGAAAAAGAGGTATTGCCTGTTGGTGGATTAAGTCCAAAGAAAATCAACTTAAGATTTATAGCAGCTACTCATCGAGATTTAGAAAAAATGATTTCAGAAGAACATTTCAGACTCGATCTTTATCAACGGCTAAATGCATTTACTTTTAGGATTCCAGCATTGAGAGATCGTCCAGAAGACATCGAGTTCTATTCTAGAATGTTCATTAATGACTTAAGTGGTGGAGAATACTTTAGAATCGAAGAATCTGGTCTTGAAGTTTTAAAAGGTCATAAATGGGATGGAAACGTCAGAGAGCTATCCAATGTTATTCAGCGAATTGTTGTATTCTCCAAGAGAAAATGTCTTGATCATAAGTCAGCGATTGAAGCACTAAATGCAAAAGACATAAAAGCCGCCCCTATGAATGAAACGAAGGATTATGGCCCTGAACAAATCATTGATGCTCTTCAAAGGGCCAAGTGGAATAGAACCTTAGCAGCGTCTCTTTTAGAAATGCATAAAACAACTCTTCATAGGTATATCAACAGATATAAGCTAAGAGATATTATTGAATCTCGTGATGCTGGTAGACCATCGGCTGTTTTTGCAGAGGGAATATAAATGGCAACAATTAAACTTATAAAACAATCAAACAGTACAAAGAATATTGTATTTGTGCCCGGTGGGCCGGGGCTTGGGCCTATATCGTTTCTACCAGTTACTGAATTTATAAATAATGTGAACATTTATCACTACTATCCAAGTGGTACTGACGAACAAGAAAATGGCGATCAAGATTTTACCTATGCTACTCAATTAAAAGAATTAAAGACTGAAATCGAAAAAATTGAGAATCCAATTATTATTGGTCATTCATTTGGTGGAATAATTGCCACGGATTTAGTCATTCAATCGCCAAGTATGGTTCATTCATTGATTTGTATCGCTGCTCCGTTCTCTTCAAAAGTTTTTGAAGCAGCGAGTGATATTTTTAGTAAATTTCCAAACCAAGAAAGCAATCTTGTGAATGATAGATTCAAAAATGATCCGACAAATGAAAACTATAAAGACTGGTTTTCTTTTTATGGAGACCTATATTTTACAACGGCGAATGTGGATTCTGGAAAGAAAATGATTCTAAAGGATTCAGCCTGTGCAAAATCTTACCTTGCAGCACGAAGTGAATCAGCAACTAAAGAATCGCTTTTGATCGAGATTGCAAAGGTGCAGAAAAACAAATTATTTATTTTAGGGAGTGAGGATAAATTACTGCCATCTGCAAGTCTAATAAAAGATGCCGAAGCAGGAAATTTTAAAACAAATACAATTGAAGATGCTGGTCACTTTGTTCACTTCGACCAACCCCAAAAGGTGGCAGATGTAATCAGTAAATTCATTAAAGAGATGGGAGAATAAAGATGAAAACGATGTTAAGAGTATTATCAATCTTTTTAGCCGTGGGAGCAATTTCACAAACAATCTACAGCTATGCTCAAGACTCTGAGCCTCTATCAATCGAAATTGAAGAGGCTGCGATCATGAGACTAATTGAGATGAAGCAAAAAGTAGATACACAAGGTTTTACTTTTGAAGAAAGCCAAGAAGAAACGGCTTTTCCACAGATCAAAACTGAAGATCAATTTAAAGAGGCATTTGCTCGTCACGCTCTTCGCTATATTGAAGCGATAGGCGGTGAAGATGCTCTTATAAGAGTTATCAAAATGCCAGAGTTTACAAGTCTTAGAAGTCGTGGAGAACCGGGAATCTAATGATTAAAGATAATGGCAAATATTTAGGCTCAATAATGATGTTTGGGTTTGGACTGCTGGCCTTATATCGCTGGCAACAAACTCATCTCATTTTTTTCTTATTATTAGTTCTAAGAGATTTTGTTGCAGGATACTTCTTTCTAAAAAGGGAATCTGCCCAAGTGACATCTGGAAAGCTCGTGTCTTTAATTGCCTATTTATCATCAGCGATGCCACTTTTATACTTTGGGCCAGATCATGCAACAAAAGAAATGCTTCTTGCATCTGATATATTGGCCATCATTGGCTTTTTGTTCATAGC
>CAZCYD010000068.1:0-12563 GCA_964502735.1 uncultured Pseudobdellovibrionaceae bacterium
CATTCACAAAATTTTAGACGATTATTTTTTAGATTGGTATAATTTGGGCTTTATGGATAGGGTTAAGTTGTACCTGGCGCAAGGGGTTTCGCTCCCTAAGGTGTCTGGAGCAAACACGGTTATAGATAGGGGAATGTTGACTCTGCCGCCCGTTTTTTTGGATTCCATTGCTCTTTCAGCAATAAGTGATCCATCGTTGCAATAAAAATAAGCGTCGCTCTCACAGCGTTTGTAAAATTGAGCATGAACATCCTTAAATAGGAAGTGAAAGGATTCATCTTTGAAAATGTTTAGAGCTAACAAGCCGCCGGCAAGGTCAGCTCCAATGGATAGAGCTCCAAAGTACATACAGTTTTCATGATTCTTCGTAACATAATTTAGAGGTATTCTAATCTGACACTCATGCTTATTTAGCTTAATCACCTTTGGGCTTACAGCAAAAATTAAAGGAATCTTTAGAACTCCAAAGTATCTAACTTTGAGAGTTGGTATATTGAGAGTTGGCAAAAATTGATCGCTGGAGCGGCCAATAAGCTCGGAAATCCTACCCTTTAATCCCCATTTCATATTACTGATCTAAACAATAAATAGAATATAAAGACTGAATAAGTTTTTTTATGTTTGGGTCAGCGATATCGTAGTAGGTGAATTGGTTTTGTTTTTGGGCCTTCACTAGACCTTGTGCCTTCATCTTTCCAAGAAACTGTGAAACCGCAGATTGAGAGGCTCCAGATAATTTTTCCAGATCCCCTACGGACTTGGCTTCATCCGTTAATTGACAAAGTATAAGAAGGCGTTGCGGGTGAGAGAGGACTTTTAACACTTCTGCCACAAGCTCGCATCGCTCAATTGTTGGTAAATTTTTTTTTTCCATCCCGTAATTATAGATTATAACCACGTATTGTCTAGAAAATGGGGCATTATTCCCGTTAAAAACTAGAAAAATATTGACAAGGCTAATCATAAACTTCCGAATATTAAAAAAATGTAATATAAGTTGGGTGTCTGAAATTGATTTTTTAATTTTATGATTCATATTGAAGTTTGTAGTAAGGTGTTCAGTGTCTAAACTAAATAAGGTAAGGAGGGGATACATGAACGAAGTGATAATAGATGTAAGAGAAAGAGATGAATTTGACTCTGAGCATGCGCCAGGATCTGTCAATCTTCCGCTTTCAACTTTTAACTCCCAGGCTCCTGGTGTTCTGACTCAGCTAAAAGATAAAAAACTTATAGTGATGTGTAGAAGTGGCAATCGGGCGAAGTTAGCTGTTCAGCAAGCTCAGTCTTTAGGTCTAGCATTTGAAAAGGGCTATGATTATGATGTTTATGAGGGTGGAATCTTGCGTTGGAAACGTGAAGGCAAAGAAGTTGTTTCTAAAAAGAGAAGTCATTTTCCTCTAATGAGACAGACTCATGCCATCGCGGGATCTATTGTGCTTGCGAGTGTCCTTTTGGGGTATCTTATAGACAGTGTCTATTTTGGCATTGCGGGTTTTGTAGGAGCTGGACTTTTGTTTGCTGGGCTGTCTGGAGTCTGTATGTTGACAAATATCTTGGCTCTTATGCCTTGGAATCGCAATGGGTATGCGCAAGAGAGAGCCGACCAGCTAAAGCCAACTAATTAAGCAAATAAGTTTAGACAAATGAGCTTAGTAAATTGGAGATCATAGCTTATTTCTTAAGCAAATTGTCGCAAGCATTTTCTGCAAGAATGACATGGGCATCAATGAGAATGGAGTATTGGTGAGAGCTTTCACCAATAGCTTTTAGCGTTCCTAAGAGGCTTAGTAAGTGTTCGGCGGTTTGTGTTTTGTCTTGTGTTACATCCGTTGATAGATTGAGGTTTTCTTTAAGTTGATCCTGTAGAGACTTAAGATGATTTGTGTATTTTGTTACAACCTGCAGAAGCTCTTTAGCTTCTTCTTGGATCTGAGTGCTGGGCGGAGGTGTATTAAGGGCGAGAATAGCTTCAGTGAGTCTAAGTATTTGTTGTCCCAAGACTCTCCAGTATTCAAGGTGTTCAGAAACTTCTCTTTGGTCGAGATTTTTAATTTTTCTCATTTCATTTGAAGGATTTTTGAGAGCTAGTAGTCGTGCCATGTTCCGAACGATAAGGGCGTGGGAAATGGGGGAGTCCATTCTGTAGGGGAGAGCCGTGTCAAATATTTGCGTGTCGGTTAAATTAGTTTGAAGTTGGGTTAGAAATATTCGGGTAACGTTGAAGTAAGAAGAGTTTGCAACAATTCTAGCTGAGTGAGGAGAGGCTTCAAAGTTAAGCTGGGCATCTGATAATAGATAATCTAAGAGCTTTAGACTTTCTTTGTGCGCGACTCTGGGTTCGTTCTTGTCAAGAATATAAGATTTGATAGAAAGGGCTAAGGCTTGGAGTTCCTTGTGGGCTTGAATGTATAAAAAATGTTGAAATTCTAGTATGTGAAGATTGTTTTGGCAGGAGTTGCAGAGGTCTATGTCCTCATAAAATTTGGCGAGCAGACTTTGGCTAGCGAGTACACTTTCTATGGCCGTGTTAATATTGTTTTTTTCGATTAGAGAACCGTAGTTGTGGGCCGGAGAGGAAACAGTTGTCAACTCACTATTTGTAAGAACGGCTGAACTGGCTGAAGATAAATTCAGGGTTATAGTAAATAACAAAAAAATCATACTCATCTCCCGTGCGCGATCTCTAAATAGACCTCTGCAAATAGGCCGACGCAATCTATTACAAAGACCAGATCAAATCAATGCAAATTAGTGCAAATATAAGTCCAAGTTATTGAATCCAGAGTGAAACTTCCGGCATTTCTGAGTGCCGTAGTTACGGAGTATGGACTTGTGCGATAGAGAGTAGCAGAAGTTGGTGTACAATGTGACAGAAAATGTTAGTCTGAGGCTGGCGTACTCTAGCGAGGTAAAGCATGTTAAATAAACTGATTTTTTTAGTTATTTTCAGCTTTTTATTTGTGTCGACCATTGTAAAGTCGCAGGAGGGTGATCCTCTTATTGATAACTGGCCCGATATGCAGCAGGTAAAAAAGATGGTGTCTATAAAGTGGGAGCCTGCAGGTAAAAACATCAGAATTTTTTTGACAGGATATGAAGCGGCGAAGTTGGACTTCAGTGACTTCAGTCTTGAAGTCACTAGTGAGGCTTCGAACCCAAATCTTGGGTTCGCTGTACAAAAAGAAAAGAATTCTTTTCTGGTAAATGATGCCATTAACTCAAATAAACTGAAAGTAAAAGTTAAAATTAAGGAAAAAGACGCCCTCAATTATGATCTTAATTTGCGTTAAGTAAGTTTATTCATGGGGCGTGTAAGGAGTAAAGTTGTCAACTGGCGTGCATTGCAGCTTAAAGTTTTTAGGAGCTGCCCAGACGGTTACAGGAAGTCGAACCCTTCTAAGTTTTAATGGGTACAAACTCTTGATTGATTGTGGCCTTTTTCAGGGACCCAAACCGATCCGATCCCTGAATTGGGAGCCATTTCCTGAGCCAGAAAAAATTGATGCCGTGATTCTGACCCACGCTCACATTGATCACTCTGGTTATCTTCCTAAGCTCGTTAAGGAGGGATTTCACGGACCCATCTTTGCTTCGTCTGGAACTGTAGACTTGTGTAAAATAATGCTTATAGACTCAGCTTATTTACAAGTGGAAGATGCAAAGTACTTAAATCGCAAAAAAGCCACTCATTTTTCTCCGGCTCTTCCTTTATATGATGAAAATGATGCTATGGCAGCTTTAGAACTCTTCCATCCCGTTGAGCAGGATAAATGGATAGAGCTATGTAAAGGATTGAGTTTTCGCCTGTTGAGATCTGGACATATTTTAGGTTCTACATTTGTGCAAGTCGCTATTGATAAGGGCAATGGTCTCAATGTTATCACTTTTAGTGGAGATATTGGTCATGATCGTCAGCACGTGGTTAAAGGGCCAGTTAACATTAGTGAAACTGATTTCTTAGTCTTAGAGTCAACCTATGGTGATCGCTTACAGGCTCGGCAAGATAGTTTAATTGAGCTAGAGCAGATTATCAGCAGAACAATACAGCGCGATGGTGTTGTGGTTATTCCGGCCTTTGCGGTGGGACGAACACAAGAAATTTTATATTTATTGTCGGTCCTAGAATCAGAGGGACGAATCCCAAAGGTTCCAGTTTACGTAGACAGTCCCATGGCGAATAACGCTACTGATATTTACTTAAAAAATCATGATGAATTAAAATTGAAACTTGTAGGCGATCACTTTCAGACTCCTATCTGCCCCAGTGATTTTAAAGCGGTTCGTTCCGTTGATGAGTCGATGTTAATTAATATGTCTGATGGACCTATGATTGTTATTTCTGCGGCTGGGATGTTAACTGGCGGTCGAGTTCTTCATCATCTGAAAAAACGGCTCCCTGATCCAAGAAATACTGTAATTTTTGTGGGGTATCAAGTGGAGGAGACAAAGGGACGTCTGCTGAAAGAGGGGTTGCCTAAAATACGCATACACAAGGTTCTAATTGACGTAGAGGCTGAGGTGACTAGCATAAGCTCCCTTTCGGCTCATGGGGACTCTAATGATATTATGCGCTGGGTGGAAAGGTTCCAAAAAAAGCCTAGACAGATATTTCTGAATCATGGTGAGCCTGCAGCATCAAAAGCATTAAAATATAGACTAGAAACAGAGCTAGGTTTAAATGTATGTATTCCCCAAAGGGGTGAAGAATTTCAAATACTGTGAGTGGTAGAAAAGAGGTACACATATGGTAAAACTAGACTACATGAAAGACCTTAGGGTGGATGAATATACAACTCCGAGTCCTTTGTTTGTTGCCCCTGATGATTCTATTCAGACAGTGATTCAGCTGTTCAAAAAGAATGGGATTCGTCATCTTCCAGTCATTTTAAATGGGGAAATAGTTGGGATTTTAAGTGACAGAGACGTCAGGCTGGTGGAGAGCTGTTACAAAGATTTAGAGAATCTAAAAGTTAACAAGGTGATGACAATGGATCCTTATATTGTTGAGCCAGAAACGCCCTTGGAAGATGTCGTCTATCATATGTCAAAACAAAAGATAGGTAGTGCCATCGTGCAGTCTGAAAAGGAAGATTATCTAGGGATATTTACATCTACGGATGCTCTCAATGCACTACTTGAAGTGCTTAGAGGTGATGTTTAAGAGTTAAATTTTGAAGGAAAAGGAGTTTCTTATGAGCAAAGCTCTCATTTTTATTTTAGCAATATCCATTTTAGGATGTTCAAAGCCCCAGGTTAAGGAAAAGGTTGATGAGACTTGGCCTGAAAATATGCAGAAGTTGGCTTTAACTTTTACAGATTTAATGCCCTTCGTTTACAGTAAGAATGCATTTGAAGATCCCAAAAATAAAAAAATTATTCAAGCGAAGATGAAAGAGTTTCACGGCGCATCCCATGTGATTCCTAAAGATAAAGCTGTGCAAATTTTGGGTGAAGACCCTCTTGTAAATCTAAGTATTAATAATTTGGAAGTTGAGGTCTCTAGTGCAATTTCAGCATTTGAGCGAGGTAATTTGAGGTATTCTCGCCATTTGCTCCAGCACTCATTGAACTATTGTTTTGCCTGCCATACTCGAAACCAGATGGGCCCAAAATACGATTTTTGGGATCTAAAGTTTCTGGAGGGTGGGGATATAAATGTGATTCAAAAGTCAAAAGTGATGGTGGCCACTCGTCAGTTTGACAAGGCCAAGGAATTGCTTAAATCCAATTTGTTATCCGGCAAGAAGGAGGGTGACAACCCTTACCTTCAGGAACAGGCCATAAAACAGTTCTTAGCCGTCGTTGTGAGGGCTGAAAGATCTCCTGAAGAGGGCTATCGTTTTGTAAACGGTTTAATTGAAAGAATAGAGCTGCCAGTTTATTTATCAAGAAATGTTGAAAGTTGGGAGAAGTCCTTTGTCGGTTGGATGGCTGAGAAAAAGAAAAACAAAGTCCAGGTCTCTTTGTCAGCTGCGAAAAAACTCATAGAAGGTTCTAATCAGGCTCATTTTGGAGAGGATAGTGATAGTAAATATGTGGATTATTTGAGAGCCAGTTCAATTTTGCATGAATCTCTTATGAAGCCCTTGAGTAAAGAAATCCGGGCAGAGACTTTCTATTATCTAGGGGTTGTTTATGAGTTATTAGGCGACTCTGGTTTTTGGGAACTGCCGGATGTTTATTTTGAGTCCTGTGTTCGCGAGTCACCTGGAAGCAAGATGGCCAAGAAATGTTATAGAAAATATGAGCAGGGTATTGTATTGGGTTACTCTGGTAGTGCAGGAACTTTTATACCTAGCGACGAGAGAGAAAAATTAAACGAGCTTAAAAAAATTGCAGGTTATTAAAAATTAGAGAGGTGAAAGATGAAAAAACTTAAGATTGTGTGGGCTTTCGATCCCTACGCGGAGACTCAGGATTCATGGTCATCAACACTTCAAATCATGGATAGCTTTGCCGGGTCTGCATCAGAATTTGAAGTCGTGCCAGTCTATATCTTGGGGCAAGAAATGGTGCAATGGGTGGCGAATATTACTCCGCCTCAGTTAAAGCTTATAGAACCACAGGCCCAAAAAGTTTTGATTGATAAAATTGCAACTTTTTCGCGAGATTATCTCAAGAATCCAAAGGTTCTCCTGTCCGAGGGAGTTTCTAGAAGCGAAGATATTCAGGTATTAAACTCCTTTTTAAAGGAGCAAAATCCTGCGCTTGTTATTTTTAATACTCACCAGAGAAAGGGACTAACTCGATTTTTTATGGGGAGTTTTACGGAAGCCTTTATCTTGGAGTCTACATTTCCGTGTCTTGTGATTCCTCCAAAGTATAATTTTACTGGGGGTTTGAAAAAAGTATTAATGCCGAGTTCTCTGACCGAAAATGAGAGAAACTTTTTTGAGCGTCTAGTGCAGGGAAAAATGGGAATTCAACCTTATATAGTTTTATACTCCAAGATTTTTCATCCTATTGATGCCTTTGCTCAGTCTGTTTCTACAGCCCTTGGCGGAGGCTGGGTCTCTATGGAATCTTACTCTCAGGAAGCTATTGCTTTGCGCGAGAAAGCGGGTCGCGAATGGGCTGATTTTGCAGTTCAGAATGGGGCTGAGGTTAAAGTTATAGTCGATGACAGTCCAGCGGACTTCTTGGACTCTATTTTTAAGGTAGTTAAGAGTGAAAATGTAGACTTCTTGGCTTTGCCCACATCGGCAAGAGGGGCGGAAGCCATGTTTTTAGGTAGCAATGCTAGAGAAATTATTCGCATGAGTGAAATTCCTGTGCTGGTGGCGCATTTGGAAGTTAAAAAATGAAGATTGTACTAACTGGAGGTCCATCGGCAGGCAAGACAACTGTGGCGATGAGTCTTATTAAGCATTACTACCATCACTTGGCTCTTGTTCCTGAGGCGGCAACAATATTGTACAGAGGTGGTTTTCCGCGAGCCAGTCGTAGTGAAGAGGCTCGCTTGTGTCAACAAAGGGCCATTTTTAAAGTTCAAAAAGAGCTGGAAACCTTAGTGGGGTTAGAGTGGCCAGGAAAAAATCTTATATGCGATCGTGGTACGTTGGATGGGTTAGCCTATTGGCCAGGAAAGGCATCTCTGTTTTTTGAGCAGAACTTCACAAGTATGGATGAAGAGTTGTCTCGGTATGACATAGTTATACATTTAGAAGTTGCTCAGCAGGAGGACTACAACAGTGACCATTCAGATGTTAGAGTAGAAAGTCATGAGAAAGCTCTAGAAATTGACGAAAAAATTAAGAAGGCATGGTCGTCTCATCCGCACAGATATATTGTTCACAATGATACAAGCTTTGTTGACAAAATCTCGAAGGTCCACCAACTTATAGAAAAAATAATTCTTACAAATGGGGTTCAGTCCATTACTGGTGGAGATCTATAATTATACCAATTCCAAAAAATAATCGCCTAAAATTTGTGAATGCGCCTCATGCTCATACAGCCGCAGCCTTGAGGCTGCAGAACTGCGCGTGAGGCGCATTCACAAATTTTAGGCGATTATTTTTTGGAATTGGTATTAGACGGAAGCAGAGCTTTTATTTAACAACTTCTGGGCTTGTTTTTTGAGGTTGTTTGGATGACGCATCATCAATGCCGACTTTGTTGAGTACCTGGAAGAGGAACGGGTTGTTGATGTGGAGTTTTTTTCTTTTCCCAAATATAGATAAAGGGTTCTCCTGCTAAGCTCATGTGAATGCGGAGTTGATAATCTAAGATCTCAACTAGAGTGGTGGATTTTCTGCCCATTTGCATGTCTGGATCTTTGCTGCAATCAAAATTATTTTGAGGATTTACCCATACAATTTCATCTGTCAGCTTATCTTCCTGATAGCTGTAAATGCCAATTCTTTCGCAAAAACCGCGTTCATCCGAGCGGTACCACCACAACCTATTTGTACCAGTTTTATAAAACTCAAAATAGAGTTGCAAGTTAGGATTGAGCGGAGGGTGCTCTTGGCCTTGATAAATAAATTTTGTGAACTTCCACTTGCCATGTAGGGAAGAACCCTCCTCGGAGGCTGAAAATGCTTTTGAGAAGGGTCCATTTAAGATAAAAAAGACTGTTAAAATTATCTTCATTAATGGATCAATCTACTCCACTAAAAGTCTTTTTTCCATATAAGTTTCATCGCTGTTAATAAAGCGAATTCTGTATTCCCCAGGCTCAAAGCTTCCGAGTTGAATCTCTCGAGTGTAAGGCACAAGAACCATTATGCACATGCCAGGGCTAACCTTGGCGTAGGTCGCTACACTTAAGATATTATTGTTCGGACTTTTGTTTGCAGCTGAATGACTGAACCTATAACATCCGTTCGGGAAAAGTCCGCTAATTATGGCCTTGACGTTTTCATTAGCTTTGGCTGTTGAGGGCACAAGTGCATCGTTAATGCTAATTTGAACTTCCTTTTCTTCTTTCTGAACATCCTCTGCATGGGCAGAAAAGAGACCTGTGGTTAAAAGTAGAGCTATGCAAAGATTTGCGATTTTCATTATTCCTCCTTAGTTAGGATATAATTCTTATAGACTCATATAATAATTTTTACAAACAATATATTGATTTATATCTCTGCATTACCTTTATTTTTTTATAATTCGATACAAATTAACACTTTGAAAATACGCTAAAATTGAGCGGCATTCAGTTCTGACCATTTGAATACACAGTTTTTATTTTTAGTTTTTTGTTAATTAATTTTCAGACTATTTTAGTTTTGATAATTTTGAGTTTTAGATTGGCAGTTAGTCAACGCTGTGTCACAAGCTTAAATTCAGAGCTGATACTATCATTGTATGATGCAAAAGAAATTCAAAGAAGTTTTGGGGTGGAGGGAGTGGTGTGCTTTGCCCGAGCTTCAAATAAAAAAAATTAAAGCCAAAATAGACACAGGTGCAAGAACTTCGGCTTTGCATGTATCTGATATCTCATACAGAAAAAGAGGGGGCAAAACATTTGTTTATTTTCGTGTTCACCCCACTCAGAGAAAATCCAAGCCTTTTTTTGACTGCTCGGCCGAGCTTATTGATTACAGAATAGTAAAATCTTCAACCGGTACTCGAACTTTCCGTCCCGTCATCCAGACAGAAATTGAAGTTGGAGATAAAAGATGGCCAATTGAGGTCACTTTGGTTAATCGCGACTTAATGGGTTTTCGATTTTTAGTGGGTAGGCAGGCCATCCGTGGTCGTTACGTGGTTGACTCAGGAGCCTCGTATTTATCTCAAAAAAAAAGAGTCCGTTGACGTCTAGTTACAGGTTGGGATAGCTAGTATTTCATAAAAATTAACAGTCTAATATTTGGGAATTGGGAGTGTTATTGTGAACATAGGAATATTGTCTCGGGGGCCTAAGTTGTATTCAACCCAGAGGCTAGCAGAAGAGGCGACAAAAAAAGGGCATAGTGTTGAAGTCATTGATCCCACCAAGTGTTATGTGAATATTACGTCTAATAAGCCTAGTGTGCATTACAAGGAAAAGGTTCTCGACTACTTTGATGCAATTATTCCAAGAATTGGGGCCTCGGTTACTTTCTATGGAACCGCTATTTTAAGACAGTTTGAAATGTCAGGAGCATTTGCTGCAAATGAGTCCGTGGCTATTCAGCGTTCGCGCGACAAGCTGAGATCTCTACAGCTTATGGCTAAAAAAGGCATAGGCCTACCGGTTACGGGATTTGCTCACTCAACAAATATGACCGAAGATTTAATTAACTTAGTTGGGGGAGCCCCCTTAGTCATAAAAATGATAGAGGGAACTCAGGGGCAGGGGGTCGTTTTAGCGGAAAATAAAAAGGCTGCCGAAAGTGTTATCGACATGTTAAGAGGTTTAGAAGCTCATTTTTTAGTTCAAGAGTTTATTGCTGAAGCGGGGGGAGCTGATATTCGTTGTTTTGTTGTTGGTGAAAAAGTCGTAGCCGCTATGAAAAGACAGGCTGCAGAAGGGGAGTTTCGGTCAAATTTGCATAGGGGTGGTGTAGGGCATTCAATTAAATTGACTCCAGAAGAGAGGGCGACCGCAGTTCGAGCAGCGAAGTGTATGGGTTTAAATATTGCGGGTGTTGACATTATCAGGTCTCATCATGGTCCTTTAGTTCTCGAGGTGAATTCATCTCCAGGATTAGAGGGTATTGAAAGGCACTCTGATAAAAATGTGGCCTCAATAATTATTGATTTTATTGAAAAGGCATTGGCTGCCAAAATGACTAACAAAACAAGAGGGAAGGGATAAAATAGAGTGTTTCAGGCACTGAGAGAGATTAATGAAAAAGTGTACGCTATTAGTGCCAGCCTAAAGCTATTAGGAAATATTGCCTGGCCACTTCAAGCCGAGAGGGATTTTTTAGATTCATACAATAAAGGCAAGATTAATCTGCCACAGATAAGCTATATCCCTATTCGGTATGAAGAAGAGCGACTCGAACTAGAGAAGTTGCTAAAGTCTTTTACCCCGCATCATCCTTTAGAGGTGTTTACTCACAAGACCATTAAAAGTTATTTGGACACCATTGAGCTGAACCGCGCTGTTGGGACCGCTGACTTTACTGAACTTTCAAAAAGAATATTTGGAGCTCCCGGAGATTTATTGCCAAACTCTGATGTGACTAATGTTCAGGCTGCTGAACAGGTGGTTAATTTGGCTGATGAGTTTAATCACTCCTACGTGAAGGAACCAGAAAGCTGCATTTCTGCGGAGGATATCAAAAACTATATGGAAAGGAGAATTCGGGGAGTATTTAAAGACTCGCCTCTGGAAATCCTAATAACCCCAGATTTGGCAGCTAAAGCCACGGCGACCTCAAAATACATAAAAATTAGATCAGGCACAGACTTTAACCACTACGACTTTAAGCAACTTTTTTATCACGAAGTCATGACCCATTCTTTAACGGCTCTGAATGGAGAGGCTCAACCTATTTTAAAATGTATGGGTAGAGGTTCTTTGAGGACCTTAAAGACTCAAGAAGGTTTGGCGACTTTCGCGGAAGTCATCACAGGGGCTATAGATATACAAAGACTTAAGAGGTTGGCGTTGCGAATTTTAGCCATTGATATGGCATTAAATGGAGCCAGTTTTTTAGATGTTTTTCATTTCTTTATTGAGAAAAATCAGTCGGTTAAGGAAAGTTATGCCTCAGCCCACAGGATTTTTCGAGGGGGGCATCCAGATAAAAATATTATTTTTACTAAGGATAGTGTTTATCTCGATGGGTTGATGAATGTGCATACAATGTTTAAATGGGCAATGGCCCACAACAAACTTGAACTTAGTCACTTATTATTCTGCGGACGAGTAAGTTTAGAGGATATTTTTCATCTAGAAGAATCTTATGAGAAAAAATTAATTTCGCCCCCTAAATATTTGCCGGGTTGGTACGCTAAGATTGAGGGCTTTGCCGGCAGCTTGAGTTTTTCGCTTTTAGCCAACGTTATACGTATCAACTTGGAAGAAAAGCATGTGGAATGGTAAGTACATGTCTATAGATTATAGTCTATTAAAGTGTAGAATTCTTGAGAGTTTTATAGGCAACAAGTGTACAAAGGATTTGAGTCTGAAGCTTGGTTATACTCACAATCAAGTAGAAAGGTGGTTGTCGGGTTATAAAATTCTTAGGTGGAGTGAGTTTTGGGATCTGTGTGAACATCTGCAGCTGCCTTTGTGCCAGTCACTTCGTGAGGTATTTGCTATTGAGCCTTCTTATATCGAAGAGCCTTCAGACGTATTGCGAGCATTACGGGGGTACCATCCTGAAGATGTGAACTTGCAAAAGTTAGCCGAAAAACTAGGTTGTCATGTTTCTGCTTTAAAGAGGTACATGAGAGGAGACACTTCATGCTCTATAGAGTTTGTATTTTGTTTAATGGATGTTCCAGGAGGTCTACTAGAACGTTTTGTCTGTCACTTAACTCACAGACAGGATCTATTTGAGCCGAGAAAAGGATTGCCAACTGAAAAGTCAACGCTTCATCATAGAGTCTTAGACCATCCTCTCATCGGAGCTGTGCAAAGCAGTTTCAACTTAGAATCTTACAAAAATTTAGATTCACAT
>CAZCYD010000069.1:0-12381 GCA_964502735.1 uncultured Pseudobdellovibrionaceae bacterium
AGTCCCAAAAGAGAATTCTATTTCCTGAGGAGGAATTAAGTTTACCAACGACCTCCTATCTGAATTCAATGACCTGCCTGTATCTGGATTCTTAGGAGCATCATAAAAAGCATTGGTAATCAACTCCGAGGCCGCAGTTCTCACTATATTGGGAAAGTCTGGAAATACATGCAATTCTTCTGCATATTTACCCACTTCATCAAAACATTTCCACCTGTGTGAACTCTCGCTCATCCTTATAGTTCTTTTATTTTCTAAAGAATTTAGAGTTTTTTCTACGGTCATCTCTACATTTTTTTGCAATTTAATGGAGTTAAGAATACTTACAAGCTTTTGAATCTCACTCTCTATACTTTTACTTTTGTAAGGTATTAAATGGTCTATCTGCGGGCTCAAATTAAAAAACTTAATATTCTCATCATTTTCATCTTCACTTGAAACTAATGCCATCACATAGTTACGACTATTATTTAAAATATTGAGAGTTTCAGGCCCTGCCAACAACAAACTTTTTGGATCAAACAAGAGTAAGTTATGCTCGTCCTCTCTGGGCAAATTATTTCTTATATCCAAATCTGATTGAGGATAAAAGATAAAGAGTCGATCTGACGATTGACCCAATTTGGCAAACTCTGGGTACTCAGAAGACGAGCTCAAAAAACAATACAAACCTGACTGCATAGAATCAATTGTTCCACACAACCTGTCTATTGTTAATAGGAGCCGAGTCACACTCTATATATTTCTTAATATCTGGACCTTCAGCATGTGAATACAAAACCTCGTGTTCACTCACTTCCAAGCTAATTTCATAAAGTAGAAAGTAGAATCTCAGCCCCCCGACTATCTACTTTTAGTTTTGAACCTGATGCAAGTTCACCTTTAATAATTAGCTTAGCAATGGGATTTAAGAGTTCTGATTGAATCACTCGTTTTAGTGGTCTAGCGCCATAAACGGGATCAAAACCCTTTTCCCCTATATACTCATAAGCTTTATCAGTGAACTCAATCTCAATTTTTTTGTCACGAAGCCTTTCCACTAGTCTTTGCAGCTGAATGCCAACGATCTTTGACAACTGGTCTTTGCCAAGTCCTTTAAAAGTAATAAGTTCATCCACTCTATTCAAAAACTCTGGCCGAAACCTCTCCTTGAGTGCTCTTTGAACTTCTGCCTGCTTTTCCTGATCCGATAAGCTTTCATCAGCAATAGCGTGAGCTGCGATATTAGATGTCATTATCAAAACTGTATTTTTAAAGTCTACAACTTTGCCTTGACCATCTGTTAAACGTCCATCGTCTAAAACCTGTAATAATATATTGAAAACATCTGGATGAGCCTTCTCAATTTCATCTAAAAGAACAACACTGTAAGGACGCCGCCTGACCTGCTCAGTCAATTGACCACCTTCTTCATACCCTACATATCCGGGAGGAGCCCCAACTAAACGAGACACGGAATGCTTTTCCATATACTCACTCATATCAATGCGCAAAACAGCCTCCTCTGAATCAAATAAAAATTCAGCTAAAGCCTTAACAGTTTCTGTTTTGCCAACCCCTGTTGGGCCTAAAAATATAAAGCTACCAATTGGTCTGTTGGGATCTGATATCTCCGCTCTCGCCCTCCGAATAGCATCTGCTACAGCCTCCAAGGCTGAGTCTTGACCTACAACTCTTTGCCGAAGCTTATCCTCCATGTGTAAAAGCTTATCAGACTCTGCCTCTAACATTTTCTGCACAGGAATGCCCGTCCACTTAGCAACAACTTCTGCGATTTCATTAGGACCGACCTCTTCTTTTAGCATTCTCTCGCCATGATTAGAATTAACTTTATCCTCTTCATAGCTCTTTAACCTTTTTTCTAGATCTGGCAATTTCCCATACTTGAGTTCAGCAGCCCTCCCTAATTCGCCCGTACGCTCCGCTCTTTCAATCTCCAATCTCACCGTTTCAATCTCTTCTTTGGTGTTTTTTAGGCCTCCAATATCTGCTTTTTCGGACTCCCACTGTTTTTTCAGCTCGCTAATTTTAAAACTCAGCTCTTCAATCTCTTTATCAACAACGACTAAGCGATCTCTAGCCCCTGGATCTTTTTCCTTTTTTAAGGCTTCTTTTTCAACTTGAAGCTGCATAGACTTTCTCTGTAGCTCATCAATTGCTGCTGGTACGCTATTAATTTCGATACTCAACCGACTGGCCGCTTCGTCCATTAAATCAATCGCCTTATCTGGTAGAAACCTATCAGATATGTACCTATCAGAAAGTTTAACACTTTGAACAACAGCAGAATCAGAGATCCGAACTCCATGGTGAACTTCATACTTTTCTTTTATGCCCCTCAAAATAGTAATGGCATCAGAAACAGAGGGCTCCTGGACCAAAACTCCCTGAAACCTTCTTTCTAAGGCCTTGTCCTTTTCTATATACTTTCTATATTCGTCCAGTGTTGTAGCGCCAATACATCTTAACTCCCCTCTAGCTAGAGCTGGTTTTAAAAGTTGACCCGCATCCATAGAGCCTTCAGATTTTCCAGCGCCAACAAGAGTGTGCAGTTCATCAATAAAGAGAATAATTTCACCATCAGAAGAGGTGACCTCTTTAATAACTGCCTTTAATCTATCTTCGAACTCCCCTCTGTATTTGGCCCCCGCTATGAGAGCTCCCATATCTAAAGACATTAACTTCTTTCCAATTAAAACGTTGGGCACATCTTCGTTAATAATTCTTAGAGCTAAGCCTTCGGCTATGGCTGTTTTTCCCACTCCCGGCTCACCAATAAGCACAGGATTATTCTTTGTCCTTCTTGAAAGTACCTGTATAACTCTACGAATTTCCTCATCTCGCCCAACTACCGGATCCAGTTTTCCAGACTCAGCAAGTTCAGTGAGATCTTTTGCATATTTTTTTAAAGCGTCAAATTTAGCTTCAGGATTGTCGTCTACCACTTTACTATCTCCCCTTATTTCCATTAATTTCTGTTTAAAATTACTTTGATTAACACCGCGTTTTTCAAAAATTTTAACAACTTCTAGTTTTTGCCTAAAAAAACTGATAAAAAAATGTTCTGTCGATATAAAACTATCACCCATTTGTTTTGCCAATTTTTCCGCATCTTTAAAAATGGATACTAACTGCTGACTGGCCACCACTCTTACACCAGAGCCCGACACTCTAGAAAAGCCTTCAATTTTTTGCAGCAAAGCCTTTTTTATTCCATTGGGGTCCAGCTTCATGGACTCTAAAACTCTTGGTACTATCCCGTCATCCTGTTGAAGTATTGCATAAGCTAAATGCTCAGGCTCCACCGCCCCATGCTGTTTATCTTCAGCCAATTGAGCTGCTGCTTGCATGGCTTCTTGGCTTTTTTGAGTCATTTTTTCAATATCATTCATAAAAAAACACCTTTTATATAGACATTAACTTCGTCTCAAACTAATAACTGGCGTAGATAGCCGTTATCTACTTGAAGATGAGCTTCTTTTGGAGGATGTCAATGCCAAGTGTCTCAAGAAAGGTCTTAAGAAAAGTTTCAAGATCTGTTATTAAAGATCCTGTAAAGGCTAAAGACTTTAATAAGTTAAGTCTGGTGTTTAACTGCGAACAATGCTCCTATTTTCAAGAAACAGATGGGAAGTGTAATCTTGGGTTTCCCAACGAAGTTCACAGAAAAGAGGCTCAAATAAAGCTCTATAACCTTTCTGGCCGTTTTGCCTTTTGCCGTTATTTAGAAATTGATTGAGGCCTAAAGTCTTGAAAGCGTTTAAATGGCTTTTGTTAATCTTTGCTGCGCTCTTTTTAAGCCTGCTCGTCCTTCTTTCGATTTTACAATTAGAATCTAAGAAACAAGCTTTGAGTTTTAACTACCCAGACCACGGTGATTATCTAAAAATCGATAACACCGCATCTGCATACTACCGGCAAACAGGAAAAGGACCCGACGTTCTTTTTATTCATGGAATTGGAGCCTCACAATTTATTTGGAGAGAACTTGAGTCTAGACTTCAATCTCACTACAGATTGACAGTCATCGATTTGCCCGGATTTGGTCGAAGCAGTAAGAATACACTTTTGAAATTAGACATCGAGTCTCAGTCTCAATATATAGCAAAGATCATCCAAGCCCTTGACCTTAACCCTGTTTATATAGTGGGAAGCTCTATGGGAGGAGCCATTGGACTATGGTTGGCCACACATAAGCCAGATCTTATAAAAAAAATTGCAGTCATTAGTCCCGCAACCAACCCCGATCTGGTGCCTCTGCCTTTTTTTAAAATTCCACAACTCTCTTATTTCACGAGTTTTTTTATAAACAAATGGAGTATAAAATCCAGCATCTCCAGAGTCTTAACAAACAAACAGCTGTTAACAGAGGAAAGAATTCTATATTCACTTAAGAACTTTTATAACCACCCAGACTCTATGTATTGCTTTCTTCTCGCGACAAAAACTCTTGCCGAACCCAGACTTCCAGAAGAGTTTAAAAAAACCCAACGAGACGTACTCATACTATCTGGACTGGGAGATCAAGTCGTTAAACCCAAATACATCGAAGAACTGCACGATCTCGTTCCCAATAGCCAACTCTACTTTCATCCCACCGGAGGTCATCATCTCATGGAAGATGAGCCTGATTGGGTGGCTCAACACTTACTCACTTTCTTTGAAAATCAATAAATTAGAAATAAAATAAGTCTGACAGACTGATGATCTAACCGTCTTTTGTAATACAACATAAAGTTTCTTTACAAAATCTACTCTGAGAAATTGACATAGAGGCTAAGACTTTTGCCTGCATAGGCTGAATAAACAAAAAAACTCTGATGTCTTTAGTCTTAAGACCTCGATCAGTTGTAAGTCTAAAAATAGCTTGTGACAGAGTAAATTAGTCTACAGTCCTGTCAAATATTCTACGCTTCTCCCGAAAGGTTTCTTGTCAACGGCAAAGACTAGTTGATGGATTAACCACCAAATCTAACAAAAGGAGGTTTCAAGGAAGATGAATTAGTACAAGGAAAAGTTAGGGTCAAATTTATGTACACCCAGGCTCGGATGCCACCTCAGCGGACCCAGAGGATTAAACAAGGAAGGAGGATTTTGGAATGAAAAAAATTAACGGAGGATAAAATGGGATTCAGAGTCTCTACAAATATAGCCGCTATTAATGCGCAAAGAAATTTAAATGTAAACCAAAGAGGAATTGACAGCAGTTTGTCAAAACTCGCTTCTGGAAGTCGAATCAATAAAGCCGCTGATGACGCCGCAGGATTAGCAATTTCAGAAAACTTAAAAGGTCAAATACGCTCTGCTCGCCAGGCCAGTCGTAACGCTAACGACGGTATCTCTATGGTGCAAACCGCAGAAGGTGGCCTGAACGAAATCGGAAACATTATCACCCGCCTAAGAGAACTTGGCATCCAGGCAGCCTCAGATACTATCGGTGATGTAGAAAGAGCTTTCGTTGATAAAGAAGTTCAACAGCTTAAAGACGAAATGCAACGTATTGCACAAGTTACAACATGGGGAAAAACCAAGCTTTTAGATGGCACGTCGCCTGACTTTGACTACCAAGTTGGTGTTTTTAATAATGAGTTTGAAGATAGAATTACCTTCAAAGCTTCAGAAAACATAGCCACACTTGATGAACTTGGTTTGGATGGACTTGACTATACCAACAAAGAGGGAGCACAAGAGGCCCTGGAGTCATTAGACTCTGCTCAGTCCCACGTAAACGGTGTTCGAGCAAACCTTGGAGCTCTCCAGAACAGACTTGTCTCTACTGTTGAGAATTTAGCTGTGGCAGAGGAAAACTTGTCAGCAGCCAACTCTCGAATTAGAGACACGGATGTAGCTAATGAGTCTGCAGAGTTAACAAGAAACAACATACTTTTACAGGCTGCCACTTCTACTCTGGCTCAAGCCAATCAAAAGAATGGGATAGCCTTGAAGTTAATTGGCTAATAAGCTTGCATTTAAACTCGTATTCAAAGCAATTAATTCTTAGCGGTCTCGATGAGACCGCTTTTTTTTGGCAAACTTTTGCCCTATTGAAATCCCAAACTCACTAAATCTTTAACACTTTGCATGAATTAGCGCGTCTGTTTTTTTGACAAATAAAAAAACTTTAAAGCCAGACCTTTGCCCTGCCGAATCTTATCTGAGTTTGCAGTTTGACTGTAAATTCGAATGTAAATTTGTGAGTTAGGGGCTCATTTAAAACGGTGAACACCTGAGTTTCGCGATGGCTTTAAACAAACACGAATTTCAGGTAGAAAAAATCAAAGGGGAAGATAGGGTCATGAAAAGAATTGTCTTTTTGCTAGTCGTAAGTTTTATTTTAACCGCCTGCGGACAAGGATTCGAACAGGGCCCCACAAATGGGCTAAACAATCAGGAAAACCTTGGGTGTTTAGAAAACTGTTCTGGCAGCGGGTCTGACATTATGGATCCACCAAATGGTAATGACAGTGTATTGCCTCCCGTTTCTACACCAGAGTTAAATGGAAAGGTCAGTGGAGGTGTTTGGGACGGTAAAGAGCTTTTAAAGCTAGACCTCGCCAACCTTTCTTTACTTGTTCGCGTACCCATCGATTTTGAGGCCAGTATAGTTGCCGGTGCGTTTCCCATTCCCGGGAACTCTGACCTCACTTTAGAATTTGTGACAGATGACAATAATGCCAAGCACTTACAGCTCAGAATCCCACTAAGTCGACTTCTCAATGAAACTAAGCTGCCAAACGAAAGAGGATTGCCAAATGGCGATGGACTTCCAATGGTTCCCGGTGGAAAATTGCCCCACGTACAAACCCGTATTGGCAGCACAGACGTGCATTTCTACACGGGAAAAGGCGTAGCCAGCCTGTTTGTCCCAACAAGTTTCAATCCATTTATTACACTTGTTTTTCCAATTAAAAATAAAGAAAAAGAAGTCTTAGGCCACTTTGCAACTATTGCCGAAAAAGGGGCCTCAAAAGGCGGGTTCTACGTGTCGGTGGCTTTGCCTGATAAGCTTAGACAAGTTATCGACAATTGGCTGCCAACCCAACCAGACTAATTGACGTATAATTTATGCTCCGTTGCAAGTTGAATGAATTGACTATGCACCACTAGAATTTGGCATTAACATTTTCTAGTCTAAACTGCATAGTCTTGAGGAGTTTGTAATGGCTGCAAAAAGAAAAAAATCAACTAAAAAAACCGCAAAAAAGGCAACGAAAAAGTCTGCGACAAAGAAAGCAACAAAGAAAAAGGTAGCAACGAAGAAAAAGGCTACCAAAAAATCTGCACCCAAAAAAGCGACGAAAAAGGCAACGAAAAAGGTTGCCAAAAAAGCAACGAAGAAAAAAGTCGCCAAGAAAAAGGTAGCAACGAAGAAAAAGGCTATCAAAAAATCTGCACCCAAAAAAGCAACAAAAAAGGTTGCTAAGAAGGCAACAAAAAAGAAAACGACGAAAGAGGTCGTTACTAAAAAACCTTTAAAGAAAGCCGAAATCAAAGCGGTAAAAAGCGAAGTAAAAAAAGACTCTAAGCCAAAAGTTAGAGACATCGAAGAAATTGCAAAAGATGTGTCTACTCCCGTAGCAATTGTTAACCCTTACAGTCTTGATGACCTCAGAGACGTGGGTGAAGAAGGCGGAACCGAAGAAGAAAATCAACTTCAGTTCGAAACTATGGAAGAAGAAATGGAGCCGGATGACATTTTTGAAGACCCTTCAGATGACCCTTTCGAAGAGCTTGGGGGAGAAGCCTTTGAAGATGAAGACGACGAAGACGACGATAGTTACTTCTGATCTATAATAAGCTATACTCACCGCGATTTGATCTGACAACTCCGGTGAGTATAGCTTAAAAAATTGTGTGTCGGTTCAGGTCTTAATGGATAACAAAAAAAGCCCAAACAACTGTTTGGGCTTTTTAGCTTCAAAGTCTACACATAAGAGATAAAAGGCATCACTGAATAATAAGTCCCTTATCTGGATCTTCCTTCTCTTTTTTCTTAGTCTTTTCTACAGACTTATCTTTGTTTTTTTTATCGGCTTTTTCAACTTTTCCATCTGGTAAGTTCAAAGCATGGTCCTGATCTCTATCTTTTATTTTTTTAATAAAATCATCATAGCTCATGTTTTTACCCTTCTTGCTGAACACACAAGCACTATGCTTCTGCACCACAAGATGAAAAAATCAAACCGCCTTAAGCCCCCTTTTAGGGCTTAAGGGGCCTTGTATGAACAGCGTATTTATCAAACTCTCCATACTCATGAAGTTTATTATAAAGAGTCTTTATAGTTATTCCTAAAGCATTAGCCGCTTGAGTCTTATTGCCATCAAAGTAATTTAATGCTTTTAAAATGTAACGCTTCTCCAACTCGTGCAAAGACATAGTTGGATCATAATCATCAATAACAATTTTCATTTCGGGATTTCTAATGTTCTCCGGTAGATCATTTGGCATGATGATATGCCCTTCAGATAAGATCTGAAGACGTTCACAACAGTTTTGAAGCTCCCTAATGTTACCTGGCCAGTCATATCTCACCATAATCTTAAGGGCTTCCTCACTGATCTGACGACCGCGATTAAGATATCCACTTGTTCCATTATTTAAAAAGTACTCAACTAAAAAAGCTATATCTTCTTTTCTTCGCCTTAACGGAGGGGAATGGACCATAATTGTATTAATACGATAAAATAGATCCTCTCTAAAATTGCCTTTAACAACCTCTTTATCTAACTCACGGTTCGTCGCAGAAATTAAACGAATATCCACTTTAATTGGGTCCTTACCACCCACTCTGAAAATCTCACCTTCCTGCAAAAACCTTAAAAGTTTGGCTTGAATACCTGGGCTGAGTTCGCCAATTTCGTCCAAAAATAAAGTTCCACCATTGGCCACTTCAGCAAGACCAATTTTTCTTGCATAGGCTCCGGTAAAAGCTCCTCTTTCGTGTCCAAATAATTCACTTTCTAAAAGAGTCTCTCTCAAGGCTCCGCAATTAATTGCGACAAAAGGCTTATTGCTTCGATTAGATCTCTCGTGAATAGCGTGGGCAATTAATTCTTTTCCCGTTCCACTCTCTCCCATTACCAATACTGTTGCATTCGAAGGAGCAACTCGATCCACCATGCGCATCAGGTTGCGCATAACTTCTGATTTGTATATGATCTTGTTATTCTTTAAGATCTTAGTGTTATTATTGTTGTGGCCCAATATTGGATTTTGCTCACTAGGGGGCAAAATTGAGGATTTATCCATTTCTGACATACGTACCGTTCCTTTGTTAGTGTCTTTAAGTCTCTTTTACTACCTTCGTCTGGCTCTCTACGTAACGCTACGTATTATTAACAGCTGCTTGAAAAATGTGCAAGTTATTTTTGCAAAATTCAATGTAGCTTTTTTAATAGCCCTAGCAAGGAGCCTATTTTGTCACCAATAAAACGACAAAATTTGGCAGAATTAGCAACTGAATTCCTTAAGTTTCAACTACTTATAAATGCTGCCTCCACTCTAACGATCAAATCTTATGCCAAGGATTTATGGCAATTTTTTTCAATTGTAAACCTTACTCCCTTTTATTTCAGAATTTCCAAAAACATTATTGAATTAGAATATTCTGAAAATTTTACTCGAGAAGGCGTAAAAAATTTTGAAAACTGGGATGAAGAAAAGCTTTTGCAATGGGCTAGGGGGGCACAGACTCAATGGTCATTGCTAGCTTTAAGTACGAGAAATAGAAAGACCTCGACTTTAAAAAGCTTCTTCAACTGGTTGCTCCAAGAAGGTCATATTCAAAAAGACATTTCAAAAAATCTTCAAGCCCCTAGAGTGCCGAGTAAAATACCAAACTTCTTATCTGTAGATGAAGTCATTTCTCTAATAAAGCACCTAAAAAAAGAAGTCGCACAAAATAGCCCCCATGCCAACGACAAGATGCTTCTGCTTTTACTCTTATATGGGTCAGGTCTACGAGTAAGTGAGGCCTGTCAAGCCTTGTGGAAAGACCTTGATTTGTCAGGGGCCAAACTCTTAATTCATGGCAAGGGTGGAAGAGAGCGATGGGTCATTCTGCCAAAGTTGAGCTTACAAACATTACAGCTAAGGCCCCCTCATGGAAAATATTTATTTGGTGAAACTCCTCTGTCCTCAAGAAGAGCCTATGAGTGGATAAGAACTTCTGGTGTTCAAGCTGGTCTCATGAGGCCCATCTCTCCCCACTCTCTTAGGCACAGCTTTGCCACCCACATCCTTACAAGTGGAGCTGATCTTCGGATTATTCAAGACCTCTTGGGTCACCAATCACTTGCAGCAACACAAAAATATACACACTTGAGTTTAGATCAGTTAGCAAATAAATTGGAGGCCCATCACCCACTCGCTAAAAAGGACACAAAATGAGAAAAGTAGTTTTTTTTGATCGAGACGACACGCTTATCGAAGATCGAATCTACCTTAACGACCCAGATGATATTCACTATCTGCCACAGGCTTTTAACTGCCTCAAGCGACTTCGAGATAAAGGTTACAGCTTTGTTATTGTTACCAACCAGTCTGGAGTGGCCAGAGGTCTTGTAAATATAAAAAACTTATATGAGATACACAGAAGAATTAAATATGATTTCAACCGAATGGGTGTAGACATTCTAGATTTCTTATACGCCCCTTATATGACAGACACCGATCATTTTCTTAGAAAGCCGAATCCAGGAATGCTGTTGGAGGCAAAAGAAAATTTTCATATTGATCTAAAAAACAGCTGGATGGTTGGCGATCGGATGAGTGATGTCGAAGCGGGCCACCGAGCTGGAACTCGCACGATATTACTTGGAGACAAAGAGCCTCCCCATCTTTCAAGTTTTGCCGCGCCCGAGTTTCAAGCCTTCAGCCTCAATGAAGTGGCCGATATCATTATAAAACACGGAAAAACCGGATTCCGTAATAATGTGCAATAGGTCTAGTGTCTTATAATTGGATTTTTAACTGAGCTCAGTCAATGTGTTTCGGATCAATACGGGATTTGCTTCACTTTGAGAAGGTACCTTTAGTCCAACCCCGCAATCACCGATAATAAATAATGACCATAGGAGTTAAATGATGAACGTTTTCCAGTCTCTTTTAGTTTTTTTATGTGTATTTGTTTTGTATTTTTCTTCTGCACACGCCTCTGGGGTTTATGGAACATTTAGAGTTGTTAAAGGCGACGTGAACGTACAGTCACCAGATGGCAAAATAAAAAAAGCAAGAGTTGGAAACAAGGTTTTTCCTCAAGACAAAATTGTTACGGGTCAAGATTCTAGAGCTAAGATTGTCATGATTGATGACAACGTAATTGATTTATCTCCTGCCTCTGAAATCGTCTTTCAGAAGTACGAATATCAACCTGAACAAAATAAAAAAGATGTACTCCTGAATGTGATTTACGGAAAAGTGCGTTCAAAGGTAAATCAAAAGTACGATGGTGCAAATAATAACTTTAAGGTCAAAACCCCTTCAGCCGTAGCGGGAGTTAGAGGTACAGACTTTTTCACCTCGTATAACAGCTCAACCAAAGCTTCAAGTGTAGTCACCTTTGAAGGAGAGGTGGCTTATGGAATTCCCGGCCCCAATGGATCAATAAAAAATGCTGTGGCTGTAAGAGCTGGACAAATGGCTTCAAATGCAATGGGTAGTCCTCCTTCAACTCCAAGGAGTCTTCCTAAAACTCAGCTTTCGAATCTTGATAAAGGTTCGAATGCCGATCTAGACAGCTCCTCAAATCAGAGACAACCTGCAGATGATGCCGGCGGAAATATAAACAATAGCAATTCTGCAGATGAAGAGAGTAAGACTGAAACTGAATCAAAAGATAGTCCGACCAAGGAAAGTTCTAACTCGTCAGATGATGGAAACGCTCAGTCTAGCTCGCAAAGTACAGCCTCTGATTCAACTGGCAGTGATGGGGGAGAGGCTTCTCAATCCGAAGGCACCACAAGCAAGAAAGATCGCGCGCCATCATCATCTACGAGTGTTGGAACCAGTAACTCTGGACCTTCTTCTGGATCTACAAATATGGGTCAGAGTGGCGATTCCATGCTAACATCCAATGATATAGTCGGAGGAGGGGCCAGCGGAGGAGGAGGGTTCCCAGACCCCAGCTTTCTTGGCAATGAGTTCCCTGACTTTAATGGCGTAAATACAGATGCCACGGCTAATGTTGACAAGAATTTTAACCCCTGTGTTGGCAATTGCAGTGATATTATACGTAACGTTATTGAGGGGGGAAATACCCGTGTCATCATACAACTGCGCAATCTGAGTAACTAAAGACCATAGACTCATATAACTAATTAAAGTAATCCAATTCCAAAAAATAATCGTCTAAAATTTTGTGAATGCGCCTCACGCGCAGT
>CAZCYD010000070.1:0-12342 GCA_964502735.1 uncultured Pseudobdellovibrionaceae bacterium
TTCCTGCATATACTTAGCCACGGTGTTTTTACTAACTAAAAAACCAGATTCAATAGTACATCGTCTAGACTTCACACATTTTAAGTTTTTTTTAAATCTGCTAGATTAAGTTATCGACATAGGAGGTGTCATAATGGAGATAGAAGTATTAAAGAAGAAGATCAGCACATTTAAGAGTCCCAGCGGCCGTGTTGGCAAATTGAGTGATGAGTTGTTGTACGAGGTATTAACAGCTTGGGAGAACTGGACAGGTTCACGAATGTCTTTTTATTCATCAATTGGTGTGAGCCCTAAAGGTTTTGCATCCATAATAGGAAAAGCCAAGCGTTTAAAACGTGAGGGCTATTTTCCAGCTGAGGAGTTTAAAGAGGTTCAACTCTCAGAAGCAGCGACCCCAAGACCTCGACTCATTTCCGACGGCACGGGCATTTTGCTTCACTGGGGGAATAAACAATTTATTAAATTTTATGATGTTAGCCAGCTAGTGGAGTTTTTACGAGCCATGGGCGACGTTACTTGTATTGGATCGGAGAAAAAAGCTTCGTGATTGCTATTAACCGACGCACCCGTATTTTTTTATCCAAGGAGCCTACAGACATGCGCGCCAGTTATGACTCATTGTGTTTGCGGGTGAAGTCGGTTTTATCTAAAGACCCCTTTTCTGGTCATTTGTTTGTATTTATAAATAAGAGAAGAACAGCTTGTAAATGCTTGTTTTACGATGGCACAGGTTTGGTGCTTATTTGTAAGCGCATGGAGTCTGGCACATTTAGTCAGGTGAACCGCCTTGTGGGAGAAGTTATATTAACACAAGCGGAGTTTAATTTATTTTTCGAAGGAGCTTCTATTGATAAAAGATTTATCGATAGCCCTCGAGAGATTAAAAAAGGACACGCCAAACTAAACGATCCCATTCCGCAAATGAATTTATAAAAAACTTCAATGCCGCAGCGGGAGTGAGTTGCAAAGCCATTCCCTCTAGTTATGTAATAAGTCCATGACCCAAAAAGAGCTTTTTACACCACTGACGAATGAACAAATCGCACAATTTAGTAAAGAAGATATTTGTAAGTTTGTAGAAGCTCAATCTCGTGTTATTGAGGATTTATCTAAAGAACTTACGACTATTAAAAATCGTACGGAAGAACTTAAACAACGAAGTCTACAAATAGATGAAGAGTTTATTACTTTAAAAGGACAGTTTATAGGGAGTTCTCTTCCAAAGACAGAGGCCACTACCTCTGATAAAAAAAGTCACAAAAAGGGTCCAAAAAAGAAAAAAGTCCAGTTCCCATCGGAACGCTACCCCCATGCCGAAATCATAGAACAAGAGATTGGCTTTCGCGACAAACAAGACTGTGATGTTTGTGGTTCTGAGATGAGTTTTATGGGTCAACATGAAGTTTGCGAATACGTTACCATGACTCCCGCAGTTTTTCGAGTTATTCGTCAGCTTCGTCAAAAACTGAGATGCTCCTGCTGTCATAGTTCAATTAAAACTGTTCCTCCAATGCCACGCATCTGCCCCGGAGGAGCTTACAGTGATGAGATGATCATCGATGTAGCCATCAGTAAATATTGTGACCTAATCCCCATTGAACGCTACGCCAAGATGGCTGCTCGCGGGGGACTGATGGATCTTCCGCCCCAGAGTTTAATTCAGCTGACTCATTATTTAGCTGATTTTGTAAAACCCATTTATGAGCGAATACGTGGAGAAATTTTAAAAGCCCAGGTCTTACATGCGGACGAAACTCCACACAGGATGCTTGAGCAATGGGGTGTGGATTTAAAAGATCAACGAAAAAGCTGGTTCCTTTGGGGGTTTTCAGACAATATTGGTAGTTCTTATTTTGAAGTTCATAATACGCGAAGTGGGGAGGTTTCAAGTCAGCTTTTAAAGGACTCGGCTTGTGAGTATTTAGTCTCTGATGTATTTAGTGGGTATAATAAATCCGTACGAGTCACTAATAAAATTCGTGAGCAGTTGAATCAGCCAAAAGTATATAACATTTATTGTAATGCCCATGCCTACCGTAAGTTTAAAGACTTAAAAGATACAGAATTTGATGACATAAAAAAACTCTATCAAACAATTTATTGTTTGGAAGAGATCGTCAGTCGACGCCCCAATGACAAACGAAAACTCAAAGTCCGGCAAAAAATGAAAGCTTTATTTGAAAAAATTAAAACTCTCAGTCTTGAGCGACTTCATGGGCATTCCAAAAAAAGTGGATCAGGAAAAGCGATGGCTTATTTTATAAATAACTATGACTCCTTAGTGCGTTTTATAGATATTGTTGAGGCTCCCATTGACAATAACCCTCAAGAGCGTCAGATGCGCTCCCCTGTTGTGGGACGTAAGACCTGGTACGGGAACCACTCCTTAAAAGGAGCCAATACGGCCGCCATTCTTTTTTCGATAGTTGAGTCTTGTAAATTATCCGGCGTAAACCCGAGGGATTACTTCAAAAAGCTTGTTGAAAATTTGCTTCTAAAACAGCCCACTCAAACTCCGAAAGAATACGCTGAGCTAACAGGGTCCGTATAGGGCCTTAATAAGTTTGGGCATAATAAAATCCTCATGGTCAAAGAGTTCATTAACTAAACAGCCCCCTTGCCCGCACCATAGATCAATGCAAATTTTTAATAAAACTTGTTCGCCAGAGCACAGTCCACGGGCTTTTTTTAAAAGAACCTCAGGAGCTGTACTCAACCTAGCCTCTGACTTGTCAAATAACGAATTAAGTAGCTCTGGATGTTGACTCAAAAGAGTTGAAATTTTACTAAATAGATTTAAATCACTTGAACTTGCATTTTTCCATGTTTGCATAACTTTATTCCTTGGTTACGGGTTATGCTAATATTTTAGCAATTCGAATTTAAATTAAAATGTGTGAAGTCTAGACGATGTACTTTCCTGTGATGACAATATGCAAACAAGTTTAATATTAAAGGCTCTAGAGATGGCCTTGAGCCGTCAGGAAGTTGAAGATGGGCAGTTAATAGCGCATTCAGATCAGGGTTCCCAGTATGCATCTGAGGCATTTGCATCACGATTAAGACTTGCTGGGATAATTGCTAGCATGTCACGTAGGGGAAATTGTTATGATAATGCTCATGTGGAAAGTTTTTTCCACAGCTTAAAAACAGAACTGGTCTATAGGAAAAACTTTAAAACCCGAGAAGAGGCTAAACAAGCAATCTTCGAGTGGATTGAGACTTGGTACAACAGGGAACGTCGCCACTCATCTCTCGGTTACATGAGTCCAGTTGAGTACGAAAAATTGGCATTGGCTTCATAAAAACCGTGTCCACTTTTTGGGGGGAAGATCACTCTTAACTTAGCCCCAGCTCAATTAGCCTTTTCGGATTTGAAAGGACTTGCAGCGTCGGTCCCACTTTTATTTCACTCATAATAGACTTTTCATCAAAGTCTATTATTGGAAGGTCAACCTTTGACCTTGCCTTTAAAAGCCTCTGAGCGTTGCCGTCATAAAACACTTTTAGCAGCACAAGACCTTTAAAATTTAATTTTGCACAATAACTTTCAGGCGAAGTGAGTGATCACTCGGCCTTTGTTTTACTGACTATTTTTGAAGAAAAAGAAGGGGTTTATCGTCTGAGCTTTACCAAGCTCAACAAAATCTGGGTTGTACCTTTTTGTATGGGTCAAACTTAAAAAAGATCTTTTAGTTAAACGAGTGCGCTTACTATCAGTTCTAACCTTCTTCTTATACATTAATAGAAATCTGCTATCTATTCCTCATTTATTCCTCATTTTGAGTAATTTCATGTTGACCTACTATAATTGATGAATTCTACTGCTGCTCAAAGGGGAATGACGCATTTTTAATACGTCGCGGGGCATTATGAAAGAAGAGTTAAGCACGTCTGTTATTGATCGGCTCAACGAAGAGTATTTTTCACGCTTATCAAAGAATCCAAGTTATTCTAAGCGATCTTTTGCCAAAAGAATCGGTATTGATCAGTCAATGTTGGGTAAACTGATGTCCGGAAAGTTAAAACCAAGTGAAAAAATGACGGAGTACCTACAGTCCGTTCTACGGCTGGCAAGTTCAGATTCTACAGGCAAACCTTCTCGATATTCTCTGTTGCCTGGAAAAATATTAGAAACCTTACTTAGTGATTTGAAGTTTTTCACAGTTATGGAGTTGGCAAAAACAAAATCATTTGAAGGTTCCTTAAAGTATATTAGTCAACGCATAGATACAAGTGAGCGCCATGTTCAGATGTTACTTGAGAATATGCAAAAAATAAATTTGGCAAAAAAGAGAAAAAATAAATGGGAGATTAGTCCCAACAATTTCTGTTGGACTCAGTTTGAACAGACCACGAATGTCAAAAAGGAATATCAAAAGCGAGTTTTAGAAAAAGCAATAGAGTCTATTGATACGGTAGCATTTGAAGAAAGAGAAAATGCAAATCTAGTATTTGCAATACCGCAAGACAAAGTCACTCTCTTAAAGAGAGTCATCGATGAGTTTCTTGATAAGGTAAACAATATTAGTGTTGCTGAGGATGAATCTGATGAAGTTTATCAGTTGGCTGTAGCACTATATCCAGTGACTCAAAGGAGAAAAAATAATGAATAAATTCCAGATCAGTGTGAGAGTGTGTTTTTTTACAATTACACTATTGATTTCTCACCTAGTTTACGCAGGACAAAAAGGAAATGGAGGTGATGCTGTCGTTTGCATAATTAACGGGAAAACAACAGTAGAACTTTTAGATATTTACGAAGCAAAGCAAAATAGAATTGGAAATCCTATTGGAACGGGAAGCATTGAAGATATTTTCAGCGGATGGTTAGAGAAACTAAAACGGCAAAGTCCACAAAGAGCCGAGTATTATCAAGGCATATTCGACAGCGCCTTTAAATATATTTCAGAAGAAGAAAAAGCATTTCAAGGCGCTTCTCGCTTTGTCGATGACGAGCTTGAAGATCTAGATGATCATGGCTCTTTAGGTCTAGGTAAGGGATGTGTTGTTAAACAAGTAGCAATACAAAAAAAGGGTCTTTATCACCCTTATATTTTCACTTTCCAAAGACAACTTTGGGAGCAAATGGATACCCTAAATAGGGCAGCCTTATTGTTGCACGAAATCATTTATCTAGAAATTTCCGAGCAAGAGTCTAAATACAGAAAAGTAATAGCCCCTGATGAAAGGGTAAGCGACTCTAGAGGAGTAAGAAGTTTAAATGCACTTATATTTACATCTCTAATTGATGATTTAAGTGAAAATGACTTTATAAAATTTTTGAAATTTAACAGATTATATCGACTTGAAAAAGATGGCCTGGTTTACTTTAAGAATATCGAGGAATTAAATGTTCTTGATAAGAATATGGATCAAATCACTTTAAGCTGGCCAGTATCTAAATCAGGAAGTTTAATAATTGCTAACTTTTACTCTTCTTATAGTCCACAATTGCGAAATTTTGATTTTTTAATTAAAAAAAGAAACTTAACAAAGTTTGACGGCGCAAATATTTATATCAATGGCGACAATAAATTTACAGGAAGTCCAGGCTTTTATGTTGAAAAAAGCAGCATTGGGTGCATAGAAAATTGCATGAGTAGAGTGTTTACTGATGGCATTTTTGTACAGGATCTCAAGAAACAAAAGTATTCTCCTTGGGGGTTATATACAGAAAAAATTTATTTTGATCACCAAAGTCGCAATATGTTACTGGAGAAGGCTACTGGGTGGGTGCCAACTTTGGGGCAAAAATACTCTGTGCAAATTGAATCTGACGAAGTTGTAGTTAATGAAGAAGTTAAATTTATTTTCGGTTTTATTTCCTCTAGTTTATACGGAAACTTAGGGGACAAGATTGATAGAAGTCCTACTAAATTGCCTGGCAAATATTTTGATGGAGAAATCCGTAGTGGTTGGTTGGCTATAAATAAAGATACTGGTGAGCCTCAAGTCTTTAGGTTTTTTGGTAAAGTATTTGGAATTGAAGGGACCGGAGATGCCCCCAAGTGGATGTTTCCAGTAGATCAGAACTTGGTAGCTTTTAGCCCCGAAAGCATTAATGAACCCCTAAGGGTTTTCAATTCGTACTCGAGATACACATATGACTGCAGAGATTGGAAAAAAATAGCCTATCGATGCAAAGGAGAATTTAACTATGGTGAAAATTAAGTTTAATTGGTTTGGTTTTTTTATTGTTTTCTTATTTTCGCAAGGCGCGTGGAGTTTAGATTGGTGGACGGGTCCGTTACACAGCTTTGATACCGGAGACGCTATAGCTTGCCCAGGGCAGAAGACAGAGATGTTAGCTCTGTATGAAAATCACAACTTGCCTCAACAAAATTCCGATTTAAAATTTGATGTACGGTCTTTTAAATATATAGAAAGCCTTGATGAGGGGCTCGATCTTGCCTATGAAAAAATTGTCAAAAAGAATAAAGAACTGGCTCAACAAATTAAAAAGAATGTGCCAACTATTCTACAGCAGATATCTTTTGTTGAACTGTCTTTTGACTCTAAAGAAAGTAGCTATGATAGGTTTTATTGGAGGCTGGGGCACAATATAAGATTGGGTACCAAAACTATTAGGATGTCATTTGACACTTGTACCTTCAGTTCAGTTTATAAATTAAAATACAACTTTAAGGACCAATCTATTGCTGGCTACTTAGTGAACAAAGAAATTTGGCAGGAGTTAGACATTTTAAATAAAGTTTACGTCATCATTGAATTGGCTTTTTTGTCTTCTTGGGAATCAGGTAGCTTTGATCACATTAGCGGAGATTATAACGATCTTCCGGGTGATACTTCTGATGGAAGATATAATTGGCTTCTCGAAGGAGAACAATACTATCTCATTCGGTACACTTTGGCGGGGTTACTAGCTGATCATATGGAGATAGGAGCCTACCAATGGGAAATGAGCTTTAATTTTTTAATGGGAAACAATTTGGATAATTTATAATTGTTGGATTTTTAATTTAGAGGTGAGTGTTATGAGGTATTTTAAGACTGTAAAGTTATTTTCAGCTCTTTGGGTTTTATTCCTGGCAGCAGATATATCGCTAGCGAGTATTTGCACAAGAAGTGATAGAGTCAAAGTGGCTATTGAGAGTCACTTTCAAAAATCTTGTAAAGACATTCTGCCAATTGAACTTCGAGCTATTGATTATTTGTATATAAGCAGTGTTGATAGTTTTTTCGAAGATGATTTTAAAGATTTAACAAACTTGAATGAGTTGGTTATTGAGTTTTATTATGGAAACTCTTTACCTGAGGGTATTTTTAATCCATTGGTGAATTTAAAGAGGTTAAGTATTTATAATAATAGCTTAATGCGTTTAGATTGGGGTTTAAAATCACTAAGTCCAGATTTGTTTAAGTACAATTCAAAACTAGTTTATTTAGACATTCGCCAGCATCAGTTTAACACTCTGCCCGAAGATATATTTAAGCATAACAAAAATTTGATTTTTGTAAGAATGAGCAGGAATGTTTCATATTTTGGCTATAATAATAAAGGACACCCTGAATATCGATTGACGGGTTTGCCGCTGAATATATTTAACAATATTCAAGTCGTTGATGCTCCTTTTGAGCGCCCCGATGAACGTGATGGGTCTTATTGGAATCCCGGTGGTTTTTTAGATCCAAATCCCAATTTACTTAATGGAAAATATAATTCTCCTTGCGGGCAAAATGGCACTTTAGAGGAAAGAATAAAAGACTGTTCTCTTGAAAAAGTGGTTAAGGGTTTAAACGGTAGGTTGTATACATGGAGGTTGGTGTCTAGATCTGAAAAAGCGCGAGAAGTGTGGCAAGATGTAGCTAGTCGTTTACTTTGGGGAGATATTGGGAAAGCAAACATCAATTGTCTAAAGGCTAAAATTGTTTTTTGTGAAAGCGACAAAGCTATAGAAGCTGGTGCAAACATTCCTACAAAATGGCACTTGCCTAACATCAGAATTATCAAAGAAGCTCAAAGTCATGGGATGTTTGAAGCACTCCCTAGAATCTATGGCGACTTTGAAAAGCGTAATACGAATTATTTCCTTAATGAAAAATTGGAGTGTAATGATCATGAAGCAAGCTATTCATGGCATGGCTTTCCCGGAAACATTCTTGAGAGCCCGATTAAATCTGGAATAGATGCGAGCAATAAAAACTACCCCTATTTGATGCGCTTTGATTCTTTTAGAACAGTTAAAAATGATTATGGATTTTTTCATAGACCAGTTCATGCGAGGTGTTACGCAACGTCAATTAATTAAAGGGTAAAGTTTACTCTGAGCGGAATTAAACGAGGTTTGTAGGTCTGTTTAATATTAAGTTTAAAGGAGAGTATTGTGAATAAATTTAAAAAAAAATATATTATAAATAAAATAATTTTCATATTGCTTTGTGTTTACGCAACAGCCGATTCATTTGCCGCTGGATCCTGGCAAACATTGCCAGACTTCGGACTTTCTGAAAGAAGTGAAGTCCAAATATCGGTGGGTGATGGTCAAGTATTTTTATTTGGTGGCGTTGGGCCCAATTTAAGTGGCAAATCTGCCTTCCAAGTTGAGGCTTACAATGATGGTGTACTTTATAACTCTAAAACAAATAGCTGGAAACCTCTGCCTCCTGCGCCGATCACTAAAGGGATCGCAAATGCAAATTCCCTCTGGTCAGGGCAAGAATTTGTGACTCTTGGGGGCTATTACTGGAGTGGACCACATGGTTGCAAAGGGCCTGGTCGTAGTCATGCTGGTGGTGGCTGTTACAGTCGTCACTATTCGACAGAAAGTGCATTTTTTGATCCCAAATTGTTCACCTGGCGTAAGTATCCTTACTCAAGCCATATAGAGCCAAAGGCTTTGCACTTTGATGAGAACACCAATCAGTTACTTCTTATGGTGCAAGGAGATAGTCGTTTACCCTATTATAGCTCTGACATGATGATCTCAATGGGTAATTTAAGTAGCTTTCAATATCAGTTCTCTGCGGATGTTAGCTTAAAGGAAATTGGCAAACTCGCAGAATATGCTTCTGCATGGCACTCAGCTAGAAGAGAATTTATTATATGGGGTGGACGACGGTATGACTCTAGACTTGGATATAGGAGCGGTTTTATTTATTCGGCTAACTCTGATAGTTGGAGGCGCATGCCTGCGCCACCCAGTGGTTTTCTGGGTCGATTTGATATGGCTCATGCGTTAATTGGTGACAAACTTATTGTCTGGGGCGGAAGGACTGATGCTAGCCGACGCCACAATTTGTCAGATGGCGCTATGTTTGATTTAGTTACAAACACATGGACGTTAATAAGTCCAGCTCCTATAGAGGCAAGAGATAATCCATCGTTTGCATCAAATGGAAAGCAACTTTTCATTGGTTTTGGATCACTTGTTAGCGAAGATTTGTTAAAAGCTCGGGAAAGTACTGCAGATTTTGAGCGTGTGGATCGACTTCGTCTAAATGGGAGACACTGGTACCCGGCTCCAGAAAGTGCAGATGCTGCTATTTTTAATCCTAACAACAATACTTGGGAAAAATTGCCTGATCCTCCTCTTTCTGCTCCACGATCATTTCCAGCGGTTACATGGCACGAAGATAAAATTTATTTTTGGGGTGGAAGAGGAAGTGGTCTTGCCAATGATGGTCGGTATTTTAATGATGGAGCTGTGTATACAATTAATCATAAAAAAGTGGCACAATAGTGTTAAGACCGTTGCACTCACTTCTGTAGTAATCGATTTTATTCAAATGTAGATAAATTTACTGGAAGTTATTGGAAAAGACGCGCCCTGGTAAGGTTATTGGGAGATTTGGGCCTCTCTAACTGGTGCATCACTTAGTCTCCATGGTTGATTTTTCATAATTGATCTGTTAGATGCTTTCGTAATTGCACAATTGTGCTAAGGGAGGGAGCATGAATTATTTCTTAATAGTTTTTTCAATGATGGCAACTTTGAGCCTTCAAGCTTTTGCATCGATACCAAATTTAGAATGTGAGCCATTAGACCAATCTTTTAATGGTGAGTGTGCTGGTGAAATTAGTAAGTCAGAACTTTTATTAAAAGTTTCTGACAGTTCAAAGTTTCAATACTCCATATGTTGTTGTTAATAACTTCCTAGCCAGTGCCACCACGGCTATCTTCTTATTCCTCTTCTTCTCTATTCTCTTAAAAAAATCATACAATGGCTTCGCGGCGTGATTTTTACTCATCCGGGCTACTGTGTGAGCACATTGAAGCAAAACTCGCCTCAATTCCCTACGGCCATCACTATTTATTCGACCCATATGAGTATTATTGCCACTTTGATAAATCCGTGGAGTTAATGCTCCATACTTAGCCACACTCTTCTTATTGTTAAACCGCCCAGCCTCATCTAGAGCACTAAGTAAAACTCTTGAACTCAGTTTACCTATTCTAGGAACACTTTCTAATAATTCAATACGAGGGTCCTCTATAGCGTATATTTTCACTAAAAGTTTATCCTCTGATAACTTCAATGAAGAGATCGCGCTCATCATACTCTTCACAATTAATTTTTGTGTGTCGGCAACTTTTAACTTATTAACAAGCTCTTCATAGTTTGCTACTGAGAAGAAGCCTTTAGGGATTTTTACACCTTCTTGTTTCATTATTCCCTGAATGCTGTTGACGAGATCTACTCGTTTACGCATCAGCTTTTCTCGGGCTGACAATAACTCGCGAAGTTCACGAACATGGCCCTCAACTATATGAACCGCTTTCGGTAATAAACCACCACGGCCAAGCTCAGCTAACTTTCTAGCATCTATTTTATCCGTCTTACCACTGGAGTGGCTGATCCACTTGATCTCATTAGGGTGAACCACATGGAGATTGACTGGACATCCCCAAAAGTACTGGACAAATTTTAGTGAACGATTTACCCCCCAATAGGAGGAGAGAATCGTGGAAAAGAGGAAAGATTCAAAAAAGTCTTACAGTACAGAGTTTAAACAAGAAGCTGTGGCACGTTGTAAGATTATTGGAAAGACAAAGACTTGTGAAGAACTGGGGATAGCCCCTTCAACATTACTCCGATGGAACAACTCGACACGAATTCCCCTATGGGACTTGCTCTCTTCACAATTCTTGGTGCGCTGGCTCAGATGGAGCGGGAAATTATCAGAAACCATGTGATCGCAGGTTTGCAAAATGCCAAGGCCAAAGGCAAAAAAATAGGCCGTGAGCGCAAAAAAAACGATGTTTTAATTCATTCACTGCTTGAGGCAGGACTCAGTTTCAGAGAGGTTGCCAGAATCGCCCGCTGTTCGCACGGTTCGGTTAGCGCGAGCAAAAAAGAACTTCTGGTGAAAAAAGCAGCTCTCAAGGCAAAAGAGGAAGAGACAGAGCAAACTCCGGCGACAGAACTGGTTCCCGAAATTTCGCCGCCAGCACATCTAGCGACACCATAAGCCCAACTACAGAGGAACCGTTGACGAGGGCCGCAGCAATGCGGCCTTTTTTTGTTCTCGAAGCCCTGTGTGCTTTTCTGACCGGATCGCTACCGAGCGGATTTTTGGGAGTCACGTCGGCAGTGCTGACTCGACTGCTGATCCCTACAGATAGAAGGGGTTTTGAAGTTAACCTAGTTGGAACCAGTGCGCCCTCGTTGCGATTTTTCACGGAACAAAAGGAAATTTAAACCGCCTGTACAAACGGTATAGCCCCCAGCAAGAGCCCAGGAGTGGCCGGCCGTCATCGTTCCAGACATTGCCACGGCTGTGGCACCAATCCCTCCGGCGAGGGAACCCAAAGCAAAGTTCTTTGTCGCATCATCGTCACTAATGAGGGACTGCGCGAACATTGGCGCTAAGGCTCCATACAAACAGCCGCCCGCGAATACTGCGACGTGAGTTAAGGCCGCGATTTGAGTTTCTTTCTTGCTCGCTCCAGCTTCGAACGCCGTTTCTATAAGTTCATTCGAAACACCGAGAACTTCGCAGTTTGGTAGCCCAAAGCTCTCCTCGAGTTCATCGATTCTGGCGCCATTAACTGTGCCTGCAGGACGAGCGATGCAGATAGGCTCCCCCTCCTTCACCACGAGTGCTGAGAGACCCTGTGACGATTCGGGCACTGGCTGGCCTTTTGCCAATCCGACGTTGCCAAAAAACGCGCTAGCAAGGACGAAAAATGTCATCGAAATTAGACTCAGTTTCATTTGTGAGCTCCTTTTTCTAGGTACTTGATTAAGAGAGTTACGAAGCTTCTACTCAATTCAAGAATGATGCCTTTGCAGATGTTAGGTGACAACGCGCAACGACTAAAACTGGAATTCCCCAAGAAAAGTGGAGACTTTTTAGTGAACGAAATTGTTAGTTAA
>CAZCYD010000071.1:0-12104 GCA_964502735.1 uncultured Pseudobdellovibrionaceae bacterium
TCCAACTCCAACTCCAACTCCAACTCCAACTCCAACTCCAACTCCAACTCCAACTCCAACTCCAACTCCGACTCCACTCACTTCAGTTTCCTGCTCTGGGGCACAAATCGAAGTCCCTGTTGCCACTCATTGGCGAGAAAATGTTGGTGTTGAAGAGGGGGCTAATGATCAACTCACTATTCTCAACCCTGCTGGCCCACAAAATCATCGCTTCTACAACTACCAGTTTTTGCCTGAGCACGAGAAGTACATCGGAGATACGTACTCCGTTTCAAAATGGATAGACTCTGAAGTTAGAAGCTGGGCACGCGATCTCTGCACCAAGTTGGGCATTGCCGTTGAAGTTCGGCGCCCTTCTAATTTTTCTAATTGGGGGATCATCAAATCTTCTCTACCAAAAAACCGGCGCTCTATTCAAGCCGTGCTTGCCCTTCGAACGCAAAAAAGTATGGCTTCAGTCTTACTTCCCCCCGGATGGAACCCTGACTCCCCTGCCGGCACATATCCGATTATTTTTAGTGGAGGCTACGACGTTCACGATAACCTGAAGTATGCCGGTGGCGAAATTATTGCGAAAATTATTTACCAATCCTGGCTAGCTGGACACCCCGTCATAGGTGTCAACTGGAATGGAGGAGGATCAACTGCATCCAGAACAATGAATAATGGAGCCTTCTCTGAATTCAACACTGTGATTCAACAAGTCGGAACACATTTTGGCGGAGATCCACACAGAATTGTAACCTATGGTACTTCTCGAGGAGGTCACACTTCTCTACGCATGGCCAGTAACCCACACAATCTTCCCTATACAGTAAAAGCGGCCTACTCCGCCGTACCTCCAGCTTCAGCGTCTGCGATCACCAGCCTGACTGGCGCCACTGTGCCAGCACTCATCCAAGCTGCCGAATGGTCTATTGGAATAAACAACGCTTGGATAAAAAACTGGAGATATCCCCTTTTTGAATTTGGCAGCAACTCCTTAACAGGACTATCGCGAAATCAAGCCCACTTGAAAATTCTAACCGGCTTTTCTGATCCTAATACCGCAAAAAATAGCCTAACTGACCTGACTTCAAACTCGACCTTGCAATCTCTGAAGCGTTCAGGCACTCGTGTTTTTCTAGAGATATCTTCCCACGACTTTATTGTCCCATGGGTCGACCAACTCCAACTCAGTCGTGCGCTACAATCTCATGGGGTTCCACACGAACTTCGGGTTAATTACTTAGCTGGACATTGGGGAGACGAAGTCTCCATGCAAAATCTTTTGCAACGATTAGCAATTGCCGTCAGCCAAAGAGCATCTATAACCAATATTATTCAATCTGGAAAAAAAGAATATTTTCGCGTTAACCCCGATACCGGCGCAATTAACAGGCTATCGAATGGTTCTCTGTTTACTCTTGAAGTTCCTCGCTACCTTTCTCCAAGTGTTGGTGGGCACCTTATTGCCAGCGGAGTACCGGGAACGAAGTTTTTGATAGAAGGAATTTCAGGGAGCGAATCCTTTCAAGTGGATGGACAAATTGGAAACGATGGGACCTGGGTCGAAGACATATCAGAACTTGCTCCCGGTCAATATAAAATCCAGTCTATTAAAATTTTGAAACCCCAGCAAGGACTGTGGCAAAGCCTTCCCCTCAGCAGAGCTTCCACTAAATGGAATCGCCATTCACTCACCGTTGAGGCCTTAAGTTCAGACCCACAAAATGCGACTGGAGAGGAAATTGCTCACGCAATATGGAACGGATACATAGGAGAACGTCATGAGTTTGCAAATGCTCCAGAGTGGACCGGAGTCAGCTACGGAATTAGTGAATAATTATACCAATTCCAAAAAATAATCGTCTCAAATTTTGTGAATGCGCCTCACGCGCAGTTTCGCAGCCCCAAGGCTGCGGCTGTATGAGCATGAGGCGCATTCACAAAATTTGAGACGATTATTTTTTGGAATTGGTATAATTAAGCCTTATGAGACTTGATTTTATATATCTAGGTTTTGCTGCCGACAGGTTTCGGCCAAAGCTATTGCCGTGGCTACAGAGGCATTATAACTAGCTGAGGCTGACAACTGAGGAATACCCACCAACGAATCACATTCCTTTTCTACAGGCTTGCGAATCCCTTTTTCTTCGGAACCTACTACCCAGCAAACCTTACCTTTTAAATCTTGTTGCCAAAGTAAATTTGAAGCTGAAAATGCCAAACCCAAAGTCCAAAAACCATTCGCTTTTAACCTCTGCATGATCGCAGGCAATTGACTTTCTACAACCAAAGGAACATGCTCAACTGCCCCACAGGCCACCTTTGCTACGGCCGGTGTTAATCCAGCACTACGATTCTGAGAAGTCACTACAGCATCACATCCCATTAACCATGCCGTCCTCATAATGGCTCCCAAATTGTGTGGATCAACAATTTCATCCAGTATCAAAACTATTGAATTCTGTTTATTGTAGACAGACTCCCAATCTACCACGGGAGCCCCATCAACTTCCATCGCAATACCCTGGTGTGTTCTTGCAAATTTAGCAAGCTCATGATCTTCAACCCAACGCACATCCACATCAAGAGACTTACATTCGCGCACCAAAGCTTCGCCTTCACTATTTTTTTTGGCTAGAACTTTTACTATAGACTGAGGACGAACAGCCAAAACCTCTCGGCAGGCGTGTAAACCAACTACCCAGCGAAACCCCTCTCGGCTTCTTTTGGAACCTATGAGTTTAAAGCCAGAAGCTGGATTTCGGCCTGATGAGCCTCTTGCAGTCCCGCCTCGCTGACTTCGCCCTCTATTTACTTTTGTTTTTGCTGTTCCTTTTGCCTTCGCCATTGCCACCATACGCCCTTTCTTAAAAAATCAAAGAGACCTTCTCGCCTCTCATTTCCTCATATCTCACCTTGGAGACCAGATCCAAATCTAGTAGTTCCAGCAAAGATATCCCAGCCAATTTCCTGACACTTTATTAAACCTAAGTTTGTGGATAAATCGCGCCATTTTTTCCCAAACTTAGGTTTAATCAAAAGAAATGGACTCCCATATCTTCTTTGCCGCTTCTCTTGGATTTTCAGCTCCAACAATAGGACGACCAACAACTAAGGCACTGGCTCCATTCTTAATAGCTAAATTGGGAGTCAGAACCCTTTTTTGATCGTCGGCCTTATATTCTGGGAGTCGAATTCCGGGAGTTACAAAGTACCCTTGTGGGAATTTATTCCGCAAAAGTTTAACCTCATGTCCAGAACACACTATGCCCGTCAGGCCTGAACTAAAAGCCTCGCCAGCTAAGTCTACAACTTGACTCTCTAAGCTACTATCCTTCCAATTCGCTGGTTTGTTTTGAGTGTTAAAACTCGTCAATACCGTTACGGCTAATATTTTAAAGCTTCTTTTTTGATTCAGTTCCCTTTCCAGTTCCGCCAGCTGAAGCAGGCACTCTCTTCCATTGCAGGCATGAACAGTAACAAAAGTCGCTCCAGCCTCAAACGTACTTCTCACGGCTGAGACAACTGTCGAGGGAATATCAAAATACTTATTGTCGACAAAGACTTCGCCATACTCGGATAACTCTTGAATCAATCCAGGACCATACTTAATAAGTAAACGAGGTCCCAATTTAAATCCGCCCACATAGCTCTGAACTTCTTTAGCCAAGAGCTTAGCCCTCTCTTCGCTATCGACATCTAGTGCAACAAATATAGGTTTATTCATCATCGACTCTGTTGCTCACACCAGCCGAGGATATAAGCGAAAGCCTCATCAATGGCTATTTGTTTTTTCTCTCCGGTTCTTCTCTCTACAAGCTCTAATTGCCCGGCTTCGACACCTCTTCCTCCGACAGTTACCCTCAAAGGCATTCCCAGAAGATCTGCGTCTTTAAACTTAACTCCTGGCCGCTCTTCTCTATCGTCCATCAAACAATCAATGCCAGAACTCCAAAGTTTGTCATACAAAGCTTGAGCCACTCCCGAAACCTTTTCATCTTTAGGGTCTAATAAACAGATATGAACAGAGTATGGAGCAATAGATAAAGGCCAAATCATTCCATTTTCATCGTGATTTTGCTCAATAACGGCTTGCACTGTCCTGGAAATTCCAATTCCATAACAGCCCATTTCTATAATTTGAGCCTTGCCATTTTTGTCCAAAAAAGTGGCGTTCATAGCTCGACTGTAATTTTGCCCTAAATAAAATATATGTCCAACTTCAATCCCCCTGTAACTTTTAAGCCTTCCTCGGCCATCAGGAGTGAAATCTCCTTCTTTTGCCAATCGCAGGTCGGCTACTACTGTAGCCTGGAAGTCTCTGGGATGATTAACACCCTTAAGATGCCTATCATCTTTATTCGCTCCAACGATATAGTTTTTCATATTGGCCACACCAGTATCCATATAAATTGGGATTTTTAAACCTACGGGCCCACAGCTCCCAGGTGAGGCTCCCGTTGTTGCCAGAACCTCGTGATCGTTGAGCAATAAAGGCTCTTCATTCAACTTAAGCAGGTTTTTTAATTTGATGGGATTGACCTCGTCAGAGCCTCTTAAAAGAACGGCAACAGGCTTGATCTCTCGACTTGGGTCATTTGAGGCGGAGTAAAACATCGTTTTAACTAACTCAACTTCCTTTTTGTTTAAAGCTCTAGCCAGATCTCCAATTGTTCGCAAACCTGGGGTGTCAAACTCCTCCAATGGCAATTCCTGCTCCTGAGAGATCTGCCCCTGAATTTCATCTTGAGCCGGACAAATTTCCAAGTTGGCAGCAAAATCTCCATTTTCCGAAACTAAGAGTTGATCTTCACCACTGTCTGCCAATATGTGAAACTCTTGGGATTTATCTCCCCCAATATTGCCACTATCAGCTTCGACAATCCTGAAGTCTACGCCTAACCGACCAAAAATTTTCATATAAGCATTATACATTTTCTCATAAGATTGAAGAGCCTCTTCACGAGAAACATCAAAACTGTAGGCATCCTTCATTATGAACTCTCGCCCTCTCATAAGTCCAAAACGAGGACGAATCTCATCTCTGTATTTAGTGGCCACTTGATAAAGATTTTTAGGTAAATCTCTATAACTTTTTATGTCCTTTCTCACAAAGTCCGTAATAACTTCTTCGTGAGTGGCTCCTAAACACCAATCCTGATTAAGGCGATTTTTAAACTTTAGAAGTCCTTTGCCCATCTTGTCCCAACGATTGGTCTCTTCCCAAAGTTCGCGCGGATGCACAAGAGGCATTAACAGCTCAACACACCCACTTCTATCGAGTTCTTCTCTGACAATCTTCTCGAACTTCCTGATAGATCTCAACATAAGAGGGCCATAGGTGTGAACACCTTGACCTAATTTGCGTATCATCCCGGCCCGTACAAGAAGTTTGTGACTGGGAATTTCTGCATCAGCAGGAGAATCTTTTAGTGTGTAAATATAAGCTTGTGTCCATTTCATATTTCTATGCCGTAGTTTTTAATCTTTCTGTGTAAATAACTTCTTTCTAGCCCAATAGATTCAGCTGTTTTACTAATGTTGCCATTATTTTCCGTAATTTTTTTGAGTAAAAAATCCTTCTCAAACAAGGCTCTGGCCTCACGAAAATCCATATCAAATAAGTTCTCAGACTCTCCAGCTTCGGTAGGCAAACCCGCAAATTTGAGATCGTGAATTTCTACATTGTCTCCAGGAGTCAATATATACAACCTCTCCACAAAATTGCGAAGCTCTCTCACATTTCCTGGCCAAGAATATTTTACCAAAAGAGACAAGGCCTCTTCTGAGATGTTTTTTTCCCTATATCCACTATCTTTAGCAAATTGTTCGCTAAAGTGCCTCACTAAAGCCGGTATATCACTGGATCTTTCTTTTAGCGATGGTACATGAAATGGAATAACATTTAATCTATAGAAAAGATCTTCTCTAAATCTGCCAGCCTCAATTTCAGACTTTAAATCTTTATTTGTAGCCGCAATAACTCGGACATTAACCTCAATTAACTCAGAACCCCCAACGCGAGTAAAGCTCTGCTCTTGTAATATTCTTAATAACTTGGCTTGAGCATCCAAATTCATATCGCCAATTTCGTCTAAAAAGAGAGTTCCTCCATTGGCAAGGTCAAACTTTCCTTTTTTTGTTTTTTCAGCTCCTGTAAAAGCCCCCTTCTCATAGCCAAAGAGCTCACTTTCGATGAGATCTTTAGGGATGGCTGCACAATTAACTTCAACAAACGCCTTACTTGCTCGCTTAGATAAGTAATGTATATTCTGAGCCACAAGCTCTTTGCCTGTACCATTTTCTCCCGTAATCAGAACCCATGAGTTTGTTGGAGCCACTCTAGAGATCAATTGCTTTAAAGCCACCATCAACTCACTATCTCCAACCATTGCAATATTTTTACGCAGTCGACTGAGCAGTGACTGCTTTTCACTCTGTTCTTCTTGAAAACTTAAAATGTTCTTAATAAGAATGGAAATCCTGTCCATTGACAAAGGTTTTTCAACAAAATCCCACGCTCCAAGCTTAGTCGCTCGAACAGCCGTTTCGATAGTTCCATGTCCAGACATGATAATAAACTGTGTTTTTAAGGATGTCGATTTTGTCCGCTTTAATACCTCTAATCCATCCATTTCACCCGGCATCCAAATATCCAACAACACGATATCCGGCTGGAATTTACCAATTTGTTCAAGCCCCCGAACTCCATCTCTTGCCGTTTCAACCCTATAGCCATCATCTCTTAAAGAAGCCGACAGCACGTCTCTTATTGCCGACTCGTCATCAATAATCAAAATTTTTGCGTTCATACTCGGCCCTCATTTTAGTCATCTATCACTATAGCTATTTTCTAGCCATACCCTTTTCTAGCTATACTCAATACCTAACTGTCAACAATACCTAAATAATACCTAATTACATTTGATTACTAGGCTCCACAACCTCAGCACTGTTTGGATTCATACCCCTTACCGACTTTGCCTGATCTATATTAGCTCCTACGGCTGGTAACTCAATGACTATTTTAGTTCCGGTGGGAGAATTTGAAAATGCACGGATAAAACCATTATGATCTTCGACGGTGCGCTTCACGATAGCCAAACCCAATCCTGTACCATGAGCTTTAGAAGTTACGTAGGGCTCAAAAATCCGATCTCTCAATTTTTCGCTAATACCTTGGCCATTGTCTGTGAATGTCACTCGAATGATTTTTAGTGACTCTACATATTCAATCTTAACCTGAATTTTAGGAGCGGCAACATTCTTTGTTGCATCAATTGCATTTTCAAATAGGTTTGTGAAGGCCCTCTTCATTTGTTTATCATCAATTAAAAATGGCTGACAATTTTCACATCTTTCAAACTCAAAAACCACATTTCGATGTGCCTGCTCATAAAGACTTAAAGTACTTTCCATTGTTTGGTTAAGATCGACTAACCTAGTCTGAGTTTGCGGCATCCTAGCAAAATTGCTAAATTCATTTACAAGATTTTTTAAACCGTCAACCTGCTCAATAATCATACTTGTACAATCAAAAAAAGCAGGGTCTTTAATTTCTCCACCAAATTTCCTTTGCAACCTCTGGGCGGCAAGACTAATGGGTGTTAGTGGGTTTTTGATTTCATGTGCGATACGCCTAGCCACCTCTGTCCAAGCTGCGGCCCTTTGCGCATTAACCAACATAGTGAGATCGTCAAAAACGATAATTTTACCCATCTCATCGCCATTATCATCTCTAAGAATAGAAATAGAAATTTGAAATAGCATTGACTTCCCGCTCACCTCAATACGCACCTGCTTTTGAATTGTGGCAGATTTATGCTGATTCATACTAATACTCAGTTCGTTATACAGAGATATATAGTCCGGCGGTAAAATATCTTTTAAGCTTCTATGAAGATATGTATGAGCCTCAATATTTAACAACTTTGCCGCGTATCGATTAATCATTGTGATGACGTCTTCATTATTGGTTGACACAACACCCGTCGTTACATTTGACAACAAAACCTCTATATACCGATTGTACTCTTGAAGATGCCGGTTGGATCTCGTAATCTCACTTCGAGATTTTTCCAAACTTAATGACATTTTGTTAAAGTTATCAACCAAAGTGTTAATCTCAGGAGAGCCCGTCTTAACCTGTACTTGCTGAAAGTCTTCGTCAGAAACCCTTCTTGCTGCATCAGCCAAAAGCTCTAAGGGAATAGACAATTGTTTAGCTAAATAAAAACCAAACCATGTTGCTCCCAACAATATTACAAGCGTCATTAAAATTAAAATTATTAAGTATATGGACTTAAGAGGGTATGAGAACGTACTTGAGTCTTTATAATCATCATAAGCTTGGGTAATATTGTCGATTCGCGCTATTAACGATAGCGGAATAAAACTTGAGACAACAATAGCCCCATCTTGATTCTGCCAGCGCACAGGAGTAATAATCCTGATGAGATTTCCTTCGCCAAAGTGATGAAGATAGCTGGCCTCCGTTTTCTTAATTATCCCCTTCTTTTTAAAATCCAAAGAGACTTCTGGAACTTCAATTATGGAGATGTCTTTTGAACTTGAAATGTACCTTGGCTCAAGTAACCCCGGATAGAACTCCACAGCATCTAACTTATAGTCCCCCACCTTTTTCTCTAAGTAAGTCAAAATTCTTTGTTTTGGAACTTCCTCAAGCTCTTCTACAATCTTTTTAGCAAAATGATAGTTCCGCTTTTTTGAACTCGTATAATATTGGTTCATAACCTCCAAAGAGCTTTTCAAGACACTTGATGTCCTTTGATTAAACCATTTATCAAAACTGCTATTAATATAGAATACCGATACCAAAAACATTAGAGATGTTGGCACAAAGCTAAAGGCGACAAATGCAGCAATCAACTTACTTTTTAAAGATCTTCCTGCAAAGCTTTTTTCTCGTTCAGAAAAATTCTTTACTAGATTTCTAAAAATGAGAAATATTAGAAGGAGAAAAACAATAATGTTAAAATTAACAAGACCAAAGAAGAATATCGAATATTCAAATGGGAGGTTCTGGCTATAAACGAATAGCCTGAAGGCAACCCATGATAGAAGTAAAAAAATAACACCAATGGAGAGAATAAGCGCCCATTCGCGCTTGCGCTTTCTCTCCTCTCCTACGGAATTTTTACTACCATCAGGATTGATTTCCACAGCTTTTAAATCTTACTGAACTTGAGAGTAAAAGTCTTTGCCAACTTGAAAAGCGGGTCCACCTTTTTTAATTAACTCAAGACATAAGGATTTTGCATCCTCAACGTTAAGCAAATCATCTTTCTCTCCATTTACACCTGAGCTTACAATAGCGGCATTTAAAAGCAGTTTAGCATTATAAGCACTCACTCTCTGGTTCAGCTTCACGTATATATCATTAAGAGAAAAGCTACACTGGGGAATAGACATTATTTAGCCTCCTTAAAGGTTTATGTTTTTTATTTGTTTTTTCAGGTTTAACATCTCAACAACTACATCAACAGCTTCCTCGCCCTTGTTTCCCTTCTCTCCCCCTGATCTTGCGTAGGCTTGCTCAGCATTCTCTGTGGTTAATACTCCAAACGCAATTGGACAGCCAGTTTCAAGCATTAACTGAGTACATCCCCTCTCTACACTATTACAAACATAATCGAAGTGAGAGGTTTCACCTCTAATAACGGCCCCCAAGGCCACAACAGCCTGACAGCCTCTTTCTATTAACATTTTTGCAGCTAAACTCACTTCCACGGCCCCTGGCACGCGAACGCAAATTATGTCTTCATCTCTCCATCCAATTTCTGCGAGCCGCTCCAAAGCCCCTTTTTCGAGCTTTTCAGTAACGGGACTGTTGAACCTGGCCGTGATAACACCAATCTTACAGTTATCGACACCCAGATCTCCTTGAATAAAATTTCTCATAATAAATCTCCAGATAGGCTTTTATTTATGACTACAGATTCGACAATCTCTAAACCATAACCTCTCAACCCAACAAGTTTAGAAGGGTTATTCGTAAGTAAAATGATCTTATGAATACCCAGCGCCCTCAAGATCTGAGCACCCACCCCGTAGTCCTTCTTATCAAATTGTGGGTTTTCATACTGTCTGACTCTCTGAACAAGCCGACTTTCCATGTCTTCCATTCTCAAATAGAGTAGAACTCCTCGTCCGACTTCATTAATCATCCTAATGGCGTTTTCAAAACTTTTTCGGGTTGTTCCTCCCTCTACGGCAAAAATATCGCCCAAAACATTCTCAGTATGAACACGAACTAAACAGGGATCATTACTCGTAATATCACCCTTCACAAGAGCCAAATGTTCACGTCCATCCAAATAGTTTCTGAATACCTTCATTACAAAACCCGAACCATACTCCGTCGGAAAGCGAACACTCTCAATTTCTTCAACAAAAGTGTCGTGCTCAATTCTGTACTGTATTAAGTCTTCGATAGTGCCTATTTTTAGATTGTACTCCCTGGCAAACTTCATCAACTCAGGAACTCTGGCCATAGTTCCATCTTCGTTCATAATTTCACAAATTGCAGCCGAAGGATTCAGACCTGCCAAAATTGCGAGGTCTACGCTGGCTTCAGTGTGACCTGCTCGCTTGAGCACCCCACCCTCTTGAGCTTGAATCGGAAAAATATGACCCGGAACAGCTATATCATGAGTTGTTGAATTAGGGTTTGCGGCCACTCTTATCGTATGTGAACGATCTGCAGCTGAGATCCCAGTTGTCACTCCCTTCGCTGCTTCAATACTAACTGTAAAAGCTGTTTTATTTTGCGAAAGATTTAAATTATCCTTTACCATAAGAGGTAATCCAAGGCGCTGAATTTGCTCTCTGACCATAGCCAGACAAATTAGCCCTCGCCCCTTTGTTGCCATAAAATTAATAACACTGGGATTTACATGGTCGGCGGCAACTATCAAATCCCCCTCATTCTCTCGATTTTCATCGTCGACAAGAATAACCATTTTTCCATTTCTAATGTCATCAATAATATCAGAAATACTATCAAATTTTTGCATCAGCCCTTTCCATTTCCCACAGGTGTACAAAGGCTCTTGCCATAGAGTCAACTTCGAAAGTGATAAAATCATGCTCCTTTAGACCCACCAGATTTGTTCTTCTCGACGTCTCGGGAATCAAACAAACTTCCAAAATACCCCCCTTTGTCTTGTTAATCGTCAAACTCACTCCATTTAGCGTGACACTTCCTTTTGGCCATATGTAGGGAGTGTAGCTTGATGGCAACTCAACTTCCAAAACTATGGAGTCCCCTACGGGGTTCACCCTACGAATCTTTGCCAACCCATCCACGTGACCAAGAACAAAATGGCCGTGAACCCTCTGATCTAGCTTCATAGATCTCTCTAAGTTTACAAATGATTGCTGTAAAGTTTCTGGCCTCCATCTAGTAACATGCAAAGTCTCTGCCGCTAGCGTAAATTCCATTCTAGATTCGGAAAAAGACTCCACCGTCAGACAGACGCCATTCACCGCTATGCTGTCGCCTATAGACAGATCATTAAAAAAACTAGGCTTTTGAACTTGAATGACCAAGGAATCTGAGCCTTTTTTCACATGCTCCACTTGACCTATGGCCTCTATAATTCCACTAAACACGGACTCTTCACTCCAACAACTGACACATAAACTCTCAATAACTCTGTCAAAGGACTAACATGGCTGTAATTTATTCATACTTGCACAAGCAAGGTAGAGAGCGAGAGTCAGAGTAAGACGCAAAGTACCAATGAGACGACAAGGAGTCAATATAGCCCAAGCTATTAACCCGTATTGGCGGGTAAGTCCTTCTTATTCTTTTACACAAATGTGCAGACTGGCCAACTCAGAGTCAAAATCTCGATTTCGCTTGGTAATTTTAAGTTTACAACCCACGAGGGTCGACTCCCCTTGGGATAAACCAAACACTAGTTCTGACGACCATTCATATACCATTTTTAACCCGAGCCCTGCCCCACCCTCATCACTAGTTAGCGGGGACTTTTCTGTTGCAGCTCTAAGTAAAGAAGCCACAACAGTTCTTTTATCAAGTGAACCAAAGGGATCACGAACAAATAACCACATGTAGTCGCCTGAAGTCC
>CAZCYD010000072.1:0-12049 GCA_964502735.1 uncultured Pseudobdellovibrionaceae bacterium
GAAGAGGTTGAAGGCGAGTTTAAGGAGCTAGTCAACAAAGCTGTTTTTCCTGCACTCAGTACATTTGAAACTTCTTTATCTAAATTTTCCCAGCTGATACCGATGGTATCACGATTGTTTTTCTTATCATTTAAAAGATTCTTCTTAGGCTCAGCCAACCGGTCAGGATCGTAAAGACTTAGAAGATGAGCATGAGCTCGTGAAGACATTCCCCCAAGGTTAGAGGGGTGTTGAGAGTTGCCCATGATGTGTATGGGCCGCCCTTCTCGAGTCTTCACGATAGTTCCAAACAACTCATTTCCATCGAAAACAGAACTGGCATAATAGTTCGCTTCGCCAGGTACAATATCTTCAGGCCTCTTAGCATAAGGTACTATTTTTTGTGCTTGGCGTGTACAACCAAAGGTGGTCAAGGCCAAGCTGGCACCCATAAGCTTTAAAAACTCACGACGAGCCCATCCACTATTCGAATCTTCGGGAGCGAAAGGGCTTGTCATAAATTCTTTATTTGCCAAATCTTGAAACTGCGGATCTTTTCTCCACTGTTCTAAGCTCATCCAATATTTAGGTGATCCCTTATCCATATATTTTCCTCAGTAATGACAAGTTCCACAATCTGTAGATGCTTTATTTTCTGGTTCACGATGACAGTTCACACACCAACCCATAGACAAGCTTGACCATTGATACACTTTTTCCATTGTCTCAATGGGACCATGACAAGTCTGACAAGCCTTACCCTTAGCTATGTGAGCGGCATGATTAAATTTAACATGATCAGGCAACAAATGAACTTTTTGCCATTCAATGGGTTGGTTACTGTTAAAGGCCTCACGCAGGAACTCAACGTGTTGCTTACCTTCCTCGGTTCTTCCATTCACGGTCATATGACAATTCATGCAAATATTTAAACTGGGAACCGAAGCGTGCCGAGTCGTTGAGGCCCCCACATGACAGTACTGACAATCGACTTTAAATTCCCCCGCATGAATTTGATGAGAAAAGGGAATGGGTTGATCAGGGGCATAGCCCTGGTTATAACCAACAACAATTTTATTGTTGACGAGCAAGTGTGTAATTATAGCGAGGACTGCTAATAAACCTATTAGTCCCCCGGCTACAACGTATCTTCTATCCATATTCTTTACCCTGACGAAGTCTACGCAAGACGTAAATCATTAAGTTTTCAATAACTCCCTAGTTTTAAGTTGATTTAATAATTCTGTCTATAATAATTTTTTAAATTTTACTATTGTAGATCGTTGAGTGAAAACTGCGTGAAAGCCTTGTGTGACAAGCGTTAGCGAGATCTAATGTGATTTGCGCACCGCACTTATTAACATCCGTGCACACTCCAAAACACCAACCTAGGTTCACTTGAAAAGAATCTTTTAAAAGGCACCACTAAAAAATGGTGCCATAAAAAAGTATCATTATGTACAGAAATCTTATTTTGCTTTCTCTTCGACCTTGCGAACGGTGGCCACATAAATAACAAACAAAATATGCAAGGCTACAAAAGCGGAAACATACTCCACTCCGCCCGCACCAAAACCATAGGTGTGCAGTCCCGCTCCTAAAACAAAGTTAACTCCATACCAAGCCATAATCACCAGTGCAAAAGTCACTATCGCAGATACGGCAAGACCAAAATCTTTGACCCACCCCACTAAGCGACCATGCAAGACAGCCAGGTATCCCAACAAAGCAATCAATGCCCAAGTTTCTTTGGGGTCCCATCCCCAGAATCTTCCCCAAGAGTAGTCTGCCCAAATTCCACCAGTAATTATTCCTAAGGCTAAAAGAACAATGCCAATTTGAATACTGCGATATATCCCATGAGCCCCCTCTTTTATGACGCTCTTGTATTTCTCTTCACCCCTTAAAAAGTAAAACATCAATATATCCGCAATCGCAAAGGCAAGAAAAAAAGCCGCATAGCTTGTGACGATAATTATAACATGCACAACTAGCCAAAAATTGTCTCTGAGAACTGGCTCAAGAGGTTGCAATGAAGGGTCTAACACAACGGGAGAAAGGTCGGAAAGAATTAAGCACAAAGTGGCCACCAACCCCGCCCCAATAAAAGTTAAATAACTCTTACTCATTTTAGCCAGTATCATGGCAAAAAACACAGCCCCCCAGGCTACCCACACAACAGTTTCATACATATTGCTGACCGGTGGCCTCTCTATAATATAGGTTCGCAAACCCATGCCATAGGTTTGTATTACCAAACCCGAAAACATAAAAAGCCAGGTTAATATTTTTGTTACCCTTTTATTTCCTACAAATGACATTGCCGCAAAAACAGTTCCCAATAAATAGAGCACCCACGACCATCTAAAAGGATGAAAATCTTTTAAATGAACTTCGGCCTTAATTTTGGTTTCATCACCGTAGGCAACTGGGTCCTGAGCTTTTGCAAAATCTCTAAAATCTTGAGTGGCCTTATCTAATTCCGACCTTAACCTTAGCGAATCTTGGGAGTTGGAATCACTCACCTCAGCTGAGATCAACCTAATAAAAGCCTGAGTCATATTGGCAAATAACTCTTGCGAAGTTCCTGAAAGCTCATTGACTCCAAACCACCTTGTCAAACCAGAGCCTTCAGAGGGAGGTAAAACTCTCAGTGCAATTCCTGAAACTACAGCCTGAAACATCGACAACTGAGACTCTAAAGTTTGGACAGCTTGAAAATAGGGATCTAGCTTCTCCTGAGCCTCTCTCTTGTTGTTGAGCTCCTGAATTAAAAGCCCCAACCGATCGTTACTCAAAAGCTCATCGGGAGTAAAGTAAACTTTTTTTAATTCTTCAGAAGATAACCCCATAGCCTCCTTAAGTCCGCTATGGCGAACTAAAACAATGGGTGCAGACCTCCAATGATCCGGCACAATCATCCAAGTCAAAACAATATCTACAGCATGTCTTTTTTCGGATTGCTCTCTTCCCTGAACGCCTTTCACTTTGCCAGTAAAATATTCCTGACCATATACAAGCTGTAAAGCCTCAGTGGCAAAAGTGTTCAAAGGCTTAACTCTTCCACCATCCTGCACGTGCAAATATTTTAAAGGTTCGGCTAACTGAGAGTGAACAACAGAAGTCACAAGCAGAGCACCCAAAAAAGAAATAATTAAACTGGCTTTTCTCAACATGAAAAATCTCTCCTAGTCCGCACCGTTTGAAACTGCGGACTTCTTTAATCTGAAAATTTTTGCTCTTCGAAAATAAAATAGAACTATCGAACCTAAAACAATTAAAAAAGAGCCTAAATATTTTATGGGGCGCCCAGGATCTCTATTCACAGACAGTATAGAAGCCACGGGAGCGCCCGTTCCATCCTTTTCAAAACTTGCCTGATAAAAAGTGTAACCATTGTGCTTCATCGGCTCATTCATAGATATATTGACCTTTCCTAGCTCCTCGACAAAAACATCGCTTTCATAGGTCATTGCCCGATTTGTGCCTTGATAGTTGCCCACTCGAAAATCAACCAACTCTATGTCAAAGCCCACATCAATTCTTCGATTGCCATAACTAAAATAAAAGACTTTGTCCTCGACAAAAAACTTAACAACAGAATTGAGCCCAACCCACTGGGTCTCTCCAGCAAACTCGGCCAAAACAGCCGACCTTGTAAAAGGCGTTGGTTTTGACACCTGAGAAAAGTCAATTTTCCGCTCTGCCTTCGGAAGATACTTTAGCATCCTCAACGTAATGTCCATCCAGCCCGTTTCAAAGCTTTCTCCTGCCGCAATCAGACCACTTTTAACCTTTGATTTTGTACGATCTAAATAAACATCATATTTGAGCTTATTACCATCTACAGGAGTAAAGGCGATGATATTCCCTCCCGTATAATTATAAACGCCTCCGTATAAAACCACTTCGGCGGGACCCAACGACAGAGATTCAATTTCTTTTCCTGGAGCCTTGTAAATCCACTGAGTCATATTTACAAATTTATTCTGAAGTTGCAGCCTCAAGGCCGGCCCCGTTCTGACAGTCTTTGCCGGCACAAATTCGTCTTTGCTTAGAGCGTAATGATAGTATTTTTTAAGTTTAAGTTCATCCGAACCCAAAGAAATTGTATAGGGACGACTTTCAGTTGGAGGGTTCTTAAAAAAGTCCACAGCAGAGGAATGTATTCGAGTGGGTTGAGTGTTGGCATAAGATGAAAACACACTCACCTCTTGGTCTGCAATTGTTATAAATCGGTTTTTTTCTCCGATTGGAAAGCTCATGCTCCCATCAATACCAAACTTCTCAGTTATATAAGCCCCAAAAAGAACAATAATAATCCCAACGTGAGCCAAAACAAAACCCGTATGGTGGCGTTTCCAAGGCCACCGGTCCACCATTACAGAAATCAAACTCACACATAAAAGCCCTAGTGTAGCCTTCATATATATAGATAAATAAACAACTTTCTGAGCATATTGAGCGTCATATTTGGCTTCGTAAATTGTACCAACTGCCGAAATTACGGCTAAAGCCAAAATAATAAATACAGCCAACTTTAAGCTAGACAAAAACTTTATGGTTTTCTCAAAAAAATTCACCTTAACCTCTACATAGACGTGCTTATTTGCCGGCCACTAACTTTTAAACCATTAATCTTATCTGAATAAAAATTTTGCAGTGAGGACCAATAAGCCAGGTCAGCCCCCTCAAACTCTCTTTGAAGCTGAACCAACTGAAAAGTTTGGATCGTGCCCAAGCGGAAACTTTTAAGCCCCTGAGTCAATGCGGCCCGAGCTTGCCGTCTCCATTTTTTATTGGCTTCATACGCGTTAAATGCTGTATTTAATTTGTATCTTGCTGCTTCAAGCTCAGCTTTTGCTTGATCCAGTTTTCTTTTAAGGCTTATTTTAGCAGCTGTAATTTTGTGCTCGCCAGCCCGGCGAGTGTACAAAGAGCTTCCACCAGAAAAAATGGGAACATTGAGTCCCAACGTTACAATATGACGGCGGGAGAGATCATCAAAGACCTCCCCTCTTTCCCGAGCTTCGTACCCCCAACTCCCCTGCAAATTTAATGAAGGGTAATGATCGCCCATAGCTAATTTTTTTTGTATCTCAGCCATAACTAACTGCTTTTCCACAAGCTGAACATCCGGACGAGTTGATAAACCCTCAAGTGAACCTAATTGTACATTTTCTGGCTCTAACACGCTTAGTTTTTCAATCTCTAACTGCTCTATTTGAAGCTCACTCTCAATATCTAATTTAAGCTGATAGACAACAGCTTCCTGTTGCTGAATACGACTAAAATAAGAGGTAAAATTTCCCTCGGCTTGGGCCAATTCGTAATCTCTTGCCGCACCCCTTTTTTGTCTTTCTCTCACAAGATCTAAAAATTGCTTTTGGATTTTTTGCGACTCAATTAACACGTCTCTGACTTTAATGGATGTATACAAAGTTAAGAATTTTCCTAAAATACCTGACATAAGGTTTTGCTCTTGCTCTAAGTATTGCAGTTTTGCAATTTGAATGGCTTGTTTTTTAACTTCCCAAGCTTGCCAAACCTTTCCCCCCATATAAATGGGCTGATTAAATGAAAAGCCAGAAGCAAATATCTGATTAGGAAAAAAATCAAAACTCCCATATATTGACCTTGAAACCTGTTGGTCCGTAACCGATGTAAACCAAGCCACTGTGGGCAAAAGACTTCGGCTGGCTTCCATCTCCTCATTTTCTGCCGTCTTGATTTCTTCTTTTAAGGCATTTAAGACTTGGCTGTTCTCTTTATATATGTGCGCAACTTCCTTTAACCCTATAGACTGGGCACAAACAAGGCTTGGGCTCACCAAGCCCATCCACAATCCTACACAAACATTCCGCCAACCCATAGTTTTCATAAAAAACTGACGGCTCAACGACTGCACCACTTGTTTAATCATTGGCGGAGATCCTAGCACAGGCCAGCATACAGGTGAACTGACTTCACTTTTCTAAAGAATTGCGTCAAAATCACAGTCAGATGAAAATATATACGAAAACTGGCGACAAGGGAGAGAGTTCTTTATTTGGGGGCGGACGGGTTCTCAAAAACCACTGGAGACTTGAAGCCTATGGAACTTTTGATGAACTCAATTCTTTTATCGGCAAAGCCATCAGCGAACTCTACGATTGTGGTTTAATTAGTAAGATGCCTGTTCACACAGAGCGTGAACTTCTTGAAATACAGTCCCACCTTTTTAATCTCGGTAGTCACCTGGCTTGCGAGGACTCAGAAATGCAGAAGCATCTTCCTACCCTCAGCCCTGAGTCCACAAACCAGCTAGAAACCGCTATTGACAATATGAATACGAGTCTTACTCCCCTTAAGAATTTTATTTTACCTGGGGGAAACTCGGCCGCCAGCACACTGCATATAGCCAGAACTGTAGCCCGCAGAGCTGAGCGTCGCCTTTTAGATGGTGATCAAAATAATCCCGCGGTTCAAACCGCCATCGTTTATATAAATCGACTCAGTGATTATTTGTTTGTTGTTGCCAGGTTTGTCAATTTCCACGCCGGCATAAAAGATGTTGCGTGGATGGGCAAATGAAACTTCGACTCGCAACTGAAGACGACGGCCCCGAGCTTGTAAGGTTTTATGCCGAAACCCCTGTAACTACCCACATTCACCTCAGGCTAGTAAAACAAGGTTCATTTTTTTATCAGTATCAAATGCAATCGCAACATTCCTTCACCTATGTTCTTACTGACGATCACAACCCAAAAAATATAAAAGCTATGGTTAGCCTACTTTTTCGACCGGCTCTAATTGAAGGCAAAGTCCAAAATGTGGGCTACGTAACAGATCTGCGCGTTGCCAACGATAGAAGAACCATATTGGAATGGACTCACGCACTCCTCCCCACTTTGCAAAAAATTAAGAGAGATATGAATTGCACATACATTTTTACAGTTGTTGCGGACGAGCAACAACAAGCCGTAAACGCATTCATCAGACCTCGAAACCTAAGAAGAGAACTGCCAAGATATTATCTTTACAAAAGGTTTGAAGTTATTAGCCTCCACGGCCTATGGCCTTGGTCCTCACCACCCCTCACCTCCATTTTTGTAAATAAAGCCGAAGCCAGTGACGAAGCTGCCCTACACGAATACATCTTAGAAAAGAACAAAGGACGGATTCCAAATTTTCACCCAACGCGAGTTCAAATAAAGAAAAACTTAGAATTATGGAAAGATCTCAAGATAGAAGACTTTCTGCTCGCCAAAAATAAAGCTGGTAAAATTGTCGGCTGTTTAGCTCTTTGGAACAGCCAAGCTCACGAGCAATTTATTCCCATAAAGTTTGACTCCAAATCCTTAACGCTAAAAGAAGCTTTACACTTTTACTCATTTTTTGGTCAGGCCCGAAAGTTGGGAGATCTCAATGTCCCACTCAATTTTTTTTACCTTTCTTACCTTCTTGCGGACAATAGTGATATTTTTTATTCCCTATGCTTTAAGGCTTTTAAATCCACACCGAAAACACATTTCCTTACCTATCCCCACTTTGAAGGCTATCTCGTGACAAAGCCGGCAAAGTCATTTATTTTTTCGAGTCTTCGAGCTGCCATGTACTGCGTACTCGAACCCGACGAACAACCGCCAGAGTTTCTCAGACCTAAAATTCTATCTCCGCCACCAGATTTTGAGTTTGCTTTCGTGTAAACAAACTCTATTGAGCTAGGCTAATTGGACAATGGCCTTTTTGTGTATCCACCCAAAACCAGCTCAGCATAGGATCAGCATCTATAGACTCAACGATTTGAACATCTCTCATCGCCAATTCTTCTTTGAATGACTCCAAAGAAAAAGTCCCAGGTCCAATATTAGTCAACTTTGTGACTCTTCGATCTTCAATCAAAAAATTAATAATTTTTGCTAGATCCCTCTGATTGTGAACCTCTCTCTCAAATTGGTTGGATTCTCTATTTCTGCAGAATATTCCCACTTCAGTTAGAGAAACTCCAGCCAACACTGGTTGCCCCTCCTTGGGTACGGCCATTAAAGGAAGTGAGGGCTTCGCAGCTTGACTGGAAAGAATCATATCCTCAAAAGTAATCTTGCCTAGACAGACCATTAGAGGAGAGTCCCCATTAACGGCTCCCACGACATAGTCAGGAAGACCAAACTTTCTCACATATCTATCGTAAAGTCCGACTTGAACAATGGATGTAATTAAACTTTTAATCTTGATGTTACTGAGATAGGTTGTGTCTTCAGAGAGCAGAAAGTTATAGAAACTGAAATTGGAGTGAGTCAGGGCCTCCCAGACCTCTTGGGCTTCCCGTATTCTTGCACTTACCTCTGGGATTCTGATTACATTATCCCTTATATCCTGAAAATCCAATGCATTAATGCCATTGAAAAGAATGACTTCTTTCATTTATCCCCCCCTAATTTTTTTTGCCTATAAAGTGTTTTAAAAAATTTAAAACTTCTTAATTCACCCTATTGGACTTTCCCCTCGAGAAAAACTCTCACTACTCACTAAAGCAAATTTAAGGCCAGCGAGTTGAACATGCGAGCTGCGAATTAATTAGAACCTAACACCCAAAATGGCACCACACATTTCTTTAGTTTTGAATTTTTTATATTTAAATTAAATTTAACAACTCGCATTCAACTTCTTGCACAACTTCTTGCATCTATTACTTCCTTTTACCCTGTTTTATAAAATGGTCGTTTGTCTAGGGATCTGATACTTATTGATGCCAGTTATAATAATGACATGATATCATCCGAGAAATGGGTCTAAAAGATAAAAACAGCCAATGGTTTAAAAGCCTTACAAGCTCAACAGGAAGACCTCCCTTCGAGGCTTTTTACATCTACATCCTTTGCGGGCTCATTGGATACTCAGTTGCCGACCTCAGCGTCCTCCACTATAGACCCAGCATGCTCCCTCAAAAGGCACCGCCAGAAAAACCTCCGTCTCTTTCTCGTTTCAAATCCTTGGGGTCTAATGATGTCAGATCTATAACTCAACGCAATATTTTTAATGACGATGGGAAGATTCCACCAGCTTTATCGTCTGGAGAGAAAAAAGAAGAGTTCTTTGACGGCCCTCCGACAAAGTCGCGCCTTCCTCTCACTCTCCTTGGAACTATAGTTCACCTCAACCCGGAAAGGTCTATCGCCACAATTTCCAAGTCCAACACTGTCGAGTCCTATCGTGTTGGCGAAGAAATTGAAACCATGGCCGTAGTCACAAAAATAGAAAGGCGAAAAGTTGTATTTCGCAACTTAGCCACTCGAAAATTAGAATTTATCGACATTCCCGACGAGGGTCCAGCTGTGAGCTTAAAGACTTCTGCCGTCAAGACTACCCTCGATGACGGTGAAGTCAAAAAGGATGGGGAATTTCGCTTCCGCATTTCTCGAGATGATCTCAACAAATACACAAGTGATTTAGGAAATATACTAAAGCAGGCTCGCATGGTTCCCAATATTATTCCCGGATCAGGTGGAAAAATAGATGGTTTTCGTTTTGTGTCTATTCAACCCGACAGTATTTTTGCGAAGCTCGGGTTTAAACCCGGCGACACGATAAAATCCGTTAATGACGAAGCCGTAACGACTCCCACCCAGGCGATGGAAATGTATCAAAGTTTAAAAAGTTCAGATCGCCTCAATCTCAGCGTAAACCGCGATGGACGGGATGAAGTTTTTGACTATACAATAGAGTAACGACAGCAGCACCTAGGTAAGGAGTGTGCAAATGAAATTTTTAGTAATTCTGATACTGATTTCTTCTCTACAAGTGAAGGCTCAGGAGCCTGAGGCTCAAGAAACAAGTTCGGAAACCATCAAGCTCAAAAACGACGGCAAACTAAAATTTTCTGATGCAAATCCCGAAGATATAACTAATGAGAATTTCCCCGATCTGGTAGAAAGCTTTGACTATCCAAATGCCGAAATTTCTGAAATTGTAAAAGCTATTAGTAAACTCACAGGAAAGAATTTTATCTTAGATAATAACGTTAGGGGAAAAATCACTATTATTGCACCCTCCCAGATTACGGTCGCCGAAGCTTATCGTGCCTTTCTATCGGCCTTGGCTATGAATGGTTTAACCGTTGTGCCCTCTGGCAAGTTCCTAAAAATAAGACAAGCAAGAGCCGCACAACGAGACAGCCTAGAGACCTATACGGGGGCGTTTTTTCCCAACTCTGATGAAGTTATCACTCGCATTATTAAACTTAAGTATATTAGCGCTGAAGAAGTGTACAAAAACTTAAGAATATTAAACTCAAAGGATGGTGAGTCCCACGCCTACGGCCCCACAAACTCTCTAATCATAACCGACTACGGTTCTCACGTAGAAAGAGTTGTCAACATTTTGAGACACCTCGATGTCTCTGGATTTGAAGAAAAACTGGCAGTTATTCGCATACAGTACGCCAAATCTAAAGACATAGCTGATCTCATTAATAAAATTATTAATAAAGATGCCACCTCGGGGGCCAGCAATGTTCCTCGGTTTCGTCGTCCCAATGAAGGAACCAAAACTGGCAGCGGAGGAGGCGCAGAATCCTATTCGCTCGTTGTTTCTGACGACAGAACAAACTCAGTTATTGTTGTGGGTAATGATGCCGGTATTAAAAAAATTAAAACTCTAGTCAGTCAGTTAGACTTTCGCTTGCGCCCTGAGGACTCGGGCGGAGTCCACGTCTATTATGTACGCCATGGTGAAGCTGAAAAGATTGCGAACGTCTTAAATGGCATCGCCTCTGAATCAAAAAAAGCCAACCAGGAAAGAGGCGGGACAGGTTCTTCTGGGGGGGGCTCACCAATACTCAAAGAACCTCAGTCCCCCGACGCCGTTTTTGGGGGTGACGTAAAAGTTGCAGCGGATAAAGACACCAATAGTCTTATCATCACGGCCAGCAAACAGGACTATCAAGTCGTAAAGAATATTCTTAGCAAAATTGATATCGCTCGCGATCAAGTTTTTGTTAAAGCCGTTATTATGGAAATGAACGCTGAGAAAAAAATGGACTGGGGTGTAAACTACTACCAGTTTGATAAGAACAGCAAAGGTATTGGAAGAATGGGCTTTAGAGGCTCATCAAGTTTACAGGACCTCATAAACCCAGCAAGCGACAGTGGGGCTATTTTTGGCTTCGGCAGTGGTGCAGAGGTGGACCTCAACATAGGGGGCCAAGTGCTAAAGGTCTCGAGCCTTGTGGGCTTAATCAAGGTTTTACAGGGAAATGTAGGAGGCAATGTCCTCTCCACTCCGCAAATTATGGCCATGGACAATGAAGAAGCTACCTTAGAGGTAGGTGAAGAAGTCCCCGTCGGTCGAACAGATACAGCTACAGCCTCTGGTGGAGTGACTTCTTCTATTGAACGTCGAGAAGCCACCATAAAACTTGTGATTACTCCCTTTATAAGTCCAGACACTGACAACGTAAGATTAAAAATTGACCAGCAAGTGAAACAAGTCTCAGGAAAGCTGCCTCAAGCTTCGCAACTTGCAGATGTTTCGATTATTCTCAACACGAGATCTATAAAAACAACTCTGGTCGTTGACAGCGGCGACACGGCTGTTCTGGGTGGTTTGATGAATAACCAAGATCGCGAAGAGGTTACAAAAGTTCCCATTTTAGGTGATATCCCTATTATTGGGTGGTTGTTTAAATCTAGAAATGTAGCCAATACAAAAACTAATCTTTTGGTATTTATTACCCCCAAAATTATAAGAAACAGCTCTGACAACGCAGAAGTTGTCGCCAACAAACTTGATGAACGCATCACCTTTATTCAACGCTACCTTAGCGGCAAAGATCCCTACGGCTCTGAAGTTGACAATTTGCCCAGAAGAGAGGTCAGCAAGTCCTTTACCCCCTCTCGAAGCACTGAAGAAGAAGGTTTAGAGGACCTTGAATCTCCACTCGACGAGTCTCCCACTGAAGACTCAACCTCTCCATTTATTGAAGAGTACAAGCCGGAGTCACCAGCTGTAGAGTCTTTTTAGTTCTATTCGCTTATCCAATTCCAAAAAATAATCGTCTAAAATTTTGTGAATGCGCCTCACGCGCAGT
>CAZCYD010000073.1:0-11896 GCA_964502735.1 uncultured Pseudobdellovibrionaceae bacterium
GATTTGAAAGAAGTAAGTTAGACAGTTTATTTTTTTTGAACATTTGATCTACATCTCAAACTGAGACAGAATCGGTGGTTATAGCATCAACCACTCAATATCGTGTGCGTTTAAACATAAACGAGATCGAATTTTCGTTCAGATTAGAGTTAGATTTAAAGGATCTATCTGAATGCACTCAAATGGAAGTTGCAGAACAGGTAGTGGTTCAAAAAAGTGAAGGTCGCAAAAATCTGCCAACCTTCACAAGCAGTTTTACAGAAGCGATTTTCAATTTTAAAGATCTTGCATCAGGGATTGCAGCTCATCATCTGAGAGAACTATGACGTTTGGGTTTTTACCACAAAATCCACTGGCAAAGCTGGACTTAACCACAAATTTTTGACTTACTATTTCTTCACAAGCTAATTTTGTCATGCATATTAGATTGGGAACACCCTTTATCGCCAATAATTTCTCACTAATAGCGCCTAAACGTACAGAGCTCCCTGGCCCCTCTAATACACAAGTAAAAACTTCCTCCCCAGAAAGACTACGTTCCTTACTTGAGTTGTCAGATGCACTTGATTGATTATTTTTTTTGCCAGGGTCGTCAGAATGCCCGCCATCTTGTGAATGACCGTCTTGCAAATTGCCATTTTGTGAGTCTCCATTGCTGGCATTATTACTATTATTACCTCTACCGGCACCAGAACCGTCATTAATTATAGGTGGCTCATCTTTGCCCCCAGAGTTATGATCTATTGGATTTGTTTGCCCCTGCTGTGAGCCAGAAACAGGGTCCATAATCGGACCTTCAGTGAGATCCACTTCTTCAATTTGAACTTCAACCAGTTGAATCCGATCACTAGGTCCAAAAGCAACCTCTGAACAGTTTTGGAACCCAACAAAAACCAATGTGAGCACACCTAAAATAGTAATAGTTGAATATCTCACAACTCCCCCCCTAATATTTAAAAAGCGACATATTTAAAAAACGACTTCCTTTTAAGGTTAGCACAGGTTGTGCCATCTCTAATCAGATTAATTCATAAACAGCCTGATAATCTTTTTACACATCTATAAAATCGAAAAAAAGTTAGAGGTTTATATTGAGTCACAATCATTAAGTCATAATTCTCTAAATTTCCAGATCTGTAACTTTTCAGATAGATAGAAAAATGAGACCTAAAGATGTTTCAAAAGAAGACTTTTCTTAAAATTCTAATCTTAACCAAGACTGATTAGAGGATCTGAGAGTCTCAATTTTATAATTCTTTAATCTGCTTTTAATAGTCTACTAGTCTACGACTTTTTGAGCTTCAGCCAACGAGACAGAAACCATCTTAGAGACACCTTTTTCTTCCTGAGTCACCCCAAACAGTTTTTTATTCACTTTCATAGTGTGTTTGTTGTGGGTGACCACAATAATCTGCGATCGCTTAGCCATTTCTTTAACAAGGTCATTAAACCTGTGAACATTTGCATCATCTAATGGCGCATCAACCTCATCCAGTAAACAAAATGGTGATGGCTTGACTAGAAAGATTGAAAAAATCAGTGATACTGCTGTCAGGGCCTTTTCACCTCCAGACAGCAGGCTCACATTGGCCGGTTTTTTCCCTGGGGGCTGAGCAACAATATCTATACCCATTTCTCCCTTTTCAGAGTCCTCCACCAAAATCAGTTTGGCAAAACCACCGCCAAACAGAACAGGAAAAACCTTCATAAATCTTTCGTTCACTTGCTCGAAAGTATCTTTAAACCTTCGTGAACAAATACGATTAATTCTATCAATGACCTTTCTTAATTGATCTTTGGCCGAGATTAAATCTTCATGTTGTTGTTTTAGGAACTCATAGCGGCCAATAAGTTCGCTGTACTCCTCAATAGCTGAAAGGTTAACCTCTCCAATTTTCTTTAACTTAGACCTCAGCTCTTCAATATCCTTTTCTGTTTGCTCAACATCACCTTCCGTGTCTTTATACTCAGGAGCCACAAGACGAAGATCCTTCATGTACCTTTCGTTAACTTGATCAATAAGATACTGTTCTTTCATGCGCAACTGTTCAAGCTTGAGTTGAGACTCATTTAACTTCAACTGGTATTGATTTCTAGCATGAAGCCTGTGACTTACCTGTTGCTCTAATTGTCTGACGTCTGTAGCCTGAAGTTCGTACTCATCCTTTAGAGAGGAGAGCTGAGCTTCAGCCTCTTTAGATTCTGAAATCATTTTTTCTAAATGAACACGACCGTGTTCTAATAACACCTGATTTTCAGTCAAACTTTCTGAAGATTTTTGTGTCTCATTCGTCATTTGCTGAAGCTGCTCGTTCACCTCATCTAGTGAGTTCTGCAATCTGTCTATCTGCTGGTTTAAATTCTCAAGCTCCTGGCGTTTTGAAGACGATTCCACTCTCAGCTGGGCAACCTCTTCCTGCATCTGATCAATTCCCGACTTTTTTAAAAGTAATTCTTCGGTTAAAGACTCAACAGCTTTATCAAGCCCAGCTTTTTTCTCTTTTATCTCAAAGATACTCTCTCTTAATTCAAGAAGCTGTTCCTTCAAATCAGAAATGAGTTGAACCTGTCGATCAACACTTTCCTGCTGGCGCTTAAGGGCCGTTTCGGCATTGTGCAACTCGTTTTCGGCTCTTTCATAATCCTTTTCTAAAACAACTATAGCCCTTTCTTTGTCAATACTGAGTTTTTTTGCTTCTTCAAGTTGTTCTTCTAGACTTTTTAACTGCTTAGTTAGTTTTTCTAAAGAAAGCTGAGATAAAGAAAGCTTTCCGGCCAACTCTTCACGCTTTAAGGACAGCTCTTTAATCTCTCTGCGACGCTTCAAAACTCCAGACTCTACGCTTTCGCTCGCTCCACCAGTTAACACCCCATCCGGAGTGAGTGTATCCCCTTCAAGAGTTACAAATGTATAATCTGAATATGTTGGACGCAATCCTAATGCCGCCGATAAGGTTTCGACAACCACCACTTGATTCACGATTTGATTTATAGAAGTTTTGAACTTCTCAGGAACAGAAATAACTTCTGACAAAAGACCGCGAACTCCAGACTCTTTTTTAATTTGTTCATCACTAGAGTGTGTATTAACCACGGCATCTTCACTCAAGAAGGAAGAGCGACCGGAGTTGTGGTCTTTCAAGTAATTTACTGCCGATAAAGTATTGTCGGCATTAGGGCTTAGCAATAATTGTAACCGAGTTCCTAGAGCTGCTTCCATAACCATTTCATATTCGGCTGGAACTTCAATAATTTCAGAAACAGGCTGAAAGAGTACCTCTACAGATCCATCTGCGCGGAGCTGCTCTTGACGTTCTCTCTGCCAAAGCATGACATTTTTTACGCCCTCTTGAAATCCCTCAAAACTGGAGTGCAAGTCTTCTAGACCATATAGCCGACTAGCCACCTCATTGAGTTGATCTTTCAACGCCTCTACGTCAGATTTTTTTTCTTCAACTTGCTTAAGCAAAAGATTTCTATTTTCGTTGAGCAAATCAAGATCTCTTGTGATTTCAAGGCGGAGTTGCCGCTCTCCCTCAAGATCTTTATACAGGCGAATTCTACGCTCTTCGAACTCTTGTTTTTTTGACAACAACTCCTCTCTTACGTTTTCGTCCTCAGCTAGCTTTGTTTCTTTCTCAAGAATATTGGACTCTAACGAAGACAGCTTTGCCTCCATGTGAGACTCAGACTGGCTTACAGCCAACATTTCCCGGCGTTTATGAGTCAAATCATCATCAGCTTGTTGAATTCTTTCGTTAATTTTTTGATATTCTGCATTTTTAGTTTCGTACTTCAAGGCCAAATCTTCTGCGAGTTCTCGGACCTCAGTTAGCTTAAAGTCAGTAAGTTCGTACTCATTTTCAAGAGCCTGCTTTCGGACTTGGTACTTCTCAGCAATTGATCCCGTCATCTCTTTATTTCTACGGGCCTGTTCGATCTCAAACTCAAGTTCTCGAATTTCTTTTTCTTTTTGAACAATTAGCTTCTGAAACTCCTGGTGTTTATTTAAACTGTCCTGAACTTGAGTTTCCTTTTCGGCTACCGCCGTTTTTCTTTCTTCTAAATCGGCCTCAATTTCATTGAGTTCACCTGAAAAATTGAGTTCAAACTCCTGGCATTCCTGAAAAACTTTTTGAGCTTCAACAGTCTCGACATTGATATCTAGAAATTTTTTAGAACTCAACCAAAGGTCTTTTTCCTCGGCCTCATCTTTGAGTTTCTTATAACGTTCGGCTCTCTGAGCTTGCCTTTGAAGGCTATCCAACTGTCTTTTCTGTTCACCGATAATATCTTGTAAACGCACCAGGTTTTGGTCTGTCTGTACAAGTTTTCTTTGCGACTCTCTTTTCCTGACTTTAAATTTTGTAATGCCAGCAGCTTCTTCAATAAGAGTTCTTCGCTCCTCAGGCTTTGCTGTAATAATTTTGCCAATGGCTCCCTGCTCAATAATTGAAAAACCCTTAGAGCCAGCACCTGTATCCATAAAGATCTCTTGGATATCTCTTAGCCTTGCCGGCTCTTTGTTAATTAGGTATTCGGAATCGCCAGAACGGTGAAGACGACGAGTCACCTGCACCTCAGAATGTTTCATGTATTTGGCAGGAAAAGGCCCCCCATCATTTTCAAGAGTGAGATTGACTTCGGCCATACCCATTGGAGCATAGCCCTCGGCTCCAGAAAAAATCACGTCAGACATTGAAGATCCGCGCAAATGTTTAGCGCTCATCTCCCCCATAACCCAAACTAATGCGTCAACAATATTGGACTTTCCGCAACCATTCGGACCCACTATACCCGTGATCCCAGCATCAAAATTTATAACAGTCCTATCTTTAAAAGATTTAAAGCCAAAAAGTTCTAATTTTTTGATTCTCAATGTTCTTTTCCTCGCTGTAGTATAACTGCTCGCGCCGCAGACAAGCGGGCAATTGGTATACGATACGGCGAACAACTCACATAGTCCAGACCAATGGCTTGGAAAAATTCAATACTCGTAGGATCGCCACCATGCTCCCCACAGATGCCCATTTTTAAGGCATTTTTTTCTTGGCGGCCCAAATCCACAGCTGTCTTGACTAAAGAGCCAACTCCTTTCTGGTCAATGCTTTGAAAGGGATCCTTAGCAAAAATTCCCTCCGCCACGTATGTGGATAAAAACTTTCCAGCATCATCACGCGACAAGCCAAGACAGGTTTGTGTTAGATCGTTAGTTCCAAAACTAAAAAAGTCGGCGGAACGAGCTATTTGATCGGCTGTCAAAGCTGCGCGAGGGAGCTCAATCATTGTGCCTATTAAATAGGCAAATTTAACTCCGCTTTTGGCCTGAACAGCAAGAACCACCTTCTCGACCCTGGCTCTCAAAATCTCTAGCTCTCGCTCAGTAGCCACTAAGGGTATCATAATTTCGGGAGTTAAAGTTTCACCTCGACTCACAATTTCTGAGGCCGCTAAAGCTATAGCTTTAGCCTGCATCTCGTAAATCTCTGGATAAGTAATCGCCAAGCGACAACCTCTATGGCCAAGCATAGGGTTAAACTCATGCAGTGCCTTCACTTTTTTATTAAGCTTAGCAATATCCCACCCTAGTCGCAAAGCCAACTCTGATGAGTCTTGCTCCGAATGAGGAAGAAACTCATGCAGAGGTGGATCCAATAAACGGATAGTGACTGGCAAACCTTTCATCACTTCAAACAGTTCCAAAAAGTCATTTTTTTGCATGACTTCAAGTTTGTTTAAGGCCGCCACCCTCTCTTCAAGGCTTTCTGCCATAATCATTTCCCGCATGCAATCTATGCGGTCTGAACCAAAAAACATGTGCTCAGTTCTACAGAGCCCAATCCCCTCTGCACCAAACTGTCTAGCCACGCTGGCGTCTTTTCCATTGTCAGCATTTGTTCTAATCTTAAGCTGACGGTATTTATCTGCCAGAGCCATAATTTTATTGAAATCATCATCTAGAACGGGATCAATAGTTTTAACTTCACCTAAAAAAACTTCTCCAGTTGATCCATCAAGAGTGATCCAGTCACCTTTTTTTACGACATAGCCATTAACATGAAATTGCTCTTGTCTGTAGTCGACTTGAATATCTCCACAGCCAGCTACGCAACACTTACCCATTCCTCTCGCCACCACGGCAGCATGAGAGGTCATACCTCCACGAGAGGTCAGAATTCCCTCTGCAGCAACCATACCTTCGATGTCATCCGGTGAAGTCTCAACTCGCACTAAAATACTTTTTTCATTTGCCGACTTTAACTTAACGGCCTCCTCACTACTAAACACTACGCGACCACCGGCCCCACCAGGACTCGCAGGAAGTCCTTTTGATAAAAGTATTTTTTTTGCCTTAGGGTCCAAAGTGGGATGCAATAACTGATCTAGACTTTCTGGAGCAAGACGCAGTAGAGCTTCTTCTTCGCCAATAAGTCCCTCGTCCATCATATCACAAGCTATTTTTAATGCTGCCTTAGCTGTTCTTTTTCCTGTTCGAGTCTGCAACATCCAGAGAGTGCCTCTCTCAATTGTGAACTCAATGTCCTGCATATCCTTATAGTGATTTTCCAATTTTAAATAAATTTCCACCAACTCCTTGTAGGATTTCGGCATAGCCTCTTCTAGAGACAACAATTTTTCGCCATCACCCTTATCAGCATCGGCTTTTGTTACGGGCTGTGGAGTTCTTATTCCCGCCACGACGTCCTCGCCCTGAGCGTTAATTAAAAACTCTCCATAGAATTTTTTTTCACCTGTAGAAGGGTCTCGAGTAAAAGCCACACCCGTTGCTGAGTCTTGACCCATATTGCCAAAAACCATGGATTGCACATTAACTGCTGTACCCCAGTGAGCCGGTATTCCGTGCAGTTCACGATACGTTATGGCTCTTGGAGTGTTCCAACTTTTAAAAACCGCCTCGATGGCTCCCCACAACTGCTCCCATGGGTCCATGGGAAAGGGTTTTCCCGTGTACTCTAAAATCTGCGTCTTAAATTTCTTCACAAGAAGTTGTAAGTCCTCAACTGTAAGATCTGTATCTTCAGAATATTTCTTGTCTGACTTAAGGTCTTCTAAAGTCACCTCCAGTACAGAGTGATTCATTCCCATAACAACATCTGAATACATTTGCAAAAAGCGACGATAAGAGTCCCACGCAAACCTTTCATTTTTAGATTGATTGGCCAAACCCATCACCGCCTCGTCATTGAGACCCAAGTTCAGAATTGTATCCATCATTCCGGGCATTGAAGCCCTCGCTCCAGACCTCACACTTACCAGCAAGGGGTTTTCGACAGAGCCAAATTTTTTATTTATCTTGGCCTCAACCCGAGCCATCTGAGCCTCTACTGACTCCATCACCTCCACGGGAAGCTTTTCGCCATTTTCGTAAAAGCACTTACAGATTTCTGTTGAGATTGTAAATCCAGGAGGCACTGGCAAACCCAAAGATGTCATTTCTGCCAAATTTGCTCCCTTGCCCCCGAGAACACCTTTCATGCCAGCATGGCCATCAGATTCTCCCGCGGCAAAAAAATAAACAAATTTTTCAGGTAAACGCACCTTTACTTTTGTATCACCTAAGCTCATTGACATGAATTCTCCTTCAATCTAGCGGGCAGAAGAAAGCTCTTCTGGGTTGCTCATGACCAGTTTAACATTCCACTGTTTATGTACTGTGCAATTTCATCTATACTGACGCGATCTTGCGCCATAGTGTCACGATGACGAATGGTCACCTTATTGTCCTCAAGCGATTCAAAATCGATAGTGATGCAATAAGGTGTTCCAATTTCATCCTGCCTTCGATACCTTTTACCTATGCTGGCCGACTCATCGTAGGTCACATCGAAATCTATAGAGAGTTTGTCGTAAATAGATTTTGAAAGTTCCATCAAACCTGGTTTTTTAGAAAGAGGCAAACACGCAGCTTTATAAGGGGCAAACTGAGGATGTAAGCCTAAAACTATACGTGTATCTTCTCCACCACCTTCGAGAACTGTAGTCTCTTCACGGTAGGCATCACATAATAAAGCAAGAGCCAGACGATCACAACCCACAGCAGTTTCTATTACAAAAGGTAAATAGTGCTCTTTGCTAGCTTCATCAAAATAAACTAACTTTTTCCCGCTAAACTCTTGATGTTGTTTTAAGTCAAAGTCGCTCCGATTGTGTATCCCCTCTATTTCCTGCCAACCAAATGGAAACTCATATTCGACATCAAAGGCGGCTTTTGCGTAGTGGGCCAACTGATTGGGACCATGCTCTTTAAATCGAAGCTTTTCTGATCGCAACCCAATGCGGGTCATAAAGTCCAAACGCGTTTTTTTCCAATGTTCAAACCACTCGTCATCACTCCCTGGTTTAACAAAGTATTGCATTTCCATTTGTTCGAACTCGCGAGTTCGAAAGGTAAAATTCCCTGGAGTGATCTCGTTCCTAAAAGACTTTCCAATTTGAGCTATCCCAAAGGGAAGTTTTTTTCTTAAACTGGTCGCCACGTTTTCAAAGTTTACAAATATCCCTTGAGCAGTTTCAGGCCTCAAATAAATAACAGCCCCCTCTTCTTCCACCGGCCCCATAAATGTCTTAAACATCAAGTTAAAGTTTCTCGCCTCAGTAACATTTGTGGATTTACAACTGGGACAAACAACCTTCCCATCAAGGGTGTTTTGATCCTCCCTGAAGCGAGTTTTACAATCTTTGCAATCAACCAGAGGGTCTGTAAATGTGTCGACATGACCTGATGCCTTCCACACTGTTGGGTGCATGAGAATGGCTGCATCCAAGCCTACGATGTCCTGTCGCCTCGTCATGGCCTTCCACCACGCCATTTTGACATTGAGTTTAAAATTAGCCCCCAACGGACCGTAATCCCAACAAGAATTCAGCCCCCCGTATATCTCACTGCTCTGAAATATAAACCCGCGCCGCTTTGCCAAAGAAACCAAAGTGGCTAAGTCCTTCAAATAACTGATTTTCATGAAATTTCCTCGTTCTAGAATGAGCCTACATAGGTATCACCACTGATATTTTCAGTCAATTTATTAGGACAAACGCGCACATGAACGCACTAGAAAAAGAAACCTCGAAACCTATAAAAACCCTGAAATATACAACGAAACCCTGATGCTGTGGAACAAACTGTTAACCCACTCTCTGACAGATACTAGTGTAGGCTTTTTCTATAATTTTTCTAGATTTCTCATCGACTCGGGAGAGAGCCGTCTCGTAGGCCATTTTGACTTCGTCTATTGTGCTGCCAGCAGGAACTCCCAGGACCTCATAGGCATCCCAATCATGTCCATTCCATGTAAAAACCACATTTATGGGGCGAATGGGATCCGTTAGTTCTTCTTTTTTGTCCAATTCCATCTGAATGCGCGCGTAGTCTTTATTTGTCCCTTTTGTTTGCTTGTAATAATCCTTATTAATCACAATATTTGACTCCCCTTGAAAGTCGGCAGCCAATTGCAACTTGCTGTGGCCCTTTCTTTTTTTGTAACCCAGATATATCAGAATTGCCGAAAAAATTAGGCCATTCAAAATTAAGAAGTAGAGGATCTTTATTTCCATACATTACAATTATCAGATCCTCTTGGCTTTTTTTCAATACAACAAGATGAAAAGTTCCTCATTGTATAGACTTATGCCGAGAACTTTGTTATTTGGAGGCCCTATGAACCCATTTGATCAACAAGCCCCAATCGAAGGTATTAAAAAAATTATTCTCATCGGCTCCGGCAAAGGAGGCGTAGGGAAAAGTACCATAACTGTAAATTTGGCTAAGAAATTGGCCCAAAAACAATTAAAAGTTGGCGTTCTCGATGCTGATATCTATGGACCCAGCCTTCCGAGAATGCTGGGCTCGTTAAATCAACGCCCCGAAACTAACGACGATAGGAAAATTTTGCCCATAGAGCGACAAGGGCTCAAGTTGATGTCCATGGGTTTTATGGTTCCCGAGGACCAAGCTCTAGTTTGGCGAGGACCTATGCTTTTTAAAGCCATGGATCAATTTTTTCGCGATGTTCTATGGGGAGAGCTTGATTTTTTATTAATTGATCTTCCTCCTGGAACGGGAGACGTCGCTCTCACGATTGCCCAAAAAGTTCCTGTGGACGGAGCTATAGTTGTTACCACTCCACAAAACATGTCCCTGTCAGATGCAAAAAAAGCTATTGATATGTTCGAACGCGTAAACGCTAAAGTTTTAGGCGTAGTGGAAAACATGTCTCACTTTAAAGTTGAAGGGTCAGACATACCCATCTCACTTTTCCCCAAGGGTGATCTTGATAAGTTCTTAGAAAGTCGAGGCCTCCAAAAACTCGCCGAAGTCCCTTTTCACCCTCATGTGGGCCTAGCCAGTGAAAGCGGAATCCCTTTTGTTGAGTCCTTCCCCGACAGCCCCGAATCCGAAGCCTTTGAAAAAATCGTCAAGGCGCTATTTATTTAACTGGTTGTTTTTTTTACTTAATCGCGGACATGCCTGTGGCTTGCAAACCTACTACCAAACGATGAATATCTTCAGTTCCCTCATAGGTGTTCACAGTTTCTAAGTTCATCATGTGGCGAATAACAGGATATTCATCGATAATCCCATTTCCACCCAACATATCCCGCGCATCGCGAGCAACATCTAAAGCCATGCGACAGTTATTCATTTTGGCCAAGGACACTTGCCATGGCTGCATTTCTCCAGCTTCTTTTAAACGACCAAGTTGCAAAACCAATAGCTGTCCCTTGGTAATCTCTTGAACCATTTTGACCAACTTGGCCTGAGCCAATTGGTATTGGGCCAATTTTTTTCCATCGAACAAGGTCCTCTCTTTGGCATAATCCAAAGCCGTGTGATAACACATGTTCGCTGCACCCAAGACTCCCCACGCAATGCCATATCGAGCTTGGGTTAGGCAACCCAACGGTGCCTTTAGACCTTTTCCATTTGGCAAAATGGCGCCCTCAGGAACTATACAGTCCTCAAGATGCAACTCAGAGGTTACACTCACTCGTAAAGAGAATTTTCCTTTCATGAGGGACGTAGAAAATCCGGGGGTTCCTTTCTCTACAATAAATCCTCTAACCTCTCCATTTAATCTAGCCCAAACAATGGCAATGTCAGAAACACAACCATTGGTTATCCACATTTTATTGCCTTTGAGCTTATAGCCTCCACTAACTTTTTCAGCTGTAGTCAGCATGGCTCCAGGGTTTGATCCCGCATCGGGTTCGGTCAAACCAAAACACCCTATGATCTCGGCCTTAGCTAAGCGGGGTAAATATTTTTGTCTCTGCTCCTCACTCCCATATTTCCAAATAGGATACATAACGAGGGCACCTTGAACAGAACAAAAGGAGCGAATACCTGAGTCTCCACGCTCAAGCTCTTGCATAACAAGACCATAGGCTACCTCACCCAATCCTGGGCAGTCATAACCTTGGATATTGCACCCCAAAAGACCCAACTCCCCGAACCTGGGGATCAAATGCGTTGGAAATTTTTCTTCTCTATTGGCTTCTTGTAAAACGGGAATAACTTCGTCACTGACAAACTCGCGAACGGTATTGCGAACCATCAGTTCCTCTTCAGTAAAGAGCTTGTCTACATTCATATAATTTAGCGACTCATAGGCTGACATAGGTGTTCCTCCACAAAAAACTCATCGCTGGTTAATGCCCTACAGCCTACTACGAGTCTTGATCCAGAGCCAGAAAATACGGTTGACCCCGCCCATAAAAGTCCTGTTTTGACTAATGGGTTTAGATCGGATGACTGCGACCAGTACTTAATGCATAGTCCTGTTGGCTGTCATGCTATCAAGCCGATTCTAATCTAACTCCGACGTTGGAGTTGGAGTTGGAGTTGGAGTTGGAGTTGGAGTTGGAGTTGGAGTTGGAG
>CAZCYD010000074.1:0-11823 GCA_964502735.1 uncultured Pseudobdellovibrionaceae bacterium
TTCCTTGGACCTTAACAAAAATTGCCAAAGTGTTTAGAACTTTGTCAGCACGAGGCAAGAACATGAAGATTTTTCTAATTCTCGGATTATTATTGTTTTTTTAGAGTATAATCGCTAGACATAAGAGCTTAGTGAGGAGTCATTTAAACGGGGATTCGTAGGGAACTTAAATTACGTATGAGGTTTGCGACACTGATCTTCACTAAATTGAGATGGGGATATTCTACAACCTAACCTATTTTTTTGATTTTGTTAGAGATTTTAAAAGTAGGCCTATCGTTTGCAACGTCTCCACTGGAATTTAAAAATATTTTTTTCATAAGAATAAAGGAGTAACAGACCATGATAATCAAAAACCTAAATATCCAGAGCCTAAGTAAAACTGTAGGTAAAGTCGTACTTGCTGCGGCCGTCCCTTTGGTACTCAGTGCCCAAGCCAACGCACAAGCTCAACCTGCAGCGAGAGCGGCTAGACAGCTTGTAAAACCTCCAACATCTGCAACTGGAGCGGCTACAGCAAAGCCTGCATTAAGGGCCGTAAACCCCGCTGATGGAGCATTTGGAGTTATGAACCCTTCTGTTGCGGAAACTATACTTAGGAACAGTAGAGATCAATACAGAATCGAAGTTCTCAACTTCTTAGAGTCTGATAAGGCTCGCGAGCTTTTCACTCCAGCTCAAATTGACACCGTCAAAGAAGCCGCAGCTAGAGACCTATTGAATGCTAAATCTACAGTGGCTTGTTTATCTGGTTTAACAACGAGCCAAGAAAACTACATCAAAGTGGTAGAAGCTGGGTTGGCTATTCTTCGTGATAAGGGTATGAGCTTCGACACGGCAATGAGAAGTGATGATGGGACTTTAGCTAATATAGCCTTGGCACTGACAAAAACAGTTGGCAGCCTAAATAACCAAGCCCTTGCTGTAGACCTAGCTATGGAAAGAACTGGCTCAGTAGTTAAAGAATGTGCAGTTAGACAAGAAACTAACCCACTTTCTCCCGGTAACAGCAAGTTTGTAAAGGCCAACTACTAAGAACTTTGCTGCTTGTAGTGCGAGCTCCATAACTCTAAGGGGCTCGTTAAGTTGCAACCCTTTAATCTGCAACTCGTTATTACAAATTGTCACTTATCAAATAAAAAAACGTACATTCTGTGAGTGTACGTTTTTTTATTTGATAAGTGACAATTTGCAGCCCTGACGCCCGTTCTTTATCCAAATCTTTCACCTGGAATTGATTCCTTGCAATAACCACTTGTAATGACTTGGCTTTTCATTCTCTTCGGAGTAGTTCTTGGCCCTTAAGTTGCACTTATTGTGATTCTGAGGACTGACCATGAATCAAAACATTTTTTGGCTTCTTTTTACATTTTTGGGGTTGAGCACTGTAAATTTAATGGCACAGGAACCTGGCCTACAAGAAGCGCCAACTCAGAGCCGAGAAGCCTTAGCTCTTGAAAAAAACCGCTCTCTTGAATTGCTCGGTAAATTGCAAAATCAGTTTCAAGAATTATCTCATAGAAGAATTGAAATTTATGAAGACAGCATTTTTAAACGAATAAAAAGCTCTAAAACTACTGAGCAATTAATCCAAGAGTTTCAAGAACTACGCACAAAACTGGAAGAGTTACTTAACGACAGCTCTGGAGAGCAAGAAGACATAACGGCTATTCAAGCTACCCTGTTTAAAGTCGCACTTAAGAGTCTCATGGAAATCTCAGCTATCGAGGCCTTTCACAGAATACATGTTGAAGACAATTTGAATCTTTGGGACATACAAGAAGCTCAGGATAAATGGAACTTTAAGATTAAACTCAGCAGCTTCTACAAGATTTTTCATGACTTGGCTGATGTTCCCTCTGAAACCTATATGGGTTTTAGTCCCCGAAGCTACAACAAAGACCCCATCCTAAACATTAGTATGAACTCCCAAGCCTACTACAAATTAGCTCTCGAAGCTCTGTCTGCTAGAGTCAATGAAAGAACCTACTTAGAGAGTTTTCGTTGTATAATGGGTTTTAGACAAATTGAACTTATTCAGAAATTTGCCACCTATACAGGACAGAGGCTTAACCGCGTAGCTGCCGATACAGGAAGATTTTGTCTAGGCCTAGCCCGCATCTCGCACAACAGGTTATTTATTGATCCCACCGAAGAGCAAATTGTTGGGGATAAAATTGCACTCGACTACTCCCAAGATGAAAGTGCAATACGCTCAATTTTGGCTAAAAATTTTAATAGCCCCGGCTCCAATTTATCCACCGAAGTTCAACAAGCCTTAAGGGAATATGTACTGCCCGACCCTCAAAATCCTGAAAGGTTAGTTCCCATACAAAGTTTATTTAACCAGATAGCTCTATTCCCTGAAACCTTTAATGGTCGATTTGATTCATCAAGACCTAACACTATGACCTCAGCACAATTTGCTAATTTCTCTAGAGATATCGAGCACTCTCTGCAGAACTTTTTGAATGAGGTTCCAAAGGAACTTTTTAATATTTTTAGTAGTGATCCTGTTGCTAAGCATTTGTCTGAGGTGTTGGCTGAAACAGAAGTGATTTTAGGCACTAGAGAGAGCTCTCCAGGTCTGATTTCTGACAAGCTCCATAAGGCTGAAGCCTTATTTTTTTACAGTCACCTTGTTAATAATATTTCCTCTCACCCCCTTCAACTCTCACTATTAACATTTGGTGATCTTGACTCCGTAAGAGGGGAAATACTAAAAACTCTCATATTAAAATCGCTTTTAGAGTCCAAGAGCGAAGCTTTTATTTTTGTATTTCAAAATTGGCTCGGCGACTCTATGTGGTCAGATGAAGTCCTTCCCCTTCTTCAAAACCTAATTCATGTAGCTGTAGATGAAATTCTTGAAAGAACTCAACAACCACAAAATCCAAGAGTTCTACATCAATGGATAGAGTCAACATTAAGAAATTTTCAATCTGATTATCAAATATTTAAAAAAGAAGGTTTTAATAATTTTATTAAAGACTTACTTGCCCCTGCACAAGATCTTTACTCACTAAAACAGCAGCCCCTCGAAAAACTGAACCTTATTTACAACACTGGAACACAAGCCTTTTCCATCAGAACATTAATGGGTGTTTATGATCCCTATTTGTCAATTTCTGAAAGGGTTAAAGATTGGATGAATGTAGTATTTGAACAAAGTGATTTTGATGAGCAGAGATCAAAAATTAAAGAAGCCATGGACTTATTAAAAGAACGGGCCCCAAAAACTGAGGAAGTCAATTGGCGAGACAAAGTTGCAAAAGCCTGGTCGACTCTTCCCTTTACTCAAGCTAGAGTTGAAAGTGTACCCAGTTTTGCAAATGATTCTGACAAGCGTGACTATACAACTTTACTTAAACTCTATCATTGGCTGGGATACTCACAATCGTTTCCGGCCATACATATTGAAGCGGTACTCCCCATTTTGCGCCAAGACCTTAAAGAGCCCCAGATCCAAATCATTCTAGAGAACTTCCAGAGAGAACTCAGTTATATTTATTTATCGAACCCTGAGCATCGACTTCTTGATTTTGATATCACTGTAGGCCAAGACTCTAAGCAAAAAGACTCTAAGCAAAAAGAAACTAAAGGACAAGAAACAAAGCCACTGTACGAATGGTTAAATCCCTACAACAACATAGACAGCCTGGGAAGCGAAGGTATAGAGTGGCTTAGAAAAGTGATGGGCCAGATTAACGAGAAACTCACAACAACTCTAAAAGAAATCAACACAAAAAGCCTGGACGAGATGGGATCTATACTCTTATATGCACAAACCTTTGAACTCGAGTTAGGGGAGCGCCCAGTTCTAACTCAACGACTTGAAACGGCCAGAGATTTAAGTTGGAACATGGATTTGTCGCAAAACTTACAAACCTCTTACGAACTCAATAAACTGAGTCTTTTAGACTTTCACAGAAAAGTAAAAGAAAATATCAGACACAAGCACAAAAGAACTGAAGAGCTTTATGATGAGTACTACGGTAAGTTTCACCGACAATTTATGGTCGTCTTAGGGGTTTGGGCAGCTAAGCTACTTATAGGAAAAAAACTCCCGGGTTCTTTAAGCCATAAGGTGATTTCTCACTTTACAGTCACAAACCGTCCTCTTTTAAATGGATATTGGGGATTATTCACATTAACTGCCGCTGCTGATCTCTATTACAGAAAAACTTCTCGCCAGACTTCTATTGACAGTGAACGCAAACACTTTGAAGTTCTGACGTATGCCGACATGATTCCTGTTAATCAATACCACAACCTATTAGAACATCTAGATGTTCAACAAGACATTCACGACCAAGCGATATTTACAGACTACTTCCTACTTGCTTTTCCAATTGTCATGTTTGCTGGAACTCGAATTTATCAGAGATTTTTTGCTTCAAATGCGATTAAAATGAAAGAACACCGCCTCAACCAAGGAGGACCAGAGTTTGCCAGAAGAAATCGGGAAGAATTACAATATGCTCATCAACAATTTAAACAGGATTATTTTGCTAACATTGATAACTTTCAGGCCGTAGGGATCAGATTTGGAAAAATGGATGATGCCTTGGCCAGTATTCAAAAGCTCTGGGATCCTAGTTTTTTAAAACAAAACCTTCGTCAACTTGAACAAGCTAATATTCCTATAGGTGAAGCTAATTTGGCTTATCGTAGAGTTATAATTCACATCTATGAAAGGCTTTCTAAGTTTGAGTCCACTCCCACTCTTTTTTCTAGATATTCCGAGCTTTATCTTGGTAAAAAAGCTCCCGAAGTTTATAAGCTAATTAAAGAGGAGTACGCTCTTATTACAGGGGTCAGGTTATGAAGAGTTTATTCTTTGTTATGACTATCGTTTGGGGATTAATAAGCTCAGCACAAAGCTCATTAAGTCCACAAATTCGTCAATATATTAAAGTTTTTGAACAACACCATCCTCGAACTGAACTCTTCATGGACGTAATCAGATTGCAAGGCCAGTCTCCTGAAGAAAAATCTGAACTTCTTGCTCCTAGCACTTCTGAACTTGGAGGTTCTGAAAGTCAACTCCAGCAGATTTATGACAATCACGAAGTTCAATATATGGCACAGAATATAGCAAAAAAGATGGACCCACTTGGCCCGTTCAATAATCAATATGCCGAAACTGTACAAGAGCTTCTACAAATTTATCTTCGCGAGCCTCAGCACAGAAGAGCCATTCAATCTTTGTTTGATGTTATCACTTTAACTTATCACGACAACACACAAAAAAAGAGACATTACGACAGAATGACCTCATTTACACAACACCTTCTTGATTATGCGGAGTGGACGTGGGGAGCCGCTCTTTTGTGGTCCTTGAGAACCAACCCTGCTTTTATGAATAATCAAAAGTGGTACCTTAAACCGGTTAGTTCTTCGCTTAAAGTAGTCCCAATTCCAAAATTTTTGAGCTCAGTCTACAAAGGCAAAACAGCTAAATCTATACATCAAAGTCCATGGCTATTGAGAATGGGGCATCATATAGGACAAAAGCCATTTTTTCAATTAGCTGGTGGTTTAACAAAAAATATGGCCACTATGGCTGGAGTCACTTTTGGCACTGCTGCACTCATCGGAACCCCTAGTTACTTTTTGTACCAATATAACCTTTGGCCGTTTGAACATAAAGAAAATCCAGAAGAGCTCCTTGGCCAAAACCTCCACCAAATGGCTATACTTGATTTAGGCTGTCGGACTGTTGAGCTAGCTCAAGACATTCAAAAACTCAATTTTGACTCCCTAGATATGAATGGTTTTTTAGAAACTAGTCGTCTTATGAAAGTTGAAATCAATAACCTTGTGGACGCAAGACGCTACCTCTACGAAGTGGCTTATTTTTACAATACCTCTCAGAATTTAAGTAGTGAAATTCATTGGAATCCTGAACTAGCTCAATTTAAATTTCGAGGAGAGAGCCTTTCTTGCGCGCCTCTTAAGGGTCAATCTGTTCAGACTATTGAACGAGGTCTTATCAATCTTAATTCTATTAATCGAATACTTAATACAGAAATCAAAAACTTTTCTGACAATTACAACCGCTACTTATTCAAAGATAAAGAAAATCGCATTTCAGAATTTGTGACTCAATTTCAAAAGAATCAAAACCACAATGTAAACCTTGCTCAACGACTGCACTCTGAAGTTCCAAGAGAAGAAATTGAAAGTGCCATTAAAATCAGTTTTTTATCTCTAGCTTACATAAAATCTCAACATCAAACACTCTACCAAATTGATCATGACTTTATCTCTAAAATTCCAGTAGAATCAGATGATTTTATTTTAATTATCAAACAACTTCGTGAATACAAACAAAAACAAACTCCAAGCCAAACGTGGGAGCAAATAAACCCAGATATAAGAACCCTATCTTTTGAATTGGCAAAGAATATTGTATACGAATGGCCAAGCGAAGTCTTTAATTCCTATATTGTTCACCTTTTAGAAAGTCACTTTATTAACAAACCCCAATCTCGGTTAGCTATGACTCTACTCTTTTCTACAATTTCAGAAGTTATAGAAAGTGAGGTCAGAAAAGGTATAATTCCGGATATTGACCAATTTATTGACCCCTCAATTTTCAACCTATCTCTTACTAACATGGCAACTAGAAATGCTCCAACAGGCTCTAATCTGGAGGGAATCTGAAGTGAGAATGATGGTTGTTTTTTTAATGCTTTTTTTTCTCCAGACTCTAACCCAGGCACAAACCTTTTCTGATAATCTGACTTGCAAATTCAACCCCCAGAGAGACGAGCAAGAGACTAGGTCAGAGTTTTTTTTTCTATTACAAAAAAGTTGTGAAGCTTTTATTGATTACTGCCAAAACTTTTCTGAAAAAAACTGTCTAGAACGCATAAACAGTTTGGAGGCCACTCGCAATCATCGCGAGAGGAGTACGCTGATCTATTTGTCGAACCAAAAATTAGCTTTGGCTAATAATATTTTCTCTACAGTTTCTCTTGATAACACCCAAATTGAAGAGACAAACATCCACGAATACGAAAGTAAATTAAATATCTTAGACGGCCTCTCGCGCGACAACTCACCATTAATTAGAGAGTTCATTTTAGACTTAAAAAACAACCTCCAAGCCCATTGGATGGCTGAGTATTTTCACTCCTGGATGACTTGGCAGAACCTCAACAGCGATCTCTTTTCAAAGGCCGGACTTCCGCTGAGTTTGATAACCGGACAAATGGCTCTTTACAATATTAAGGACTCAGGAGTTTTTACTAAATTTTTAAATCAAACATTACCTGGTAAACTTTTTTCTCTAAGTTCATTTGGTTTTAGAGTTAGTGTTCCCTATATAACCATTGAATCTATAAAATCTACTAATCCTCCTCCTGCTGTAATGCCTATGAGTCCTGCTCACTTGATTCGCTTTGATTTCCAAAACTATGAGGATGAAGAGATCGAGGCCTTCATAACTTCTATTGAGAAAAGTCAGTCTCATGATCAAATTCGAGCGGGAATTGTAATTTCCTCACTCTTTCTTTTAGGAGACTTGCACCTTGCAGCTCCACAGGTTTACCCGAAGTGGATTCCCAATTGGGTACAAAACCTCATGAGGTCGGGGGCAACAAGCCCCTCCCCAGCATCTGCAAAAAAATGGAGTTTTAACCCAAAAAATCTTATACGCCTAACTCCTCAGTCCCTTGTTGCCACCGTAGCCATAGATCAAGGCGTATCTCAGGGGATAAAATCTTACACAGAAAGGCAAGTCCACAATCAGATCGTAGGACTCCTTCACTCGACCTCCACAGAAGATGAGACCATTAAAAATGCCAGAGACCTGATGAAAACTCTTGCCGAATTGGACATTTTCTACACCAAGAACTCACGTGAAAGCTATTTTTTAAATCGAGATTTTATTTTGGCAGTTCAGTACGCCATAGATAATCAATTATCTCTAACTTCTTTCATGGATGAATACTTTTATGATCACGTCCAACACCTCAAAGCGAGTGGAATAGAAATGGTCCGTCATTTAAATTGTGCCTCTCAAAGAGATATTAACTACCTTCTAGTTGGTAGACGAGAAGTCTATCAACTAGAAAACCAATTTAAAGGTAAAAAAGAGGCTTATTTATCAGGTCTGTGGACTTATTCACATCTCTTGTCTACGCTGCTAAATAGTCACAAAACTACTGCTCACCTCTTTATGAAGGATATCATTGAGGGAAAAATCAAACAGCTGCAGATGGAACACGCCCAAATTGCGAATGAAAGCCTTGCTGTTAATTTCCAAATATGGACACCCATTCTTTACAATCGGTGGTTTAAACCTGTTGCCGAGTACTTTAACGAAAAAAAACGTCGAGAATCTTACATGAATCCCAATTCAATGAGAACTTCGCAAAACAAATCAGAGCCATCACCTCAATCGAACCTCATGTCTCAATCTTTGGCCGATGAAAACCAAATCTATGAAAATCTGAATTACTGTCGTTTTGTTGGGCAGTAATTTTTAGACGGTGACACACTCGAGTTTTTCCATATGATTTTTTCATACACCTTGATGACAATTTTTGTATCCTAAATTAAGAAAATATAAATACGGCTTGTGAATTCGAACAAAGACTGATATTTGCAAGTAATATCGTATAGTTATGACGTTTAAACTGAAGGGCCCTGGCACTTTTATTGCTGAATAAATCTCTGATGAGATCTCCTATTATTTTATTTTTTTACCTGACTTTTTTGCTAGCTTTTCCGGGGGTTATTTTGCTAACTCCTCAGAGAGCTCCAGCCTCCATTTATGGAACATCTTTTCAAGACCTACTCAAGGGCCTTAATGAACAAGAAAAATCCTTAGCCCTTCCCGCTCTAAAGACGCTCAGAGCCTACTCCATGCTCAACCTTATTGAAAGCCATATTCAACTCGAGAATTATCTTTATTGCTTAAATCCCCACAAAGAGCCTCGCTCTTTTCTAACTCACCCTAATGCTGAAAATAAAAGTCCTTATATGTTTTCTTTTGAGCTCAGTTGCGAGCAGGCTTTAAACCAACTTTACGAGAATGTTTACTCAGTTTCTAGAGAAATGAGAATCCACATGGCTATCGCCTTTGCCTCCATAGATGAAGGCCGCCAAAACCTACCTCACAGCACGCGCAACAGGCAAGACCGTTTTGTATTGAATCTTCAACCTCGACATATCTACAACGAACTTCCAAGACTTGCCCCGCTAATGGCCGATGAAATTGAAGACGCCCTAGAAATTGTTAGAAAAGCAGAGGGACTTGCCATCGAAAGTTATCGCAGACGAACCAACCCCACTCGTCTGAATTCTATACAAGAAAAGTCTATTCGGCGCGATGCTCAAATAGACCAAATGAAGAACTCCATGGAAGAATATAAAAATATTTTAGAAAAACTTCCAGTCGTCGGCTTCTTAGCCAATACACTCTCTCTACCCCCTTCAGACCTAGACCTTAGCGTTCTTCGCCACAGTTTTGAAAAACTTAAAACCCTCAATTGCTCTTATCTTGGAAAGAATTATCTAAAACCAGGGGTAAAAAAATTAGTGCGAGAACGACGACAAGACCTGTTATGGGTGCAAGACTTTGACAGACAATCTCCTATGGAAGATCAAATTATTGAAAAATTGTGTTCACAAAACTTTTTAAATGATCCGCTATTTAACAGCTACTATAAGTTCCCAGAACTCAAAGATTTTATCGCCCTAACTAACCATGCCTATCGCCACCAAGTTTTCGGATTGGAATCTAGCATTTTTCCAGTTCCTCTCTCTTACCATATTGACAACCTGCCCATGGAAGAGTTAATTGCTGAAACTGACAATTTCGTCGAGTCACTCCTAGAAATTTCAGGGGCAAAGTTGTTTTCAGAAAAAATATTCCAACCCTTTCACTCTCCTCTCGATATCTCTAATGAAAAGGAATTTCTATTTTTACTCAGCCAGCTCCCAGTTATTGAAAGACTCAAAAGGATTCCACACTGGCATCACCAAGCCCTTGTTTTAGAAAAAATGGCCGATAACGCCTCTAGTTCTGAACTCTGGGCTGACGTTTCTAGAGCTCTGACTCTGGTCGCTGGGGGATTTGCTTGTCACTTTGGCTTAAAATACACATTAAAAAAATTCGGTGGCGTCGAGAACTACGCAATACGAGCCGTCAATAAAATACTCACACGTGCAACGTCAAAAGGCGAAAAACATTTTAACTCTGAATTTTGTCATGTTCCCGCAGCATTGAGTGGATCGCTGCTCTTCTACAATCTTGAAACTCGAAGATACAATAACTCATTTGAGAGTTTTTTTGCTTCCCCTCTTTCTGAGAACATTATTGGAAATTTTGACGATTTAGAGGGGGCACGATTTGCTATTTTCTTAGAGACGCTTTTTTTAATCTATGACGTTTACAGTATAAAGAACCTAGTGCCCAACCCTACCCCTTTATTTAAAAAAATGAAAAACAAAATTCTTAATTTAAAAAGAACTCCCTCTAGTCAAATGATCCCACGAGGTTTTTATGAGTAGCACTCCCTACAAAAAACACACTTTAACTCCTCAACGAATTGGCATAGCTTGTTTCTTCGTAGCTCTAGTTATTTCGATACCCTCTGAAGCTTCTCTCTTCGGAACTCTCGGAAAAAAACTATTTGGCCGAGGCCGTGGCGAACAAGCTGCAAGACCTCATACACCTCCTCAAACGGATAATGATCCAGTTGGGTGGTGGGATCAGGCCAAAGGCAAGCTGGAAGACATGGTTCAATCTCCTGAAGCGACACAAGCCGGAGCAAGAGGCACCTCTAAAGTCGGACCTGATGGAGTTATACAATACAATGCTGACAATATTTTTGAATACTTAGGTCGCAACCTTACCAAAAGAGCCAAAAATGGTGAATACGATCATCACTATTGCCCTAAAGAACTGATGGACTCAATAAAAGTTAAGCTAATGAGCCCCAGTCTAAAAAACGTGATGCTTACAGGCCCCGCTGGAGTGGGTAAAACAGCAACCGCAGAGTGTTTTGCTAGAGCCATAGCGGAGCTCTCTAGCAATACAGTTCAAGAACTACGCAATCATTTTAAACAAGACTATAGACATCTTTTGGATGAAGTTACAAAAGCTGAAAGAGCCTTTGTTGCAGATGAAATACCAAGAATTACAGATGAAATTTCAGCACTCAGATACGAACTCGATAAAGCTTTGAAACAACCAACTGGAAGTCATTCTGCAACAGGATCTGGGTCCAATAATGTTGCGGAAATTCAAGAGCAAATAAGAAAATCTGAACTTCGCCTAAAAGAGCTTGAGGATCACAAAAAACTTTTTGAATCGGATGATGGAGCTGTAACTTACTTAACAGAGCACTCTGAAGACCTTTTAAAAACTTGGCAGAAGTACGAAGTGATGTCATTTGATTTTGGCGATATGATGGGTGGCACCGCCTATAGAGGGCAGCTCGAAGAAAAAATGAAGGCCCTTCGAGAGCGATTGGAAAGAGATGGAAACATTATACCCTTTTTCGACGAAGCCCATCTTATGGCCAAAGGGGCTGGCAGCACTGACGGTGGAGGAGCTGATATTGCCAACGTCTTAAAGCCTATGATGACTGAGGGCAAGGTCATGATGATTTTTGCAACTACTGACAAAGAATTTGCAAAATTCTTTAGCCATGACCAAGCTCTTATCCGACGTTTCCACTTAGAAAAGATTCAAGAACCCACAGCCGAACAAGTTTTCTCTATATTAAAAAGTAAAAGACGCAGTTATGAAGCTAGCTTTGGCGTAACGATCAGCGACGAAGCTCTTCAAGCGATTATTGTACT
>CAZCYD010000075.1:0-11433 GCA_964502735.1 uncultured Pseudobdellovibrionaceae bacterium
CATCTATCTATCTATCTATCTATCTATCTATTTGCACCCACCACCACCTACATTCATCAACCCGCATCAAATTGAGGAAACAGCAGACAACATTTTTTACCAGTTTTTTTATTTAATTCCAAATAGCGACTAGAGCCCCTTTGTTTTTTGTAGTTAACTAGGAACATGACACTGAACACAACCCTCGGAGTCCAGCGAGAACCGTCTGGTTATTACTCCCCTCCTCATATAACAGAACTTATAAAAAACTTTCCCCATCTTATATCTAAATACGAAGATCTATATCCTATTTCTACAGGACGCAACTGGGGTTACGGATGCAACGCACCCGTAGCTGATAATTCCTGCGTTATTGACCTTCAACTCTGCAACAGAATACTCTTTTTTGATAATTATCACGGTGTTGTCACCCTTGAGCCTGGCGTTACCTACCAACAACTTTATGACTACTTGGAAACATCTGGCCCCACCTGGCTATGCCCCTCGCATGGGGGTGGCCCCAACACCTCCGTTGTTGGCAATATCATGGAGAGAGGTTACGGCCTTACTCCTATTGGCGATCACTTTTCCTCCCTCATTTCTCTCGAGGCCCTTCTTAAAGACGGGAGTCTTTACAAAAGCCCACTGGCTGAACTCAATCAACACCGACTTTCTCAACTTTTTAAATATGGCATAGGCCCCTATACAGATGGGCTTTTTACTCAGTCGGGACTTGGCATAGTCACGCAAGCCACTATTAGATTAGCTAAAAGACCCGAACACGTTGAAATGTTCTATTATTTTATTAAAGACGAGATTCCCCTCGCAAAAGTTATAAACTCAATAAAAAAGCTTAAGCATGAACTTGGCAGCTTTGTTGGCGGATTTAACCTTATGAATACAGAACGAATAATAAGCATGACCCTTGACTATCCGCTGGACAAGATTAAATCCCGAAGCCCCCTCTCTATAAATGAAATTGAAAAGCGCAAACAAGAATTAAGGTTGACAAATTGGGGGCTTACGGGAGCCATCTATAGTCCCAAGAAACTCACAGCAAAAATTAAAGGCCTTTTAAAATCTGAACTCTCTGAATACAAAGAGCGCAGTCTATTTTATAGCACCACAAATTTAACTTACTATAAATTGGCAGCTAAGCTTTTTAATAAAATTGGTTGGACAAAGTATGGAAAACCATTGAACACACTGGAAGAGGCTTATGAAGTGCTCAACGGGAAGCCCAACAATGTAGCCCTAAAGTTAGCTTACTGGAAACACGAGAACAAAAATTTAATCCTCCAGGAAAACTTAGATCCAACCCGAGACAACTGCGGACTAATTTGGTACGCTCCCCTCGTAGAAATCGAAGCCCAGAAAGTTGAGCAATACATTGAATTTATAAACCAAGCCTCAGAGCAGTTTGGTTTTAACGCGCTCATAACCTTAACAACTATTGATGATTTGTGCTTTGACAGTACCGTTCCTATTTTATTTAATAAAGCGGACCCCAACGACACATCTAGAGCCATGTCTTATTATAATCACCTCTTATTAGAAGGGGCAAAAAAAGGTTTTTTCCCTTACAGATTAAATATTGAAACACAAAAACAGATGAAAGTTAGGCCTGATTTTTTAAAACTCGATTTTGTCAGCAAGCATAGATATAAATAACCCAAATTTGCGGTGAGATATTTAAGCTAAGAGTGAATCACACTCATTTTTTTCCATTTGCCCTCAACAAAACGGAACAAAAGAATGAAGGACATAACAACTGCATAGACAGTTGCGGCTCCCCATGACCAAAAAATAGCCCCATCCCAATCTCTTACAAAATAAGCTGGAAGTACCATCAACGGCCATGGCAATGTTAAGGCCAACAAAGAGACAAAACGGGTGTCACCAGCTCCTTTAAGAGCAAAAGAAAAGGTAAAATTCATGCTGTCAAAAATTCCAAAACCGGCGACAAACATCAAAAGATAAGGAGTTATGTAGCTCACTTCACGCCAAAGAGTCATATTGTTATCATTGCGAAATAAATCTGTGTAAAAGATTGGGAACAAAACAAAAGTTAGACTCATCAAGCACATATAAGTTGCTGCCATCTGGAAACCACTCCACGTAACTCGCTCCGCACGATCTACCTTTTTTTCTCCCATATGCTGCCCCACTAAAACCATTACGGCTTGCCCTATACCCATTGATGGCAAAACAGAAAGCATCATAATAGTGACAGCAATACTACTTGCCGCCAAGGCCGCATCCCCATTTTTCAGTCGCCCCAGAATTGTCAAAAAAATAGTGAAAGCCAACCCTTCAAGGGCCCATTGCAGCCCACTAGGCAGACCGTATTTTAAAAAGCGTCGAGCCAAATCCCAATTCCATTCCCATGCGCTGCGCAATCTATAAAGAGCCTGGTTTTTATCAAAGTATACAAGATAAACAGCGACAAACATGGCCGCAAAATTAGCAATAGTCGTAGCGTATCCAGCACCTCTGATACCCATCTCAGGAAACCCTACCTTGCCAAAAATCAGTAAATAATCAAAAATTAAATTCACCATCAATCCGACGGCATTAACCCACATTACGACTTGAGTTCTACCCAAGCCTGTGAAGTAACCGCAATAAGCTGCCACCATAGCTGTTGGTAAAGCCGAGTAGGCAATCGCATTTAAATAGTCAACCTCAAGTGCTTGCATGAGGGTAGAATGTCCAACCACAGCCAGCAAGGGTTGCGAAATAAAGGGAGTTAAAAAAAATAATAAGCCTCCGGCAAGGCTTATATAAGTGGCCTGCCACAATGCTGCACCAATCTGCTCCTGCTCTTTGGCACCGAAGTACTGAGCCACAAAAGTGGCTACGTAACTGGAGGTTTGTTGGAGCAAAGCCATCGGAGTCCAAAAGATACCCATGACGGCCATAGAGGCACCGAGAGCTTCAGTTGAATAATTGCCCAAATACATTCTGTCGATTGTAAGCTGAAGGTTCCAAAAACTGTTGGCTATAATTAAAGGCCACGCAACTTCTAAGACCTCCTTCCAATTTTTAATTTTCATTTATAGGGAGCCTGTCTATCTAACTTTTAAACCTAACTTTTAGACCTAACTTTGAGGTTGAGATTTTAATCTCAATTTTAGATCTAAAATCTCAATCTCAATTACAATTACAATTACAATTACAATTACAATTACAATTACAATTACAATTACAAATGTATCTCAAAATAATAATTTTTCCAAAGAAAGTGTTTTCGAAATTTTTGTGACAACCCGTAACGAAGTTATTATTGAATCAGAATGTTCATTGACAGCTTTTCTGAATAGAGTTCTAATTTCTTTTCTTGAATGCATTTGCGTTCGATTTGAACAGCCTGCCTAGCAGGTATTACAACTTACACCTAGTTAAAAACATCTAGGATCACTTATATGGGAGAACATCATATGAAGTTAATTTTATTTATTGCCGCGGCATTGTTTAGCTCGACAACAATGGCTTCTAAAGCTCGGGTATCGGCCCTTCAGGGAGCTAACCACCTTATAGATACGCAAACTGTTTTTATATCTCCTTCTCACGTTCTACTTCTTGATCCTTATTTGACTTTTGAAATGGGGGCCCCTGGAGCAGCAGCAGAAGGCGGCTTGCTAAAAAGTCTAGATAATGGCGGAAAACTTATGGTGTATCTAGGACACCAAAACACAACAGCTTCAGACGCCGCTGCCGACATGAGGGCTAACTCTGGATACTTAACACAAAACAACCCTCTTGAAGTGATCTACGGAAAGGGCGACATGGCCTTTGGTGCTTCGCTATCAAATGTCAGCAATGACCAAACAGGAACAAAAGAAACCACTCTTGTTGGAAAATGGGGCATGAACTACAGTGATCAAGGCTGGTCCTACGCTCATCTCACTCTAATTTCTACTGCCGAAAATGAAGTGGCCGGAGGAACTGACAAAGCCAAAGTTATGCCTTACTTGACAGTTGGTGGCAGTCACATCTACAAAAACAATTCTCGCTTTTACGGAGAACTTAATTATGGAAGTGGTGAGGAAACTCCCGCCGGCGGTGGAGCTAAAACTACAGCTGATGACATGAATGTCATGTTAGGATTTCAAAATGTATTCGTAAAATCTGACGAAGCCGATATTTATTATGGAATCGAATACAGAATGGCGAAAAGAACTGTAGAAATTGGAAACACTGACTTCGACGCTGAATCTATTAGATTGCCAGCTTACTTCGGTATTGAATATCAGGCTAAAGAGTGGGCTATTATCCGTGCCTCAGTAAGACAAAACATTCTTATTGGCTCTACAAAAGATGAAATCTCAGCTATGGCTACAACTAAAAAAGATGGAATTGCTGCTGACACTCAAGTCTCTGCTGGCCTGGGTTTAAGATTCAAGAACATCTTACTTGATGGCTCATTGACAGCTGCCAACAACGGCCAGATCAATGGAAACCAATTTCTTTCTCAAGCCTCTTTGACTTACAACTTCTAACTTCAACTTCAAAATGAGGTAAGACATGTACAATCTTTTATTTAAAATAATGGCCAGCGGGATTCTGCTGGCGGGGCTTACGGGCTGCATTGGCGGAGGAGGTCAGCCTTTGGATGAAAATACAGCCAACACTGTAATTACATCTTTAGCTACTAATGTTCTTAGCAAGCTTCCGACATCTGCTAATGCTCCCTCCCTACCTAAGGAGTTGGGAGGGATTTCTCTATCGTCTCAGAACATTCACTCAAAAGCGGCGGCCTGTGAAACTATCACTCCAGCAGTTTTGGTGGATGCAGATAGTGACGGCATAGCTGCTGAAAAGAAATACACTTTTAATTGCACAAATCTCGGTGTTGGTGGAGATCGCTTTACACGAAAAGGAGAATTGCGCGTACTAGATAAAGACGACACTGTTGCCGGCTTACTCGGTGGATTAAAGGTGGAATTCGACGTTTCTTCCTTTCGCATGGAATCTGGAGATGGCAGCGTAGCGGATTATACTTTTTTGGGCGCGTGGGATTACGAGAAGCAAGGAACTTCTCTGGTTTCTTACTCCAAATTTGATGGAAGATTTTTTTATTCCTCTGTCGCCTACGATTTTAAATTGGACTATAAGTACGGCTACACTTGGGATTATAAAATGACACCAAATAATTCCAACCAGTTTTTTAATTCAGGTACAATCGAATTCTCTGGTGAGTTTGTAATGGATGGAGAGTTTTACACCGAAGACCAAATCGGCAAGCATCACTCATACAGTGGGATCTGGAAGATTAATTATGAATCGTCAAATCTGTCTTATGACAACACATGCTCCAAATGGTACAAAACTGGTTCCATTAGAATAAATGATGGTGGATCAACTGTGTACGAACTGCGCTACAATTGCACAGAAGCCAAGTTTTTTGTTAATGGCGCAGAGTCAGACCTGTACACTCCGTAAACACACAAGTCTAAACAAGATCTTCCCATCCCACAAACTAGGTCGAATGGGAAGGTCTTTACGTTCACACCCATGGAAAGAGGAGAGATGTATTGATTCACTCCTCTTTTTTAGGTAAAAACAAAGACAGGAATAATTAACAGCAGTATGCCGTGGCTTAAGTGGGTATTTGGGTATTGTTTGGGTATTTGGGTCCAGTTCAAAATCGTAACTAGTCTTAGTTTGGGCACTTCACGGATAAAATAAACACGGAGAAAATCAACACGGAGAAAATCAACAATGGCAGATTTCTTAACTACGATTGGATGGGGAGTAGAAACTAAACACATCATCTCCAATCTCATAACTTCTATTCTTTTTTTAGTTATAGTCCTTATTTCAAGATATTCTATAATTAAGCTTGTTGCTTCCTGGAAACTCAAGAATCCCGATGACAAAAGGAAATGGATAGTTCACATTAGAAATTTGTCGGTTTCAGTACTACTTCTGGGGCTAGTTATTATTTGGGCTGACGAAATCAGAACACTTGCCATCTCTATCGTAGCCGTTGCCGCAGCCCTAGTGATTGGAACAAAAGAAATACTTTCTTGTTTTTTAGGTGGACTTCTAAAAGTTAGCAATAAATTATTTGAAGTGGGAGACAGAATCGAAGTTCAAGGCAAAAGAGGAGATGTTCTCGACCACACCTTTCTGGTGACTACTCTCTACGAAGTTGGGCACAATGGCAGACTAGAAAAATATACAGGTCGCATTCTTAAATTGCCCAACTCTGTATTTCTTACCCATGCCGTAATTAATGACACAAACTCCGCCCAATACAGTCTACACACAATAAGAATTCCCATCCCTGTACATATGAATTGGACAAAGGCTGAAAAAATCTTACTTAGTGCCGCTGAAGAAGAAACTCGCGCCTACCTCTATCATGCAAAAAGGCATTTAACTCGCTTAGAAAATCGTGAAGGAATAGAGGTTCCTGGAGTGGAACCCAAAATTTTTATTGATTTTTCCGATCGCGGAGGAGTTCTGCTACACCTGAGAATTCCTGTGAAATCCAGTTTGAAAGGGAAAATTGAGCAGACTATTCTTAGGCGTTTTGCCAACGAATTTTACCCTGCAAGCTCTTGATAAAAGACTTGAAACCTAAACTTGGTGAAAGACTTGAAACCTAAAAACGTTCTTAAGATTGAACACACCCAAATTCGCGGACTTGGGAACACAGATCTGCAAAATGAATATCTGCTGCAAGGCCGACAATCACTAATCATAAAAGCATAGATTTCTATTATTTAACCTTCTGTGACTTAATGTAGATTCTATAACTGAAAAAACAGCACCTTTCGTCAAAGTAAAAGCTCTATTTGACATTACAAATTTGCGGAAATCTGGTGTCGTTCTTACTTGATAGGAGTGGGCATTTATATAAATGTAACTGACTGGTGTCGGTGCGCTCTGTATTGGAAACGAAATAGTTTTTTTACATCCCTTCTTATAAGCTGCGGTCTTCTATACTATCATGTTCAATCCATCCGATATGCCCATCTGGCATAGAAGTTTTGTAGGCACGACTTCCTGAAGGCAACAAGCCACTTTTGAGAATAACAGTAGAGAATTCTGATTTGGAATCTATAACTCCAATTACATTATCTCTTCTTGATGATCAAAAATCTATATCGTCACGTACAGAATAATGCTTTTCCCATAAGAATCTATAAATGAAACAGGTTTTAGATTAGACCTACTAGATAGATAGATAGATAGATAGATAGATAGATAGATAGATAGATTTAATTTAAGCCCATCAAAATGAGAATCCGGGAGGGCGACAAGTTAGGGCCTGGCACCTTTTGGAGAGTGATCAAAATGAGAATCTGTGGGGGGATGCAAGTTAGGGCCTGGCACCTCTTTGGGGGGGGTGAGGAACTGAGTGAATTGATGTGAGACAAGATTAAACTAGTTTTAGGTCCAGAGCTCTAGATCTGGTAGAATGTACAGTGACGCATGATAAAAGTTTTACCCGATAAAGAGAGGACCTAAAAAAGAGGACTAAAACTGTAAGAGAATTCCACCGAAGAGAAACAAACAAGCTCTGCACCTTTGAATAACATAAATTTTAGAGTGCGTGCAATTAAATAGCGGAGCGTTTGAGGAAGGAAGTTAATGAAGAGTTTTTGGAAAGGCATTGTTATGGCTGTGTCCAAAAGGGAATTAAAAAACCTTGGGCTCCTGCTTTCCGCTTTTATCCTATCCGCCTGTTCTCAAGGAATAGGTAACAAAGAAATTCAACAATTTGGTAACTTAGGTATCTCACTTATCGCCTCAAGTGGGTCGGAGCAGTTTGTTGATCCTGGCCAAAAATTTGAAAACCCCGTGGTTGTTAAAGTTGTAGACCCTGTAGGAAACCCTATAAATGGTGTACCTATAAGTTTTGTCACTGACGGAACCGAAAATGTCTCAATTTTGAGCCCGACAGGAGTAACAGATAAAACAGGAACCTTCGCAACAAATGTTGTTGCACCCAATGTTCTAAATAAAAAGTTTCAAGTTTTTGCTCAGGTTTCAAATGGACAAATTAAGGTCCCTTTTAACTTAGCTACATTTCCAGAACAACTTCTGGTCATCTCGGATGGCCCTACCTACAACTTTGAATCTGAAGCCGTAGGCTCCACCCGCTTTTATGGATTTGTTCTCGACAATACAGGCACCACGCCAGCCACTCATATATTTGGTCAGATTGACAACCTTCCCTTTCATTTTAGAGGGGGATTTTTTCCAGGTACCGGCGGCACCTGTACAACTGTCTTAGCTGGTGGTGACAGTTGTATCATCATGGTTTCTTTCTCTCCCACCGCGGTTGGATTTAATCGAGGAACTCTTGAGGTTAATTATAGAGATGGTGACATCAATCGCGTGGCCACCAGAAGTTTACAGGGTACAGGAGCCAACCTTGGTAAATTGGAAATTTCTGAGGACCCTGAATATGACTTCGGTCCCATTGCCGTTGGAGGCACAATTGATCACACCTTTGTTGTAGAAAACACGGGCACTCTCAATGTTTCGGCCATAAGCTCTGACAATTTTGGCGCCCACTACAAATATAAAGATGGCACTTACCCCGGCACCGGCGGAACTTGTGGAGTGCTTTTAACTCCAGGAAACACTTGTACACTCGTTGTTTCTTTTAATCCTATCGCAGCAGGCCTCCATATTGATACTATTCGATTGTCCTATTACAACGGTGTGTCTTCTGACAATGCTGAACGCTCTGTTCGCGGTACAGGCTCCACTCCGGCCATGCTCGATATTTCTGATGGCCCCATATATGATTTTGGTACGCAAGCGGTAAACTCTCTCAGCGAACACGCTTTCACAGTTACAAATAATGGTAACAGTCCTGCGACCTCTCTGGGTGGCGGCACTATACTGGCACCTTTTGGCTTTAAGGGCGGTGTTTACCCCGGAACCGGCGGAACTTGTACGGCCACACTTAATAATGGTGCCAATTGCACGATTGTTATTAATTATGCACCACAGACTGCGGCCCTACACACCGGAACTGTTGTCATTACCTATAACGACGGCGCAGGACCCGCCAGTGCGACTCGAGATGTTCAAGGGACAGGAGCCAATCTTGGATATTTAGAAATATCTAACAATCCTTTATATGATTTTTCTGTTCAACCTGTGGGCTCGACAACAGACTTTACTTTTACTGTTACAAACACAGGAACCGGCAGCGTTTCTGGAGCTGCAGGCACTGGGCTTATCGCTCCCTTTAGTTTTAAAGGCGGAGCTTATCCCGGAACTGGTGGAAACTGCGGAGCTACATTCACTCCTGGGCAGTCTTGCAGTCTTGTTGTGAGCTTTGCCCCCACTGTTGCCGGAAACTTTTACGACACCATACAAATTGATTACAACGACAGTTCTAGCGCTCGTTATGCGCTTCGCGATATCAGCGGAACTGGCGTTTCCGCTGCTTTTCTGGAAATTTCAAACTCTCCTTTTTACGATTATGGTAACCAGGCCCTTAACACTTCGACAGATTTCATTTTCACGGTCTCTAATACAGGTGGTGTGGCCGCCACTTCTATGTCAGGAGCTGGACTTGCCGCCCCCTTCAGTTTTAAAGGCGGAGCTTACCCCGGAACCGGCGGAAGCTGTAGCGCCAGTTTAGCCCCTTCTAGCACTTGTACATTTGTGGTCACATTCAATCCCACAACAACAGGCATTTTTTCTGACACTGTTGAAATCGACTACAATGATGGAGCTACAACTAAACAAGCCACTCGAGATGTTCAAGGCTCAGGCACTAATCAAGCCGTCATCACAATTTCAGAAGGGCCACTTTTTGACTATGGAATTAAATCTTTAGGATCTGTAACTGATCATATTTTTGTTTTAGAAAATACCGGAGGACTCAACGCCACTGGAGTTGCGGGTACGGGGCTTGCCGCTCCCTTTACTTTCAAAGATGGGTCTTATCCTGGAACAGGGGGAACTTGCGGAGCCACTTTGGCGGCGGCTGCAAACTGTACCCTTGTTGTCACCTATTCCCCAACATCGACAGGGCTCCAAACAGACACGATTGAAATCAACTACAATGACGGATCTTCGGGACAGACTTCTACTCGAATTATTCAAGGTACGGGCGCTACAGTTGCCAATTTGCTAATCTCAGATGGACCTGTGTTTGATTTTGGAACCAAAGCTGTAGGAACTCAAACTGATCAAGTTTTTAATGTCAGCAATACGGGTGGTGTTGCTGCCACAACTCTTGCCGGATTACCTTTGCTTTCTCCTTTCAACTATAAAGGTGGAAGCTACCCCGGAACAGGTGGAACTTGCGGAGCTACCATCAACTCCGGAGCCAACTGTACCCTTATTATCACCTACGCCCCAAACACAATGGGCGTTCACAGTGACACCATTCAAGTTAGTTATAATGACGGCAGCACCACTCAAATTGCCACTCGAGACATAACAGGAACAGGGGCAACAGTGGCCCTTTTGACAATTTCTGATGGCCCCACTTACGACTACGGGACTCAAGCTATTGGTTCAAACACAGACCATACCTTTACAGTCAACAACAGCGGAGGCCTTACCGCAACATCTTTAACCGACTTGGGAATAGCGCTGCCTTTTAGTTTTAAAGGTGGATCTTACCCCGGAACCGGCGGAACTTGTGGAGCCAATTTGCCCTCGCTGGCGACTTGTACAATGGTTGTGACTTACAGTCCGATTGCACCTGGTGCTCACACAGACGACATTGAAATTTCTTACAACGATGGTTTAAACCCTCAAACCGCGACAAGAAACTTGCAGGGTTCAGCGGCCAACTCGGCCTTTTTAGCCATTTCGGATGGTCCTACTTATAACTATGGAACCAAGGCCTTAACTTCAGTTTCTGATCATACGTTTAATGTTACCAATACTGGGTCGATCACTGCGACGTCTATTGCCGGTGCCAGCCTGACAGCTCCATTTAGCTTTAAAGGTGGAGCTTACCCTGGAACCGGTGGAACTTGCGGAGCCACTTTGGCGGCGGCTGGAAGTTGTAGTGTTGTTGTTTCATTTAGCCCCACAGTTTCTGGCTTGCAAACGGACACTTTGCAATTGGATTATAACGATGGAACTGGGACGGCCAACTCTCAAGTGGGATTACAAGGTACGGGAGCCAGTGCCGCTCTTTTAGCTATTTCTGACGGACCGACCTATGACTTTGGCACTCACGCCGTAGGCTCCAACATAGACCACAGTTTTACTATCAACAACGTTGGAGGAGTGACCGCCACTACCATCAGCGGAGCAGTTCTGACTCCTCCATTTGATTACAAGGGTGGAGTGTACCCTGGAACTGGCGGAAATTGCGGAGCGACTTTGGGTCCCGCAGCTTCTTGTTCAATTGTTGTCACTTACTCTCCGACTATGGCAGGAGTTCACTCCGGCACTATTCCATTTGATTACAACAATGGAGTGGCTTGATAAGAATAGAGTCGTGTTGGGACG
>CAZCYD010000076.1:0-11278 GCA_964502735.1 uncultured Pseudobdellovibrionaceae bacterium
TTTGACACGGTTGGACCTGACTAGTAAACGGCACTAAAGTCGGGGCTCAGGTCACAAATTATAGCACAAATAGGATGCTGTAAAAATAGCCCACTTTACCTCCAAAAACTAGAGCGTTAGATAAACATTCTGCTCCAAATAAACGAGTTAAGTCCTTTTATTTTTTAAGAATAACAAAGCTCTCGCACACAAGACTAGCAGTTAATATTATTTATGACTATTAAGGGACTATAGTCCTTAGGCCCTTAAGTAAATAGGCGCTCATATTCGATGTGTGGACACCGATTAGAAATAACCTTGATGCCAGCTTGCTCAGCTTTTTTCTCTGCCTCTGGGTGGCTCACACCCAACTGAAGCCATAGCACTTCAACGCCACCAAGATTTATAATGTCTTCGACAATTTCTGGGATCCTTTCAGACTTTTGAAACACATCAACAAATTTTCGATAATTAACTGGAACCTCAGATAAATGTGAATAGATTTTAAATCCTGAAATTTCATCGTATTGAGGGTAAACCCCCACAATATCATACCCTTTGCTTTTTAAAAATAACGGAACCTTGTGACTTGGCCTATCAGGTTTTGGACTTAAGCCCAAAACTACCAGCTGTTTATAATTTTCTAATATTTTTTTAATTTCAACATCTGTCATATTCATACTTTCTCCACGTATGTTTAATATTTCTATTGTCTTCCTTCGCAAATCCAATTAACAACGATTTTGTGCCCAGATGTTGACATCGCAATTGCATGAAATTGATCTCCAGGATGAATAAGTCCAACTCCTGAAGGTGTACCTGTTAAAAGATAATCGCCCGGACACACCGGAAGCGATTCAACTATGTAGGTTCGTAAATACTCAAAACTAAAGATCATATCTCGCGTATCACCGTGCTGACACAATTTAGAATTAATTCGAAGCTCAAAATTGAAATGAGGCACTTGTCCCGAAATATCGATGGCAGCAGAAAGGGGGCAGCTCTGTTTAAATGATTTTGCAATTGTCCATGGCTGGCCAAGAGATTTTAGCTCTCTTTGTAAATCGCGAGCCGTTAAATCTAAAGCTAGAGCGACACCATTGAATTCCAATTTTTCACCAAATCTTAAGGCTATTTCTAGCTCATAGTTGACTTCACTACTGTGACTCGGAAGTTTAAATTTTTCTTCCAATACGGCAGCACTCCCTGATTTAAGAAAAATTAATGGCTTTTCAGGAATTAAATTGCCAAGCTCAGCAGCATGCTCTTTATAATTTCGACCCACGGCCCAAATGTTATTAATCATAACTAGAAAATACCCTCATCATCCTAGTTTGACTACAATAATGATTAAATTGTGAATTTCTCGTCCAACTTAATTAAGTGGAGCTTTTTTGCAACATTTCCCAATAAATGAATTCCGTCTTGTGTCGCAAACTGGTAGGTTCCTTTATGACCTCAGGAATGCACAGCTAATTAATTATGAATTTGCAAAGCAAACTTAAATTGTGCTAACACAAGAACTGTGTCGGGGTGGACTACAGGCAGAGTGGGGTGGAGAGTCAAAATTGAACAAATTTTATAATTTATTCTCCCATTTAAATACTCTACTGTTACCACCATAGACTAAATAACTGAGTTATCAAACGAGAGTAGCTAAAATTAATAAGCATAATATAAACATAGATAGATAGATAGATAGATAGATAGATAGATAGATAGATAGATAGATAGATAGGACAAGATGGATCAAAACGAAGTAGAAGACGCTCGAAGCTATAAAAAAACACTTGATAATATATCCCCCTCGTTTTGTACGGTAAAGTGGCGCCACGCCACCATTAATTTTTCATCTGGCTTTGTCAAAAGCTGTTGCCACCTTCCCTTTCGCCCTTGGCAGCCTGAAAACTTAAAAAACTCAAAGCAACTTCACGAGACTGATGCAGACCAACAGGAACGAACACAAATGTTAAATGGAGTTCGACCCGACAACTGCAGAGATTGCTTTACTGTGGAGGATCATGGCCATTTGAGTGATCGAATTTTATGGAGCCATAAACCTTGGATGAAGTTTGCTAAGAACTCAGAAATTGATAAATTTACTGAATATGCTAAAAACCCCAAGTGGATAGAGCTTACTTTTTCCAATGTCTGCAATATGATGTGTTCCTATTGTTCACCAATTTTTTCAACAAAGTGGCTTCAAGAAATTAGGGAGCATGGTCCCTACCCACTAGACAAACCTCACAATAGCCTAGATGGCCTCCAGAAATTTGATTTTAATGAAAAGTTCGACCCCCAACCACTGCTAGAACAATTTTGGTCTTGGTTCAAGACTATTTATTCTGATTTAAATCTCGTAAAAATCACTGGCGGAGAACCTCTTTTAAGTCCAGACACCTTCAAAATGATGGAATGGCTTATTGAAAACCCAAACCCAGAACTCACGCTTGGAGTCAACTCCAACCTGTCTGTCAAAAAAGAGCTTTGGAACAAATTTCTGTTATTAGCTGAGTCTCTAAAAGACAACAATTCTCTTCATGCTCTTTATCTTCACCCCAGTTTAGACTCTTTTGGAAAAAGAGCTGAGTATATAAGATACGGCCTGAACTTTCAGCTTTTTGATTCTAACTTGAGGGCTTTCTTGGACAAACAACTCGGCAATGTTGTAATTACTTGTACCTTAAATAATCTCTCATTAGGTGGCATCCTTGATTTTTGGAAATACGTTCTGGGGCTTAAACGTATCTATGGAAAAGAAGGTTGTTGGATCAGTGTTTCTTTTGAACCTCTTCACGCCCCTTATTGGCAAAGTATACGCATTTTACCTCCCTCATTTCGGCGATATTTAGAAGAAGTTCTTATCTTCATGCACCAAAACAAGGGACCCAGTGAAACGGCTTTTTCTGATCTTGAAATTCTGGGGGTAGAAAGGGCTTTAGATCTTATGAAAGCTGGGAGCTCTACAGCCGATTATGAAAAGAATCGATTTATCCAGTTTTTCGATGAGCACGATCGAAGACGGGGCACTAACCTACGATCTACCTTCCCAGAAATATTACCTTGGATAAATAATTCGCTATAGTGAATTGCTATAATGCCGTTGTTATAGTGCCGTTGAGTGCCACTCTGAACTTAATAATTATTTGCATAGACCATCAAATTTCAGACTCAATGGTTTTTTAGGGAAATTAAAAGCTCCATCAGGAAGTTTTTGCAAGCCTGTTTTTTGATAGTAAAATTCCATAGTAGGGAACTGACAATAAGCTCCTCCATTGGAATAGAATATATCTATTCCAACTGCAAAAATGCCCGTTAGAGTTTCTCCCCCGCAAAGGCCACTAAAGCTTGAGTCAGATGGAAAGGATTGTAAAACGTGGGTCAATGAAGAGGGTACATTATCATAGCCCGTAAGCTTCTTAAAGCTCTGCATACTTGAAAACTGACAGTAGGTTCCTGCGGCACTTAATGATGTTTTTTCATATATGGAGCTACCAACGCTAATGAAAGCGCGCTCAGTTGGAGTTGGAGTTGGAGTTGGAGTTGGAGTTGGAGTTGGAGTTGGAGTTGGAGTTGGGCTAAAAACTTCACTTATAAAATCTGGATCGAGATTGATTTTTTTGCGAAACAAATAACGACCATAATCATTCTGACCCCCACTGAGATGTGTGTAGTACAGATGAACCTGGTTTCCTGTTTCCATAAAATTTCTATCCGTGGCCTCGTGGTCAAAAACTGACAGGTAAGGATTCGCATCTGAGGTCTCCGGCAGAGCTACAATTGGCCCTCTTTCAAAGGCTGGCGAGGCCAAGCTCTTACTACCAGTGAAAACAACCAGTCCATGTTCAAAACTAAAGCCAAACAAAAGCCAAACGCCTGAATCCTTGTGATATAAAACAGATTGAGCCATCATAGTTGTTGGGGCTACTTGCTTATATGGGTCGGCCTCTCTTTCGAAAAAAACCTTGGGTTGTAACCCTGAGATATTGCCGACAAAACCACTTGGTTTGATCCAGCCTTGCGAAGTATAAATTTCCCAATGCGATAATGTTTTTAAAGAGGAGGTTCTTATCATCACCACCCCTGTTTTTAAATTGTCAGAGTTTACAGTTTGAACTCCTCGATAATCCACAAATGCATAATAATACTCTCCCTCTTTTACAATATTTGACGGATGGAAAAAACCATAATGGCCAAAATTAATTCCATTCGGATTTGACTTTGAAGGTTCTGGCACTATTGCAAGCCTGTGACTATTTGGCTTTCCACTAATGGAGTAAGGCTGATATCCTGCTGGCAAAAAAGTTTCGCCCCCTGTATCCGAAACCAGTGGAATGATAGTGTTTATCCAACCTCTGTTGTATTGTTTGTTTGTATTTATGTTGTATTCAGGATTACAGTTTACATAGTACTCATGATGAGATAAGGAAAAAACCGTCTTGCCCTCCGACCAAAAACCTAATAACCAAAAAGCATTGTCATAATCAGGCTCAGCTTTGTCAGAGCCACACCCCCCTGAACGATGGTGCCATCTGTCCACACCTGAAGAATCCTGCACACTTGTGGAAGAGTCAAAAATAGACCTCTTGTCCACCTTCCATGAGTTTGGCTGATCCCAAGAGGCAACACTGACTCTGTAATTCTGCTTATGAGGGATGTTAAAGTAAATATCTCCATGCTCATTTCGCCAAGGACGGATGGGCCCATCAAATACAGCCCCTTGAACCCCACCAGATTTAAAACTGTATAAACCTTCGGCCTGTTTATTGCGATCAAAAACCATCGTTCCTTCAGAAACACTCACCTGACTTGAGGCCAATAAGAACTCAGTCTCATTATTCAAATCAGCCTGTTGTTTAATCGATTTCATCTGACCACAATTCTGAAAAAAACTGATAGCAATACTGGCGAAAATTAAAAAGGTCAAAACTGATGTGAAACTCTTCATATTCAAATTATGTTATCTATTTAATTTGATAAAAACAAAGTCTTAATCACAATGTCTCAATTTGAGATATTCGGGAGTTGACACCTGACTAATTGCAATACCATAAATGAATAAATAAGGTTCTCCATTGACAACAGACTCCTTCGCTTATTATCTCTTGCTATGGAACTAAAAATCAGAGTTGTCTTTGCAAGAAGATCTTCAAAACTCGAAGATCAAAGTGAAACCCTGCCTCTAGAGTGGACTCTAAGTCCGACTCCAATAGCTCTTAAGTACTACAAAGCCCTTCAAAAAGTTACAGCAACGGATTATATGTATCGAAGAGATCGGTTTTATGGATTTGCCGATACTTTTTTTACAGAAGAATACATACGCAATGAATTAAATAAGTGCATAGATATCATAAATTCTTATCACCCAAATCTTATAACTGAAAAACTAGAAAAAGACTGCGATCAAGAAAAAATGAACCAGCTTCATAGATATTTTGAGATCTACAGGGGGCCAATCCTCAATCCTCATAAAATATATGAAAATGGAGACGTCAACCTCAGAGAGGCCTTTGATAACTTTAATCTTCTAATCCATAGATATGAGGATGGTGGTTTTAGCAAAAGAAACACCGAAGTTGAGAGTCCAAAATTTTATGTAAACTTTGGTCTATCTGAAAGTGCTCCCCGCTACCCTCTGGAGGACGAAGATTATAAGCACTTTGGCTTTGAAATCTCATTCGGATCTTGGGTAATAAACTACTGCGAAGCTGGAAAACCACTTCATGATATTTGGAGAGATGATGATGCAAATATCGGACATGAAGCTATTTTACCACTGCGCTACTACTCAGCTGATGGACTAATTACTTTTGGTTCTGAGACCTCAAAAAATGAGGCTAAAAACAAGATGGCTGAATTCCATAGTTGGTGGGATAAGAATTCTCAAGCCTTATCTGAGCTTGGATTCCACAAGAACGATCCTAAAAACTCTATCGGCCACATAGTGGTTGCTGAACTCAACCGCAGTCACCCTATAATTAAACACCTCAATGAAAAGGAGATCGTTGACCTTATTTCGAACTACCAATGGGTCAATAAAGTGGAGTGCCTGGATTACACACGCGTATAAGATTTAAATTTGCGAGTGACTTTTTTTGCCAGAGATATAAACATCCCCTGCTCTGAAACTAAATTCGGCAAAGCCTTATAAATATCCGTCTCTAAATTGTTCATAAAAAACAATTTTGCCGTCTTCTTAAGTAACATATGTCGATGAAAATCTGAGTTTCTATATTCTGATCTTTTGTCTTCATGAAATAAATGAAGCACTTCAAGTTCACTTAAGTAAAGCTTGGCTCCAATCTTGACCAGCCTATATCCAAGATCTGTATCTTCAAAACCGTAATAGTGATAATTTTTTCGAAACCATCCCGTTTCACAAAATAACTTTTTCTTCAGAACTAAAGTGTAGGTGCAAACAAATTTCCATTTGTTGGGCTGAATATTCCAAGGCCTAGGATCAGAATAAAAATTATGCCAGTATCCACCCTCTGGTATATAGGTGTCCGTTTCCTTATTGATCTCGCAATAATTTGTTAAATTACTGCTTACCTCTTCTTTCAGATATATTCTTTTTGCTTGAATCACATCCGAATGCTGCAATTCTTCAAGGAGCTGTTCCAAAAAATTTGGAGGCGTCAGAATGTCTGAGTCCAAAAAACATAGATACTCCCCAGTGCTATATTTAACCCCTAGATTCCTAGCTATTCCAGCTCTAAAATCCCCATCTCCCATAACTCGACTCTCTCTTCGAGGGAAGTATATATATTGGACATTAACTTCTTCGTCCCTATTTTCCAGGTCGCCACAAATTGCCTTCATGGTCTCATCATCGCTTCCATCGTCAACAATAATAACTTCAAATAAATCTTTTTCTAAGCTCTGTTCTAACAAATGTCTTAATGTATTTCTAACATAGTTTTTATTATTGTATGTTGGGATAATCACTGAAAATAAAGGATTAAATTTTTCTGTTTTTGACAGTTGCTGACTTTCTATCACAGGCTCTAATTGAGTATGACTCGCAATGCGTGAATCATATACATCTATACCTGGATAGGATCGATTTTTCCATGTCGGATATTTTTTTTCTAGCTCGTTTAATAATTCGTAAACTTCATTTGTTGTCAAAAAAGGGTCTTTTGTTTCAAGTTTGAGAGGCGCATATAAATAGGTTCTTTCAAGAATCTCCTCTGGCAACATACTAACTACCGGTAAGACATTCAGGTTCTCTCTCAAAACCAACAAGTATGAACTATCTGGAAAATTGGAATAAAATTGTTCAACAAATTGCAATTTCTCTTCATTCAATTCATCTAATACAACTTGAAACTCACACCCCAACTTGCTCTGGGCATGTAAAAGGCCATGAAGGCGCGGATTTAAATATCTTAGATGTATTTGCAAGACTGTTTTCATTCCTGAATTGCGAGAGGACTCTAAAATATCCTTCCAATCTGACCTAAACAAAGTGTTGCATGGAAAAATAACTTTCTCATAACCAGCGGTCTTGGCTTTTAGGTAGCTTTGACAAATTTGATCAAGTAACTTGTGTTCAGAAGCCTGTCCTAAGCCATGACAATAATCGCATTTTTGCGTGCAAAATTGACTATTGGGAATCTGGTACCCCTTCAAACTCCCTCCCTCTTTAGGTTTTAGCATGAGGACACTTAATATTTAACACTGACATTGTCAAGTTAGTTGAATAATTGATTTTACCATCATAATATGACCCAGAAATGAAGTTCCCAGATATATCCATTATAATTCCCACTCATAGACGGCCCAAGTCACTAGGCTACCTATTAAGCAGCATTAAGAAGCATCTCCCAGAAAACTGTGAGGCTGAAATTATCGTCGTTTCCAACTTTGAGGACAAGGCGACTCTAAATATGGTTAGTTCACTAGCTGAAAATCTACCTATCATTTACAAAACGGCAAATACATTAGGAGTGAATTCGGCTAGGAACCTTGGACTAAGTTTTGCTTCTGGAAGCATCATACTTTTCTTAGATGATGACTGCATTATAAATTCCTCTTCATTTTTTACAAACCATATAAATTATCACTTTAATTTTCCAGAATATATTGCTATTGGTGGACCCTATGTAAACTCAACTGAAACAAATTCTGTTGGGAGAGTTTACAACTTGAATGCACAAAGGTGGATTGAAGAGGATCTTATCGGCTCTCACCAAACTCAGAACTTATTGGGCGGCAACACTTCTTATAAAGCCTCACTTTTTAACGGAAGAATTTTGTTTAATGAAAATATAATTTTTGGCGGAGCCGAAACTGAGCTCTTACAACGGCTGACTAATGATGGATTTCTATTTGGATATTTTAAAGACCTCCAGGTTGAACACAACCCCCCAATAACACTATTTAATCTTTGCAAAAAAGCTTATCTTCAAGGCCTTGGACGCAAAGTCGGAGCCGACAACAAAACAGGTTTGTCTGGAGATGATAACTCCTCTCAATCCATATCAACTCCCATTTATGAGAAGTTAATATTAAAACTGTATGCTTTATTTTTTATAACTGGCACTCGCACTCAGGTAAAGGCTTGCAATCAGAATAAACTGCGATCGACTTCCTTGTCTTTGGCAGATCTTTTTAAAACCATTTGGGCCATCTACCTTTACAAACTTGAAGCTCCTTATCACTTTATAAGACTCTACGCATGGAGACTTAAAAAGCCGCTCTATCAGTTAAAAAGTCATATCTGGAAACTCAAAAAGCCTCTCTACTATTTACAGCTACATCTTTGGAAACTTAAGGCTCCCCTGTATTATTTGCAGATATTTTATTTTAATGCGGCAAAAAACTTATATCTTTTAACAACAAAAATTGGGCCACGCATTCTTAAACCCTATTACTTTTGCAAATACCAGTATGATAAAAGAATAAAACTAAAAAATAAAGACAGCCTCTCGAATTAATCTCTAAAGTTCTACTTTATACCAAAACTTCTGATACCACTGTCTTTAACTAAAGATCCCTGAAACGCAGCAACTCTCCAATAATAAGTTCCCACACCCAATTGTTGTGGGTGAGAAGGGGCTGCCCCCACTTTTGAATTCTGCACACGACAGCTTGACCATCTTACACTTTGAGATTCCTTGGATACCTTACAATTCCAAAACCAATTCATTTGAGAATCCTGCGAAATATCTACCCAATAAAAATCATGACCACTCGCTGAAGACCAATTCAATCTCACATCTGTACCCATAACGAATGACTCCCCTTGTCCGGGACTTTGAACCATAGGTCCAACCAAAGTTACAGTCGGAACTGGTGCTTGCAATATTGCAATTTCAAAATTTCTAATTCCACTATCCTTAACCCGTGCTCCTTGAAATGCCGCCACTCTCCAATAATAAGTTCCCACACCCAATTGTTGTGGGTGAGAAGGGGCTGCCCCCACTTTTGAATTCTGCACACGACAGCTTGACCATCTTACACTTTGAGATTCCTTGGATACCTTACAATTCCAAAACCAATTCATTTGAGAATCCTGCGAAATATCTACCCAATAAAAATCATGACCACTCGCTGAAGACCAATTCAATCTCACATCTGTACCCATAACGAATAACTCCCCTTGTCCGGGACTTTGAGCCATAGGTCCAACTAAAGTTACAGTCGGAACTGGTGCTGGTGCTGGTGCTGGTGCTGGTGCTGGTGCTGGTGCTGGAGTTGGTGCTGGTGCTGGAGTTGGAGCTCTTTGAACTCCTAAGTCTATTGTTGAAAAGTAAAGTTTATTTGTCCACTCAAAAGGATTCGCCTCAGCATCTGCACCGGCAAAAACTACACCTAATGAATTTAAATTTGAAACGTAACCATAGGCATCTCGAACCAGGCCCGCATTGTGATTTAAGGTGGCCCCTGAAACCGAAACATCAATTGCCCCTTGGTTATGTCGAGTCCAAATTGCCTGTGTGAGACTTGACTCTATGTTGTTTAAATTGATCGAGGTTGATAAAAGCCTCAAGCCGGAAGCCACTTTTAGACCCCTTAACCAATTTTCTGGATCTTCAGTAATGACATACAACCTGGAGTCTGGTCCAATTGCATAATCACCATTTGTAATTGTAATAATACCACGCGAACTCAGCGTGTTTTCTTCTCCAACAATTGCGTTATCTACGTTAGACATGTCTATTAAACGAAACTTAGTTTCCCATTCTTTACCTGAAGGGTCAGGAATTCTACCCTTTGTGTAAAACAATAAAACCTTACCTCGACCATCAACACTTATAGCGGAGGGCTGACCATACCCATACGCACTTCTATCTGTACTCAATCTTTCAAATTCAAAGAAAGATCCTGCATAGGTCATCTCAAATCCACCTGAACTCATCTGGCGATACAACAAGAGTCTCACTTCATTATACTCTGAATTGTTTTGCGATTTACTAGTTGTAATAAGATCGAACCTTTCTTGGGGCATGGCTGTATAAAACATCGCATGAGTGTAGATTTTACCTCGATAACTAAATTGACCCGAGATCACTGTAGGGTCACAAGCATTCCAATCTTGTGGACGATGACCCTCATAAAATACCTGAGAACCATCAATAGAAAATAAAGCCTGTTTCCTCTTAATTTTTGTGAAGAAAATTGCATCGTCATAGGTGCCGGGTCGCAAATTATGACAGGTAAACATTTGTAGACTCCCGTTCCCTTCATCGATTACGGAGGGGGCGTAAGCGAATCGCTCTCTTGAACCCAAATAAGGTGATGGATCATAAATCTCGGCAGCTGTGCTCTGAAAAGAGAAGAGATTTTCATTATTCTGATCTCTAACAACACTTTTTGTATTCATTGGTCCACAGTTCTGAAAAAAAACAATTATTGCAACAATAGTGAATGAAACCAAAATTAATTTGTTCTTATACACCAAATCGATACTCCCTTGTTTCTAAAACTCGCAATAAACTAATCAAGCTCTTAAGGCCTTACATGAACAGCCCAGCTTTTTGTCTGACAAGAGTTCTTATTAAAAACTGCCAAGCGCAATCCTCTCTGCTGAAAAATTGGAATTAAACCGTCTGGAATTCTGAGAGTAAATCCACCGGAGATTCTATGCATGGGCACAGAAACTTCATTACTAAAATTTTGTGGGTCAGAAAGTCTAACCTCGACTGTTTCGGCGAGACTATTTACTAGTGCCCAAATGCAGAGGTTATCGTCACAACCCAGACCAAAATTTACAATTTTCGGTTCTGGCAAGTTCCCACATACTGGAGCCGGAGCTGGAGCCGGAGCCGGAGCTGGAGCCGGAGCCGGAGCC
>CAZCYD010000077.1:0-6492 GCA_964502735.1 uncultured Pseudobdellovibrionaceae bacterium
GGAACTGCGCGTGAGGCGCATTCACAAAATTTTAGACGATTATTTTTTGGAATTGCTATAACAACAGAGCCCCGCCTTCGGTAGTGCCTGCAAAATAAATGACTTAAAGATAGGGCGAGTCCGCATAAAGTAGTCATAAATGCCTTATCCACTTTTTTGCCTTTGACCACGCGAGAGCATGAATCTGACTGGCAATGTAATAATCCAGTATTCGTAAGAAATGTCTGAGGGAAACTGGGCAAAGGGGGCGGCCTTTGCAACGGCCCTTATTGCAGCATCATTTAGTCTTTTATAGGGGCTGGGTTGTACAACTTCGATTTTTGCTAAGGAGCCATCTTTTTGGACAGTTATTTTTAGACTTACAACACCTTCTTCTTTAAATATACGTGATTGGGGGGGGTACAATTGTTTTGAAGCTATACGGTCGCGAATGATGGCCAAGTATTTTTCGGTACTGTTTTGAGGAGGCCTACCTTTAATAGTAGTTTCTAAATCTGTTTGTCCAACAGTCTGAGAGGGGGAGATGTCTTCTATCGGGAGAGATATGGGTTCATCATTGTTCAAGGAGTTTGATGGATTTAATTTGGCATTACTGGGGATAGATTTAGAATTTTCTTCTAATAAATTAGGGGGCTGAATGTTGGTGGACGAGTTTATTTTTCTTTCTTTTTTTTGTGTGACTTTGCTAAAGCTTTTATTGGATTCCGAGGGTATTTGCGTGAGAGTAATGATTTCAACGACTTCGTTCATAGATTCGCGATGAGGAGTTTTGAACCATAAACCAAAAATTAGTGCAAGATGAAAGCTGAGGCTGAAACCGTACTTTAGAGACTTCATTAAAAGTTCCCCCGAAGAGATACAAAAAATTGACGTCCACGCAATGGGCCCCATATATGAAAATTGTCTAAATGGAAGTGACTGCCGTGTTGCTCCCAAGTTGTAGGACTATCACCAGCTTGTGTTTGGGTGTAGTCAAGGGCATTAAGTACGGCAAAGCTAATTTTGTAGTCGTCATTAAGTGTTCGTTCAAAGCTAAGATCGACTGTAAAAAAAGTTGGGGCTTTTTGCCACTTAGGATCTTGTCCATCCTCACCAAAACTTGGATCGAATGGATCTTGAGAGGGGGCAATATTGTAGTGGCGGTCGTATCTGTAGGAACTCAGATCTCGGCTGCCAATAAGAATAAATCTTTGCGAGGCTGTCCACTTTTTCCAATCTATGTTTGAGTTTATGGATATGCGTTTTTCAATAGCCGCAACGGGAAGGCGATATTTATATCCAGAAGGGTACTGAAAAAACTCCATGAGACCTTCGAGGGTCCAATTGGGTCTAATTCTTCGTCCGTAGGATAGGTCAAAAACGTTAATTGTGTAATCTTCTGTGGAGTTCTTAAAAACCATGGGCTCAGTAATGTCTTCAAAATCCTTTCCGTAGGCCATGTTTTTAATTCTGGTAATATGTGAGCCAAATTCAAAAAAGTCATTTTCCCTTTGACCAGCTAAGGAATAAGTTAAAGACTTTGCTCTTTCGAGTTCATTGATGTCCACAATAAAACCATTATGATAGGTTCCATGTTGGCTTTCAAAAAGCGTCAGAGGAGATCTATAACCAAGGCCAGCAGACAATCTTGAGGTGAAAATAGAGTTGTGATTGTGTTTGTAAATAAAACGAGGAGCCAGTACCGAGCGATCGAGAACTTTGTTTATATCCTTCCATTCTGTTCGAATGTGATCGTAACGTAAAACCAGCGACAGTTGGTTTTCGTCGTTTATAAACCAGGTATCTTGCACGAAGCCACCAATAGATTTATAGGAAAGATCGTCCTGTGGCAGGGGGGGCTGACTTTGAATGTACAAAGTCTTAGAACTAGAGTCCATATCCTGATTTTTTGAATCTAGACCCAAAGTTAAAAGGTGCCTGTCTCCAAGAGTTCTTTGATATTCCAGTACACCTACCCACATTTTATCTTTGTTATCGTAGTCGTAGCCGTGGGAGTATATAGCCTCTTGATTTTGCCAAGCTCCACCGAGGCTTAGTTTCAAGCTAGATTCAGTATCGATTTGCCAGCGGTGGATGGCGGCAACTTCAATTCTTTCTAAATCGACGTTGTCTGTAACTTTTGTGATATCACCCAGGTATTGTTGTCTGACATCGCGGTTGCGAAATTCATCTGGGGAGGCAATTACAGTAGCGGCAGAGGAGAGGTTTGTTCTGCTCATTGACCCACCAATATTGTTAAGCTTTGCGTAACTGATGCGTAGACTGAGCTCATTGTCGGCATTAAAACTGTGGGTGAGTTTAGAGATCACACTTTGTGTGGTTTGGCGTGGTAACTCAGAAATGCCATTATTGTCTAAATCTAGAGGTAGAATCTCTCCGTATTGAAGGCCTAGCAGAACTCCTGTGTTAAATGAAAGTTTGCGAGTTCCCAAGAGGGAGAAGTTTCTCTGTCCGTCGTGGGCCCACGAAATATCAGACTCTATGCTATTGGTTATGATTTCTTTAGTGACAAGATTAATAGCTCCGCCGATAGCTTCGGGTGTTGTAAGGGCCGCTCCCGAGCCTCGATAGATGTCTATGGAGTCAAGTCCACCCAAAGGAATAGCTTCAACTCCGTAAAAACTGGAGACTGTTGAGTGGAGGGGAAGGCCATCCACGAGTAGGGTTGTGTGTTCGCCTTTCATGCCATTAATTGTGATGCGCTTAGCTCCACAAAAAGCACAAGCCATTTGAGCGTCGATACCTTTTTCGTTGCTAATAATTTGGGCAAAAGTTTGGGCCTGTTTTTTTTGTTGTAACTTCTGAGGGTTTAGAGTTTCCACTCGAGTGATCTCTTCTTTTTTAAGTCTAAGGTCATTTTCAGAGGCACTCGATACAATAATTTCTGCTAGGTCGTTGGTTCCTTCTTGGGGACTGGCATGGACGGGAAGGCCCATTAGACTAATCAAACAGGCAATTAAGCTAAATTTAATAGGAATTAAAATAAAAAAATTGAAAAAAATAGGAGACATTTATTCTTCGATTGTAAAATCCTCATGCACCTTTAAATTTGTGCAGCGGAAGGTATCAAAGTGATTTCTATGCCACCATTTGAGATTGAAAGATTTCGCGTTGTAGAGATCTAAAGTTTTTGGATCTAAAAATATAACGATTTCATCCTTTCCGTTAGATCCTTTGCCAGATAAGGTGTCTGTTCTGTTGGGGGTTACAGACACTTCGATTGGGTCAGGAGAATCTCCGGAATGAGAAAAACTAGTTAGAACTTCAGCAAAGAATTGATTGTCCTTTTGTTCAGGACCTTTGTAGCCAAAATCTGTAACGTATAGAAAGCAATCCCGTTTTCTGACGGAACCCATTTCGCCTTTTAAAACGAGTAAGGTGTTATCTGGATAGGCCGACTTTGTGGTCGCAGCAGACAAGCTTGAGAAAAGAAATAGTGTAGCGAGAACGAGGAGTGATTTGTTTAAAGTTTTAGCTCTAATGTTTTGTCTCATATTTTGATTCCTATTTTGGTGGTTCCTTTCTCGTTTGAAGCTTTTTGGGTTAATACAACCAGGTTGCATTAATTGCTAATACAACCTGGTTGCATTTGCAAGTTAATTGTAATAGGGTCCTAATGTGGTGCGCAGGGCAAATGGTTAACAAAGCTTATGAGGCATGAATCAGAAGTTATTGGTTAGTAGAATTTATGGTTAGTAGAATTTAGAAATTAGGATTTAAGAATTAACAGGGTTTAGGATGAGGGCAGAATGCTTGGTTTGTTATTGAGTTGTTTTATGAGAGTCATTTCTAGATTCATTCTAAGTGGGTTGTGGTTGCTTTCTGGGGGGCTTTTTTTGCCCTTATTAGTTGTTGAGGCTTCAGACCTTGACCCCGTTTTAGTAGATTTTAGGACTGGGGCTCAAGTCTCTAGACATCAACTCATTTCCGACAAGCAGCTTTTGGTTTATATCGAAAAAGACTGCGCTTCATGTGCAAGTTATATTCACAAGCTCGGCACATGTGATGAGAGTGTAAAAAAATCGATTCAATTGGTTTCTATGAATACCCCAGCTCAAACTAAAAGTTTTATTCGAACCTTACCTAAAGATCTAGGGATTTATGTTGCTAAAAATCCAAGTCATTTAAAAAACATTCAAGTTACTCCAACGACTCAAGGGGCGGGCTTTACAAATGTTGGTCCGCTTAGTTGTGAGGAAATAGAGACTATTCATAAACAATGAGTTTGGGGTTTTACAGACAAGGTTTATTTGTCAGTCTTGCCATTGCTAACTATGGAGTAGTCTCCAGCTTCTTTTAAAAGATTTTCTACTTGTTGTTTGTCAATCGTTTGGTTCTCTTTAGCCTTTAAGACGACGCGTGAGAACTCAACCTTGCAGACTTCAAACTTATTTGAATCACACAGGCTCTTTCGTATAGATTTAATACAGGCGGAGCAGGTCATACCTTTAACTTTGTACTCAACCTCTTCAGCCATGGCAATTAAAGGAAGGCTTGCAAGTAAAACAATTAAAAACTTAGATTTGACGAACATAAAACCTCTTTATTCCTGTGTTTTAAAATGAAAGACAAAAGTGACTAAGTTTCCATCTGGAGTTGTGGCAATAAGACGGGCTGCCCATTCCATTTCACTTAATTCGCAGACAGGTAAGAAGACATCTCCTTCGTAAGTATTATCTCCTATAGCCTTCAATGTGGGGCGTATAAGTCCCATGTTAAGGTTGAGGCCTTCGATGTCGACTTCTAGGGGGTGGTACTGATCACTGTCTATAGATACAATGAGTTTTAAGTCGGTTTCAGTTTTAATAGGAGTTTCAAGAAATTTCATTTGAATTTTTTTATTGTCAAAAGTCGTGATTTCACAACTTTTGAGATTTAAATCGCAATCTTGGTTTTGACCTAAAACTTCTAAAATCCGTTCTTTTTTTATGGATCCAAAATGAGGGGGCTTTTCATTGGCGGTTTTTAAGGCCTCAGTAATTTCTTCAGGAGAGCCGTTGTGGCGTAGAGTATCTACCCATTCACCCTTTGCGTTGACAACAAAAAGATGTGTGGTGTGGTCTACAAATGTGTCTTGAGTTTCTTCATTATATAAGCGGGTGTATCTAGCTCCAAACTGTTCAGCTATTTTTTTTAACTTAGCGTCGGAGTCTGTTGCTCCAATAAATTCATTGCCTAATCCTGAGACTCTTTTGTGTAGGAGTTCTAAACTGTCTCTTTCAGGGTCTATAGAAATAAACAGAATTTGAACTTGCTCCTTCTCTTGAGCAGAGAGTGCGTCGACAGCTCGTTGAATTCGATTGAGTGTTAGAGGGCAGATTTGAGGACAATTCAGAAAGCCAAATGTGATCAATAGAGTTTTTCCTCGAAGGGTTTTAGTATTGAGAGGGCCATTAAAAGATAAAAGCTCAAAGTCCCCTCCTTTAGGTGTTTGCATGTGCAGAGTCTCAGACTTTTTTGGTAGAGGAGGCTTTTGAAAGTGTGTCCACCCATAGAAGACTACAGGAATCAACACAATGATGACTAAGATTTTAAATTTTGATTTAAATTTTAAAAAAAAATTGAAAATGTCATCCTCCCGCATACGTTATAAAACCCCAATGTTTACTCCCTAAATCCGTTGATAAAATTTGACACATTTTATCCGCAGATTTGGGCTATTCACAGTATCTGAGTATAAGGTAGTTCAATTTCGAATTTGTTACAACTTACATCAAGGAGGAGTAAAGCCCAGAGTCCCTTCAATTATAAACTCATTGGCATTACACTCCTGCTGACTTATCGTGATAAGGTGGCGACCTGTATTTTTATTTCTGCAACGTATGAGTGGATGGGGCGCGGCCGATGAAGAAGAACCAGCTAGATAACCAAGGGGGCCTTCTATAATTTGACCTTCACAATTAGAATCTACTGATAAAAAGTGGTTGCCACCAATTCTGCACCTATAAAGGAGATGTCTATTTTGTCCTGAGTTGGTAAAAATATAAAAGCCTATTTTGTCATTTATAAATCCGTAGGGAGTTCCTTCTCCTTGAATGGGGCTGTACAAATAACCAAAAGTGGATGGTCTATAGCTTACCCATATTGCCATTTTGTTGGGGTCTGTAGTTGGTGAAGGCGGAGCTGTAGTTGGTGGAGGAGAAGTCGGTGGAGAAGTCGGAGGAGGTGACGGAGGATTGGGATTTGCTGAGGATGGAAATCGGCGCTGACCTGAACCATCTAATAGTGCATTGTCTTGACCTGAGGTTAGAGCAATTCCATGTATATAAATGGGTTGGTTTTGCAGGCTGGTGAGCTCTGTTGAGCTAATCGGGATTTGAAATCTATGGTGTTTACCCACACTACCGCAAGCAAAACTCACAGCAGGCTCGTGAGCGAGATTGGCGGCTGTGGCTTTTACAAAACTGCCAGTGCCCGCTGGGCCTCCACTGTAGAGATGGACTTGTATAGATTGAGTTTCACCAGAAGCACATGCCCAGCCTTTTATGTAGT
>CAZCYD010000077.1:6592-10526 GCA_964502735.1 uncultured Pseudobdellovibrionaceae bacterium
TGGACTTGTATAGATTGAGTTTCACCAGAAGCACATGCCCAGCCTTTTATGTAGTGTTGTGAATTTTCTGTAACAAAGCCTTCTACATGACCAATAACATTTGGCTGGTTAGGTTGAGAACACAAGATGCGGTGTTGATGGCTCATGTGATCTCGACTTAAAGTTTGAGAGTTAGGAGTTAAATTGAAATTTAGAAAAGATGTAGAAAGGCGAAAATAAAACTGATTGCCATGGCTATAATAAGCTGTTGATTTCGATTGACGTAATTCTTGAAGGCTCGATACGGCCTTAGCTGACTGAAGAACACAATGACTGCCTAAACCAGCAACCTCAACAACTGGCCCTAAGCTATTAGCCTTTTCGGCATTTAAAGAAACACTTAAGTTGGTTAAACCTGAGGTTGGTGGATCGGATTTTTTGAAAAGAACTTTGTATTCAAAATTATCTGAAGAAATTAGACCAAGCTTACTATTAAAGGCTCTTTTTTGAGTGACATTGTTGAGTTCATCCCATCTCTGCATAGGGAGGTTTAAAGCCCCATCGCTTCGTTGAGCTAAGAATGGAATAAAATGAGGGTCATTAGAATCAAAAAATAAACCCATTTTTTGCGTAGAAGGGGGGCAAACCCGAAAGCCAGAGAATCGGTTGTCAGCTTTACAGTTAGAAGCTAAAGTGAACTCATGGGCGGGTACAAGTAGAGACCCTGCTGATCCAGTTAAACTTCCATCCAAATCTCTAAGATCGCTAATGTGATCAGCATCGAGCCAAATTTCAGAAGACTCTTTGCTGGCTATCCGGCGAAAAGGCTCAGGAGAAAATCCCACTTGGCTAGTCAGGTTTATAAACTTTCTAGCTCCACCTATTTGAAGTATGGGTACTGGCGTGATGTCTCGTCCACTTGCCGTCAAATTTTGATTTGTAAAATTAAGGAAATCGACTCTTTGAAGCTCAAAAGGGCCATCATACATGACTATTCCTGCTTGTTTTCTTAAAAATCTGGATGAGGAATATAAATAATTGTCATCAATAGAGCTATGATTCTGACTGCGGCCAATAACAACAGAGTCTCTAAAAACTTGATTGTAAGCTAAGAAAAGTGACCATCCGTTGTCAGCGAGTATGGCTCGATTAAAAACAGCTGTGTTCCCTCTGTAATATATTCCTGCATTTAAGTTTTTATATGCGGTTAGATTGTTAAAAACGGGTGTTTGATTTGTCGGATTGTAGTGCGAACTAATAATTTTTCTATCCATTGGATTTCGAGGGTTGTTCATATCGTTAGGATGAGTGGAGTGCCCGTATTCATTTGTATCTGGAGCTCCATCCCAAGTGATCCCTACGAGAGACGAATGGGCTATATTATTTGAAAAGCTTGTGGTCATTGTAGATTGTGGTCTTGCCAAAATAGCACCCTCAAATTTTCTCAGGCTTTCGTTAAAATTTCTAATCTCAGTTGCGTAGGCCATCCAAAATCCGGTGCCTACAGAACCTGCAGCAACATTGTGAATAACAATATTTTGTGGGTGAGAAATCCAAAATGCAGAAACCGACGGAAAGCGTAGGGGATCTATCCCACTTCTGTGAAAATCAGGGCTGTCAGATGCAAGAAGAATTTTGCTATTACTGGGGTATTTGGCGAGGATTCCTACGTTTGTTTGCAGAATATTATTGACCTCAACGCCATCTTCTAAAAAGAACCCGTGCCCTTTAAAATCGTAACAGACATTATTTTCAACAATTGTGTGATTGGTCCTGTGAACAACTATACATCTTTGGAAAGAGCTGTGTACACTGGAGTTGCGTATAAATTGTCCATGAGCATCGCCAACAATATGCCAATGGAAGGGGTAGCGAGCCATAACTCCGGCCTGTCCCATTTTGTAAAACTCAACAGAATCTATAGCCGCGAATCCACCGCGATTGATCATAAGGTGAGCCCCTAACTCGTTGCTGACAGATCCTGAGCTTTCGTCTGATTGTATTTTAATGTTTCGACTAAGATTGATAACCTCTGCGCGTTGGTCAAGAGTGACGTTTCCATTAACAGGGGCCTGTAGCTGCTGGACTCTGCCCCAGTGTAAAAAGCGAGCGGGCCTGTCTAGTTTAATGGTTCGGCCATCGTGAGAGATATCCAAAATTGTAAAGGATTCAGCTTCTTCATAATTGTATGAGGTTGGGGCTACGGCTATTTTGTCTCCAGTTAACCACTTACCTCTTACATCAGTATCAAGGTAGAGTTGGCTTTGTCCTTGCTGTAGGTTTTCTGCGAGTTTATACCATCCCGCATTTCGCTTGTTGCCGTTAAATATCAATTTACCGTTGCGATTAACAAGAAAGCCTCTGTAAGCTCCAGAGGCCGTATCTCGGGGACTATGTTTTAAAGAAATTGTCATGTCTTTATTGTAGGCTTGTTGACTTGTCCCGCATTGAAATGTGCCATTTACGTAGAGTACACCGACTTTAATCTCAGTTTGGTTAGGAGTACGGTTTTCGCAGTGAAGTTCTCCGTTTATAGTTAAACTTCCTATGTCAAGGCTCTTGTCTATGTAGACAATTTCATGAGCCTGAATGACAACTTCTTTTTGTCCATTTACCCCTGGGCTGGCATCAGCTAGCAGAGATAGGGGAATGGCTTGAGAGGTATTGTACAAGACTTCGGCATCTTGACTGGACACTGCAGATAAATCAAGAGGTTGATTCCAGAAGTTGTCTTCGTTATCACCATTTTCGTTATTATGGTAAGAACTTAGTGATGAGTTTTCAAGCGAGTTGAACCCACCACAGTTTTGAAAAAGTAAAACAGTAAATGTGGAAATAGCTATTAAGGAAGTAAAAGACTTTAAAAATCGATTTGAGAAAAATTTTAATAATCTTTGCTTCATATTCCTTACCTTTTTGGCAGCTCGATTAAGTTATTGCCATGGATCAAGTTCAGGTTAGGTTAAGAGTTTATTTATTTAAACTTTTCTCTACCCCAGTCTCAAAATAAGACATGTCAAATTAGACACCTGTTGAAAGAGTCAACACTTTGGATACTCTAGGGTTTTTTAAATAGATGAAATTCTAAAATATTTTGACAGCGTCTGCGGGACACAGCTGGAAAAAATAAGAAATTATTAAAAAGAAGAGTTATAATAGAAACAAAATTGGTAAAAGGATTTAAACCGTAGAGTTCAGAATTTCAAAAAAGAACTAACAGCAAAGGATACAGAACATTGACCAGAAAAATTATCCACATTGACATGGATTTTTTCTACGCAGCCGTTGAGATTAGGGATAATCCCTCGTTAAAAGGTAAGCCTGTTGCTGTCGGAGGGCGTCCAGAAGGGCGTGGTGTACTGACCACTGCAAGTTATGAGGCTCGAAAATATGGTATACGCTCTGCCATGCCGACTTCTCACGCCATTAGGTTGTGTCCAGATCTTATTTTGATTCCTCCTCATTTCGAAAAGTACAAAACTGAGAGTCGCAAAATTCGTGAGATTTTTTTAAGTGTTACTGATAAAATTGAACCTCTTTCTCTCGATGAGGCCTATCTTGACGTCAGTGACTGCCGGCAATTTGAAGGGAGTGCTACAAAAATAGCTCAAGAGATTCGAAGGCAAATTTTTGATGAAACAAAACTGACAGCATCGGCAGGAATTGCCCCTAATAAATTTTTGGCCAAAGTGGCAAGTGATTGGAAAAAGCCCAACGGGCAGTTTACAGTGAGTCCAGACAAGATTGAAGAATTTGTTCGCAATTTGTCAGTCAATAAAATTCCAGGAGTAGGAAAAGTGACGGCGCAAAAAATGCGAGAGTTAGGCGTTATCACCTGCGCTGACTTACAGAAATGGAGTGTAGGCCAACTGACTAACTATTTTGGAGTTTGGGGTTATAAGCTCCATGATATGTGTCGTGGTATTGACAAGAGGTCGGTTTCGAATGATGGGGA
>CAZCYD010000078.1:0-10469 GCA_964502735.1 uncultured Pseudobdellovibrionaceae bacterium
ATTAATACTAGTCAGCTTTGAATGTAATGCTGATATTGACGTAAAGAAAATAGCGGGTGACCTTTCTAAAGACTATAAAGATGAAACTCTTTGGAAAATGGCAAGTCCTGATCAAGTAATTAACTTGATGGGACAACCCATGGTGGCACCTAAGCCTAAAAATACTGAAACGTCGCTGATTAATGTAACCGCTGTTCACGATGGGAAATGGATTGTCTTTCGAATGAAATGGAAGGACAGCGAGGTAAGTGAGTCTGAAAAGCTTGCGACATTTTCTGATGCCGTGGCCCTTCAATTTCCTATTAAGAATAACGAAGTACCGCCACCTATCATGATGGGTAGAAAAGATGATCCTGTACATCTCTTTCATTGGAAGTATCAGTATCAAGTCGACGCAAAAAAAGGAAAAAAAACAATCGATCAGATCTATCCCAATATGACCGTTGACATGTACCCCATGGACTTCAAACAAAAAGGAAATTTTAAAAAAGCATCTAAAGATCAAAAGGAATCTTTCGTAGGAGGAACTGCTGCTGGAAATCCTCAATCGTTCCCTAAATCAGGGGTTGACGAAATATTTGCTGAAGGCTTTGGATCTTCTGCCGTGTCTGACTCGCATTTAGCACAAGGGTATGGCGAGTGGAATAATGGCGAGTGGACGGCATATATTGCAAGACCTCTAATTTATGAAAATGGATCAAAGCTACTGATTGGTAAAAAAAGTCATGTCGCTTTTGCGGTCTGGCAGGGCGGAAAGAAAGAAATTGGAGCAATCAAGTCACTCACGATGATGTGGACTCCATTTAATATTTTAGAAGAGTAGAAGAGGAGCATATGAGTATACTAAATACTAACATTTTACCTGGCCAAATAGTTTTAGCGTCGATTCTCACCTCTTATCCAGACAGTAACTTTCAGTCTGCACTGAGAGAGTTGATGGAAGATGATACAATTGTGCTACCAGAAGATTTAAAGAATAGACTCGAAGTATTAAGTACAGATGAGGCCGCATTAAATGACTTAAGGTCAGAGTATATTTCTATTTTTGACCACTCAAAGTCCCTAAATCCGCTTTATGAAACCGAGTATGGCAGAGAAAGAGCGATGTACAAGGCTACCGAGCTTTCCGACATCGCAGGATTCTATAGGGCCTTTGGATTTGAGATGGACAGTAATGGCGATAAAGACATGGTTGACCATATATCAGTTGAGCTCGAGTTCTATAGCCTACTAGTGATGAAGTATATTTACTTAAGTGAGTCAAAAGATCTTCGTGGTTGTGAAGTTGTAGCTGATGGAATGAGGAAATTCATGAATTCCCATTTAGGAAGATTTATACCGGCAATTCTAGAAAGAGATGGCGTGGCGACTTCGGAATCTTACAAAAGCATTTTAGAGTGGGTTGATATGGTCGTAACAAATGAATGCAAAAGAATAGGTGCTCAACCTGAAAGAGCAAGTTGGTTTACTGGCCAAGCTGAACCAGAGACGATGTGTTGTGGTGGATCAGTTGCGATAAACAAATAGATTCCACTCCGAGCTCAGTTACCTAACTTGGAAATCAATATGGTGACGGGGCCGCGAACAAAGGTTCGCCAAGGTTAAAGAGGAAACTCGATAGCCTCCCGATTGGAAAGGAGAAAAAAATGCTAGTAGATAGCTTTTCTAGAAAATTTAAATACCTTCGACTTTCACTAACCGAAAAGTGCAATTTCAAGTGCAGTTACTGCCTTCCGAATGGCTACAGGGGTTGTTCGCCTAAAACTTTGGAGCTTGTCGAGATTATTAATCTTGCATCAGCTTTTAAAGAACTGGGCATTGAGAAAATTCGTCTCACGGGTGGCGAGCCTACACTTCGCCCTGATTTGGCAAAAATCATCTACGCACTTAAAAACGAAGTCGGCATTTCGCAGGTGGCTTTGACTACAAATGGGTTTAGACTTGAGCGAGATCTGGAAGTCCTTCAAAGCGCAGGCTTAGATTGTCTGAATGTAAGTGTAGATTCATTGATAAAAGAAAAATTTCAATCGATTTGCAGAGCAGACAAGTGTGAGTCGATAAAACGAGCAGTTGATCGTGCCATTCATATGGGATTTAAAAGTATAAAAATAAATTGCGTACTTTTAAAAAATTTAAATGATGAAGAGTTTCCAGAATTTCTTAGATTCGCTCAGTCTCGACCTATTTCAATTCGTTTTATTGAGCTCATGCGGACCGGTGATAACCAAGAATACTTTAAAAAACACTACCTACCTGTTTCAACTTTTGAGCAAACTCTATTGAGAGGTGGTTGGGAGATTCAGCAATCAGGATCTGCAAGTGGTCCGGCAAAAGAATTTGGCCATCCAGAGTTTCTTGGAAAAATCGGCTTCATATCCCCATACAGTAAAGACTTTTGTTCGACATGCAATCGACTCAGAGTCTCCTCTACTGGGGGCCTGCGGCTTTGTCTTTTTGGCCAGGGGGATGTGTCGCTTCGCCATTTATTACAGAATTCGAGTGATCGTTTTGAGCTTAAAGAAATGATTGCTTGTGCGCTTAAACTTAAGCCCGAAGGCCACAGATTGCATCAAAACGTATACGGCAACATGCATAGCCTTTCTGCGATTGGAGGATGAATGAAACAAAATTATCGAATGATTGATGTGGGCGATAAAGAAACTACTCGTCGTAAAGCCGTTGCTACTGGCACAATTCGTCTGAGTCCCGTCACGATGCAAATGATACTCAAAGGAGACTCGCCAAAGGGAAACATTCTTTCTATTGCGGAAGTGGCTGGGATTATGGCCGCGAAAAACACATCGAATCTTCTGCCGCTTTGTCATCCGCTGATTCTGGATTCAGTAAGGATCTGGTTTGAAATTGAAGAGACTGAAGTGCATGCCAGCTGTGAGGTCATTTGCAGTGCTAAAACAGGCGTAGAAATGGAAGCTCTAACAGGCCTAAATGTCTGTTTATTGACTATTTACGATTTAGCGAAAGCCGTTGATCCAGTTATTGAAATCACCGATGTCTATTTGCAGAAAAAAGAAGGAGGAAAGTCCGGTGTGTGGACCCATCCCAAATTGGCCTCGGCCCAGAAGAGCCCTCCCGCGTGTGACAATTCTTTTCAGGGACTTAGATTTTCTGTAGGAACCCTTAGTGATCGTGCCAGTCAAGGTATTTACGATGATCAATCTGGCACTCTGTTAAGAGAGTTTTGCACAAAAAGATCGGGAAAAGAAGAGCTCTACAAAGTTATACCAGATGAACCTGAAGCTCTTCGAAAGCTTGTTAATGAGTCTGTAGAAAAAAATGTGGATATTCTACTACTAACTGGTGGTACGGGCATTTCTAGTCGCGACATTACCCCTGATACAATCAAAGACATTTCGACGAAAGAGCTTGTTGGCTTTGGTGAGCTTCAAAGACAGTTTGGTTCTCATTACACGAAAGCTGCGTGGTTATCTCGATCATCGGCGTATGTTGTGAAAAATGTCCTAGTTGTTCTTTTTCCCGGCAGTCCGAAGGCTGTTAAGCAGGGTCTTGACTGTGTTGGCTCTCTGATACCTCATGCCGTGAGAATGATGCGTGGAGAATCCCATCATTGAATATGAAGGAGTTTAACAATGATAATGTATGACGAGAGTTTAGCAATTTTAAAAAAAATGTCTGTGAAGTACCCGCACACACAAACGGAAACTATACAATTGAATCAATCTGTCGGTCGTATTCTAGCGGAAGACATAGTTGCGGCAGAAAACAATCCTCCGTTTGACAATTCCGCAATGGATGGATTTGCCGTCAATGTCGCAGCTCTTGACAGCGAGAGTGAACGAAGTGGTGATTGGATTCCAGTCCAAACACTGATTAGTGCTGGCGATAGTAACATCAGTGTAAAAAAAGTATTTAGTGCAATTCAAATTATGACAGGAGCGCCGATTCCTGATGCCTATTTTGATTCCGTGGTTCGAGTTGAAGATGTGGAGCAGAAAAAAGATGGGTCTGGTAACGAGTTCATCAGACTAAAAACAAAACCTAAAATTGGAGACAACATCCGTCGAAAGGGAGAAGACACTAAAATCGGCGATATTTTATTTACAAAAGGCATGCGCATATCAAACGAGCATTTGTTATCACTTGCAACCCAAGGGATTTACCTGCTCAAGGTTAAGAAAGCAATTAGTGTTGGGATACTCTCAACGGGTAAGGAAATTGTTCCTCATGATACTAAAGAGCTTAGGCCAGGGCAAATTCGCAATTCAACTGGTGTTTATCTAGAAGCAGCGACCTCTGTTCCTTCCTTAAAGGTTAGAAATTGTGGAATTATTCAAGATGATCCCGACCTTTATGTTCAAGAGCTGAAAAAAATATTCGACGATGACTGTGATATTTTAATTAGTACTGGGGCCGTTAGTATGGGCGTTCATGATTTTGTAAGACCTGTACTAGAAAACTTGGGTGCAGAAATTCATTTTCATAAATGTGCAATAAGACCAGGTAAGCCTGTTTTATTCGCTTCACTTAACCATAAAGGTAGAATTCGTTTTATCTTCGGTGTGCCCGGAAATCCAATATCTACTGCTGTTGGATTTAAGTTTTTTGTAAAGCCGTTTCTAGATTTTTTACTGTTAGGGTCTACTGAAATACCAATAAAGGCCATTTTAGATTCTGATACGAAAAAGCCAGAGGGACTAAAATGTTTTTTCAAAGCAAAAGTTGATTTTCAACATCCAGAAACACGAGTCGAGGCTCTACAAGGACAAGCTTCTTTTATGGTGAGTCCGCTGATTCGTTCGAATGCGTGGGTCGTATTCCCCGAGTCCGGAACGATTGTTAGGAAAGGAACTAAAGTGGAGGTATATACTTTATGAATGATATTGAAATTAGACTGTTTGGAGCTTTCCGAAAATATGTTTCATCCGGAAGCGTTAAAGTTTGCATTCCTAGTCAATTCACAGTTGCACAGCTTAAAGAAATAGTTAAATGCGAGCTTCAAAGGCAATCATCTGAATTTACAGATTATAACCTTGTTTATGAATCTGCAGTCGCGACTGAGTCTGAAGTGCTTGCGGAAGATGACATGGTCAAGGATCTGCGTCACCTTGCTTTGCTACCACCAGTTTGTGGGGGCTAACATGGGTAGGATTGATGTCAGGGTTACAACGAGCGCATTGGAAATGAGTGATTGCTTCAGCCTTAAGCCTTCGCCTGGTCATGGTGCAATGAATTCATTTGTAGGCATTGTCAGAAATTTAAATTTAGGAAAGACCGTTATAAAAATGGAATACGACTGTTTTATTCCACTTTGTGAAAAAACATTCTTTGATATTGCGAAAGAGGCCCAAGATAAGTGGTGCACCGATGCAAATATTTTAATTGTTCATCGACATGGCAAGGTCGAAGTGGGCGAAGCCAGTGTCGTCATCTTTGCGACAACAGGCCACCGCGATGAGGCTTACAGGATAACAAGATATATTATTGAAGAAATAAAAGTTCGCGCTCCAATTTGGAAAAAAGAGTTTTACGAAAATGGTGAAACAGATTGGGTTCGCGGTCATGCACTTTGTCAGCATAGAAAGGTTGATCATCATGAAAATGGTAGGGGTCATTCTTGCGGGAGGGAAATCCACTCGCATGAAGCAAGATAAAGCTTTGCTGCCTGTTGGTGGAGTCAGCTTGTTGCACAGCCAGTTTAAAAAGTTAGTGGCCCTTCTTGGCGAAGGCCACGTCATTGTAAGTGGTGATCGTCCGGAATATCCACACGTTAAAGATATTGAGCCTAACATGGGTCCGATGGAGGGTCTGCGCTCTGTGATTCACCATTTGCTTAAAAATAGGCGAAAGCAGGCTCTTCTAGTGGTTCCAGTTGATATGCCATTCTTAACCGAGGATATTTTAAGAAAACTTCTTCATTCTAAATGTGATCATCCAATTACAAAGTTTAAAGGTCAGCAGCTCCCATTTGTCATTAATGATCTAAGCGCAGTAATCAAATTTATGGAAGAAATCAAAACGACTGAAGAGACTTGTCACCGAAATTCATTCAAAAATCTTTTTAATAAACTTGAGGTAAACGAGATTGGTCCAGAGCCAGAAAGTTTTTTCGCAAACCTTAATACGCCGGAGGACTGGAATGCAGCGATACATTAGACAAACCATCTTACCTCAGATTGGAAACGCAGGGCAGGAGAAGCTTTTAAGCTCTAAAGTGTTAATTATTGGCGCTGGTGGTCTTGGACATCCAGTGGCTCAATATCTGGCAGCTATGGGGGTCGGAGACATTAAAATTGTCGATGGTGATACAGTAAGTATCACGAATCTGCATCGACAAATTCTATTTACCGATGATGACATTGGAAAAAATAAAGCAGAAGTATTATCACAAAAGATTAAGATGATTAACCATGAGGTGGATGTAAGTTTTGTTCCAGTTTTCTTAGATAAAAAATTGGCTTTAGATTTGTTCGCGACATCTGATTTGATCATAGATTGCACAGACAACTTCGAAAGCAAATTTTTAATCAACGATGTCTGCGCTTTGTATGACAAACCAATGATTTACGGTGCAATTTCTCAGTTTGAGGGCCAAGTTGGTGTTTTCTGGAGCTCTAAGGGGGCCTGTTACAGGTGTTTGTACCCTTCAGTTCCCAAATCAAAAATTCAGAATTGTGCCGAAGCTGGGGTCATTGGCCCAGTCGTTGGAACCATTGGATCCCTTCAAGCCATGGAGGCAATGAAAGTCCTAATAAGTCGAAATGACGAATTGACTCCCCTCATTGGCAGAGTGAACTTTTACAATTTTTATGACCACAGTTATCGAAGTCTTAGAATTAATCTTCGCCCAACATGCCAATGTCATAAAGCCACCTTTAACGAAGATGCAATTTTTGAGGCCAATCCGGTCGACTGTAATTATAGATCCTCTGCGTTGTTAGTTGATGTGAGAGAAAAAAATGAGTGGAGCGAGTTTCATATCGAAGGCAGTTGCCATCTTCCTTTGAGTGAGCTTGAGAACGGTAGGGTCCCTGATTTTACGTTGGATCGTGAGGTTATTTTAATTTGTAAGGCTGGCGTGCGAGCAGAGAGGGCTAAGGAAATACTACAGAAAATGAATTATAAAAATATTCAGTGCGCAAAAAGGAGTGTCTATGAATATCAAACTCGATAGAGACGTTCGCATTCGACTTAATGAAGAAGACATCACAAATTGGAAAAATAGTAGGCGCTTAATCCAGTCGTTTAGATTTGGATCTTTTGTTTTTCAAGTAAGCATTTGGTTCGACACGGCCGCATCTGCGTCTTACGTTCATTCTGAGAATCAAAAATTAGTTGTCGGGCTGACCTTTAAGGACAGTGATATTCTATTCTCTAACCCAGGAAATAAAGACATTACCATCGATGGAATCAACTTGCAGGTGGACCGATGGAACAAAGACAAAAGATCACGTCATGAAGAAAAAGATCGAAGGAGAAAATTATTTAATCATGGATGTAATACAGATTGATCACCTAATAATTGCATCACTTTTTTTTGTCGTAGCAGTTGTATACTCTTCTGTTGGTCATGCGGGCGCTAGTGGTTATTCTGCAGTGATGGCACTTTTTAATATTGCCCCTGTATTAATGAGGCCGACGTCATTGATGTTGAATCTGGTTGTAGGATCGATTGGGCTATATCGTTTTCAAAAGGCAGGTTTAATAAATCTGAAAGTTGTAGGTCCATTTCTAATCACCTCTATGCCGTCAGCTTATTGGGCTGCTCAATTAAATGTAGAAAAAAAGTATTTCTATCTAGCACTAGGTTTTGTTTTACTATTTTCCGGTTCAAAACTTTTACTTAGTCGCTCGATCAAAAGTGAATATACACCTATAAAAGAAGCGCCGTTATTTGCGTCTTTACTTTGGGGTGGAGTGATTGGGTTTTTATCTGGAATTACGGGCACCGGCGGAGCCATCTTTTTTACCCCTCTGATTCTTAAGATGAATTGGGCTGATCCGAAAAAAGCCGCAGGCTTGTCAGTCGTTTTTGTTCTAGCCAATTCAATTTTCGCTTTGGCTGGAATTTTTAAATCAAGTCAATTTTTCGACTTCAGACTATCGGCACTTTGGGTAGTTGCCGTGATTTTAGGTGCAATTGTGGGCGCCCACTTTGGTGTGTCTAAGTTTTCGAACAATAAAATTCAGAAGGTACTTGGAGTTGTAATGGTGGTCGCTGCCGTGAAGCTATTAATGTTGTCGTTTTAGCTTAAAATTTACAGTCCTTCAGAATTGAAAGACTGTAAATTTATAGCGCTTTCTCCATTATGGCTGAGTCTTTGAGGCTGGTTTTCTAAGCTTTAAATTTTGATCTAACAGCCGATTTTCAATTCTTTTTTGAAACTCGGAAGCTGAGATTTGCTCTCCTGACTTGAAAAGTAGGATTCCTTTGGAACTATTCCCAATAGTAATCCGCTCTTCTGCATATAGGTTACTATTTGTAACCATCTCTGCAGAATCGCGCTTAGTGCCTGAAGATTTGGCCTTAGAAGTCAGGCGTCTGTCTGAACGCGAACCCGAATACAATTCGGAAACGACATCATACACACTGACTTCTATTTGATCTCCACCTTGAGAACCTTGATAGTGGACCCTTTGTTCCACCTCGCTTGAAGAAGGATCGTAACTTGACTCCATCAGAAAATTCTTGACGCCAATCAATCGTCCTTCGCTAGTCAGTGCCCATGCTTTACCAGCAAAATATGTCACTTGCCCTGCCACTAACTTTTGAAATTCGACTTTTCTTCCAGGAAGTTTCAATGTCGTCCTTTTTGCATCTTCTTTGATCTGAAGATCCGCAATGTTATAATTTAACTTGGAGTCATCAATCGTTGTACTATCTGAGGTGTCAGTACTAAATACAACAACTTCTCTATAGTCAGTCCTTGAGGCGTTGTTTTTTCCGGAGGGAATCACAGTGGTTTGTCGTCCGACAATGAGTCCTTCATTAGATTTACACGCTTTGTCAGCAAAGATCATCTGCACCTCAGTAGACAACAGGTCATCATTAAGATCCATTATTACATGCCCATGCCAAACTCCTACGAGGCCGCGAAACTCTTTCGGGCAGCTTTCTACTCTACAGTTCGCCTGCCTACAATCATTGGCATACCCAACACATGGGACCACAAAAAAGCATCAATAATTTTAGTTTGCTTGACGATTTCATTTTTTTCCTCCCAGCACTAATTGTTACTAGCGCTTCCTTACATTCAGTGTCAGTTTAAAACATAGAATGCGCCATCAACCATATGGGTGGATTCTGGGGCTCAGCTGAGGTGGTAAAAAAACGTCCGGCTTGTCAGTCTCATTCTGAGACATACGCGTCACAAAAAACTGGCTACTCACAAGCCGGTCTTTCAAAAAGCCTTCAACTTCTAGAAAGTGAACTTGGCTGTAAGCTTTTTAAGAGATCACGTGAAGGACTTTCACTGACAAAAGAAGGAGTTGAGGTCAAAGCAGTTTCCAAAAGCATTATTGATTTAGCTTCAGGCTTAGAACAAAAACTAAAATCCCTTTCTTCAGTTCAATCACCCAAAACTCTTAAAATTGGTATGTACGATAGTATCGCCATTTATTTCGGAGTTGAGCTGAGCGAATATTTGAGACAGGTTTATCCAAGTGTCAGTTTAGAGCTGACTGCAGACTCAAGTTCCAATTTGCAAAGTAAAATAGCCCAGGGATCAATCGATATCGCTATTGGGGTCAATTTTCATTTAAATATAGGAAATAAAACGAGATTTTTTCTTCTATTTGAAGACAATTATTCAACCTATATCACTTCTAAAAATTTATATTCTGACGTGGAAAATTCGATAATACTTCACACAAACGCAACGGATGAGTCTGGAATTGCAACAGTTGAACTATTTAAAAATGAGCTTAAAGGAAAAAGAATTCATCAAGTTGCTAATTTTGAAACTTTAAAGCAGCTCGTGGCTGCCGGTTTAGGAGTCGGAATTTTACCAACATTAGTGGCCAAGCCACTTTTACAAACAGGACAACTCATACCAGTTGAAAGTTGAAGCTCAAAAAAATTTAGAGGAAAACACAGCATCGGTGTTCTCGTTCGCAATGACATTCTCGAGTCATACAATGAGTTCATTCTTGATATCATTCGACTCGGCGATCGGTGGATTAAAACGTAATGTCACTTCGATGTTCACCTTTCGGATTGTTTGATAGAAAAGCTGAGCTAAACTCTCAGCATCTTCGGGTTTAAAGTCACGAATAATCATTTATAAATCACTTACCATCAATCTACCACCGGCGTAAGATACTCTTTTGGAAACACTCCATTGCTGTGGGTATGGCTGCGGAAACTATTGCCAAAACCACTCGTCACCCTTTACCCTCAGATATGTTCACTTGTGGGTTGGTTCACGATATGGGCGGCGAAGATCGACGATTTAATTGGTGACAGCCCTGATGTTGAGGTTCCCTACCTTCCC
>CAZCYD010000079.1:0-10286 GCA_964502735.1 uncultured Pseudobdellovibrionaceae bacterium
GGGAAAAGATAACTGGGAGATATAATAGATGAAGGTAATGTGTGCTTACGACGAATTAATTGATGTAGATTTATTAGTACCGAATCCGAAAAATCCAAATAAACACCCCGACGAGCAAATAAAGCTCTTGGCAAAAATAATGGCCCATCAAGGTGTTCGGTCGCCGATTGTGGTTTCAAACCGTTCAGGCTTTATCACAAAAGGTCACGGTCGATTAATGGCCGCAAAACTTAACGGATGGACTCAGATGCCAGTAGATCGGCAAGACTATGAGACCGAAGCAGATGAATACGCGGATATGGTTGCTGATAATAAAATTGCTGAGCTGGCTGAGACCGATCTTGAAATGATTAAAATGGAGCTCCTGGAGTTTCCCGAACTTGATTTTGAACTCTTAGGTATTCCTGATTTTAACCTAAGCGAAATTCAAGAGCTATCTGAGGTTAAAAACACGAATAAAGAGTTTGATCAGAGCAACTTTGATAACTTTGATCACCAATGCCCTAAATGCGGATTTGAGTTTAATGATGATACCACCACTTAAAAACGGCCCTTGGAAATTATCAGACCTTAAAGATGTTCCAAAGCATGGACTTAAAGTGATGTCATGCTTTCACTGCGGCGGCGGGTCCACGATGGGATACAAGCTCGCAGGCTTTGATGTTTTGGGCGGCGTCGAAATTGATCCGGAAATGATGAAAATTTACCGAGCGAATCATAATCCAAAGTATTCGTTTCTGATGGGCGTTCAGGACTTCAACAAGCTTCCGCGGGAAAAAATCCCACAAGAGTTTTTTAATTTAGACATTTTAGATGGATCTCCACCGTGCTCAAGTTTTTCAATGGCTGGATCCAGGGAAAAGGCTTGGGGTAAAAAGAAGAAATTCCGCGAAGGACAAGCGGAACAAGTCCTTGATGATTTATTTTTCCATTTTATTGAAACCGCCAGAATCTTACAACCAAAAGTCGTCGTGGCTGAAAATGTGAAAGGTCTCGTGATAGGCAAGGCCAAGGGCTACGTGAAGCAAATCTTTCAGATGTTCAATCATGCCGGGTATGAAGTGCAGCTCTTTCTTTTGAATGCGGCTTTTATGGGTGTTCCTCAAAAAAGAGAGAGGACATTTTTTATTGCTCGCCGAAAGGATTTAAAACTCAAAGAAATCAAACTCCAGTTTGAAGAAAAGCCGATAACAATTAGAAAGGCTCTTGGATATCTCTTTAACGAGAGGGGCAAAGATTTTCGATCATCAATAAACTATAAGTATTATAAACAGATCAAACCTGGGCAGTCTTTTTCAGAGGCCCACCCAAAAGGATCGTTATTTTCACTTATAAGGCTTGATCCTGATCAGCCAGCTCCAACCCTTACTGCAACAAATGCCACCTCACAGCTCTATAGGTGGGATGATATGTTTGGGTTATCTGGAATCCAGGCTCAAATCCTTCAAACATTCCCAATTGACTATAACTTTCTTGGAACTGATCCAGGATATGTATGCGGAATGTCCGTCCCACCTTTCATGATGCAGAGAGTGGCCAGACAAATTTACATCCAATGGTTCTATGACAAAAGCGGAGTTAAATAATGTCTAACATGGGACGCCCGACTATCGAGATCGACATGAAACAACTAGCGGCTCTGATGCGTTTTAAACCCACGCTAGAGGACACGGCAGCGTTTTTTAAATGCTCTGGCGATACTATCGAGCGACGGATTAAAGACGAGACCGGGCTTACTTTTGCGGAATTTAGAGACCAAAATATGGTTCACACCCGCTTTAGTCTAATTCGTAAGGCAATTCAGAAGGGTGAAAACGGCGATAACACGATGCTGATTTTCTGTCTAAAAAACCTCTGCGGCTGGCGCGATAAACAGCCCGACGAAACCGACGTGATCGTAAATAATAATACGAATTATCAAACGATCCCAGACGATGATCTAGATAAGAAAATCGAAGAAAAAATGAAGAAACTCTCAGGTGACAAAGATTGACTATCTTAGGATTTGGCAAGAGGCCCGCAATTATGCCCGCCGACGTGGATTTGGAGACGAATCTGAGGATTTTGCTTCTGAATATGTCACCCGAAAACTCGAAGGAAAGGGACTTAAGCAAAGCATTGAGCAATATTTTATCGACTATTCGGAACAACAACGAACTAATAAAAGGCTACTTAGCAGCCCTTCAGGGTACCTCTCAAAGAATCGCACAGTCTCAATCGATCAGCCCTTTGGAGGTTCGGACGATCATGAATCATCACTCGGCGATTTTATCGGACAGTCTAACGATGATTTGGAACGCGCAGGAGACACTCGACTCTATCTTGAGGTCCTTATGCCAAAAGAACGAGTGATTTTTCAAATGTTTTTTAACGATGGATTTACAATGAGAGAAATTGCCAAGCATTACGGTGTCTCTGAGTAAAGAATCTGCCAAAGAATGCAAAAAATTGAATACAAAATTCAGCGACTAACTGAAGGGATTTCCATCATCAATAGCTTCATGAAATATGTCGGGTCAGAGGGTGCCAGACGCACCGCCGTTTCACAATTCATTCAAAAAATTAAGGAAAAATAATGTACTCACGCGCCGAAAACGACGTCATCAATTACCTAAAGCAAGGAATGCTTAACAAAGAAATCGCCGACAAGCTTTGCGTCTCTGAAAAGACCATTAAATTCCATCTAACGAAAATATATAAAAAGGCCGGAGTGAAAAGCAGAGGGGAATTTATCGCAAAAGAAGGCGGAACTTATTTTCCCCCGGCCATTCAAAAAGAAATAAAAGAATCGTTTTTACCAAAAAAGGAGTCAACAATGCTAGAAGGTGGATCGCGGCCCGTAAATCCGCAGGCAATTCAACAAGGACACCGAACAGTTCAGGTCGTACAAAAATCCCAAGAAGATAAAGTTATGTTCATTAACCAGACCTTTAAAGTATCTGAAGCAATTGAACATATGCACCTTCTTATGAAGGAAGTTACAAAACAGGAACTCACTCCAAACACTGTGAATGCTGCTTGCAATTGTGTCGCAAGAATTAATGAAACCATCAATACGGCGATTCAAGCTGCGAAGTTTTTAAATGAGCGATAATTATGTACGTTTTCTATAATGGCAATCGTATCAGCAATAAGTTTGATAGACTGATTTCAGAGGATGATATTTCAGGGCTTAGCGATCTTTCTGCCACCGTAGGAATTGGCTCAACCCCATCAGCAGCTTTTTATGCTTGTAAAAAATCAAAAGGGTGGAAATGAGCAAGTGGGCGAATTGGACTCCTGAAGAACTCATGCATCTTGGAAATTTAATACATGCAGGTCTTACCAATAAAGAAATAGCCAGTGAAATGGGTAAGTCGGTTGCTGCTATTTCAATTAAAGCCAGGCGGGTTTGGAATGGAAATCCAAATTATAGGAAAAATATCACAAAGCATAAACACCTGCATGAGCCACTTTTAAAATACTATCTCAATCACTCAGCTGAAGAGTGTCAGAGGAAATTCAATCTAACAAAATCTGAATTTAAAAGTTGCCTCACATACGCATATAAAAAACCAGAATTAAAACACCTAAGAAAAGATACCAGGCGTCGTGATGCATGGACTGCAAAGGAATACAGATTCTTACTAGCTCACGCGGGCCTCATGCCGAGGAATTGGATAGCGAGGAAGCTTAACCGCGGAGGGCATTTAGGAATAAAGGATCGATTGGATCTTTTAGGCATCAGTTCGCAAAATTTAAATGGGCTTACGATTAGCAAATTCCGCATCTTATTTAATCAGGACCCAAGGTTTTATCTTCAAACAAAAGCTGGCCCTCAAAGGAAAACTAAAAGCCGGGCCAATTCGGCGAGCTACTATAAAATCATTCCCTGGGTTTGGATTGACCAAGAGATAAAAGCAAAAAGACTTCAAGCGCCTGAGATGTATCAAAAAATGATCGCATCGATGGCCATGTTTCAAGAATGGATTCACGGCGGAAATGCACTTAGAAAAATGAAAAGAATTTGTAATGCAACATTGGATGATATTTGAATGCCTATAGAGATGGTCTTCCTGGCTTTGAAAAAAGAAACGGTCCGCATGGAATACCTTAACGCCATCCCGAGACTTGGAGAAAAATAGTGGCTAGTTTTTAAATTTTCATTTTATTTACAACAAATAATCAAAGTCTTTGTGGGTGGCTCATTTACATTTCATTTTTAGTGTTCGGGGTTCTGGTCTGTGTAATTCGCCGTTAACTAACCAGACACCTTCGAGCCGTATTAGATATTAGGGTTTTAGGGAATAGAACTATTTCAGAATAATTGTGAAAATGGATAAGATCAAAAGATTTCTTAGTTAGTCTTCTTGGCTTTGAAAAAAGAAAGGGAGAGCGTCAACCCTCCCGACCTTGCGATAGCTCATTACTGAGCCACTGTTGATTTGCAACTCCAATAGTATTGGATTATTCAGCCTCAGTCAATGGGTTGTTTTAACAAAGAATTTTCGGGCTCTCGGATTCATTGCTTCTCATTTTAACTAAAGTATAAATCATATGTGAAACACATAAAAAAGTATCGTCAGGATCAATCGGTATTTTATCTTTTCTCATTATTTCTAAATAGCTAAGAATAAAATCAAGAGATCGCATTTTAATTATTAACTCTAAATCAGGATCTTGCTCGATTGTCTCATAAACTTTAGTTAAGAATTCAAGCGTCGGATTCATTTTTCATATTTTCTAACTGTTGTTTCAAAGTAAAGATAACATTCTTGTCTTTATGAGACTTTTCAATTATTGCGACGAGCAATAAAGATAAAAAAAGACATCCATCAGCTTTTCCCAAACCTTTTATTTCAAGAAAAGAAGGATTATTTTTTCCATGAAGAAGTAAACGTTTAATATGATTCTTAATTATATCGCTGGATACGTCATAATTTTCAAGAATCAATAACATATCTAAAATAGAGAACTTATCAAGTAAATATGTTTCCACTTAGCACCTCATTTCTAATGAAAATCTAAATAAATCAATTGTTCTTAAAACTAAATCTAAGATTAATCGAATTGTAAAATTTACAATCAACCTTAAATTTAAGACTAAAACCATGTAAAAATTACACGACTTTGTAAAATTAACAATTTCACTAATAAGTATTTAAATCATGCAATCTTTTAGTTTAAAGAAGCTAGCAATTATTTAGCTTAACAAAAAATGGAGATTTCTAAAAATGGCAACAGCTTCAAAAAAAAAGAACTTCACTCAAGAAGATGAGCAACAAGTCGAGGTTATTGATTTAATTCTGAAGAAACATGAACTGACCGAGAGTGTAAGTTTTAATCATTCGGGTAATTTTGAACGTATCTTCTCGTAATAGGTCAGGAGTCGTTTCTCTCGAAAACATACCTGATCTTCTCTCGCATGGTTACCAGTGTGTGCTGGCTCTTACTATCGAATCATTAGGGGTTACGTTATGCCCTAACTCTAACCACGGTCCTCACTCGACTTGGGCTATTCGCTTGCTCGAAGGCTTAGTATTTCGTTCTAAGCTACGTCTTTAGATTTCGTAAGTCTTACTTCATTCGGTATAATCCCGAACTGTAGAGCTTCTCGATCTTTTGGCCTAGGTCACCTGCGCTAGTTTCTTGTTTCCTAGGTGGGTCTAAGATAAACCCCTCACTAGCACGAGAAAACTTTTATTAAAAATAAGACTGGCTGTAAAATAAAAACTTATAACACCTGGTATTAAACTTATAACACTCAGTATTAAAACATAAAAAATTGTTTTACATGATAGAAACGTTGTGTTTTAAGTTGGTCCAAGTGCTAAGACACTCATTAAAAAAAAGAATTAAGAAGTAACCCTTTCTTGTGTAAATAGAAACCCCTGGGGGGCTGAACCAATCCTTAAACTTAGCACTTAAGGTCTCAGTTCCCTGGGGTTTCGCCCTTTTTTTTAAGGAGTCTTTATGTCTAAATCTTTTAAAACAACAAACGGAACTGAATTGTTGATCTCGAATATCCGCGGGAAGGATTATCTAGAGGTTAAATATAGATTAATTTGGTTTCGCGAGGAGCATCCGGATTGGTCGATTCAAACAGAAATAATTAAGTATGAAGAAAATACTTCCACAGTTAAGGCTCGAATTATAACCAATGATGGGCAAGTTATCGCAACAGCTCATAAAACAGAAGATAAAAAAGATTTTTATGATCATCTCGAAAAAGCCGAAACTGGAGCGATTGGCAGAGCGTTAGCTTTGATCGGATACGGTACTCAATTCGCGCCAGAATTTGACGAGGGGGATCGAGTTGTAGACGCTCCCGCTCAGAGACCTAAATCAGCACCGAATCCTTTTAAAAAAGAAACTAAAGCCACATCTAACACGAGGCCTCAAAATGAAGCCAACAAAGCAGTTAATCAAGCAGATACTTTGATTGGCAAAATTAGTTTTGACCAGGCTCAGACATTAAAAAAGATAGGATTTTCTAAAGGTTTTAGCGTCGATCAGATGAATTCTATTGTTAAAAAAATAGCATCAGTCGACCGATGGGGTGATATTGAACAAAAATATTTTAATGTTGTAAAAGAATACTTAGAAAAGAATTCTCCTAAATCTAATAGTTCACAATCAGAAAAAGATTCTTCTCCGCCGTTAGATTCTTCCCCTTTTCCCTCAGAGGATGACTTTGTTCCATTTTAATAAATAATAAAGGAGATCGAACATGAGTAATAGTTTACCCTCGGTTAAAAAGCCAAGTCTTTTAGATATGGGAAATGAATTCGCAGAAATCATGCGTTCTATCTATGAAGATCAAGCAGGTGAAATTACAGAAGAGCAAGAAAATAAGATTCAAGAGCTATTAGTTTCTACTAAAGAAAAAGTAACTAACTACTCTGCCGTTTTGAAACATTTAACCGCAGAAATTGAGATGGCTGAGCGCGCTGCTAGAGAGGCTCAAGAATACGCAGAAAAATGTTCTAAAATTATTGATCGTCTTCTTTATGTTGCAGGTCTTGTAATGAATAAGATGAATACAAAAAAATTAGAGGGTTTAAATGGAACTGGGTTTTTCATAAGAACGACTGAATCTTTAAAAGTAGAAATAGATCCAAATGAGTTGCCGATTAAATTTCAGAGAACAGTGATTAAAACAGAGGCAGATAAAAGATTAATCAAAGAGGCAATTAAAAATGGTGAAACCGTACAGGGTTGTGTCATCGTAAATAAACAGAACGTAAATTGGAAATAACATGGACATATATCAATTAGCTTTATCTAAGTGGGGCGAGGATAAACAGGTTTTAAAGATGGCAGAAGAGTGCTCTGAGTTAGCAGTAGAGTGTCATCACTGGGTTAGTCGTGGAAAATCAAATGAGAATAAATTTGCCGAAGAACTTGCAGATGTAATCATCATGCTAGAGCAGATGAAACTAATAGTAAACCCGATCACTTTAAAACAAGCTATTTTAAATAAACAGTTAAAGTTACAGTCTCTCTTAGAGGTTAAGGGATTTTCTGAAGATTTGGAGATTTAGGATGATTAATTATGCATGATATTTTCGTTACAGCCATGACTGGGCGTTGTTTCAGAAAATTAAAAATGATTTATTTGGAGGAGTTTAAGGTCTGAGGGAAGGTATGTGTGACTGGATGGACCTGGGTATTCTTAAGGTATGCCAGAATTCAGAAGGTCAAGCACTAGGCAAAAATGTCGATCTCCAACAAAACTAAAACAGGCGTAGAGATCCGAAAATGCGCCTGACATTTTTGCGACTCGGCAATCACTTAATCGGACTAATTCTAGATATGGTCCGAGCCTTCCCTGAGGCACTTGAATGATCCACCTCATAAGCAGATTAACAGTTTGCTTGCACAGAGATGGGGTGGATCACTGAGGCACTTGAATGAACTACTTTAGGGGCCTACCCAAGGGCGTAGGGAATCTTAAGAAAGCGAGAGAGGCGGGGAAGGATGAGCGATAAACCAATTACAAGACTAATTCTAGATTTCCCTCACGGAGCATCTGTTAAGGACTGCGACTTCATTGCTCAAAAAGCACAAAGCGTTGTGATGGCCGGAGTGTCTGAAGGCGGTTTTGCTACGACAAACAAATATGGAATGTACGTCGATGACATGAAGTTTAGTGAGGATACCATGCACTATACTTATGGGCACAGTCGAGACAAAGAAACCCCCAGCGATAAGGACCTGGTATGAACGAAGCAGAACTTAAAGATATTTTAGACAAACACCACAAATGGTTAGACGGTGAGCCGGGAGGCGAGCGGGCGGACTTGAGATGCTCGCACTTGAAAGGCGCAGACTTAAGAGGCGCAGACTTAAGAGGCGCAGACTTGTGTGGTGCAAACTTGATTGGTGCAAACTTGATTGGTGCAAACTTGAATGGTGCAGATTTGCGTGATGCAAGCTTGAGTGGCGCGAACTTGTGTGATGCAGATTTGCGTTATGTAGATTTGCGTAGTGCAAACCTAAACCCAATAAAAGAAGATTTTTTTAATAAGCTAAAACTCGCAAAAAGTGAAGTGGCCGGGCTCTATGACTACCTCATGCGAGGTAAAATTGACGGAAGTGCATACCATGGTGAGTGTGCGTGTTTCGTCGGAACGATAGCAAATCTTCGCAAAGAAAAATACTACGAATTATCTAATGGACTTAAGCCATCCTCTTCAAGCCCAACAGAGCGATGGTTTCTCGGAATCAGGAAAGGCGACACTCCACAATCAAATCAAATTGCAGGCATCACAAAAGAATGGATCGAAGAGTTTGCCAAGGCGAATGGAATTTCGCTTCCAAATTATAAACTAATTTCGAGTGTAGAATTTCCATCTGCTTTTGATGTGGGAACTTAGAATGGACACCATCTTAGTTAAAGGCCTTATAGGAATATTCGCTCTTTCGCTAATTATCATCATGTATGAAATCTATATTGATACGACCTTTCAGGGGCTCATTAAGGTCATTCAGTCGATGCGACAAGAGCATTATGACAACACCAAAGAAGTGCTTAAGTCGATTGATTCGGCGGTGTCATCTGCGGATTCTCAGAAAAAAGAATTGATCCAAGTGTTCAATAATTTTTCACGTCATCTAATCAAAGAAAAACCAAACAAAAGGAAAAAGTCATGAGGAAAGATTTCGGGCGAATCATCAAAAAGCTTAGAACGAATGCGGGCTTAAGTCAGAAGGAAGTGTCTGCAGCTTTGGGGCACAAAAGCTCACAATTTATTTCCAACATCGAAAGGGGTGTGGCCTTTCCGCCGGCCAAGAACATTAAAACGATGGCTAGGCTTTACAAGACAGATCCGAAGTACATCGCGGTTCTTTTGACAAGGTTAAGGCTTAAGGAATTCGAAAGAGATTTACGGAAAGAATACAAAAGCATTTTGGAATAGGGGTGCCCGCCGGGAGCCCATGCTACGGCCAAATCCCGGCACTTTTAAAGGGGGGGCTTTGATATTAACGGCAATTATCCTTCTCAGTCTGGCGGGTCTCATTGTTTGGGCTGTGTTGAGAGAAATCGACAAGGATATGTGATGGAAGAAATTATTGAGATGACTGTGGAGGGTGGGATCTCAGCGGGCCTAATAGTTGGTATGCTCATGCTTGTGTGGATCATGATGTTTTTGATCTATATCGGGATGGAAATGGGATCTTATATCATAAGAAATATCATAAGAAAGGCTAAAGATGGCGGCGAAGAAAAGAGAAAAAATTAAAGTAGGGTCTTTTGTTTATGTAAAAGAAAAGGCCTATAAAAACGTTAAATATTATGGCGTTGTTACTGAGTCATTCAGTGACATGATTCAGATTTACGGAAGTGGATATAAGACCATTGGATTTCATGAGTTTGATCTAGATGAAATTCTGGTAACGCCGGTTGAAAAAGAAAAGATCAAATTTTTATTCGATCAGGAAATTCTAGAAGCCAGGAACCAAGCAATTAAAGCCGAAATAAAATTTAAAGAAAAGCAAAACGAATTAGCTGAGGTTACTGCGATGGTTGAAAAATATTTATAATTCACAAACTTTTTAAGGGGTGAGGGAGATGGGAATAAATATATATGACCACGAAGACGCATTTAAAGTGGCAAACCTGTGCGCTGGCAGGCGGATCAAATTGGTAGATGTCCTTAAGCTCTGTAAAGATAAAGACACCGCACAGCTAATTATTAAAGGAATGCAAGATCAATATGAAAATCTTTTCGAGGCCTTTATTGAAGGCGTTGAATATGGGCGCAAAAATCCACTCCCCCCAGAAAGTCAGAGAGAGTGAAAAC
>CAZCYD010000080.1:0-4377 GCA_964502735.1 uncultured Pseudobdellovibrionaceae bacterium
CTCAATACCGCAGTACAGAGACTCTTCTGTGGATTATAATGCCAAATCCGTTTCTACGAACTGGGGACCCACGATTGGTATGCAATTCCCAGACTTCAGAGTGAAACTGTGGGGAACAGCTATTCTTGGAGGCGATCTGAACCCTGAAGGCAGTGGGACTTTCGATGTCAAATTTGAAAAATCTGAAGGGTTTCGCCTGGGATTGGGAATTCCTGTGGCCAATGTAAATCTAAATATCGAGTACCAAAGAATGAAATATGACAGAACCTTACTTGAAGGTCTTGGTCCATTTACAGCGAGTCATGAGTTTAACCGTGTAACAGTCGACAATAACTCTTGGATCGCGAGTGTTTCATTTCCATTAGCACTGTAACGACAACAAGCCTTACACTGGGTGGTTCTATTATGTTAATAAACGCAAAAAAGCTGAGGACTTATAGGTTACTAAGTAAGGACGGGGAAATTGGCACTGCTGGTGATTTCTACTTTGATGATGAGCACTGGACCGTTCGTTACCTTGTAGTAAGCACTACTGGCAATTGGATGACTGGCAAACAGGTTCTACTTTCTCCCTATGCCCTGAAACAAGTACCTGAGAATAGTGAACATATTCATATCAACCTAACTAAAAAGCAAATTGAAGAAAGCCCTTCCCTGGAGAGTGATAAGCCTGTTTCTAGACAGTTTGAAGAGTCCTACTATGGTTACTATGAATGGCCGATGTATTGGGGTGGGCCATTTAAGTGGGGCGTTTACCCACAGATAGTTCGCGACGCAAAAATGTGGGATTTGCTGAAAAACTCTCAAAAAAAATGGGACCCACACCTCAACAGTATTCAAGATGTTACGGGTTACGACATTGAGGCTAAAGACGGAGATATGGGCCGCGTAGAGGACTTCATTATCGATACAGACTCATGGACAATAAGATATTTTATAGTGGATACTCAAAGCTGGTGGCCAGGTAAGAAAGTCTTGATATCCCCGCAATGGACCAACCGCGTAAGTTGGGATGAAAAAAAAATATCTGTAGACTTTCTCAAAGAGGCCATAAGGCAATCCCAGGAATATACAGAAAAAACCTTGCTCAACAGGGAATATGAGGCCGACTTGCATCAGCATTACGGCTATTTAGGCTATTGGCTAGACGAATAACCTAAATCAGTGATGGATATCCTTATCTATGGCTTTGCAAAACTCACAATAGTTTATGACTTCTAATTTCTCTGCGGGATTGAGGTCTTGATAGTCTGTGATTTTAAAAAGGAGATGGCTGTCTCTCGCACTTGATTTGTCCTTATCTGACCACCGTAGACTCCAACATCCTTCCATTTGATGAAGTGCCACCTGCTCGACTTTGTATTGAAGATTTTCTTTATCCCAATAAAAGTGATGGTTATCGGCATGGCCATGTCCGTTCAACATTTCCATAAAAGGAAATATTTTAAACTCTTCTCCCATATAAACTGAAGATTGAGAGTTATCGCTTGCCAACCAAATCTTTATTTTTGCATTTGAATAGAGCCATCTAGAACCAGGGGTACGGCTGCGGATATATTGAGGACTTAAACTTCGAGTGCCTTCAAAATTTGATCTTTTTTTAAGAGTTGCCTTTTCCCAAGTCAATGATGCACAATAGGATTCTTCCTCAGTAGTTATCTGCAGTGGACACTCAGAACCTGAGGCTGCCCAGGTTTGACCACTAGCAACTATGAAGATAAAACTTAACCAAACAAATAAAACTTTAACCACTTAAACCCTCCTCTACTAATAGAGATTTCGTAATCTAAAAATTTTGTATCCAGCCTACTGACAGCCCACTGTTAATATAAGTGTTCTTTGCTGGCCCTAAAAGACTCTGATCAGTATACTGGAGTACTATTTTACTCACATCAGTCATCGTCTTCAAAAGACCAAACTGAGCGGATGTTACAGACACTCTTCCTGTTTCTTGATAATTAACTGTTCTATTTTCAATAAATTCATGCGTCCAACCCATATTAAAAGTTATATACGGAAAGTTATAACTGATAAGTCCAGAAACAGTTCCTTCAAAAAAATTAGAAACATCAATCTCACCAAATGATTTCCCTAGAATATGAAGGACTTTCATTTGAAGGCGAGCCTGCCACGGCTGCCAAGATTTAAAAAGAGTTAAACCTAAACCATGCCCCCATTGATTGTATCCTGTAACACCAATACCCTCTCTATAACCTAAACTATTATATATGGAGTTTCCATTTGGAATATTAACAATCAAACTTAAATAAATATCAGGGTGCCAAATCGAGTAAGTGTACTGAGGCCATAAATTATAGGTGACTCCACCCTGTACATCACTAACCCCAGCAAAACTCTGATAAAAGCTATTGCTATGAAATGAGTTTTGAAAATATCGACCATTAAGAAACCCCTGCCAACGATCAGAAAAGGTTCTGGCTAAACTTAAGGCTGTGACTTGTTGATCTCTTTTTTCTCCATTCCAATACCCATACACTTGAGAAGAGTCTTCTAAAACTCGTCCTTTAGTTTTAAACCAACTTGAAACAACTTCTAGAGACCAATTCTCATAATTATTTAGAACTTGAAAGTTCGCAGTACTATTTCCGCAACAACTAGATGCCCATAAAACATTTTGTTGGAGAAGTAGACACCAAAATAAAATAACAAGCCTCACCATCGCTCATACCATTTTAAATCATGAATCACTTCATCACTTTTCCCCCAAAGCATGAGTTGCATTTCCCACTCGCCACCCATGTTAAATACAATTCCATTATTTAAGTAAACTCCAGTAGATAATCTTTCGAAACTCCCAGCATCAGTTAAAGGATGCCCCATGCTAGGCATCCAAGCGTAAAATTCCAAACTTACACCTTCTGGCAAGTCAACCAAATTAGAAGTTGAGTCCAACACCTTAACCAATAACGAGCTAGACTTACTCCCACCCACCCTAGGACGAACTAACCATGTCAAGGACACATCAAAATGGCTAAGGTTAAGCTCTAATTTATTGTTTCTCCAGCCTTCCATGTCGGCAGCATTTTGGGAGCTAGACTTAAACTTATTGGGTCCCTCACAGGCTAAAAGAGTGAGGAATATGACCACAGAGACAACAAACTTCAATCAAATCCTCCGAATGTAGCATCCCAAAGAGCGCCCAAACTTATATTTAATACGCCCCTCTAATCTGAGAGACTTTAGGTTTTCACTTAAAAATTGGATTTTAGAATCAGAAAACAAAACGGAGTCTGTAATCCCTCCTTGATAGGCCACTTGCTCACCTTTGTCTGACCTCAACACAATAGTAACATGTGGTGTTTTTAATGCTTTATATTGATTTAATAGTTTCCCTTCTTGATCCTCGATAATTGGAAAGGGCAAGTTGTAGCTTTCATAGGCCTCGATTGTAAAAGACCTCTCCTTTTCTGATATTTTGTCGCTTACAACACCAAAAAACTTAAACTCAGGGTAAGTGTGACTCAACTCTACAAGGTGAGAAATGTGAGCATTCGAACATGTGCACTTATGGGATAAGAACACGAGGACTTTTTTGTTATGAGAGCTTTTATTATAAGTGTCTACATCTACAAATATGGAGTGAGCGGAATTCAAAAAGAAAGAAATTGAAAAAAAACATACCGCAGCCCGAATATGACTACAAAACAGTTTTATACAACTTCTGACCATATGAATCTCAAGCTCCCTGGTCAGGTTTTCTCATCATTTTTCGCACTTCATCAGCATGTTCAACTTCATTCTTAACAAAAGCTCGAGCCATTTCTTCTAGAGCTATATCTTGAATCTCAGTAGCAACTAGAACAAGCTCTTTGTAGAGTTCAATGGCCTTGAGCTCAAAATTTAGACTTTCCTCAAGCAATTGTTGAACAGTATGAACATTCATCTCTTGGACACTCGCAGCTATCATTGGAGGATGTCCACCTAAACTAGTTATTTTCTCGCCAATCTCAACAGCGTGAGCCATAGCTTCTGAGGCATTGTCCCTAAACCACTTCTGTATGGGAATACGATTATGTCCCATTATCATAAAAGAATAGTGGAGATAGCGTGTAACTCCAGCCATTTCTTCTTGATAAATTTTTCCCAATAAAGTTAACACTTGAGGATTTTGATAACTCTTTTCAGATAAGCTCATACAGCACTCCTATGTGAGTAGAACTAATCCAAGGTTATCAACCTGTCAATCTACTGGCAGCAGTAATCACTGCACTGCAATAAAAGAGAAAAGAGAAGCTTTAATGTGTAAAATAATGCCTGAAATCTAAGGTCAAAAATTAATATAATTTATACCTATAAAACATGACTAATATTGCCTATGTTATTGCCTATGTTATTGCCTATGTTATTGCCTATGTT
>CAZCYD010000080.1:4477-10270 GCA_964502735.1 uncultured Pseudobdellovibrionaceae bacterium
GACTAATATTGCCTATGTTATTGCCTATGTTATTGCCTATGTTATTGCCTATGTTGAAAAACCTAATTATGAACAATAATTTGGTACTAAGATTGCTTAAGTAAAGCCAATGACTTTTAAAATTGCCTTAAATTACCTGATTATTCAATTGCTCGCCCTCAGCGTTGGAGCTGGAGTAGGACTTGCGAGTGATCATAAAAATGACAAAGATGTAAACCCTACAAATTCAGATGATTTCGCTTGTAATTCAATTCTTGATTTTTCCAGCCAAACGACTACCCATCAGACAATTCCAGACAACAAAATTATAGATTTTTTTAAAAAAACTGTGGGGCTTGAGGCTCATGAAGAGCTCGACTTCAACTGGAGATTAACGCAGGAGTTTTTTGAAACACCTGGAACCCCAGAAAATCAAATTGTTCAATTTATTACCTCTCAAGTTGGAAAACTTATTGATGAACCTGAATGGACTCGAATAATCAATGAAGGTGGAGAGATTTTTCAAGAAACCGAAGCGTTAAGAGCTCAAATTTATCTGGAAACAAAACTTCCCTCCTGGAAAAGTGAATACTCAAAAACAGCGGGAAGTGTAGTGAACCCTAATACGAGTGAAGAAAAAAGAAAACAGCAGTGGAATCTCTGGATCAAACAGAAACATGGTGAGCTTGTAAACTTGGAGTTAAGTGCTAAAAGTAAACTCGCAGAACATGTTTATCATTTTGAGGCCATTCGCAGAGCTAGAGCTGACAAGTTCTATACGGCGTTGTCTTATTTAGCATTGAATCCACAGTCCTTATCTCTGGTTTTGGCTGAATTACCTTCAAGCCAAATAAGGGAGTTTCGGTTTGACCTAGCCCTGCCTTTTTTGCTTATGTATTTACTGATTGAAGATGCGAATCTCCTACATCCTGAGCCCACTATGGAGACGTCCCGTTTTGTTCGATTTGATTATTTTGAGTCAGAACTCGAAAACGTGTATTTTTTAAGGCTTAAATCTCTTTACCCTGAGATGAGCCAGGAGCAAATGTATAATAAGCTTAAAAAAGAACTGAGGGGACTCAGCCAAGTGCAACTTAATTTTGGTTTATACAGCTCAAGAAGACAGTCGGCTGATGAATACTTCTCAAAAAAATTTTTTCAGGCCCTACTCAAGCAGTCTTATGGATCAAATTCTACAGATTTAACTCAGGAAAATAATTACGAATACAAAAAAATTGGATACAAAGTTTTAAATCGAAGCCTGTCACTTCCTGTCGCGGACCCCTTTTTAAATTTGGACGAGGAGAGCCTGGGAGGAGGAACTTTTATCCCAACAGATTTTGGCTCAAAAGAACTTTAATATACTGGACTGAAAACAAATTTGATATAGCCAATGCCATCATTTAATGTAAAATACCCCTATATTTTTTGTTTGGCTGGAGGGGCACAATGAAAAGTTCATTCTTTTTTCTTATCTTTTTAGTTTCACTTTTAACTTCTAATCCATTAGAGGCTAAAATTCGTTTAACAGGCGACTCAAACTCTTCAGTACAAATCTTGATCTATGGTAGTTTGCAATGTCCATTCACAAAAACTGTTCTTGAATATGTACCAGAATTTGAAAAGGAGTTCGGCAGTCTAGTTTCCGTCGTCTTTTCACACTTCCCACTGTCTTTTCAAAAACAGTCCCAACCAGCAGCTATTGCAGCTGAATGTGCGAACTCTCAATCTGCTGGATATAAATTTGTTATGGAATTAATCTCTCAACAGCACCGACTCTCAACCCCATTCTTTTTAGAGGTTGCAAAAAATATAAGAGTAAATAATTTTGTACAATTTGAGAATTGCCTAATTAACCCAACTTCAGAAGAACACATTGTAGATTTAGATCGTCAAACTGGAGTTGCATTGGGTGTTGACGGAGTCCCCTACTCCTTTGTTAATGGGCATGTTATTGACCGATCCATTCCCTACAAGGATTTTGTTAAAATCATTAATCAAAAAATAAAGAACAAATAAAAAGTCAAACCCCAACTAAAAACTTGATTGACCTGCTAGTATATTATTTGAGACCCTAAAGACAAAGTGAATTCGAAACTAAAGTATCTCCTTATCTTTCCTGTTACCCTCTTAATTGTAAACCTAGTTCTCTCTCTTTTCGAAAAATGATATTCTGAGCCCTACAGTGAGGTTCTTTTCTAGTGTCCATATTTTTTTCCCATTCTAAATATATTTTTTTTGAAAATTATGAGCTTTAAGAATATTGCCACAATGTTATTTATTGTGACAGCCTCATCCCTTGGAAGCCTTTTCCACTTTTTTTACTTTTCAGATTATACCGTTCAGTTTATGGTGTCTTTAGGTATAGTCTATGTAATGTGGACAACGTGGCATTTCGGCGTTCAGGCACAGGGACTGTTTCGTTTTTTCAGTTACAATGAAAAAAAATTAAAATTTAGACGCTTAGAAGCCTACTTTTTAGGCTTCACCTACTTCTTCGCATTACCTTATGCATGGCTTGTAAACAAGTTTAGATTTGCTGCAATCTTACCATTTGAATTCCCAGAAAGCCCTCTCCATATACCCACTATTATCACCATAACCCTCTTACAAATCATTGCCTATATAGTCCTAGTTAAAAAAGAAAACTGTCATTTCTCATGGGGCCATTATTTAGCAATTTACTACATGGTGGCACCAATATGTATAGCCCAAACCCCTCATAACTTCTTTTTAGTAAGTTATTTTGTTTATCTTTTACCTCATCACCTAACTGAAATATTCTTTCAAAGCTATATTTTTAAGGGGATTGTTAAGGCCAGTCGTACTCCCCTCAAAACCTCAGCGGGGATTTTAACCCTATTAGAAATTTGCGTTGCCATTCTTTACTTTTGCTATGACTTCAGGTCTGTATCCACAGTCTCCAGCGAGGGACAAATAGACTGGAGACGCTTTGGTCATGCTCATATTGGAGCCCATATGGCTATGTGCTTTTTCCTTACAAGCTCTCTGTTACATTTTTATGTCGATGGCATTATTTTTCGCTTTAGAGACGAAAAAATACGCAAAAAAGTTCTACCTATGTTAGTAGGACCATAAATTATTTTTTGTCGTAAATCATTTCTTTAAGAAGCTTAATCTTATTAAATCCACTATCTCTACAAGCAATTAAACTAAGGCAATCTAGCGCGATAAGCGTCGCGGATAGTGTTGTAAATAGCCGCTCGACGCTGAGCCTCTGGTGGCTTTTCAGCACACTCTACGTCTAAAATTTCTATATCCCACGATACGTTACAATCTTGCTCACTTGATACAAGGGCATCATAGGTCGCATCAAGATTGCGGCCAAAAAGAGAACGAGACTCACACCAAACACTTTCCTCTACCCAATCGTAAAACTCAGCTTCAGAAGTGTAGCAACTCCATTGAAAAGTCGCAGCTGCCTTTGATAGATCACTTGCATCTGAAAATATCGCTGTAAATAATAACCCCCCAATAATAGTCGTTGAACTAAGAAAACAAATTCGAAGTTTGCTCACTTTGATCACTATTCAACCTCCTATATATATGTATATATATAATAAACATGTATAAAAAAAACTTATACTTGAAGTCCCAACTCCCATAATCCAAGTTGATCTAACTTGTAATTTAAGGCACAAAAAAGCAAGATATTATCCATGTGGAGATATTTTTGAAAAAAATCCTCACATCCAAATCCATGTGGATTTATTTATGAGGTTTCTCACGACCTTAAGTTTTTACCAGGAGGACTGTATGCGAGTCGCTTTTTACTCCACCTTTAATTTTGAAAAAGCTTTTTATATCCCATACAATCACGAGAACGATTTGGAAATTAACTTTTTTGAAACTAGTATTAATAAGGACACCGCCCTTTTGGCAAAAAATCATGATGTCGTCTGCGTCTTTGCTAATGACAAAGTTACAAAGGACGTTGTAGGGGTGCTCGCAAAAAATGGAATTCGCCTGATAGCACTCAGAGCGGCGGGATTTAATAATATTGACATGGAAGCCTGCAATAACGCCAAAATTAAAGTTGTTCGCGTGCCCGAGTACTCTCCCTACGCTGTAGCTGAACACACTGTTGCGCTCATACTGACTCTAAACCGCAAAACTCATAAAGCCTACAATAGAGTTCGAGAAGGCAACTTCAATCTAGACGGACTCATTGGTTTTGATTTAAACAATAAAACCATAGGAGTTATTGGTACCGGAAAAATTGGAGCAGTATTTTGCAAAATAATGCTGGGGTTTGGCTGCAAGGTTTTAGCCTACGATCAAAAAACCGACAGAGAACTTGAGCGTGCCGGCGTCAAATATGTGGAGTTTGGTCAGCTCTTAAGCTCCAGCGATATCATATCACTCCACATACCGTTAACGCCACAAACATTTCATATTATCAATCAAAATCAAATTGACCTTATGAAAAACGATGTCGTGTTAGTTAACACTAGTCGGGGAGCTTTAATTGATACTAAAGCTCTTATTAGGGGGTTAAAAAATAATAAAATTAAGGCGGCCGGGCTAGATGTTTACGAAGAAGAAGAAGGGCTTTTTTTCCACGATCACTCCCATAAATTTATAGAGGATGACCTCATTGCTAGACTTATAACATTCCCTAATGTTTTAATAACCTCACACCAAGCTTTTCTCACCCATGAAGCTCTTGAAAATATTGCACAGACAACCATGGAAAATATCAAAGCCTTTCAAAAGAGCGAACCTTTGGAAAACCAGATCACAATATAGTTCAGTCTTAGAGTAAAATAAAATTTATCTGCTGACATTCTTCTTGCAAATTTGGGGTGTTTATAATCTAGTGTCTGTAAAAAACAACTAAACCGTCGAGTATCAGCACAGAGATGGAGGCCCGTTATTATGCACCCCTGGCACGAGGTTGAAATTGGCAGTAATGCACCGGAAATTTTAAATTCAGTTGTCGAAATCCCCAAGGGCTCAAAAGCTAAATACGAGCTTGATAAAACAAGTGGGCTCATCATGATGGATCGAATACTTTTTAGTTCCGTACATTATCCGGCTAACTATGGATTTATACCCCAATCTTATTGTGAAGATGGAGACCCCCTAGACATATTAATTCTTGGGCAAGAGCCTGCGGTTCCACTCTGCATTATGAGGTCTAAACCCATTGGTGTTATGAAAATGCTAGATCAAGGTGAAGCCGATGATAAAATCATTGCCGTCCACGCTGATGATCCCGAATATGCTCATTATGACTCTATTGAGTCGCTCCCTCCTCACCGCGTCGTCGAGATCAGGAGGTTTTTTGAGGATTATAAACAACTTGAAAACAAGTCTGTAAAGGTAGAAAATTTCTTCGATAAAAATGAGGCGACAAGAGTTATCAAAGCCGCCCTACTCCTTTATCAACAAACTTTTAGTTCTAGGAAAGAATAATATCTGTCGATCCCTTGATCTTACTGCATGATTCTACTATAAACCTTGTTAGCCTCTTCTTTTATACTTAACTCCCCCTTGCTTGGTTTTGCTAGGAATTTAACTCTTTGTTAATTGTAGAAGAAATAGAGGAACGTCAATTGACCACGTAGCTCAGTAGGATAGAGCAACAGTTTCCTAAACTGTAGGTCGCAGGTTCAATTCCTGCCGTGGTCACCATTATGTTAGAGATGTCGCATAGGCTTTGTGTTTCATTCCAAGGTTCGATCCCGCAGACACCAAAGGTGTCGCGGTTCGATCCCCTTCAGCAAGAAATTCTGCATTCGTCAGACCTGAGAGGCCAGCTCTTGTCATGTTACTTGAACCCATCTACGA
>CAZCYD010000081.1:0-10122 GCA_964502735.1 uncultured Pseudobdellovibrionaceae bacterium
GAAACAAAAGAAGAAGAGAAACGCGAACCCCTTAGCCCTGCCGCGCAGTCAAAGCTTATACATACTCTATGCATTCTACTCAACTTGTACACATTTTTGACAGGCCTATCTTGTTTACAAGTCTTATTTAAAAAGGCTTTTAGATCGGTTACATTGAACTCTTTGTAAAGGCCTCCATTACAACTGCAGTCAATTACACTTGTAAGAAATACGAACCGTATTGGAATTACCTTGTATTATAATCATCGCAAGATGGTATAACTTAAAGGAGTAAAAAATATGAAAATTAGTTTAGCTCTTATCCTATTCCTGTTTGGATGGGTGAATGTATCGAGCGCCCAGGAGAAATCGGTTGAAGAATTGTTAAGAGGTGCAGCAATGGGGCGTGCCGTGCTCAGTGAGATCGAAACTTACGAAAATAATCACCGCGAAAAAACTGGAAAAGATCTAAAAGTAGTCTTGTTGGCCCGCCCATCCTTAAAAGTCAAGAACGTTAAATTACTTAAAGATTCTGACAAAAATGGAGAAATTATAAATTATGATCAAATAATTAAAGGCGAGTCCTTCAATTACGGAATCGATACAGACCAAAGTATTTCAGTCCGGCAGAAGTTAATGGCTAATGCCGAGAGTCTTCCATCCGATATGCCAACCTATAATCACATGGGCTTTGCAATTAAAACCCGGGGTCAATGGCGCGTTTATCACATGTTACCAGTCGAAAGAAATGGTAAAGTGACTCCTACTATACTTAGCGGCGGTATAGGTTGGTTCTTTGCCAATCATGCTGATTTTGATACTGTTCAGATAACCTTCCTCCCAGAAGAAATACAAGACCGAATTGCAGACGCTGTTTTGTATACTCACTCCCCCTTTGTTCAAAGCCGTTTAGGTGCAGATACCTATAGGGTGTATTCTTCTTATAAAACACAAACGGAAAGCTCTCGATCAATAAACGCTTTCAGTTGGATATTGGAGATTTTGGCATATGCGATTTCTGAAGATGAGATGAGTTCTCGCGAAGAGGCCATTTCTTTTCTCCTTTCAACTGGTTATGAAGGAACAAGGCTTCTATCTAACGGAAGAGTTTTAGCTGAGATCTCTATGGCATCAACTTCAATACTTAAGACTTTATTTGTGCCAGAACTTTTGCGAGTTAATACCAAGGAGCAACCCTATGCTCATTTTGGCATGGTTGAAGTGCATACATTTCTTTCAGTTAACAATTACCTAGATTCTCTATTAGCAGATAGAATGACTCGAGTAGAATTAGAAGTGCCACTATTACAGATCCTAGGAGAAAGCGACTCTAAGGTGCAATAAATTGACGAAGTAAAACTGAGAGTTCCACTTTTAGTACGTGTGTATTAGATGCATTGGCAACTAAAGAATTGTTTAACAAAGAGGTGCAGACTTCTCTGTGCCTCTTGTTATGATGATTTGAAAATTCCTAAGTAGGATAATCTTCCAATAATTAACTGTATTAATAGAGCGATAATGTTTCCCAATGATTAAATGCATTCTCTAAATACTGCATATCAGTGCTTGCTAGTGCATTTGAAGAGTAAAATGATCTCCAGTTTGAAATTTTTGATTTCATATTTTCGTAAATTGATCTTGCATCCTCAGATGACAAATCAAATGCTTCTGATCCTGAAACTAAATTTTCAATACTGAATACTCTGCCCTTTTTTCCAAATGGCATATACTCTTTTCTTCGTATATCGCCTAAAGACCGCTATAAAAAGGCATTTGGAGGAGGGGCGCAGATGAAGAATGGTTCATTCGCTAAAACAGCGAATTATCACGACGAAAAGATGCAGCAGGCTAAGAATAAGCTTTTGTCGAAGGCGTTGGACAGCTTGGCGGAAATTCTTGGAATAGAGTTCGGCAGCATCACCGTTCACTTTCATAAAGGTCGGTGGAGTCCACGAATTGAAATTCAAAAGAATGTCGTAAGGGAAATTGAATAGTATTTTTTAAAAGCCCTACCCAATACAACGGGCGGCAAATGGAAAGCTTGGGGCCAGCACGACCATACGAGATGGATGCTACCCCGTGGAGTTGGCACTTTATGCCGAGATAAGGAATCGGCCGCGCAACTTCCGAAAGGAGTCCCGGATATGGGCTCTGTACAACCAACAAACAAGAATGAAACTCCGTGGCTGAATCGTCATAATTGTCCCCTGAGGGACGAAGACCTAATTAATGTCACCAAATCCTGGGACCGCAATCAGTGGGAAAGTTATCTAACTTCTCTCGAAATTCGATTGTCCGAAACACTCCTTTCGGAGAACGAATTTCAAAGGGCCCTTGATCAACAAACGGAAAGTATTTTTACACTGACATGTCGGCCATGCACACCGGAGGATTCATCCAGTGTCTGGGGTGCGATGCGAATACTTACGCCTCGACAGCGCGAAGTCATACACCTGACTTATTGGCGAAACTGCAGCGAGAGGGAAATTTCAGGAATGCTTGGAATAAGTCGAGCGACGGTTCGGACGCTTCATAAGCGCGGGTTGAGGAAACTTATGAAGCACTTGCAGGTCCGAGGGCCAATTAATTCATCGAAGACAAGGCCCGCTACAAAATGCGGGCGTTCTAGCGGGAAATAGAGCAATAATTAAGTGCTTTAGTTTTCAATTGGTTGTTAAGCGTACGCTAGGCCCTTGAATTTATTACCTTTCTCTCTCAAAGATTCGACAAAATCTGTCTTAGTTATTAAATTACATCATACGGAGGATTCATGAGTTATCTCTCAAAGCTAGAAGCTGACCTATCGGATTTAAACCTAAATTGTGATTATTGGGACGTACGAATTGAAGACACTTTTGAAACCTCAATCGATATGGTTGATGGTGAAGTCGTAACTTGTACGGCAAGCCCATCTTTGGGAGCTTTTCTAAGAGTGCTAAAAGATGGATTTTGGTTTTATGAAGCGACAACCGATCTCACAAAGCTTGTTTCAACTCTAGAAGCATTATCAAAACTAACTCCAAGCCAAGGTTCTAAGTCACCTTTTAATCCTCAGAAACAAAACCCCTATGTAGCAGTCAAATACACAAAAGATAGATTTAGCGGCGTTTCTTTGGAAGAAAAACTAAATCTCAGCAAACATTACTCAGATATCTTCATGCAAAATAAGAAAATGGCATCCACCAATATACGCTATAGAGACGTTTATAAAGTTAAGTCATTTTTAAGCAGCCTTGGTACCAAGTACGAATTTGATTTTAATCAAGGTGGATTTCTTTGCTGGTACACCCTCAAAGACCAAGGCCAGCTATTTGAAGACATGTATCGCCTATATGGATCCAATTTTTCTCAAATGAAAGACAAAGATGAAGAGATCAGGAAAGCTACAGGAGAAAGCGAAAGGTTTTTAAAAGCCCCGGCTATAAAGCCCGGTAAGTACAGAGTACTCCTTGATCCTGAAGTAGCGGGTGTTTTTACCCATGAATCTTTTGGCCATAAATCAGAAGCTGACTTTATGTTGGGGAATGAAGAGGCTCTTAAGGAATGGACTTTAGGTAAAAAAATCGCGTCTGATTGCTTAACGATTGTTGATTACGGCGGGCATGAAGGAACATCAGGGTACTGTCCTATTGATGACGACGGTGTGCCTGCAAAGAAAAATTATTTAATTAAGAATGGCGTTCTAACCGGAAGACTACACAGCACAGACACCGCCGGGGCATTGAATGAATCACCAACAGGAAATTCTAGAGCCATGAACTTTGAGTTTGAGCCGATTGTTAGAATGACCTCAACATACATCGAACCAGGTACTGAATCCATCGAAAGTATTTTAAAGCGATCTGAAGGGGCCTTGTTGGTTGAAGGCGTGAAACATGGCAGTGGACTAAGCACATTTACAATCGCTCCTACAAAGGGATACTTCATTGACAAAAACGGCAATAAAGAACCCGTTAGACTCGCAGTACTTTCAGGTTCCGTGTTTGAAACACTAAAGAATGTCGAGGCTGTTTCAAAAGAATTCCATCTACATAGTTCAGCAATTGGCGGCTGTGGAAAAATGGAACAGTGGCCTCTTCCGGTAGCTGATGGTGGACCCTATGTTCTCATTAAAGAAATGCAGGTGAGCTAATGAATTACGATTTATTATCCATTCACGAGAAAGTAACAACGGTAAAAGCCGAAGCTTCAAAGATTCATGCACGGAAGAACTTAGAAATTGAACGCTTCGGGGTTAGGCGCTTTGAAAACAACATGGTTTATCAAACCTCAAGACTAGGTTCAGCCACTTTTGATCGCTTAATTGCCGATACGAGAGAGTGGGGCGGACCCGGAACAAAGCACGATTTTGGATTTGCTCCGGCAAAATCAGAATCTCGAAAAGGCGCTACCGTTGATCAAAATGTTCTTTTGCAATTCGAAGAGAGTTTAAAAAATCTAAGAGAAAGTTTCCCCGATTTTGTTTTTAATGGCAAAATTTCAGTCAACTCAACTCACACGTCGCTTACTTCGGATTATGGACTTGATCTTCATACTAAAGGAGACGTCTGCGAGTGGTATTTCATGTACCAACGTAAAGACTCTGGAAACGTTTTAGATGGATATTTCGGAGAATTATCGGCGACACCAAATATCGAAGCCGCTATTAAAGAACATTCAAAATATCTCAAGGTTCAGCGAAACGAAGTAAAACTTCAATCGACTCGAATGCCGGTTATTTTTGTGGAACCATTAGAGCCTATTGAGAAACTCACAGAAAGCCTTCATATCAATAAATATGAAGAGGGAGCTGGTATCTACAGCGGTAAACTTGGAGAAAAGTTATTTCATGACAAGATAACACTTGTAGATTCAAGCTTTGATCCGGTAAGGGGCCAAGTTCAATTTTTTGATGGCGAAGGTACGGTGAGAACTAGGGACGAATTACCTTTAATTGAAAAAGGTCAGTTTTTAGGTCTGATCAGTGATTTGCGATTCGGTAAGAAATACGGAAGACCAAGTACCGGTAACGGTACAAGAGTCTATAATCGAGGAGTTAATTTAGCTCCACGCTCGTTAAGATTTGCTCCGGGTTCTAAACCATGGCGAGAAATCATTAAGAGTTTCGATCGATGTTTAGTTGCAATGGTCGCTGCCGGTGGCGACAGCAATGATTTAGGAGAGTTTTCGACTCCCGTTCAGATTGGTTATGTATTTGAAAAGGGTGAAATTGTCGGCCGCGCCCCTCAGTTGACTGTTAAAACTTCAGTTTCGGACTACTTGGGAAAGTCGCTTATTGATGTTTCTTCTGATGGATTTCAGCCTGATTCGGCTTCGGCTTGTGTGATTTCTGAGATGGAAGTGATAATTTAAATGTTCCTTCAAATTATAGGCCCCTACAAAAATTCTGTTAAAACAGGCCTTTTCCTGTTATATCGCTCTTTCCGGAGGACAGTATGAAATCTCTTTTTTTCACCTTTTGTTTCTTAATTTCAACTATTTGTTTGGCTAGATACGATGAGGTCAAAATCAAAACGCCGGTTCAAACCGAAGTTTTAGTTATGAGACATTTACCAACGGTAACAGGCCACTCACCGGCAGTAATTGTAGCGTCGGGAAGAAGTTGCAATTCGAAGCGATGGGATTTTTTTTCCTCATTCGGAGACGCGGCTTCTGAATCAGGCCTTGCCGTGTTTCGATTCGAGTGGAGTTATTGTGATTTTCCGGAAGGCGACCCCAGACGTGCACCATCAAAAGGTGGTGTTCGAGAAAAAGCTGAATATCAGGCGGTCCTAGAATTTGCTAAAAATCAGGCTACCGTTGATCCACGAAAAGTTTTTATTGCTGGCAAGTCTATGGGAACCATGTTGGCTCACCAGGTTTTTATGGATAATTCTTCCGCGGGGCTTATGCTATTGACTCCAATTTGTTCCGAAGTCTATGACCAAAACGATAAACCTCTTCCAGCTCCCATAAATATTGGTGAGGAAGTTTATCCTCTTTTAAAAACTGCCAAGTCGCCGGTCCTTTTCGTGGTCGGCGAAAAGGACGATGCCTGTGTCCTACAAAATCTTTATGATTTTCTAAAAGACTCGCACCGTAATATTAGCGTGGTGGTAGTTGGTGGGGGACATGGCTTCGAGCTAGAAGACCAAGTCTCTACGGTACGAAATCATGATGTAGCTGCAAAAGCAGCAATCAATTGGATGTTACTTAATTCAAAATAGATTCCTTTTTGTTCTGAGTAGCCAATGGTAATAATAATCAATGGGAATTGATCGAGATAGTTTCCACAGAACAGCGGAACAATACCTTAAGCTTTGGTCATGTGAGGTTTCTGAAGAGCCATTCTTCACTTCATCAAGTTTGCTATGGCCTGCAAAGAGGAACGGCAAAGACATAATACTTAAAGTGGCAGATCCAGAAGATGATGAAGCACACTCTTCAGCAGCTCTAGAATTTTTCAGTGGTAATGGTTCCGTAAAACTGATGGAACATGAAGGTCATGTTGTACTCTTAGAGAGAATTAACCCGTCGGATCCTTACATGCTGGAAAGGATGGTTCTGGAAGGACATGACGACAAGGCTACTGAGATAATTTGCGATGTAATAGAGAAACTACACTCCGTTTCAATGAGTAAACCAGGACCGGTGACGGCGATTCCCTTTCGCCAAAGATCACTTAGTTTGCGCACCCATGTCGACCAGCGAAAAATCAAAGCAGAGGATTATCTTTTATTTCGACTAGCTTATGATCTTTTGGATGAACTCATAAACGAAACAGTTGGAACCGAGATTTTCCTTCATGGTGACATTCATCATTTCAATATCTTACATTCGCCAGATCGCGGGTGGCTAGCAATCGATCCCAAAGGGATTAAGGGTCCTAGAGTTTACGAGTATGTAAATTCGCTCTGTAACCCATATATGCATGAATCGATAGTGGCAAATGCGGGTCGCATGAGCCGGCAAGCCTCAATTATTTCAGAAATCGGCAACGTTGATAGAGATTTACTGATGCACTTTACCTTCTTACATGCGATGCAAGCTGCGTCCTGGAGCTTGGTTGAGCCGGATAAAGGTTACTGGCTTTCTTGCGCAAGAGTCGCGGCTAAATTGGCCGGGTTAAAGGTGCCATAAACCAATCAATACTTGATTTTTTCTGAAATTCCACTTAGCTTGATTTAAAGCGCATTTCTCGCGCAGAAAGGAAGGTACCTATGAAAACTCAAATGAATCAAACTGGCAGCCTTCCTGTTTACCACTCCTAATCGATAAAACTCGAAGCTGCCCCTAGCAAATTTCAATTTTAAAATTGGTTCGCGCTTTCGCGTGGATCAAAAGGGGTATTCATGATTTTTGACTTTAAAGATAGTCACGGGGCTGTCGTGTGCTCTGTGAGACTGGAACACCTTTGGGCTGATGTCTATGGACTTGTCCAAAAGGCAGAAACAAAAAATATTACTGCGGAAACTTGGCTTTGGCTTTTTGCCCAAGCTATTGAAACCGCAAAAGCAAAGGAGGCTCGATATATTAATTTTAGACTAGTTGAAAATGAAACTTCAGAAGAACTTGCCGCTCGATTGCCGGAATTAGGTTTCATAAAGAAACAAGATCGCATTGAGTTTAGAAAAAAGCTCTCTGAACTTCCAACAGGAGTTGGCTCGCCAATTCAATGGAAAACAGCTCACGAGCTTGGTTTTACAGATTCGGAGGTTGCAAATTTTCTTGCACTTGTCGCCGAAGGTGATCCCGACTCTGAACCAACTGATGATCCCTTAACCTATATTCAAGATTGGATGAAAGATCCCGTTCTAACATGCGGAACAAATTGCATCGGTATCGGTTCGATCAACAGTGAACCATGTGCTTTTATTGTGGCTCAGATCAATCCCAAGAGTAAATGGTCGCGAATTTCCTACATGGGGATTGCACCGAAGTACAGAAACCTTGGGCTTGGTATTTGGGTTCATCGGTATGGATTCGATATGATGAGAGCACAGGGCGGAGAGCTTTATCATGGCGGAACAAGCGCGGACAATACTCCGATGCTGAAGCTATTCGAACGACACGGTTGTGAAGTGCACTGTAAAATGCAGGAGTGGATTTTATCTTTTGGAAGTGGAGGTTGTCGATGAGACGCCCGACAATTGAAACCAAGCGCTTGATCCTTCGGCCACTCCGAAAATCAGATTATTGGACTTGGTATGAGTCCAATGTTGAATGCGCACCGAAAATGAACAAGTGGGACAACGGACCTCGAAAACCAGAGACCTGTACGAGAAAGTGGTTTGGTAAAATTCGTAAGCGGCATCAGGAACTCGCTAAGAACGATGACTACTATTTTTTTGGTGCCTTCGAAAAGTCAACAGGGAGACTTGTTGGCCATGTTGACATTGATGTCTTTGTCCGTGGCACTCACCAGTTCGCAAATTTCGGCTATTACCTTCACAACCCATATTACGGAAAGGGTTATGGCCAGGAAGCGGCGGCGGCGGGACTAAAAATTGGATTTCAGCATCTTAAACTTAATCGGCTTGAAGCGGCTGTTAATCTGGATAATCGGAAATCAATTCGTCTTTGTCGCGCTATCGGAATGGTTCGAGAGGGTATCAAGAGACGGTATTGGTTCGAGTACGGCAAATGGGTCGATCACCTGATATATGTTGCGAACCCGGAGGACATCGGACTAAAACCGACAAAGCCATTTTAGGCATTTGTCGTCTGGGGCTCTCACCTATAGAGCCCCTTTCGTTCTCCTCTAAGGAGTTCTTACTTGAACGCTACTATTGTCTCTGTTAAACCGTTCTGATTATGGATTTAGAGTTTAAACCCTTAGTTTTGCCTAATGAAAGCGAGAGACTTGCGGAATTGCTTTCATCTGAAGAGTGGCCTTTTCATTCAGATTCTAAAGTCTCCCGGGATCGCATATTTGAGCTGATCAATAAGGGTTATTATTCAGGGCCAAATCACGCAACGTTTTGGATTTTGGATTCAGCACAAGATCAGCGAATCGGTTTTATTCGTCTTTTTGACCTTGAAGACATAGGAGATGGAAGTCCACTGTTTGACTTGCGAATCTTAAGCTCTTATCGCGGAAAAGGAATCGGAAAAAAGGCCGTTCTTTGGTTGACTAATTTTTTATTTGAAAAATGGCCGGAGTTAAACAGAATTGAGGGCACAACTCGTGTTGATAACCTGGCGATGAGAGCCATTTTTAAGAAATGTGGTTACGTCAAGGAAGGTCACTACCGCCAAGCTTGGCCTACTCAAGACGGGCGAAAATTGGATGCCGTTCAATACACAATTCTCAGAGAAGATTGGCTTTCCGGTTCGCCTACCTTAGTGCCTTGGAACGATTGAGCAAATTATTTCAACGCCGGGCCTTGCCAACCAAATTGATTTCCATCCGGATCTTCTACGACGAACCATCGGGTACCCCAATGCGTGTTTTCCGGTTGTGTAATAACGTGAGAGCCGCTCTTAATTCGTGAAAATGACTCGTCTACGTCGTTGGTATTAAAATGAATGCTGATTCTTCCCTTCGTCTTATAGATTTCAGGCTTATTGCCTGGAGGGGTTAGATCATGATCTTCGGCTAAGACCAATTTGAAATCATGATAGGTGAAGTACGCTAATCTTCCGGCGTCGGCTGCATCGCCGTGACTATAGGTAACTTTCCAACCTAAAACTTCAGTAAAAAATTGAAACGACTTTGAATAGTCGCGGGGTTGAATAAAAAGATGATCAAATTTTTCCATATTGTCTAATACTCCTAAATCTGGCTCGTGCCATTTTATTTAACAAAGATACGTTTTGCAGTCTCTAACTGACCGATGTACCCATTGGCATCATCACTGCCAATTGCTTTCAAATTTTTAATTGCTTCGTCAAATAGTGATTGTCCCATGTTTAAATTTCCGGAAGCCATGACAATAATCCCCTTGAACCCCTCTGAAAAAACTTCCTGGAGTCGATCCTGTGCTTTCTTTGCGTAATCGATAGACTGATTGATCGAAGAAATGCCATCCTTAAATTGTGACAGCGCCAATTGGAGCGCACTTAGTAGCCAATAGGCTGCAGGCGATGATTGCCCATTAGCACAGTTTAAGGACGGAGAATTCATCAAAAGCAAAATGATCTTGCTTTAGAATGGACAATCTT
>CAZCYD010000082.1:0-9764 GCA_964502735.1 uncultured Pseudobdellovibrionaceae bacterium
GACAAGTGATAAGTGGCTAATAACGAAAATAGGTGCATTATTTTACTTATACTCAGTTGAAGTTGAGTGTTTACCTTCAGACATACCCACTTCTATTGAAATGGATATCACAAAGATGCAATTGGGTGATGTGCTTCACGCTTCAGATATAATTTTACCTCAAAATGTAAAACTAATGACAGCTCCTGAAATTGCTCTAGTGGCTTGTTCAGAAGTAAAAGCTGAAGAAGAAAAGCCAGTAGCAGCAGCGGCACCAGCCGAAGCTGCGGTTCCGGCTGAAAAGAAAGACTAAATTAAATTCATGAAGATTATTGTTGGCCTGGGAAACCCGGGCCCCAAATACCTACTAACCCGCCACAATGCGGGTTTTTTAGTTATAGATGCTCTTGCCAAAAGAAATCACCTGTCGAACTTTAATGAAGAACACAAAGCTCTCACTTTAAAATGTAAACTCGACGGAAATGATGTGTTGCTTGTCAAACCTCAGACTTTTATGAATCTTTCCGGACAATCTGTAGCCCCTCTGTTAAACTACTATAAATCGGAGCTATCTGATCTACTCGTCGTACATGACGAAGTGGACTTAGCTTTTGGGTGTCTAAGGTTTCAATTTAATCGAGGTCACGGCGGCCACAATGGTGTTAGGAATATTCATGAGCTTCTTGGAACCAAAGAGTATGCCCGACTTAGATTTGGCATCAATCGACCACCCCACCCTAAAATGGGAGTCGCAGACTATGCTTTGCAAAATTTTAATACAACCGAACAAAAAGAATTACCAGATTTGCTCTCTATAGCTGCAGAGGGCATTGAATGCTTTATCAATAATGGGTTAAATCTAGCGGCAACAAAATACAATCGGTGAGGTAAGTATGGCTTTGCAAGTGGGAATTGTTGGATTACCAAATGTAGGTAAAAGCACATTATTTAATGCTTTAACATCAGCAAAAGCGGAGAGCGCCAACTATCCATTTTGCACAATTGACCCCAATGTGGGAGTTGTAACAGTTCCAGATCCGAGACAAGCTGAGATTTCAAAATATATTAAACCTCAAAAAATTGTACCCACGACTATCGAGTTCGTTGATATAGCCGGACTTGTTGCTGGCGCAAGTAAAGGTGAAGGTTTGGGAAATCAGTTTTTGGCAAATATCCGAGAAGTTGACGCTATTTTACACGTCGTTCGCTGCTTTGAAGATGATAACGTTATTCACGTGAGTGGTTCAGTAGACGCTCTTAGAGATATAGAGATCATCAATACAGAGCTCCTTCTCTCAGACCTGGAGAGCGTCGAAAAAAAATACATTCGCGTCGAAAAATTAGCTCGAACAACAAAAGATAAGGACGCATTGATTGAAGCCGGATTACTTAAGAAAATTAAGGACACACTTGATAAAGGACAACCGGCCAGGACCGTTACAATTGAGGACCATGAAAAAGAGTTTATGAAACAAGTCCATCTGTTAACAATGAAGCCCGTTTTGTACGTTTGTAATATTGATGAAAACACTATCGCAGACGAAGACTCTAATCCCCATGTTAACAAGGTAAAAAAACAGGCTGCCTCTGAAAATAATCAGTGTATTTCTATCTGCACATCACTTGAATCTGAAATTGTACAACTCCCAGAGTCTGAACAAAAAGACTTTTTGGAAAGCGCAGGACTTTCGGAGCCTGGCTTACACCGCCTGATTCATGAAGCTTATAAGCTCCTGGGCCTTATTACCTATTTTACAGCTGGAGTTAAAGAAGTGAGAGCCTGGACAATTAAAAATGGAACTAAGGCTCCTCAAGCTGCGGGCGTTATTCACAGTGACTTCGAGCGCGGTTTTATTCGAGCAGAAACTTATCATTGCTCCGATTTATTTGCTCTAAAATCTGAAGCCGCAGTCAAAGATGCGGGTAAGTACAAATCTGAAGGCAAAGATTATATCGTAAAAGATGGAGACATTCTTTTATTTAGATTCAATGTCTAAGACAGGATATTGTAACCCGAATCCGCGGATAAAATGTGTCAAAATTTGTAAGCGCTCCATGACATCTTATGTATGCATGTATCCAGCCAACAAGAGTTGGCTTGTGGCTCACCATCTTCTTTACTGATCGATATAATACTGAGATCTCCTTTATTCATAACTTTAGAAACTACTGAATTCTTCATTTCCTCTGTATAACGCGCTCTCGCTTAGACCTAGACTCTCGCCCCCCTGTCATTTTCTAACTCATGCGACATCTTTCCTGAAACTGGAGGTTAGCTCAAAAACTCAACGAAAGGTTTGATGACGTCAGAGAAGAGGAGCTGGCTAAAGTTAAAAAAAGTAAAGACAAGTTTCAAGAGGAAATGCTGTCTGGTTCGAAGCGGTTTATCTTGGTGGAAAGAGACAAAGACAAACTTCCTCAGAGCGATCATGACGATCTCGCCAAACTAAAAATGCTGAATGAAAATATAAATACAGCCATGATACTGGTTGAATATTTTCATAGATTGCTTGATCGTAAAACCGTAAAAACCTTTAGGTCTGGGCTTGAGAAATGGTTCGGACTCGCCAAAGTCTAGGGGCTTAAGCCTCTGCAGAGCTTTGCAAACCTAGTGAAGAAACACTTGTAGGAAATCGAAACTTACATCAGTTCCCATCTTACAACCGCAGTCTCCCAGAGACTCAGCAACAAGATCAAAGCTCTTAGAGAATGGGCTATGGCTACACCAATCAAAAGTCATTTATGAATAAGATTTTACAGCGTTGTGGGTTCCTCAACTCATCTAAACACAACAGATTAGATCTGGGGTAACTTTGAAGACTTGGCATGAAACCATACCAACCGGATAGTCGGAAAGGCCAAACTTTCAATAAACAAAAAGTTATACTTTTTAACAGCGTGAATTCTTCTTGAATTGTCAAAGAGCTCATCTTGCTGTTCATTGGCTCTAAAGCCCATTTATGTTGTTGGCTTCACAGGAAACCATAAAGATTTTTTGATGGAGCCCGCTCTCTTAGTAAAGTGCGATTTCACATGTATTTGAATATAAATCTTCAAATATATAACTCAAGTTATATAAGAACTCTAATTTTTCTTTATCATTTAATGTGTTGTCATCGTGAAGAATTTTTTTTCTAATTTGAATCAGAGATTTTAATGAATCCAAAGTATTAATGTGTCTTAATACCCAAAGGGCTTCAATTCTACGATCTAGGCTTATGCCCTCTTGTTCTCCCATAGCAAGTCTTTCAGCGATGGGTACAGTTTGATTTAAAGCAAAATTACCTAATAATAAGCTGACATTGTGTTGTATAACTCCGGAGTTATACATAAATAGATAGTTTAAATATTCAATGTAATTTGGAGCAAATCTTTCAAGTTTTAGACCCGCTGATTTCAGAAATGTACTTTGCCAAAAATGTAAAAAAGTTGTTTCATCTCCATATATAAATTTATTAGGGAAGTCATGGAAAATTACTGCCTGAATGACACCTATGAGATCTTCAATATTTTGTTTTTTTTGGATATTTGCTAGATCTTCTAACCAGTATTGCCATATATCAAATTGATTGTTAAAGCCTGGTATTTGCATTTTATTAAAATTGGTTTCAAGTTGTTTAATGCCAGTATAGCTAAAATCCGTACTTAAATTTTTTTGATTTGCAAAACTTACATCAACACTAAGCCATATTAGCAAAATCAAGCAATTTAATATTTTTACCATTTAATTTTCTCCTAAACTAAACTAGGAGACTAATAATATGCTGCGACATAAAAGTCAACCGCTTTTTAACTACGGTATCTGATTGCAGATAGGTCTTCTTAACTTGTAAATACAACTTAACTTAAATGAGTTCTTTGGGCCTACCCTAGTACTCCGTCAAAAAAGTTTTTCCCTATGAAACCATTTTATTTTTATAGCCAAGGCTCTTGCGCGCTTTATCTTTCGTAAATCTCCAATGAATTTTAGGATTTTTTTTATTCGTTCTTTTTGTCCAAGCTTTCGTCTGAGCCCTTAAAAACCGGATTTCTCCAACTCTCCCATCTTCTAAACATTGTCGAGAATACATGCCTGGACTTTGTATCACTTCGTTTGCATGGAGCGCGATTTATTTATAAGTGTCCAACTAGCCTGTTAGCGACCCTTCATTTGTGGATCAAGAGCATCACGGAGACCATCACCCAAAAAGTTAAAGGCTAACATTGTCGTGAAAATTGCAAAACTCGGGAAAATAATTAAGTGAGGGAACGACCTCATAGTTTGCCACCCAGAAGATGCCAAAACTCCCTATGAACTAAATGGAGGCTGCAAGCCTAAACCAATAAAACTCAAAAAACTTTCAAACAAAATATTGGACGGAATTTGAAAGGTCAATAACACAACAATAGGACCTAAAATATTAGGCATCACATGTTTAATAACAATCCAAAATGGATTTGCACCCAAGGCCCTTGCGGCTTCTACATAGGTCATTTGTTTAACTCCTTGCGGCCTTTCCTCTGCCGCCATAGACAATAAGATCTTCAGGAACTTCTGCGACACTAGGGTCCAAATTGTGTACTATAGCTCTACGCTAATTCTGTATAAATAGAGTTTTAAAAACGATCGACGATTTAATTGGTGACAGCCCTGATGTTGAGGTTCCCTACCTTCCCAACAGCCTGCCCTTTTTGGGAAGGTCACAGTCGAATTGGGTGAACTTGAGTGTTCTGGCAGTAGCAATGGGCTCAATGACATCGGTGGCTTAAAAGGTAATCTTTTTAACACGAAACCCCGTTATTTTTGAGCTGGGAATTGGGGGGACCTATATTTCCTCTGGCCGCGAATTCACTAGGATTGGTCAGCATGGTTTTTTTACCCCCACCATGAGGGATTTCTGGCCAGATGGCCCATTTTAGCCATTTAAGGCTGATTTTTGTAACAAAGTTGCCGCCCAGCGGCGGCTAATACTTTATCCAACAACATTTTAACCAAAGGAGTTCTATGAATCTGACAGAACTGAGGATGAACCCTCATGAAAAATAAGAAGTCCTCCGCCGAGGGTAAGGGACTTGAGCGGCTTGGATTAGAAGGTGCCCGCCTAATCTGGTCATTTCTTCTGGCCTGTGGTTATGGGCTAAGAAAAGTAAAGTTCAAAAGCTTCGACACATGGGCCTATATTTTCATTGGCCTATTTGTTCTTAGTAGCTTGGTCTTCTCCGACTTGCCGTTTGTGAAAATGATCAACTGGATTTTTGGCGGAAGTCTTTCCCAATTTGTCCAAAATTTACTGGCTTCTATCAGCCCTTGGATCTCTCTGATCCTATTAATTTTAGCCATTATATTGCCGCCGTTGTTTTTTATGGGCGTCCGCGAACTCTACTTATTTAAGAAGTACCAAAACTCATTGGATGAACTAGGCCTAAAGACAGCATCGGGACGAACACCAAAAGTTCATAAAGTAATTGAAGTTGAAAAGCATAAAACCAAGCTGATAATCAATAGCAAAGGCGTGGGAATTGATAAATACGAAACTAAACGTGGCGATATGACCACCGCTTTCGGGCAGATTATCGAAAAGATTACCCCGTGTAGGGATAAAAGATTTGTCGAGCTTCTTATTTGCGAAAACGATCTTCCCACAAAGGTTACGTTCAGCTCAATGTATCCTTTGGTAAAAAAGCCCAATTCATTTATCGTGGGCGATTCTTTATCAGGACCAATTATCCAAACCATTCGTGATCTTCCCCACATGTTAGTGGCAGGAACTACAGGCGGAGGAAAAAGTAATTTCTTTCGCCAAACCATTGTTGGTTTACTTAAAAGCTCTCCACATTTGCAAGTCTATCTTCTTGATCTAAAGAGAGGAATCGAAGTAGCTGAGTTTTCATCACTGCCTAATGTTAGGATTGCCGCAAATGAAATGGAGGCGAAGCTACTTTTAGAAAAGGTTCTTGAGGAAATGGAACGGCGTTTTGACTACTTAAAGGAAAAAGGATCAAAATTGATTGATCCCATAGCCGACAAAAAGGATTTGATTGTTGTAGGAATTGATGAGGCTTCTGAACTTTACGGCAAAGAATCCTCCAATGATGCAAGAAAAGAATTAGTTAAAGCAGCGAGAGGGCTTACGGATAAGTTAGCCAAATTGGCAAGAGCCGCAGGTATTCATTTGATTTTATCAACACAGAAACCTGTGAAAGAAGCCATTGATACGAAAGTTCTTGAAAATTTACCAGCAAGAATGGCTTTCAAAATGGTTTCTTCCGCTGGATCAAATGTTGCCTTGGGAAATAATAGTGCGAAAGGTCTTCCCGCGATCAAGGGACGGGGCATTTGGCTTTTTGGCAGTGACAGCGACGAAGTGCAGACACCCTATATTGATGAAAAGCAAACTGAAGCTGAAATAAAAGCGATCATGGCTGAATTTGAAAGCAAAAAGAGATTTAATTTGCAGCCAATGATTGAGTTTGAAAAGACTTCAGGTAAAGACCATGGGAAAGAATTTAAAGATTTTCAAGTGCAGGTTTAAAAGCTGAGTGGCAAAAGAAATAGGTTTGTTTTAACAAACAGAGATTTAAATCTTTTGATCTATCTTTTTGAGTCTAAGATTGCGACGCGGGATCAAATCAACAGAGATGTTTTTGGATTGACTACTCGACAAACACTCAATTCTCGGCTTCGAAAGTTAGTAAAGGCAAAGCTTGTTAGAAGACGCTCCTATTTTTTCTATGAGAAATTAGCTTCTTGCTATGAGCCCACTGACAAAGCACTTAAGGTCATTCAGCCAGCGTACAAGCATCAAATTTCAAAAGGTTTGATCAAAAGTGACTCGGTTGTGCATGATTTAGGCCTTGTCGAACTGAAGGCGATTTTTAAGAGACGAACTGCTGTGAGCAATTTCGTGTCGGAAAATATTCTTCAATCCTGCGGAGAGTTCACGCAATCCAACAAGTTCTTTCATTTCGTGGCACTTAATTGCGACGGAGTTATGGAGATCAAGAAGCCAACCAGGAATCACCTCGTGGCTGTAGAGTATGAATCTACCGACAGATCCGCATCTCGCTATAGAGCCAAGGTGACCGAGTATTACGTTAATCCGATTCATGCGGTTTTTTACGTTTGTAGAAACAAAATAATAGAATCAATTCTAAAAAAAGTCGAAAGGGAGATTTATGAAAAGAAAAAGTTAACTCCGAAGTTTTACTATTGCCGAAGTGAAAATGTACAAAGTCACTTTCAAAAGATTACTTTTGTTTGCCAAGATGGAGACGAAGTCACTATCTAGCGACCTTTTGGAAAGGTACTTCCATTGCCTACTGTCAGCCTACTTCCACTGGAAGTAGGTAAAACGTCGTAAATCACTGAAATCTGAATGTTCTGGTCACTGAAATTGGCGAGCAGACGAGTAATTTTGATTTTTCGTATTTTAATTCAATTTTTATAAGGAGGTCTTTATCGCAAAGAAGTTTTTGGTTGCGTGTTTGGTACTACAAGTTGTTGTAACGGGTTGTGCCACAATGAAGGATTCTGTTCTTACAGGTATGGGAACAGGAGCCGTATTAGGTGCTGCAAATGGAGCAGCATTGTCGTCAGACAATAAGGATAAGGGAGCATTAACAGGTGCATTAGTTGGCGTCGCCGTCGGCGGAATTGCCAGCTATTTCATTCACAATGGAATGGAAAAAAGGGATGCCAAGGTTCGTAGGGAAACACTGTTCAACCTTGAAAAGTTCAATGTCTCGGGTCCTCAAGGAATGTCCATTGATGGCGGCCACGGGCTAACGATGCCAGTTGTGGAAAGCCAGTGGGTCGATACCCAAGTTCAGGGTAAAAAATTAGTTGAAGGTCATCGAGTGTGGATCGTATCCGAAGACCCGCAATGGGTTCCGTCCAAGAAAAGTAAAAAATAGAGTTAATGAGTACCACAAATAAAGAGAAGAGAGTCCTGCTGGACGAGCGCGCCACTGCGCTTGTCGGCAGGGTCATTCAGGAGCTTCGTACCAAGCACTGCAAGGTCAACCCATCTGGGTTGACCTCTGCGGTTTTGGCTCTGTTCTTTGAAAAGTATTACGACAAAGACAAAGCCGAGCTAGAAAAAATATTCTTTGATGAGAAGCGATATTTAAGGTCGGTGATTCAAGATTCCAGCAATCAGGAGGAGCTTGCCGAATCCATCAAGGAATATTTGAAGAAGATCAATGTAAAGCCGAAGGCAAAGAAAAAGCCAGATGTCCAAGAGCCCACAGAATAGGCTTGTCGCTCCGGCTGACTATTGGGAACTCACAGAAGATCAGAAGAAACAAATTGTAAACCAATGCGGTCCTGACGGGCCGCTGAACTCATTGGTTCCCAATTCTTTGTTTGGCTTGGACATTTCGGATGAATGTGACGCCCACGACTGGATGTTTGTACAAGCAAAGAATTCGCGTGAGCTAAAAGAAGCCGACGACGTATTTCTTATGAATATGAAGAGCAAGGTGCGAGAGGGCACCACACTCTTGCCTTTGATTTGGTTGCGGGAATCTCTGGCTCACCTCTATTATGCTGCGGTGAGACTATATTCAATGGCTCAATCAAAGCCAAGGGGGAAGTCCCGGCTTGACAAATAGCCAATGGTTATATATCCATTGGTTATGGTTGCAGATGGCAAATGAAGTAAAAGATTTAAGAGATAAGCTGGGCATCAGCCAGTCGGACCTGGCTGATGCCTTAGGTGTGTCGGGGCAGGTGGTGGTCTCTCGTTGGGAAACATCGGAGAGAACCATTAGCGAGCCACTACGGAGATTTTTTTCTTGGTTGAACACTCTCTCGAAAGCAGAGGCCAAGAAAGTTTTAGAAGCACTAAGGAATCAGAAAGATGATTAATTTACTACTGGAGTTATTATATCAAATGCACGTAAAGGGTCGGTTGCAAAAATTCGTGCTGGTAGATCGGAAATTGATTTTGAAATCTGTTTTGTAAATGAGGAAGACAAAAATGAAGAAAAAGAAAGAATCGAAAGACTTGCGAGGAAAATCATCCGCGTTGTGGAGAACGCAAGAAAAAGGGCGAGAAGCTGTGAGCAATCTCGCCGAAAAAATTCAGCCTGAAGAATTTCAATTGCAATTTGGTCCTTATATTCGCCTTTCTCCCACTAATGAAGAAAGGGAAGAGGGCTCTCTCGTATCTCACCCCCAAAGAATTGAGGACTTTGTAAGGTTTAAAAACGAGCAACAAGGTGGTCGGTGGGGACAAATCGTTGATTGGTATGTTGACAAAGATTATTCAGGAAAGGATTTAAACCGTCCGGCTTTTCAGCGTTTATGTAAAGATATTGAAGAAGGTCGCGTAAATGCAGTTATAGTAACGGAGCTATCCCGCTTAAGCCGTAGCGTGAAGGACTTTTGTCAAGTTTGGGATTTCTTTCAGGATTACAACGTGAAATTCTTTAGTCTGAAAGAGAACTTCGATACGTCAACCCCAATGGGAGAGTTGATGTTGATTCAGGCCATGAGTTTTGCGCAATTTGAAAGGCATAGCATTGTTGATCGAATTAAGAGGGGTGCTAGAGCACGAGCTGACCGAGGACTTGCCAATGGACGCCCAATATTGGGCTATGATTTTGTCCCCAATAGACCGAATCATCGACAGGTTAATGAACAGGAAAAACCCATAGTTGAGTTTGTTTTTAAGAAATTTCTTGAAGAAAAGAATTTAGAAAATGTTGTTCGCTATCTAAACGACAATGGCTACAAAACAAAAGGTTGGTGTCGTTCCTGACACATCCTTTACATAATATACCGGACACATAGTTTACACTTT
>CAZCYD010000083.1:0-9537 GCA_964502735.1 uncultured Pseudobdellovibrionaceae bacterium
GAGGCCCTTTTTTATCTCCTAGACTTTCGTCTCCCACTGATTTTAGAAAGAACCCATGTCAGGAGACGAAGAAGAAAAATGAACTTCGTCGGAGCAATTTTGAAATAGAAGAGTAATAATAAGGGGGAATGAAATGGCCAGTGCTAATCTTAACTTTTTCATTTTTATAAAATCCTTTTTAAAAGATTTAATTCAAAAACTATTGATAATAGACAAGTGCAAAGGTGGTGCCTGTGTACATGAAAAAGAATGGGTCTGAGTGCATAAATCAAGTGCACTGTATACAATCTATTTATAGTGAATCGTATCAAAATGATCGTATCAAAATGATGATTGTATCAAATTGAAATGCGTGTACTCAGTCTGAAACATGCGGGATATACGGTTTCTCAGGCCTATAAATTTTCTGGAATTTCTTTTGTTTCGATGGCTTTGGCTATCCTCAGGTGATCGGGGTGAGCGATAATTTTTGCAGCAACATCAAAAGGCTGTGGGTCTGGTTCCTTAAGCGTACGTTTCTTAAGCTGAAGAATGTTATTGTGTTTTTCTTCAATTGATTTTAGATCAATCTTTTTATCCGTTAAGGCCTTTTCAACGGCATCTAAAGATTGAGGGGGAACATCAAACTCATTGCAGTAAAGAAGAATGTCACAATCGACTTGCAGAGCCCGAACAGGAATTTCCTCGATAGAGTAATGATTTCTGAGGGCCTTCATGTCTAGATCATCAGTAATTACAAACTTTGAGTAACGAAGATCTTTGCGAAGAATCTCTTTTATGAATTTTTCAGAAAGCGTAACGGGCCACTCTGGATCAATGGCTTCAAACTTAATATGTGCTGTCATACACATTTCAGCCCTGGCGCGAAAAGCCTTCTTAAATGGTTGGAGCTCACGTTCTTGAAGGGTCGCTAACGAAGTCTTTTCTATGGGTAGCTCGAAATGAGAGTCGGCAAACGTATTTCCGTGACCAGGAAAATGTTTTACACAACTGAGAATGCCGGCTTTTACATACCCTCTGACTAATGCCGAGGCGATCTTGCCAACGTGTTCAGGGTCAGTCCCAATAGATCTGTCTCCAATAACTTTATTTTCAGGATTGGTTAGCATATCAATACAGGGTGCAAAATCGAGATTAATGCCAACAGATTTTAGTTCTTCCCCCATGGCCAGCGAGAATTTGAAGGCAAGAGATGTAGAATCAATATCCTTAAAGTTGCCGACAGGAGGCCATTGAGTAAATGGAGCTTTTAATCTCTGTACTCTTCCCCCTTCCATGTCGATACTAATAAAAAGTGGGGCACGATCTAGCATTTGGTGGCGCAGAGATTGAATTTGACTACAGAGCTTATGGAGCTGCTGGGGAGATTGGATGTTGCGGTCAAATAAGATCACTCCACCGATATTATTTTTTATAATAAATTGGGATTCTTCAGGAAGTAATTCTGGCCCTTGAAGGCCGATGATATAGAGCTGCCCAATTTTCTGTCTTTCGCCCACGGTCCACCTCGATGAAAAATTTTAATTCAAATATGCCATTATAAAAATAAACATATTGTCGAATAATATGTTCTCACTGAAAATTAAAACTTGCAAATGAATGCGGACTTCCTCGAACTAGAAGCCAAGAATTCTGTAGATATAATTTTATTTTTAGTCTTTAGTTAATTTATTTTTTTAGGATTTTTCTTGGATTCTAAATGTAATCTTAATTTAAACCCAAATCCGCGGATTTGGGTTTAAATAATCATTCTGAAAGCTAGGCTTTTGGGTCCAGGTAGTCACGCAGCCCATCACCAAAAAGATTGAATCCCAAAATTAGCAAAAAAATGGCAAGGCCAGGAAATACGCTAACATGGGGGGCTTCAGCCAGTATCTTTCTGCCAGAATTTAGTAGGCCCCCCCAAGTTGGAGTTGTGGGAGGAGCTCCCAGTCCTAGGAAGCTTAAACCTGACTCAGCTATAATTGTGCCGGCCATGGCAAAGCTAGCATTGACGACAATGGCCCCTACAAGATTCGGCCAAATGTGAAAAGTGATTGTACGCAGGTGGGATGAACCCACCGCAACAGAGCTTGAAACATAATCTTTTTCTTTAAGATACAGCACCTCACCTCTCACAAGTCGGGCAAAACCCGCCCAACTAGTTAAACACATAGCAATAATGACATTTTTTACAGAAGGTCCCATTACAGCAACAAGAGCCAGTGCAAGTAAGAAATTGGGAAAGGCTTGGATCATATCAATGATTCTCATAATAAATCCATCCCAGAACTTGCCAAAATATCCAGCCACAGAACCAAGAAGAAGTCCTATTAAAATACTTAAGCTCACCACAGTAAAAGAAACAACTAGGCTAACTCTAGCTCCATATAAAACTTTTGCCATTACATCACTCCCATTTTCATCAAGCCCAAAGGGGTGAGCGAGGCTGGGGCTTTGATAGCGATCTTTTAAAGACATAATATTAGGATCTTGAGGAGATAATTGCGGAGCCAACGCAGCCATAAGAGACATAAAAATCACAAGTGAAGCTCCAACAGTCATAAGGCTAAGGGTTACAAGCTTTGATTTTCTCATTAACTCAACCTAACCTTTGGATTAATTACGGCGTAAGAAATGTCAGTGAGCAAGTTCACAACAACATAAGTCAATGAGATTAATAGAACACAGGCCTGAACAACGGGATAGTCTCGTTGTTGAATCGCCTGTAAAAGAAGCGAGCCTATTCCGGGCCAGTCAAAAATAGTCTCAGTGATTACCGTACCAGTGAGAAGTGCGCCAACTTGTAGGCCGATGATAGTCATAACAGGGATCAACGCATTTCTTAAAGCGTGCTTAAAATATATTGGAAATTCAGAAAGGCCTTTTGATCTTGCTACTCGGATGTAGTCTTGTCCGATTTCTTCTAACATCTGGGTGCGGGTCATTCTCAAAATAATAGCCCCAAGGGGAAGAGCCAGGCTGAGGGCCGGGAGAATAAGATTGTCTATTCCTCCGCGCTCGCTCACAGGAAACAAAGGCCAAGAGATAGCAAAGATCCATATGAGCATAGGTCCCAAAAAAAATCCAGGTAAAGAAATACCCAGAATGCTCGTAACTAGTATGCTGTTGTCAAAAAAGCTGTACTGCTTAACCGCAGCCCAGACGCCTAGGGGTATACCAAATAGAATAGCTAAAAACATGGCGGCAAAAGTCAGTTCAACAGTTGCCGGAATTCTTTCCGCGAGGGCCTCGAAGACCGGCATTTTTGAATGCAAAGACTCACCTAAGTTTAACTGGACTATGCCGAGCAGAAAATTTTTGTATTGAACAAGTAATGGAAGATTAAGGCCAAGTTGCTCTCGCAAAGCTTGCTTGTCCACGGGATTTGCGCTCTCTCCAAGCATAAGATCTATGGGGTCTCCAGGAACAAAATGCAAAAGCATAAAAGTTAAAGTGCAAACTCCAAAGACGACTGGGAGAGTAATAACTATTCTACGCAAAATGTAGTTGAACATCTACTTGTAACCATGTTTGTTTGTATTTGGCGAAGATGAAGATGAAGATGAAGGCGGAGAGCCAGGAATAGCCTTTTCGGTAGCTTGATTAGGCTGCTGAGTAGCGGGTGCTGCCGCGTTTTGGCCGCCAGATTTTGTTAATTCTTGGCCAATTGAGTTTTTAATTTTATAAAGTTGATTGATTTTTCCAGTAGGAATACTTCCGAAAAGAATTTTTAAGACTTTCGTATCCATTACAAAGCCTTTAGTGGCCTCAGCAGGGCTAACTACAAGCTCTGTCTCAATGGCTTGTACGGGGGATTTTGTATGAAGAACTTCTCCGTTTTTTGTCATGACACTAATATAGCGTGGTCCACCGTATTCATTAAACAATCTAAAGGCGGGCAGGCCTAAATGTTGAATTTCTTCTTGAACAAGAACTTTTCCGGCAAGGACCTCTCCTCGTTCCTCAGCAATGCCTTGATAGTCGTAAGACTTTCCATTGGCGAGTCCTTTTGAGAGAAGCATATAATTGAGAAAACTAGCCAAAAAGGTTCCCTTTGGAATTTTTTTATCTATTTTGTTTTGAATTTTTCCGTCAGAGACGGTGAGTGACATATTATCCTGTTTAAAGACGGCATCAATAGTCTGAATAGTATCGCCAATTTTTGAAGTGTATTGATAGTTTAAGGGTTCAAACTTGTCGTTTGAGACGGCTTTAAGGCTTTCAGTTATGTTTCCAGCCATTTGGTTTGTGCGAATGTAGTATACAATACTGAATTGTTTTTTTTTGCTGTCGAAGTTGTACTGTTGAATAACATAGCCAGAGTGAACTCCGCCGGAGCGGATAGTGTAGTAGCCTTCAAACATAACTTCTGATTTGCAGATCAAAGAGAAAAATAGAGTAAAAAGAAATGTATTTAACAATTTAAGTCTGTCATTTTTCAAGACCATGGTCGAAGTCTCCCTTTTCGAGTCTGGATCTGTACAATATTGCAATATCCAGATTAAACTATTATCAAGCTATCGGTTTTAATATCAAGCTGTTAATATAGTCATTGAATCTAGTTTTCACGGTGGAGGAGAATCTGTCAACGAGTCGAATAATTTGTAACTCAAGAGGGCAGTTAGCTATTTTTGTTGCACTTGTGTTCCAAGTTTTATTTGTTTTATTTGCGATGGCTATAAATGTGGCTTTGATCGTCCACGACAAGATCAACTTACAGAACTCTGTGGATTTAGCCGCTTACTATGCCGCCAGTAAACAGGCTGAAATGTTGAATGCTATTGCCCATCAGAACTATCAAATTCGTCAAAGTTGGAAGCTCTTGGCGTGGCGTTACCGAGTGCTATCGACAGCGGGTTTACTTCAAGGTAATCAGGCGATACATCCGAGCAGTCCGACAATTCCTTCGGCTACTCATACTGAAACAGAATGGATAGGGGCTTCAATATCAGATCAAAATCATTTTCCAACTGTTTGTATAAATTATGTGCCGACATGGATCTCGCCACCAGCTCCACCCTCAGAGAACTCATGCAAAAATAGAAATCTAGTTGTGCCTGAAATTCCTGTTATTCCGGTCATTGCAGGGTTCAACCCTATAAATCTTGTGATTAATCAATTGTCTGGAAATCTCCAGCAAAACTTTAATATTTCTTGCAGCGAAGTGGGATTGTGGAACTGGTGGTTTATGAAAGCCATGAAAGAATCTTACCGTCAGGATATGGCTAATCGCAGAAGAGTGATTGAGCCGTTGGCAAAAGCGGCATCTCGTCCGGCCCAGGCCTGGGTGGATTTGGATGGGAACAGTATTTATCAGGGGGCCTTCCAGACTTTGAGAAAAAACTTAACTTGGAGCAACTCCCAAGAAGATCCACAGATGACATTATATAACTCTTTAGAGCCTTATGCGGACAATATTGATTGGTTAAAACCGATAATGATAAACCCGCATTTTCTTTACACGGATATGATCACCCCGGGTTGTAATGCTCAGATAAAGGGTTATCAGCAACCCCCGCAGAATACAGCTAGTCCTACTTGGGCTTTCATTTTAGGGTCTCTTCAGGGTAATATTTTACTAACAAGGCCAGCTCACCCGATTCCGGATTATCTACCCGAAAGATTAATCTCTGGCTACGAAAAGAACCCTTGGATTCAGGCTTATGTGGCGGTGCAGGCTCAGACGACCTCACGGCAGATATTTCATCCATTTGGTCCGGCTGTGACGATAACTGCAAAGGCCTATGCGAAACCCTTTGGGGGAAGAATAGGTCCTTGGTATGGAAGAAACTGGGGGCCGAATGATGAGGAGTCATCAGGAGATAAAGTCGACGTAAGAGGTCAGCCACGAACTCAAGCCGGAGGCCTCATGGACTCCTACACAGATCCTGATCGCCTACCTAATTATTCTCGCTACCCGGGGGATCCCTTGGGGTTGGCTTCGCGATTGGCTCAAGCCTCTTTACAAAACTTAGTCACGAGTTTTCAAGGCTCTATTTACCACTATTACGACACTTATACTTCTATCGCTATGGGACACTACAATGACCCCTTGCCTTGGGACAGAATGACGAATTCTACCGTTCCACCCAGGACCTATGAGATTGCGGCAATTGTCCCCGATCTTTTCGATATCACTTACTATAGCATTGATGCCAATTATTGGGCTAACTATGGCAGAAGAATAGCTACAAATCGAAGTGCACTAGGCATACCAGATGATGTTTTTGTGAGGCCCGATTTGGGTTTCAGATCGCAAGTTCCCGCTTTAGAAGGATATAGTGTTCGCAATCAAATCGAAAGTTCTCGGGGATCGGGGTTGCAGTTGCCGAGTTCGTTTTATTATGTAAAGGACTTTCAACATCTTTTAACGGGTTGGATTCCTGGTCCACTTGCGAATAACTATCCCAGTCCTGTAGAAGACCCCAATATGCCTTTTGGTGTATGCACTCAGCCAGACTACACTTCGGGACCCAATACAAAGCCTAATATGCCTCCTCATCCAGGTTCTTGCATTATGGGAGGGAGGGTAGGCTATTCGGTCAAGCTGGTTTCGAGAAGCTACCTTGGCAGCTCCAATTTTGATATTGGCCAAGGTGGCACATCGGGCCCAATAAAAAATCCTCCACCATTTTAGGTTGAATTTTTAGGTAAAGTTTTTAGGTTAAATAATTTTTTCGTCGAATAGGGTGGGCGTTCATATTTTTTACTATCAACGGGAGATTTGAAAATTAAAGTTATTGTAAACTCTGGCTACACTTGTTTGCGGGTAAGACAGCAGAAACTGTTAAAAATCCTTGGTTCAGCAAGGTTCCTCGATAAGAGTATCGGTGACCTCTCCAAGAAAATCCACGTTCAGCGGGATTATATTTTGCAAGCTGCAAAGATAATTTTGCCAAGGCCATGTATTTGGAGCGAATTTGTGGCAGAGTGATTCGTGCAGATCTTTCTTCGAATTTTTTTGACAGGTGTTCGATCATAGCCCTGTGATGCGCTCTGGACCCCTGAATTCTATTAAAAAAACTTTCATCTTCGTCTAGGTCATCTGCATCAGCCATGGCGTATAATTCAAAGTCGACAGGAAATGAGTTTTTATAAGAAATAATAGGGGGAGTTCCCGTTAAGAATCTGGCTACCATCATACCGAGACTGTAAAAATCTGAGGCACCTGGAACAAGTTGATCGTTAAGAACCTCTGGTGGTGAAAATGCAGGATCATAACTGTAAGTTTCAGATCCAGGGATGTCGACAAAGTCAAAATCAATAAGTTTAAATTCACCTAGAGAGGTGAGGATAATATTTTTAGGACCTAGATCACTGTGGACAATTCTGTTTTCGGATAGATTTTGGATAGCCCTAACTCCAAAATCGACAAATTCTTCAAGGCGTTTTAGAACAAGCTGGCCGTCTTCTTCCCCGAGTTTTGTTGTCCATTCAAGGGCGTGGGGTGATGAATGAAGGTCGGCACCTTCTAAGAGTTCCATTTCAATAACAGCAGAATTTTTGATGGTTTTACCGTTGAGTAGTAGATAACCGTGGTTGTAGACCTTTGCAAGATCAGGGCTTTTACTTACAATATTAGCTAGGTATTTGTATTTCTTATGAAATTCACTAAAAGTGTCGGGGTGATAAAAGTCATTGTGAATAACTTTTAGAGCCAGTGCTTTCCCATCCTTTTGGTCTTGTAGTGTTGGCGAAGAGTTTAATTCCAGAAGCTCAGCTGAGTGATAATGAGTCGTTTCATAATCAATCACTTGATAAACTCTTCCAAAGTCACCCTTGCCAAGAACTTTTTTGACAACATAGGTCTTTCCGTAAGAGGTAGCGATAAGATCTCCCGACCGGAAAATCTCACCCCAGGCTTGTGAAGCTGGAAGCAGAGTTAAATAGAAAAGAAGAAAAATAAAAGTTTTCAAAGTCACCCTAAACAATCAACAAGCCCCGTTGTTTAATCTGAACTCATAATTTTTGCAACACTTTGTTGGACAATTCTAAATCAAACTGGTCAAAGCCAGCGAGCAAAAGAATGATCGATTCACCTTCAAGCTCATGAAGCTAAGTGGTCATCGCCTAAAATTATTAGGGAATGACCACTTAAAGTTATTTTTTAGAATAAAAGCTATTGCTTAATTAAAACTTCTTCAACATTTATGTTTGAAAAAATCAATTGTACAGCAACATCGGCCGCAAGACCCATAATTTTGTCGTATTGGCCTAAGCTTGTTTTAAATTCTGTAATTTTAGTATTTTTAAATGAGTTCATCTTTATGCAGTCCACCTTTTTCTTGCCAGCAGATATCCAGTCATAGGTGGTGTACTCATAACCATCTTCTTTTACAGTTCGCTTTTGTGTTTTCTTAATGTCAAACTCGCATTGGTTTTTTTTGAAAGAAAATTATAATAGCCGCTGTTGTTTAAAGGTCGCTCTGCATCACAAGGACAATCAAGTCAGACGAAATTGGAAAGGTATTATTTATGAACTTAATTTTCAATACACTGTTATGTTTTTTATTTGTGATACCTGTACAAGCATCTATGACTGAACAAATCGAACAAAAAATACTTAATCAGAGTGCAAAAGAGCAGTATGTTGTACATAGGACTAATCTCGAGCATTTCGTTCAAATTTATGCAGTTTATGTTCGTGAAAACACAAGAAAGGAGTTTAATTCTAATTATTCAAAAAACCTTTTTTTGAATGCAACTTTCGAATTACATCGGATGGTACAGATTTTAAAGCATGCTCAATTGCCAGACGATCAACTAACACAAGTTGTAAACCAGCTTGTTGTGGAAACAGCCACAAAAATGAACATCAGTGAGAGTACGGTCGACGACATGCTTACCAAGTCTTTATTTGAGGAACTCTACGATAAACTGGAAAAACATTTGGCAGAAAGTAATTATTTTTTAAGAAACTTAAAAAGGACGACTCAAGGAATTAATCGTAAAGGTTCTTTAGCTCAGAGGATCATTTACACAGAAGAAAAAGTTAATGCTATCCTTATAGCAACATTAATGATCGGTTTAGGTTTCAACATTGTAGGTTTGCAGGATATTTCCCTACCTATACAATTAACATCCATGTCGCTAATTGCTCTGTCTAAACTTTCTCACTATGTTTCGGCAATGGTGATTCCTGAGCATGTTTCAGATATTAAGCAGATGTCTAAGCTTCAGAAAGCTATGTTAGAAAAAATATTAGGTATTCAAGGTAGTGCTGACTGTGAAAATCTACTCTTGTAGATGCATAATTTTTAAAGAAATGGGCTTTTTATAAAAAACAGGACAAAAAAATGTAAAGACGTGTATAGGATGGATACCGGCCTGGTAAAAGTATCAGAACACTATGCTTCTATTCAGTGTAGATCGTTCACCTGTGTTTAAATATCCGTTGATCTGACCCACTACTACAGCCTGTCTTACAATCTCAGATGGAATTCGTTTGTGGACTGCGGGGCTTACTCACTTTTATGGCGATCTATGGTGATGGAGTTGATCCCATCGTTTGCGGCGTTTCGCTTCAGGACTTTTATTCGTCGACTCCCAAAGTAC
>CAZCYD010000084.1:0-9293 GCA_964502735.1 uncultured Pseudobdellovibrionaceae bacterium
ATCATTAAGGATTTCAGAGCAAAGTAATATTAAATGGAAAAACTACATCAACTAATACTCAGGTAATACATATAAATTAACGATCAATTCTCTCTGCTGTGATCATATTCAGATCTCTTTTTGGGACCGTATAAAATATCGTAAACTTCCTTGGCCTCTTTAAATGTCTCGTATAGACGGCCCTATGGTCAATTAAAAATTCCGTTATTATGTTTTTACGTTGAGCCATAAAGAGTTAATGAATTGTTGTTTCCATGTCTTGTTTTTTAGCGCACTGAAAGTCACCAAAATTGCGTATAGAGTTACCATTTTGATCATAACCGATATAACCATAGGCACAGCTATTTCCAGCTTTCGTGTGGCTATTGAGATATAGAGTCGATTTCATGCGTCGTGAAGAATCTTTGGGGCCGTTGTCATAAAGAGCACTTGTTGTGGTAAAAGGTGAGACTTCAAATTTTGGATTTAGGTTTTGATAAGCGACACTAATCATTTCCTCTTTACCTGGTTTGCCCTTGCCGTCGTTTCTATAGACCCTCATAGCATCACCTTTGCCGTCACCAAGAACAAAACTTGAGGCCCCTTTCCACATATAAGGGCTAGTATTGTTTTTGTTTGTATAGACTTTCTTTACTTTACCAACCACGTGACCTTCGGGAGACATGGCTGAAATATCCAACCAGAATAGCCCTCCAGAATCACCGCGAAGTTCGAGGTATTCGAGAACTTGATACTTTTCATTTAACAAATACTGTTGGGTGGTTGTAACTCCACGAGAGCTCCACGAAGTCGTGCTCACAGTCAGAACCTTTGTTGCCTGAACTCCCAAGGAGTTGTTTATAGGGCCTTGATACAAGTTTAATTTGGTATCATTGGTAACAATATATTCATCATTGTGAGAGCCACTTGTGGGGCAAATTTTGACTCCTTGCTTGTCAACATATATAGGGTATTGGACATTACCTTTTTTTGTTATTTCGGCTTCTTCATAAGAGTGAAGTGGATAGTTACTCGATACCTTTTGATTGATCGTCATACATTGATCTGATGAAATAGAGTTACCTAAAGGGTAAGTTTGACCTTCATTAAAAGTTAAATTATCTGCTAAATCCATTCCCTTTTTAAGTCTTTCTAGATCTGGCTTCATCATCTGCATTAAAATTTTGATGTCTTCATTTTTTTTGTTTTTGGCATTTGCCGTCATGTATAAGCCTGTTACGGATGCAAATATAGCCAAAGATTTCAAATATATATTCATACAGTGTCTCCGAATAAATTTTGTTCATCAGGATTCTTAGCAATACTAATACCAGTTGGTGAGTATGGGTCAGGGATAAATAAGTTTAAATAGAGACAACAAGCGTATAAATTTATTGAATAAAATATAGAGTTGTGGACGTTTATTGCCAAATTTGGTGGAAACTCTATTCTTTATCAAGAGATGGTTCCTCTATTAAAGAGAGCGGCTGCCTTAGCGGAGACCTCAAAACGTAACATTTTTTGATAAAAAATCAGGGAATTTCCTGGGTCTGGCAGGGCCTTATTTAAGAGATTGCAAATAAATGCTAATTATACTTCTTGGCCGCTTCTAAAAGAGTAACAAGTGATTACTTAGAAAATGGCCTAGAACTTATTGGTTTGAGGTACATAAGAGATAAGGGCAAGAATTAAGTAAAAATTATTGGCTAAAAATTATTGGCTAGATCAAAACTGAATAGAAGAAAATCCTTATCCAAAAAGAGTTACATGAATAACGCAGTTTGGGAGACAAAATCGCTTATTACTAAAAGAGACAGAATCCCTTGAAGATTACATTCAGGTCGCCTATAAAATTTATTGTGAAACATAATATAACTTATCAGTTAGTCGTATCATATCGATATGACTAGCTAATCCAAAAAATGATGGTTTTCCACTAGCTCTTAAGCTTTAATAACAATAAGTGATAACCTGTGGTTTTAACAGTTTGCATCTTGCCCATAAAGATGGGCGTTAGGATTCTCCAGTGATGTTTAATAAACTTCTAAAAGCAAAAATATGCAAAGGTCTAACGCTTACATGGATTTGTTTTTATACAGCTAGTTGTAGTGATAGCCCTAAAAATAAAGACCTGATTGAACCGACATTTACTTCTCTTTACAATCTTGTGTTTAGCCAAGATTGTCGAGATTGTCATATGCCCGGAGGAGATGCCTACGACAATTATGGTATTGAACTTAATTTTTCAACTCAGTCTCAAGCCTATAGCACCCTAACTAGTTTGGGTGTGACTGTGGGCTGTAATGGTGTTTCAATCGTGAGTTCAACCCCGGAAACTTCATACCTGATGGGTACGCTTTATAGTGATTTTCGACAGAACAATTTTGCCGGTGTGGGTGGATGCTTTCCGGGAAACACTCACATTGAAGACACCAATATTTCATCCTTAGCTAATAGTGTAAGAACCCAACTTATCCAGTGGATAGATCAAGGGGCTCCTAATAACTAGTGATACCCATTCCAAGAAATAATTGTCTAGAAGTTTGTGAATGCGCCCCACGCGCAGTTCCGCAGCCTAAAGGCTGCGGCTGTGTGAGCATGGGGCGCATTCACAAAATTTTAGACAATTATTTCTTGGAATGGGTATTTAGTCGACAGGGGCTGCAGAGCTTGATCTACAGAATCCGACTTAGGCCTAAGGCTTTCTCTGAGTTGGAACTGGATTTAAAACTCTTTAGCTTTTCCAGTAGGACTAACCTATCCTCATCAGGTTTTTTTGCCAAAAGTTTTTTTTGCAAAAGATGCTTAAACACCCGCAGCCTTAGACCTTCGAACTCTAAGTGTGGAGATTGCGCCTGGACCTTGTGGATTTCGCCTAAGGCACCCTGATAAAGTGATTCTATATTTTTCGCCTCCACACCACTATCATTAGCTCTTATCGCTAACCCAACCCAAGAAATGAGGGCCTCGTTAAGATCTGTATTTAAAGCAAAGTCCTCAGTCTTCACATAAGTTCGAAGATTTCGACTGGCTTCTTTGAGGTGTTGTTTTGCTAAATCAATATCGGAGGACTCCAAATAGGATTCGGCAAGGCCCACTTCGCTCTTTATTTTAAAAAGCAGCCATGTATTTCTGCTTATAGAAAACTCATGAAGTTGTCGTTCTGCCGATTTTAAGATTTGGCTGTATTTTTGGCGATAAATGACTCTCTGATCGGAATCAACAATTTGGGATAAAAACCCTAGGGCCTGCATTCTCAAACGGTTGGGATTTTGAGGTATCAATTTTTTATTTTCATCACTTATGTTTTCTATCTGTAAACTTTGTTGGATCACATTTGTAAAGTTGCTCTCAGCTGCGAGTTTTAGTTTTTGCTTCTTTTCAGCGTTAAACTCGTGGTGCTTTAAAAGTTTATATCTAGCATATCCCAAAGCCAATTCACTTTTTGTTCTGTTCCACAATGTTTCGCTAGGGTAATTAGCCAGGTAAAACGAAAAGTTTGTTTCTGCATTTTCATACTGTTCAGCAGCCAGCTGATAAAACGAGAGTTTTTGTAATATAAGGGCTTCTCTATTTGAGAATATTTTTTTTTGGGCGTATAGTTTTTGAAGCGACTCAATGGATGTTTGATAATCCATAAGATGATAGGCCGCCCTCGCGTAACCCCAATAATGAGAAAACTCTTCAGATTTTTTAATAAAACCCAAAGGTGCTCTCATTTCATAAAAGCGTTTGGCGAGCCCCCAATTGCGGCTGAGTGAGTGGAGACTTGCCAAATTACTCAATGCTGATGCCCTAATACGAGGCGAATCTCTGCCGAGGTCATAGGCCAACATGAGGTGCTTATGAGCTGAGTCCGAGTGGTCTTGAGAAAACTCAAAACCATTGCGACTGAGATCCAACAGTTGCAGATGGACAAATCCTAAAAGCAATTGATAGATGGGAGACTGATAGTGAGCTTCCATTTTTTTTAAATTAGCAAGGGATTTAATATAAACTTTATTTAATGAGTTTATACTTTCTTTTCCCTGCCCATTCTCCGACATTGAAAAATCTGGCAAATATTGGCTGATAGAAAGAAGGGTTTGAACATACTGCAAACTCTCCCCCACTACATTTCTTTCCTGCATCGAGCGATAGCGACTTTCCATAATACTCTTATTGTTATTGAGTATCATAGTTTTAACATATCCATAGTGAGACTCGAGATCATCAGTGAGCCCCACAGAACTAAAAAAATTATTGGCAGCATAGTTGATTTCACTTTTTGCGAAGTTGTCGTAAGCCCTTTCGAGTACTTTATCAATATAAATCTCACGAGCATAATAAAACTCAGGGTCGGTTTCGCCTGTGTACTTTAGCCAATTAGCAGCAATAGACGTAAGATATAGATTTTCATTATAGGCTAATAAATTTTCGATGGCGCGAACATACAGTGTTCTTCTCAAAAAATAGTCATCCCGAGATTCACTCATCAGGTTGTCTAGATCTTTATAGATCTGAACCTTACTTTCTTTATCTTTGGCGATAATAAGTTTTAAAACTAACTCTTCAGAACGTAATAATTGGGATAAGTAGAGGAACTTTTTGAGTAAGGGCCTTTGCTCTTTTATAATATTAAGTCTGGCGTTGGCCATGTGGCTATTTTGAAGATGTTGTAAATAATTATAAGCATAATAAAGCCGAGATTCTTTGTTTATATTTTCTGCCAATAAAATAGGCCTATAGAGTTCAAATAGTTTAGAAGAAGAAATGCGGATTTTTGAATTTAGAGTGTTAATAAGCAAATCGTATAAATAAGGGATTGAGCCAGAGAAATCTACAGATTTTATTTTAGGTATTCGATTTAGGGCTGATGAATCTTGATTTAAGTAAGTTAAGATTAGAGCCTCAACTACGCTATTTCCTAGATTTGGGTTTCGTCGAACTTTATTTAGAAGAGGATTTAAATTTCGCATTAAATTGGGTGTAATTTCTGAATTTTGTTCCTTGCTCCTGAGTAACGTGGCCGTGATAAAGACACTCAAAATGTCCCTATCTTTTTGCGGAATAAAATCTAAGTAGTACTGAGCGGCAATCCAATCCTCATTTAATAAGAAATTACTTAATACTTTAAGGTAATAAGAAGTTTCTGTTTTAAATTCTCCTTTTTGGCGAAGGTGGTTTAACAATAGAATTCTTTGATTGTAGTTTCTTGAACTCCTGTGGGCGGCGTAGAGATCTTTAGACTCCCAATTTGTGGGAACAACCCCTGTCGTCGGTAGACGGTAGACATCCAGAGATCCCTCGAAATCACAAGTCATATAAAAGAATTGAAATTGAACCTTGGGAAAACTGCAGTTTTGCTCCCCAGAGGTCATTTGATAAGGATGGGCCTTTTTATGCACAAAAAGTTCTTTTGTTGAAGCTCTAAAAATAATGCTATTATCGCTTGCGTCGATCTGATTATCTTGATTGCTATCGCTAAAATAGTGACTGAAGTAGAGCCAGTTTCCATCGGGAGAAAAGGTTGGGAAGGCGGAGGTTCCCGGCATTTCAAATTGAATAGAAACTGTACGACGATTCTTTAGGTCCATCAGAATCAACTTGGTGGTTTTGTTTTCTACTTTACTGTATGTCAAGTACTGGAGAGCTCTGTTGACGGTGGGAGACCAAATATCTCCTCGGTCCACAACTTTGGTTGTTTGGGTTTTGGTATTCAAAATATTTAAACTTACATTATTATTAGGAAACTCTTTTTGAATAAAAACTATATCATTACTATTCAACCACTGAGGCGATTCAATTTCACCTTTTAGGCCATAACATTTTGGCTCCTTTGAGCTCAAATTATTTAGAGTGCAAAGGTCTCCTTGGGAATCCCATTTATAATATATAAAAGCTAATGATTTATTATTAGGATGCAGGCTGGGATTGCTGGCATCTGCAGAGTCGTCCAGAATTTTTATTTCTTTTGAGGAAGAAACAGCCTGCCAAAGTAACCGTGTTGACAAATGGGACCTTCGAGTGAAGACAAAAAAGTCTTCTTCAGAACTGACATCAACTTGAAAATTATCATCAGGACCAACTGTTAGTTTTTCAGGACGGTGTAATTGAACTAAGTTGGACACTCTTTCTTTAACTAAGGTCTCTCGACCTTGAGATTGCACATTATCTAGATGAGTTAAAAAAACAGCAACTACCCATATATGCTTTAATATGTATTTTGATAAAAGGCCTTTAAAAGTTTGGACGCTCACTCTTCAATCTCCCCGTTTAAGATATTTTGCAGCCTTTTTTTCTTAGCTAGGTTTGGAGCCTCAGCCGCAAAAGTGGGACCAGCTTTTTGACTTACTTTAAGTAGATGATCCTCAGCCTGTGGCCAGTCTCCAGATGAATCGGACTCCATAAGCGTAGGCCTGTCTATGATATAGATTTTTGGACTCGCACAGGCAGTTAGAAGTGCGGAAAATGTAAATAGTAGTATTGCGATTGGATTCATCGAAAAGGTACCTCCCTTAAATTATCGCGTAATATTTTTGTGAGTTCATTTAAATGTGATCCAAATGGAATAGACTTTATTTGAGGAATATTTATAATATTGGTTTTGACATCAATATCCATGTAAGAGTGGTTGAAGTTAAGTCCAACATATGTTGGAAAGGCATAACTCAAGTAACTACGTAAAGAATTAAGTTTTTGATCTTCAAAATAAGGATCTAAAATATTAATTAACGCAATTAGCTGGCCAGGACTAATATCCGTTATATCTAATCGTCCATTTACGTAACTCTTAGAAAGGTTCGTCACAATATTTGTGCGTCCACTAAGAGGCTTGCTGACATTAACCCCTTTCAAAAACTTATCTGGTAGAATTTTTTCGAGATTAAAATTAGAAAAACGAGTGAGTAAACCCAGGCTGACCTGCTGGGGATGTAGATCTATATAGGTTTCCCCAGAAACAGAGGCAGAAGATAGGGATAAGTCAAACTTGTGTACATTCAATAAATTTTGATTAAGGCTAATGTAGCCAACAAAAGGTCCATAGAGCTTCTCAGAAATTTTAATTTTATCAAATTTGAGTGGTTTTGATGTATTTAAAAAAGGTAGTATTTTACTAAATGCGACTCTTTCAAAACCACTCTGACGCAGGAGATATGAAAACCCCCATTGTCCCCCACGATCTTGTAACTCTTCTTTAATTTGAATGTATCCATTGAGATTTTCAACTGATATATCATCTTTGATTAAACGAATATTTTTAAAGATTACGTCTGACTGGAGTGAAATTTGGTTTCCGTTTTGCACGGCAAGGTCCCAAGGGATGTCAATTTCTCCTACAATTTCAAGCTGAGGCGTTGAGATTCTTTTGAAGGGACTTCTAAAGTTGATCTCTCCATTGAGTTGCACATTCTTTTTTGAAAGATCAGCACGTCCGGTTATTTTAGATTGTATAATGTCCTTGTCAAAGTTGAACTCAACAGTTTCTAATTGGACTATCTGATCTTTATTGACTTGGGCGGCAATATTAGCTGCAAAGCCACTCCCAAGAGAAATTATGTTTGCCCCGCTTTTAAAAAATGCCGGACCTTGATCGATGAGAACTTTTATATTGTGTAATTTCTCTTGAGGGGTCGAAATCTGAGCTCGAACACGAGTGTTCTTAACTTGTAAGATATCTTCGATAGAAATGTTTGGGATTGCAACGTCAACTTGGGCATTGATTTCTGGTCCTCTTACATTCCATTCGGATCGAAAATGACTGCCTTTAAAAAACTCAATACTTCTATAAAAAGATTTCCACCAGATGGGTTCCTCGGTTAGTTTTGCAGAAATATTCCCCACGAGCGACTGATCCTCAGAATAACTAGAATTGATGTCGAAATCAAAAACTTTTAAGTTATCAAATTGAAGTTCTCCATTGGCACTAATTTTAAAATCTGAATCTTTTTGGCTAGATTCTATGTGCATTTGTAAAGTTGGATTTATTTTGATTTGATTAAACTCAAAAGGTTCCGTTTGCAGAGTTAAATCAGTTTTTAATGTATTAAGGTCTTGTGGATCATTGTGCTTGTGTTGCCAGTTTGAATGAACACTCAATTGAAGGGGGGGGATTTTGAATGTTGCTGGGGTTAGGTTCAAAGGAGTGTTAATCAATCCTTTGACATGGATCTGCGAATTCATAAAATCTAGGCTCCATTTTAAATCAGCTGAAATCTCATCCCGCCCAAGGGATGGTGTCGACTTTGAATCAGGGCCAAGGCTCGGGCCAATAAATGTTGAGAGTGTTCCGGACGGAATGAGAAGACCTTTTTGGAAGTCTATTTGCGTTGAGGTTTTTAAGCTTAACTCCTTTTTTTGCTTTCCCTCCCCTAGCTTGATGTCTTCTGCCATAATATGGAGGACTAGTATGCGAGGATTTTCTAGGTTCCCTTGGAATTTTAGGTTTTTCAACGGGGAGCTCTCGCCCATAAAATCAGCTGCCAAGTTTTGTTGAAACTGAGTAACCTTAACAGTTACCTCTGGTTGACTATAATCAACTTCTAAACTCAGTTGTTGATCCCCTGCAGAAATAATGGAGAAGTTTAGATGATTTGCAGTTAGGCTCTGTTGAACCTCCCACTGATGAGAAAGTGAAAAGATTGAACTCACTAGCTTTAGTTTAGAGTCGTAATTAAAACGTTCAAGTCTGTATTCGTATAAGTTCGGTTGACTTGAATTACCTATATTGACTTGGGCACTGAGGTTTTCTAACTTGAACTCTTCAATACTGATTCCTACCGGCAGGGATTCAAGATGTTGGCGAGTGGTCTCTAGCAAGTCCAAATGCGTGGATTCAGCATGGGGAGGAGAATCTAATTTTGACTGATTTTGAATCTGGCCAACTATAGAAAGAGAGGAAATATGAATTTTATTAATCCTAACTTGTGGGGATCTAAAATAAAATCCCCAATCAGCTCGGAGGGAAGGTATGCCAATATTTAAGTTGATAGTGTCTTGTTGAATAATCAGATTCACATCTTTCAGTTCAAGAGTATTGAATAAATTTATAAAGCCAGTTTTGTAGGAAAAATTAACTCCACTTTTTTTTAATTCAATTGACAGTTTCGAAGTTAAATAATCAAACCCTTCTGAAGATTTAATGTATTGATTGGCAATGTAAATCAGACCAAAAGCGAATGAGAAAGTCACTAAAAGCACACAAGCAACTATGTAAAGTATTTTTTTCTTCATCATATTGAGATGACTTTCTCTGTTTTGCTAATTAAAAGGTTGATAATTTTTCCAACAGAATTATGGTGTCATAAAAAAATAATCTTGGAAATATTTTATAT
>CAZCYD010000085.1:0-8774 GCA_964502735.1 uncultured Pseudobdellovibrionaceae bacterium
TAGGTATTTAGGCAAGTGAGGTGGTCGTGGGTTCGTGAGATTTAATTGGTCGGGGAGACAGGAGGCCAAAGGCCGAATCTCTATCTGACTGCAATTATTGATTTATTTAGTATTTTTAATAATTTAACCCTTGATCAGTTTGGAACGAATTTGACTATTTTGGAAGCATTTGGACTCTTTTGGTAGTGGGGTGTTAGGTAAACCGAGCCTAAACCTGTTATACGTGTAAACATGTTTGAGTCTAAAGATGCCACATGGGCAGAATTTAAGGAGTTGGTATCACAACCCGATATTTACAGCAAGGAGCCTTGGAAGTCGTCGCTGTTTAGAGGTATTTCTAACGAGAATTATACCTTAAGTTCTACCTTAGATAGGGCTTTGCCTGGTTGTTCCCTTGCGAAATACAATAGGATACTACGGAGTATCGTAAACGAAGTGAATAGTTTTACAGGTTCTAACTGGGAAGTCCCTCTCAATAACTTCGAAGATATGAACAACCAGCCATGGTCAAATGAATTACCCCTAGAATTTGTATCCTACCTCAGGCACCATGGTTACCCTACTCCTATATTAGACTGGTCAATGTCACCATATGTTGCTGCTTTTTTTGGGATAAGAACCTGCATTGAAGGTAAATTCTCCATTTATCATCTAAAACTAAACGGGATTACTGGCGGTGAGCTAGGCATGCCACAGATACAAATTGTTGGCCCCAATATTAAAACTCATGAAAGGCACTATCTGCAGCAGTCGATGTACACTATGTGCTTGAAAAAGAATGAGGAGAAATGGGTTTATTGTAGCCACCAAGAGGCCGTTACGGGTCGTTATCCTGATATTATTGGGAAGCTCGTAAAATATAATATCGATTGTTCTGAAATAGAAAAAGTAGCATTTGATTTAAAATTGGCAAATATTTCAGCTTATTCACTTTTTCAAAACGATGAGTCATTCCTTGAAACATTGGCGAAAAAGTCAGTAACCGAAGATGCATGATATTCGTAAAACAAAAAAATAAATTTATCTGTAAGGTGCATCTGACATTTTAATTTTAACGTTGCTAAACACCCCTTTTTGAACATGCTTATGGAGCATCACATCGACGGCTAAGCTCGCAATGTCAAAAATATTTCTAGGACCAATTGTTATCGAGGAAATTGGGTTGTGATTGGCAAAGTTTACGAGCTTTGAGGATTTTAAAAATCCAGCCGAGATATAAGAACTAAGTTGGCTTTTATCACTAGGCTTTTTGGGGTCCAGGATGGACCTAACTCTCCATTCACATTCATCTTCATATGCTTTGTGTTTAAAAGTCGAGCATAAGTCCCATAGGTAAGCGAGAGCATAGATGCCCAGCAGAGTTGGGTTAGCTAAAAATGTGTTGTGATTTGATAGTTTGTTGGAAAAGATTTTAATAAAAGTTTTTACAATCTTTTTTTGTTTAGACTTGTCGTAGACGCATTTGACAAATCTCCACTTTCCAATCAGAGAAAAAAGGCCTTCGTCTTTTTGGTGATTGTCTAGGTGTATTTTTGAAGTATTTATTCCGATTGAGAAACCTCTCCCGTCATCCGCATAACATCTCCATTGACTCAGGTTGTCCTCTTTTTCTGAAAAACTAATTAGCATCAAAACACCAAACATGCTTGTATAGTCTTTACTTATGACTATTGGATTTTGCTGTAATGACAAAGCGACCTGTTTTTCTATGTTAGTGGCACTTCCTTTTAAAATTTCCATGCAGGTTTCTTCTATTACCTCTAATCCATAAATTAACTCTTTGGGGTCATTCATTGAAAATGCTGGAGATGAATACATTCCATTTTGTGAAACAATTCCAGATAACCCAGCTGCAGAAGTATAATGGTAGAGAGTATCTGGTGGGTTAAAGTTAAACATTTTACTCTGCTCATCGAACCACATTCTTTCAAGTTCAATTGCAAATCTATCTCTTTTGTGAGAGTCAAAATCATCGTAGCCCATAAATATCTAACCTCTGTTGATGCCCATATTGGGTTTAAACACCATAAGCCTCATAAATTTTTTCAAGTGTTTCACTCTGGTTCTTAGTAAGTGCTTCAAGGTCCCAGTTGTCATAGTTGTTCAAGACTCTAATTGAGTTTGGACAAGTATCGATATTTTTAAGAAAGTATTTTTCTTTCTTTGCCTTGTAGTCTAGTCGCCCTTGCGAGGCATTTTTGATTCTAGTGATGAGGACCAGATTTCCTATCTTGTTAGTATGTTCCTCACGATCTTTTTCTGTAAAGTCTTTGCACCACTGGCTCTCTGAACTTGGGTTTTGTGGGAGTATGTGTTCGACAGAAAGTCTTTCAAAATTCATTTTTTGATCATGATTTTTGTAGAAATAGTCTAGTTTCAACAACACATACCTAGTGAATTTTCTGCCGTATATATTTCCTTCTAGAACACGCTTGAACGAATCGACATCATGGGCAAAGGCGTCCGTGTTGAAAAGGTCTTGTGGTGATGCTGATTGATCAATGAGTTTCATAACTGTAGCCATGGATTCAAATCTGTATGTAGGCGAATATTGTGAGATCCAGTCAGATGAAAATTTGTTGTCCAATTTCGTCAAGAACTCAAGGAGTCCCTCTCCCTTGAACTTGTCATAATACTGGAGAAGTGGCGGCATCCAGTCTGTGGAGGGAAGCCCAAGGAGCATGACTTTAATTAAATTGTCGAACGAAAAACTTCCAATGAGATCATAATTATTCCCACTAGTTAGAATATTGTAGTGACCTAGGTAACGATCAATCAATTCAAAAGTATCTCGTCCTTTTTTGAGTAGCCCTTTTTTGTAAATATGCTCTTCGTATTGTTCGAGAAGATTAGTTCTTGCTTTTTCTTTGAGCAAAATAGATCGAACATAGTTTAGAAAGCGGTCAAAATCATCACCCAGGTCGCCTTCGGCTTCTTCCCATAGTTTTGCATATTTCTTTTTTTCGTTCTCACTACTGATTTCTCCCAGGTTTATAGACTTGAGAATATCACTATTTCTGAGAGGAATCCCTCGGTCGTTGAGAATTGTGAAAAGTCTAAAGGCATCCTCAAGCTCTTCAGTTGAAACATAGATTAACATTACTTTATTTAGAAGAAATTGGAGAAACTCCTCCGGCTCGACCTCAGACTGATCATTAGAAAAGTAATCATGTATCTTCTGGACAGCATTGGCAATATTTTTGATCGATTCATTCTTTGACTTTACCAGCTCGTCGTTGAGTTCGAGAAGGTTTCTTGTGCCACCATCAACCTTAATGTGCTTATCCAAAAGTTCTTGGACCTCATCACGGATGCTGAAAACAATCCGAGTTCTTTCGGGACGTTTTTTATACTTACTTCCCTTTTGGAAGATACACTGTTGACAGTCATTTTTTGCATCAGCGTCTGTAGTCAGATCGCGTATTACAGCGAGAACCAGCATTAATGTTGTCATTCTTTGCTGGCCATCTAATAGATCATTCTCATCAAATTCTTGGCCTTCACCATCTCCTGCTTTCTTTGCCTGAAATACGAAAGAGCCTAGGAAGTATTCCGAATATGGCTTTTCGCGAAGAGCAAACGATATGTCACTAAGTAGTTCTTGAACTTCATCGTTGCCCCAGACATAATTTCTTTGATATTCAGGTATACGAAACCACATAGAAGAAAAAATATCTTTCACTAAGATCTTATCGCTTTTGATTTCGCTTTTATTTGACATGGATGTACCTCAATGGATGCTAAAAATAATTAATGTCTTTAGCGTATCGGATGATTTTCCCAATTGCTGTATAAAGAGTGGGGTTTAAATCATCCACACTCTTGTACTTTTTTTTCAATCGTTTCATATCGAAAACATGGACGTCATCTGTCGCGAAGAACAGGGCAATATCCATATCTAGAGCATCAGATAGCTTTCTTAGTGTTGTAATTGATGGGTCCTTTCGGCCGGTTTCAATTTGAGCGATTGTAGATTGGCTCACACCACTATTTTCAGCCAGGTCTTTTTGAGTGAGTTTGCGCCCTAACCGCAGATACTTGAGGCGCTCGCTAAGGGTGTAATCTGAAATGCTGTGAGTTTGCTTTTTCTTTGTCATTGGTCTCTTAACGGCACAAATGGCAGAAAAATAAAGAAAATATTTCAAATAGTGAATGTAAAATGTCTCATGGTTATACAATATTACCTATAGCACTTGTGGTGGACGGGGAAATCGCTTAGCCTAAATATGTAGTCTTCACGAAATCATCTCCGAATATCAGCTCATGAAATCCGAATAAACTTTATGTCGTATGGAGGCATACCTATGGTTTATTTAAGAGCGTTTTCCTTTTTAATAGGATTTGGACTGTTTATTGTCGCAATTCTTCTTTGCACAAGTCCTTTGATGTTCGTGAACATTCCAAGTTTTATTCTAATGGTCGGGATCCCGGTTCCAATAATGATTTCAAGGCATGGGCTAAAAGCCTTTAAGTTTTATTGTGAGGATGGAAAGATAAGAAATCAGTTCATAGATCAGTGGACTCGAATCATATATTCTTGTGCAGTAGCGTCTTTCATTTTGGGAGTCGTTGATATGCTTGCGAACGTGCGTGACTTTACTGCGATCGGACCAGCGCTTGCCATAGCGTTACTTACGATGTTCTATGCAGCCGCGATCAAGTTGTTTCTACTTGAACCTTTCAGAGATCTGGAGGCCAAATGAGAAACTCATTCATTCGTATCATTTCAACACGAAATTACCCCGCTTTAGACTCAAGTCCTGTCAGGTTGGGACCGATATATAAACAGAAGTTATAGCAGGATTAAGATGAGCAACAGACAAAAAGCCTACAATTCAAGAGGACGATTCGAGCAGTGGGCAAAAAACCCTACATGTGAAGCTAACACCATTTCAGCCGTCCACGGTATGTCTATGGACAAAGTTGCAAAGTCTGAAGGGTACAAAGGTACACGTGGACAATCCCCGTTTGCTATCTCTAGAGGTAAACTATTCGAGGCAGCATTGTTTGAAGAGAACGGCAAGAGGCTCATAGAAGAGTTAAAAGCTGTAGATCATGTCGATAAAAGTGCTGATGTTGTTTTTAGAGACTTCAGGCAGACTTCTGATAAAGGACCATTCAAGAACATTGATGAATCCATGGCTGCCACATCTCAATGTCTTAAAGAAATCGTATTGGAACCAAATAAACATTATCTTCTAGCTGGGCCAGTTGTTGTAATTCCAGGGAGTAAAGTAATGCTGCCCGAAGCTCTTTTGATCATTGACGCCCTTCTCCTGAAACCAAGTGATGATGGAACTCTTGAGGCTTTCGTGGGCGAAGTGAAAACTTATCCTGATCGTGGTGGTTACACCGACAAGAGCAGTTTGGGTTCAGCGAGGGCGCAGGCAGGTATCTATGTACATGCATTACAGCTTGTGATCGACGACTTGGGACTGACTGAAAAAATCATTGTGAATAAATCTGGCTTTTTAGTTCTTTCAAAGCCAGGCTCTAACATGCCATCTGTTCGGCCAAACGAAGATCTTCGATTTTTGTCCGAGAGAGCAAAAAAGGGATTTGGAAAGTTGCGAGAGATCGCTGATGGTCTGAAACCAGAAAAGGACGAGGACATTTTAAGTTTGGTGAAAGAAGCGGGGATCAGTTACCGCGAAGACTGCTTCACATTTTGCGACCGCGCACCAAAATGTTTATCAAAAGCCCGAGAAATGGGGCTTCCAATTGTTCTGGGTCACGAAATGGAGCGCTTTCTCGGTGGTATCACTTTACACAGAGCCATCGAGCTTCTTGACGGAGCCGAGCCTAAAAATATCCAAGAAGAAGAGTTCACTCGCAAGTCGGAGGTGTCTTGATGGACAATCTCGATCTCATGATGACTCTTCAAGCCTACAAAGAAGGACGTCCGATTCAAAAGGGCAATACCATGCGAGTGGACATCTCGGAGCCTGAGAACGCCCTTCTAATTTCCTTCGTCCGAATGGGCGGTGAATCCACTCCGTGGGGGATTGCCGTCAAGAAGCCGGACGGTGATCTCAAAGTGTTTTCGGTGCCGGACCCGAGAAAGCGAACGGAACTCTCCCTCATGCTTCGTCAGTTCTGGCGCTACCTTCGCGAGCAGATCGAGTCGTTCAAGTTCCTCGATGAGTCGGATCATTTCCAGATTTGGCTCCCGAACAGCTCACACCTAGACATGTTCCACTACCTTGCATTGAGATACATATTCACCAAGTATGAGCCGGAGGGACCAGAGTTTCGCGGAATGGCCTCTGAACTGAGAGGTCTCGGACGGTTTTGCAATTGGGTCTTCCAAGAGTCCCAACGTCCGGGACAAACAACGATCGTTTTGGCGACCCAAGCACTCAAAGAAAGTTTCTTTTTCCCTGCTGATAATTTGAGGCAAGCGCACTTAGGCTTTCTCCTGTCTTGGCTCCGAGATGACGTCGATAAAGCTGAAAGGTTCGCTCTTGCAGAAGAGGCCGAAAAGGTTTCCATTTCAGCAACTTTGAAACCCGAAATTGAATCTGACTTTCTGGAAAAGTTGGTTGCCGCATATGGTGGACATGAAACTCCACAGGGTGCAAAAGAAAAAGCTTCCGGCAACATATCGACAGTTTTGAGCCGAGAGCTTTTGAACAGGGTGGACTTGGTCGAACGTGCTTACAACTTGTTGATGGACGACGAACGTGATTTCAACCCAGGTCTTGATGACTTGAGGAAAGCGTCCAAATCTGACTTTGCGTACAGTTACACTCGCATCGAAGGGGAGATCGCTGATGGTGGCACCCCTTTTATAAAGGGCGTAGAAACAGATAAATCCTACAAGGCTGCGGTCAGGGGTTATCTCGAAAAAGAGGAAGCAAGTACGGTCGCCAGCAATGCCTTACTCCCATACGACGAATATTTGCAGCAGAAGGCCATCTCTGCAGGCGATGCCATAGAAGGTGAACTGGTGCTTGTCGAGAAAACAAAGGTTGGCAGAGCAACCTATATCAGTTGGGAAATTCACGGAACTGACATCAACCCTTTGCGGATCCGCGAAGGCAACGCTGTTTATTTTTCAGAGCTTCCCAAATCATCCCTTGTTCTGGATGAAGTAGAGGCATTGGACGGCGGTAGAATTTATCGTCTTTCAGTTTTGTCTCCCAAGACCACAAGAGGTGGTTTCGATATGGCCGACAAAAAATTAGAAGGTCAAACCGTTCTCTTGTTTTCAAAACCCTACGTAGGATCACTGTTTGGAAAGTTCAAAGTAATATTTAAGCCCGACCTCCCTGGGGACTGGCTCCTTAAAAGAGTGAGTGGCAAGTGAGCAAGCAGAGTTTAGAGGCTTTGGCCGATCAGATTCGTGAGGAAGTCATCGGGCGAGTGAAAGCCGCCGAAAACCTCACCATCGTCAAAGCTCCTCCGGGTTCCGGCAAAACCCATTTACTGGTTGATGTTTTACGGTGTGCGGTTGCAGAGGAGAGGCTCCGTGTGGCAGTTGCAACCCAAACCAACTCCCAGGCGCACGAAGTTTGTGAGCGCTTGATGCGGCAGCACCCCGACGTGCCCATTGTCAGGTTCGTGAAATCGTCTTTCGACGAAGAGGTCGATTACGATGTGACGTCCAGCAAAGATGATTTGCCGCAAGTCCCTTGCGTTGTGGTGGCCACTTCCGCCAAGTGGGGTTCCACCCAATTAGACTCCAGTTTTGATTACTTATTTGTCGAAGAGTCGTGGCAGTTGAAGTTTTCTGATTTCGTCCCCCTTTGTCAGGTTTCGGGCCGCTACGTTCTGGTGGGAGATCCTGGTCAAATCTCTCCAGTGGTCTCAGTCGACCCGTCAAGGTGGGCGACAGCTCCTGTGCCTCCGCATCTGGCAGCACCAGAAGTTCTGCTCCTGAAAAACATTCTCAACGGAAGTCCGCTCGAGTTACCCGCAACCCGACGTTTGCCGAACGACTCCGCGGATTACGTGAAGAGTTTTTATGATTTCGATTTTGGTGCGTTAACCGACAGAGTGAACCGCACTATTAAATTCAACCGGGCGCTCAAAGGCCCACTTAAGGATATCTCCGAAGAAATGGCGAACAGTTCACTGGTTGCTGCCGTCATTAATACTCCAAAAGAAGGGCCGCCTTTGCACAGTGATAAGGAAATGGCTGGTACAATTAGCAATATAGTTTCAGAGCTGGTCGCTAATAAAGCAAAACTTTCGATCGACGGTGTAGAAAGAGAATTGCAACCAGGCGATATAGGAATATCTTCCACTCACAGAATCATGGTTCAGGAGCTTTCACTCAGCATCCCAAATGAGTTGCGACGCTTTGTGGTCGCAGACACCCCAGAAAGGTGGCAGGGACTCGAACGACCGATCATGATTGTCACCCACCCTCTTTCTAGCGTAACACGCCCATCACAGTTTGACTTGGAGACGGGTCGTTTATGTGTGATGGCTTCAAGGCATAAGGTCAACCTCATCATGGTTTCTAGAGACCACATTGAGGACACCTTGGGCGATTACGATCCGCCTGGGGACCAGCCACTGGGGTGGCCAGACGAGACGGGTCGCGGTCACGTGGCCCATCTGGATTTCATCAGTAAGCTTAAGAAGAATGGGTTTTATTGTAACGTTGGATAAAGTCACTATTTAGAACTATTCACATTTACTTATTAAAGCAAGCACAATTGACCTTTATTTACTTACTTTCGACCAGTCCAGTTTACTTACCATTATTCCGATAGAAAAAGTGAATTTTACACCTTTGGAAAGCAAATGAGTTCGACATCTAAGCG
>CAZCYD010000086.1:0-8680 GCA_964502735.1 uncultured Pseudobdellovibrionaceae bacterium
CAAGACCAAATAACAGATCGCAAGAAAGTAACTCAAGTTATTGGGTCAATATGGCAACTCAAGTTATTGGGTCAATATGTTCTCAATCTATCAAAGGCTCACTTGTATCATATAGACCTTCTTTTATTAAGTCTTGTTGATCCGTCAGAGCTGAAAGCCTTACATTCCCACGGCAACGGGATCGAAGACTACTGAAATCGCGGCTCCCTGGGCAGGTATGGCCGGACCGTGGAATTGTATAAAGTGAAGATCTCCCTCTTTCACATAACTCCATCCATTTAATGAACTCTCAGGAATGAGAACATTGTTGACATGAACAACTATTGTGTTAGGGACCGGCACTCGAGAAATTTGAAACCGACTGGCTAAAGACAAAATCTGTTCAGAAATGGACTCTAAATCTTGTGAAAAGTCTGGACTGCAAATATTGGCCGTCACCCCTTGTGTCTCGTTAGCTATAGCTAAATACTTTGGCCCTGCTGATACCTGATTGTGCAACTCATAGGGGCAGTCGTTTAAGTCATCAATAACTACGCTAGACACGCTGTAACGCCTGTATTCACCCTCAACTTCTGTGTACCCGTCCATAAAGCTCAAAAAATCTTCTACATATTCTTCTTTACTGCCATAAGTTGTCCCATCCTGACGGCGGGACTGATCTTCTTCATCTGTAATGACTATGACGGCTAAAAAGGCTTCCTTTCTTCTAAATGAGTCTAAAACTGTATGGGTTTCACCATCGTAACCTATAGATCCATCAGCATTTCGGCGAAGTACCGAGCGCAAACTTGCTAACCCCGCCTCAGCGACGCCATCGCCACGAACACCTGTCCGAGCATTAATTGCAAAAGTTGATGTCACAAATTCCGGGTCCATAACACTGGTCAACAAATAAGTTCCACTGCGCAGGCCTGGAGTGCCATTTGTTTGCCCATAAATATCTCCATCTCTAAAGTAAGTGAGGTCACCAAACGTTGCCAATGTGTTTTGGCAATCGGCACTAGATCTATATATGATGTTGGGGTTTTGCGAGGGATTCGGACTAGACCAACAAGTTCCGGCATTGTAATTGAACTCTCTGACCCAAGAGTCCGTAGAGGCAACAACCATGTGATAATCAATGTTTTTATTTACAAAATTACCTATGAAGTTCCCAAAGTTATTGGCCAAATTATTTTGATGATTCACCATTGTCCCTGAGCCATCAACAATCCAAATAATATCCACTTTGTTGTTGACGATTTCAGATGACTGAGTAAATACGTTTTTCTCTGCTAAAAGAGAGAAAGATGGGTCAGGCTCTGTGCAACCTACCATTAAATACGAGAATATAAATATTGGCAAAAAATGTATATTTTTTGTCATGTAAGCCCCCATTACTCCGTACAGACGGACTATTGTTTCTTACCCAAAGGCTTACATGCTATAATAAAGGACGGGTTAATTGGCCCCAACAATTCACTGCCAGCTTAACCATCCCTGAACTTTGGATGTACAAACATTTTACCATTACAAATATTTTATTCAAAAAAAATAATGATTCAGTTTTCTCAATGAGACAGTAAAACTAGGACCGTCAAAAAGATTTGCAAAAAATAAAACATTGAATACGCTAGCTATTTCTTTATCTGGCCCAAGGCTGCAAAAGGATTGTTAAAGGGTTTAGACGGCCTAGAACCTCTATCTCCGCCAGCAGATCTCTGATCAGAGCGGCGAGGTTGTTGCGACTTGGGCCCGCGAGGAGAGTCCTTATGGCTGCTTCTGCGCCCTCTTGCCTCTTTTTCACCATCTTCTCTGGCACCGTCCCGACGTCCTCGATTGTCTCCTCGATGAGGCCGCTGATGATCCCTAGCAGCTACACCTTCTCGTCGAGGTGACTCTCGCCTAGATCCACCGGAGCTCTCAGAACGAGCTTCTCCTCTTCCTGCACCTAAATTTCTCTTGGATTCAGCTCGCGAAACTCGTGGTTTCATCGCTGGCGGCTTCTCTGTTAGTAACATAGAAAACGAAATTTGCTTTTTTTCTACATCTACATCTAGAACCTTAACCTGAACTTGATCACCGGGGCTTAAAACTAATTTGGGGTCCTCGATAAAATCATGAGAAATTTGCGACAAATGCACCAAGCCATCTTGATGAACGCCAACATCTACAAAGGCTCCAAAATTAGTGACATTGGTTACAACACCCGGGCATATCATGTCCTTCTGTAAGTCTTTAATTTCGTGAATGTCTTCCCGAAACTTAAAAACTTTATAAACATCTCGCGGATCTAAGCCTGGCTTTTTTAATTCATTTACAATGTCATTGAAGGTAAACTCACCCACAAGCTTTACCCATTTTTCTCGAATCTTTTCAAGCTGTGAGGCCCCCTCACCTATAAGTTGTGAAACAGACAAACCCAGCTCCGATGCCATATCTTTAACTGCCATATATTGCTCGGGGTGAATTCCCGTTTTGTCGAGAACAACCCTTCCCTCTGGAATTCTTAAAAATCCTGAAGCCTGCTGAAACACACGCGAAGAGAATTGAGCCACTTTATTAAGCTCATCTCTTTCCTTAAAAAGCCCCTTTGTTTCACGATACTCCACTATATTTTTGGCAATCGTAGGGCCTATACCTGATACATATTGCAACAAGGCCGACGAGGCTGTGTTTAAATTAACCCCAACTTGATTCACACAAGATTCGACAACTGCATATAGAGATTTCTTTAGCTCCGGTTGAGAAACATCGTGCTGATACTGACCGACGCCAATACTTTTAGGCTCTATTTTTACAAGCTCAGCCAAAGGATCTTGTAACCTTCTAGCTATCGAGATCGCACCCCTAACTGTTAAATCCAAATCGGGGAACTCTTCCCGAGCGATATCTGAAGCTGAATATATACTCGCCCCCGACTCGTTGACGAGAATAACCGGAACATCAGAGTTGATCTCCTTTAAAACCGTTCGCAAAAAGACCTCGGCCTCTCGCCCTCCCGTTCCATTACCCACAGCTACAACTTCGATTTTAATTTGCTTTAAAACTTCCTCTAGAAGTTTTTTTGCCTTATTTTTGTCTTCTTCAGAGTGAGTATGAATCACTGTACTAGAAATAAATCTACCGTTGTTATCGACAAGGGCCAATTTACATCCCGTCCTCAAACCCGGATCTACACCCAATACAACTTTTGGACCAAATGGACTGGCCATTAGGACTCTTCTGACATTTTCAGCAAAAACTTCTATCGCAAAACGGTCAGCCTCTTCTTTTAATTTTGTATGAATCTCATTAACAACAGAGGGGATGACGTGTACAGTTAGTGCCGCCTTAGCACTAGCCTTCATGAAGGAAGCCACCTCTGAATCTGGAACCTTTAAGGCGAAAGTTTCAAATAGACTCAAAAGCTCTTGATCGTTGGCCTCAATTGTGACGGTTAACTCACCCTCTTGCCAACCCCTTCTCAGGGCCAAGTATCTATGAGAGGCTTTTTTGGATCTCAAACTCTTAACTGTCTCTTTAAAATCTTGGTATTTTTCAAACTTTGAGTTCGCCTTATACTTTTTGCCCACCTTACAAATAACTTCGCCCAGCTCAAAATAAGACTCTTTGACTTTGTTCCGCAACTCCAAATTGGAATAAATCCTCTCAACAAGGATATGCTGAGCACCACGCAAGGCTTCATCATAAGTGGCATAGCCCGCAGTAGGGTTTATAAACTCCTTGGCCTTGACTTCCATTGTAGTGGAGTCTTGCAGTTCACCTTGGCCAATTCTCCACAACCACTCAGCCAAAGGTAACAACCCGGCTTCTTTAGCCATTGTAGCCTTGGTCTTTTTCTTGCGTTTAAAAGGACGGTAAAGTTCTTCAACCTCGGCTAAGTCCATGGAAGCCATAACTTGGGCTTTAAACTCAGGAGTCATATTCCCCTGCTTTTCGACCTCCTCGATTACAAAAGTCTTTCTCTTGGATAGCTCTTGCCATTTTTCATGCTCATCGAGAACAGAGCGAATTTCAACTTCAGTTAAATTGCCAGTTTTCTCTTTTCGATAACGAGCCATAAAAGGAACAGTGGCCCCCTCTTCAGCTAGAGCCAAAACGGCCTGCACCGAAGTCCATTTGACTTCTGGGATTTTTTTATTAACAAAACTTTTAAATTCGTTAAGGTTAAGTTCTAACATTTTATTTATTATTTATGACGGTACATAATTAAGCCATGACTGGGATCATAGGGAGAAACTCCCACTGTCACCTTGTCACCAACGACGACCCGAATATTAAATCTTCTCATTTTTCCGCAAAGCTTTGCGCTGATTTCTACATTATTTTCCAACAACACCTTGTAGATACCACCTGCACCTGCATCTACAATTTTTCCATCAATTTGCGCCAAATCATCTTTTGCCATGTTTTACTTTTAGTCTCCCAATTGCGTTTTACAAAATTCAATCTCTACAAATTTCAACTTAATTAAAGGACTTGGTTAAGTTCTTGTTTAAATTACCCATACCAATCACACCTTTACAAGTGCTTATTTTAAGTGATCATAAATCTCAATAACTTGTATCAACAATCTCATTAATCTTAAACTCAGTCGTAGTCTATAAAATTAATCTTTTCGCTTTACTTTTTATGCTCGCCCTATCCATTTATGCTCACCCTATCAAAGTCGATCCCTGCATTATTCCAATTTTTCCGTTCGAACAACCCCAACTTCTTACAAGCGAAGAATTTACCAGGCAAATACATTGCACCAAAATTCTACCCATTAGCTTGGGCGACTACTTGTAATTTGATATCAAATACTTAATTCCATCCTTAAATAAGACCTCTAAGCGATCATTGACGTTATTCAAAATATATCCCCAACCCAATACCTTGTGTTGAATAGGGGTTTGGGCTTCGTAACTTTTGCTCATGTTATAATTAGAAGCTTTTAGACCCTTGGACTCAGACTTTTTAAGCAAAGAGGACCACTTTTTTACAAGAGCCCCTTGGTGATCATCTTTTATAACCATTCTTTTTAAACTTGTAGCACCAGGCGAGACCTCCGATTTAGCCGCCTTTTTAACTAAGGTTTTCTGGGTTAAATCTTTTTTGACTCTTATCCTTTCGTCTGTCCTAGAATCAACAGAATTAACTTTTAATTTAACTTTGCTTTTCTCAGCAACCAGTTTTTTTGCAGTCCCCTTCTGTTTTGCACCTGCATCTTTTTCAAGAGGTCGTTTTTGTGAAGAGGATGAGCCTTTAGCCTTTCCGCTTTCAGTTTGATTTACATCCTCAGTTATAGCTTTTTTTGCACTTCTGACAACTTTACCTGTAGTTTTATCTACAGCTTTACCTGCTACTTTACCTACAGTTTTTTTTGCGGTCCTTTCTAAGGTTTTTTTTGCTGCCTTTTTGCTAGACGATTTTTTGCTTATCTCTTTGCCCTTTACTTTGGAAAGTTTAGTGCCAGCCCCCCTTTTTTGAGCCAACTTTTCTTCAGTCAGTTTTCCTTCGGTCAATTTTCCTGTATTTTGTTTTTTTAAGGCCGCTTTGGCCCCTGTTTTCGCAAGTTTTTTCTTAGCCATAAATCCCCACTTCTGCCAAAAATACCCATAAGTCTTCTTCACATAACGCAAAAAAACATTTTTGGCTAGCCTTAGATTTTCAAAAACTCCAAAAGTTACTTAGATTTAAGTTGAATTTTATCTCACAATCTGTCCACAAGACCGAGCGAGGATGTCGTGTCGAAAAGTCGCCATAGACCTCAAATTAGATTTGTAAGAAGATGATTAAAGTTATTATAAGAGTGAATGTTTTGATCCCACCTAAAAAGTGGCGACAAGAAGACTAAAGATATTAAAAGGAGACATTAAAAAGTGAAAAACGTTAACTCTCGCCCTACAGATGTTAAACCCACTGTTAAGGTTTCGGAAATACTGGATAAATTCCCCCACTTAACAAGGTTACATGCCGGGCCAAATGATAATGCAATCGTGGCTCCTTCATCGATGGAACATCCACAAAGGGGGTCTATTTGCTATTTGTCAAAGGATGAACATCTAGATACCTGTATTCGAGCTGGAGTAAGTGCCCTAGTTATTGCTGAGAACCTTAAAGAGTATTTGCCTCAAGAGTCTTGCATAAGCATTCTTATATCAGAAAACGTTCATGTTGCGATGGCTCAAATTAACTCCTTCTTTTTTTCAGCTCAAAAGCCCCCTCACCCCTTTGATGGACAGAACATTCACCCGGCTGCGATTCTGTCTTCTTCAGTTCAAATTGGTCAAAACGTTATTATAGGCCCCAATACTGTAATTGAGGACGGCGCTATTATTGGCAACGATGTTCGGATTGGCGCAAATACAACCATTCGAGCGTCCTCTTCAATTGGGAAATCTACAGTTATTGGCTCCAATACCACTATAGAACCCCGCGTTGAAATTGGGTCTCACTGTTACATCCATAGCCAGGTCTATATTGGTAGAGAATGCAAAATTGGAAATTCGTGTGTGATTCAACCCCAAACTTCAATTGGTTCTGAAGGCTATGGATATGCAACAGATAAAAATAATCATCACTATCACAAGCCTCACTACGGCAGAGTGGTCCTTGAAGATCGAGTAGAAATTGGGTCTGGAGTTTTTATAGATCGCGGCACCTTCGTGGACTCAGTTATTGGTGAGGGCTCAAAAATAGATAACTATTGCCACCTCGGTCACAATCTTACTCTTGGAAAAAATACTCTCATTACCGCCGGACTTATCACGGCAGGCTCTGTAAAAATTGGAAACGACTGCGTCTTTGCTGGCAGAACAACAATCAATGGCCACATTGAAATCAGCGACAAAGTGTTTGTTGGCCCCTTATCAGGGGTTTCGAACTCTATTAAAGAGCCTGGGCAATATGGGGGGTGGCCACTACAATCCTACAAAGAGTCCATTAAAACTCTTGCCTCCCTTCGCTTTTTATCCAATATGAAAAAAGATATCTTAAGCCTTAAAAGAAAACTAAATTTAGATTCTAAAGAAGATAAAAAGATAGAATAGCAAAAAGACAGAATGATAAGAGGACAACGATTGTGAATAAATTTTATATAACAACTCCACTTTACTACGTAAACGACAAGCCTCACTTGGGAACTGCATACTGCACCATTATGGTAGATATTTTAAGTCGATACCATCGTCTTTTCGGCGACGACGTTTGCTTCTTGACTGGAACAGATGAACACGGACAAAAAGTGCAAGATGCGGCAAAAAAAAGAGGCTTACCTCCTCAAGACCACTGCAATGAAATGTCAGAAAATTTTAAATCTGCTTGGCGTGACTTAAATATTCAATACGACATTTTTTTTAGAACAACTGACAATTTTCACAAAAAAGCCGTGCAAGAGGCCCTACAAAAAATTTATGACCAAGGGGACATCTACGAAAATACCTATGAAGGTTGGTACTGTGTTAGTGAAGAAATTTACTACACAGAAAAAGAGCTTGTTAATGGCAAAACTCCCACGGGTAAAGATGTCATTTTGATAAAAGAAAAGAATTACTTTTTTAAGATGTCAAAATATGTGGGAGCTCTTGTTGCACATATAGAAAAAAACCCCGATTTTATTCAACCCGAGTCACGTAAAAATGAGGTCCTTGGTTTTCTTAAAAAAGAAGTTCACGATCTGTGTATTTCACGCCCCAAAAGCCGCCTGGAGTGGGGAGTGGAAATTCCTTTTGACACCAACTACGTAACTTACGTTTGGTTTGATGCCCTTTTGAACTATGCCACAGGAGTCGGTTTTCTTCGGACAGATCGTCAGCCAGAATTCAAAAAATGGTGGTTGGAGGCTGGGGCCCATCACGTAATTGGCAAAGATATTCTCACTACACATGCCGTTTACTGGACAACTATGTTACTGGCTCTTAACATCCCCTTACCCAAAAAGATATTTGCCACAGGATGGATTCTAAACAAACAAAATGAAAAGATGAGTAAATCTCAAGGTGATATTATTAACCCTCTAGATTTTAAAGATATTGTCGGAGTGGATGGCCTGCGCTACTTTTTGGCCAGAGAGGTTCATTTTGGCAATGATGCCCCAATTTCTCAAGAACTTGTCTTTAACCGCCTGAACTCAGAATTGGCCAACAACCTCGGAAACTTAATTAATCGCACAACAAATTTATATGTAAAATTTTATGAGTCCAAGGTCACAAAAACTTTTCACGAAGATGAAGCCTCACAAGAACTCATAGCCTCGATATCTAATGTAGCTAAAAAAGTTCAGATGGATATTTTAAATTTTAAACCTAGCTACGCCCTGAATCACATCATTGAAATGTTAAATTTAGCCAATCGCTATCTTGAGGAAAAGGCCCCTTGGAAGGAAGCCAAAACCCATCTCGAATCGGCAGCCAAGAGCCTTTATTTGGCGATTGAAAGCATTCGTGTGGCGGCAATACTGTTACAGCCCGTTATGCCGACAAAATGCCAAGAAATTTTTGAACGAATTGGCTGTCAAAGCTGGAACTTTCAGGAGGCCTCTATATTTGGTGTTATAGACACTGGCACTGTGGTTATTAAAGGAGATCCTATTTTTCCAAGATATCAAACTCCAGAATAAAAAGATTCCCAAATAACCAAACCTCTGAATAACACCAATTTCAAAAAATAATCGTCTAAAATTTTGTGAATGCGCCTCATGCTCATACAGCCGCAG
>CAZCYD010000087.1:0-8270 GCA_964502735.1 uncultured Pseudobdellovibrionaceae bacterium
TTACGCCTCAAGTCATCGCGGTGTAGTTGTCTTTATTTAGGGGGTTGACGGGGTGTAACCCAAATCAATCTCCAAATTAGGTGAGAACAAAGATTGAGCATAGGAAAGCTTGTAGGCTCCAACAGCTGAAACCTGACCTTTTTTATCTCCAACCGAAGCCTCTAAATCAAAATATCCTGTCAATAGATCGAGTTTTCCACTCCACGCTTGATTTGGGTAGACGGATAAAAAAGCAAGAACAAAGAGTCCTCTTAGATATTTTAAGATACAAGACTCAACTCTTTGAGAATAAAGCTTATGCCGCAGTAGTTTCAACTCTGTTTTCCTCATCAGTTGTCGTCGCTGCTGTAGAAAAATCATCCGGATGAGCCTCGCGCAAGGCCTGTAATGTTGAGGCAATTTGCATGCGAATAGCAGCAACCCTATCTGTAGACGGAGGATTCCTATCAAAATCTTGCAACAATTCTACATAGTAGAATCTTTCTTTACTGTTTAAAAGTGTTTCAATTGAATAACGAACATCCCGAGGAACATTAAATAATGCCAGTGCCCAGTCTCCTATGTCGAACTGTTTAAAAATGGCAGAGATAACTTCTGGTGATTGTTCAAACAAAAGGTAAAAAGGTGGTCGCAACCTGTAAAGCATAGAGTCTCTTGAAGAAGCTTCGTAAATTTCCTTTTCTGTTCGTATATCAGCCGTTTCAACAAACCTTAAAAGTTCTATATATTTTTTATAAACCTCAAGCACTTCAAATGACTCTAGTGGCTTGGTGTTTAGCGTTCTATCATATATGTCTTTGCAAACATCTTCTGGTATCTCTTGAAACTGTGCTCCCGGGTCCAAAAGAATAGCCCAATTTCCTGGAAATGCCGCCCGAGCCAGAGGCAAAGAAACATACTTTGGCATTGCTCCCAATAGAGCCATAGCTTGATCCAATTTAAGTGCTTTTAAAAATTGAGTCGCCTCCTCTTCCATTCTCCACACTTGAATTAGAAGTTTTTCCCAGTTCTCCCTGTAGATTATAGACTTTGCTAAAGACAAATCTTCAACTAACTCCAAAGTCTTCATATTTAAATCTCCGGGATTAGTAAAAGCCTCAAGCCAATGAGTTCCTCGGCTATAAGAAAATAGCTCCTTTTGAAGAGACAGAGGAAACAGAGTCAATAAAGCACCTAAGGCTTGAGGATCTCTACCTCCAAGATCATCTAATAGCTTCATGTTTTCTAGCCTCAGTAAATCCTTATTTTTAATCAAAGACTCGACTCGATTTAAAATAACTTCTCTTAGCTTAATAGGATCATTAAACCGTAAATCTTGACCCCCACTTCCTCCACTGTTCGCATGAGAGTCTTTGAAGTTTGCACTCGATGTCGACTTAGCCAATGCAGGAGCCGATGTGGACCCGCTATTTTTTAGATAAGCTTGGACATTTTCAAGAGATGCTGAGACCTTCCGAGTCGATAGATAAATTATTAAAAATAAACCCAATAAAAATACTATCAATCCAGAGCCTGCAATAAAGCTGTAAAATTTTAGATGGGGAAATAAACTCCACTTTCGACGATTAACTTCGATCTGGTCTCTGGCGGGAATTAGTCTTAAAATTTGGGTTAAACTAATTTTAGCTTCATCTATTTCTTCTTGACTAAGACTCTCAGGAACTTGCACCGTAACAAATATTTTCTTAACTCTGGTCGACAGCGTATATAAAGAAGCTGTAGGATCGTCCCATTCGTCTTTTATATTTTCCTCGTCTAAAGCATAAAATGGCAGGATCTCACCTTTTATGGAATAGGCCTCCGCACTTACTCGTCTTAAAGGATCAATGCTGACATTAACAGAAAATGGTAATCCAGGGAATCTTGCCTCAAGATAATTATTAGCATCTTTTTTAATTTTGTCTTCCACCTCTGAAACCCTTGGATGGCGTTCAGCAGCCTGCACGGAAGGTACCGCTAACAATAAAGATATTAAAAGTAAGAGGGACTTCATGATGGCTCCTCCTCAGATTTCTCACTGGGCTCAATAACCAAAACAATTTTTCTAGCAAAAGACAAAAGGTCCTTAGCTCCTGTTTCTTTCTCCAATCGACGAAGCTCATCATAGGTCATCGATAACTCTCCGTAGCCACCAAGGCGAATTCTGTTCATAGGTATACCTACATCTCTTAATACTCTCATTGCTGAAATAGAACGCAAAGCTGACAACTCTAAGTTGTCTTTATACCTATGAACAGATCGAACTTTTCTAGTATCCGTAAAGGCTCGTATTCCCAAAGTGTAATTACCTGCATAAGGCATGTAAACCTTTACGAATTCTTCCAGAGTTTCACGTCCCTTCTTGTTCAACTCCACCTTTCCTAGTTCAAAAAATGATGTGTTAGGGAAATCAATAATAATTTTTTGTCCCATTTTATAAACTTTGCCACGCCACTGACTGACAATGGTTTCATCTATATTTTTTAAAGAGTTCAGTTCTGAAACCCCAACAGAAATTTCACTAGCTTTTGCACCCTCTAATAATTGAGTATTTACACTGCTAATTTCACGCTCAACTATAGAAGACTTTTTAAGATCCAATATTAAAGACTGCTGCAATTCATCTTGCCTCTCCGCATCTGGGTTCACTGTAAAAAAAAGGACAAAGAAAGCTAAGAGCAATGTGACCATATCCCCATAGCTGATAGCCCAAGTTCCTTCGCTATCAACATCTTCGGCAATTTTATTTTTCGATCTATCAATTCCAAAACTCATGCCACTGCCTCACTAAAGTTGGCTTGCGATATAACATCTACTCTTTCATGCACAGCCAACATAGAATTAATAAGCTCCTGGGCCTCAAGTAAACTCACAGATTGACTGGCCAATATCACAGTCTGCATGGCGATCTCAGCTAATTCTGCTTCTGACTTTGAGATTTTGCGAATCTGCTCACCTGCTGGATTTATAAGTAAGTTAGCCACAAGCAGTCCGTAGAGTGTAGCGACTAGGGCAATAGCCATCTTAAATCCTGTCTCTTTGGCTGGCATCCCTTGAGAAACCCCTTTCATCAACTCAACAAGACCAAAAACTGTTCCTGTGAGCCCAAAGGCAGGTGGATACTTTGCGAGCGAGCGGATAGAGTTGGCTATATCCTCATTACTCAGGTTTCTATGATAAATTCTTTCAGAAAGAATTTTCTGAATTTTTTCAGTTGTCAGCCCCAAGTGAATCAGTTCAAACCCTTCAGATAAAAGTTGAACATGAAAAAAGTTGGAGCTAACATTTTTATGATCTCCACCGGTCTTGCTATTGGCGATGTGATCTAAACAAGTTTGGGCAAATTCTTTTTTGCTAGGAGAAACATAAAACAAAAGTTTTCCAAAAAAATGCAATATCTCGCGATACTTTGCCCAGGGCAATGTAATGATGGCAACGGCAAAAGTGCCTCCCCATACTATACTGAAGGCGACAAGATCCCAGTACTGGTCCGGCCCCTGATTGAGATGGTCCATAGCCAAAAACAAGGCCGCTGTCGCAAAAATTAAGCCTAGTATATAGTTCATTAGTTACCCCCTGCTGGAGTTCTAATGGCGTTGAGTTTATTGTACATTCTTTGAGTTTCTGCGCTGTTTGGGTTTATGTCTAAAGAGCGCTTATAGGACTCTACCGCCAGACCAATTTTTTGGTTGAGATAGTGTACGTTGCCAAGAAGATCAAAAAGAACACTTATATCCGGGTTTTCTGCGATTAAATTATTGAGGATGCTTTCCGCTTGATCATACTTTTTTTGCTGGATAAGAAAAATAGACTGAGCCACATTCCTAGCTACTTTATTGGTATTTTTAGCTTGTTGTTCACAACTGGGAGGAGCCGGCTCTTCTTGAAGTTCCACAGATAAGTCCACATAAGCCGAGAACATTAAACTGGGTAGAAAATAAGTCTCTCCTTTGTAGCCCTCTTTTTCCAGCCTTATTTGAACATTAGAATCTCCCCCCGCATTTAACTGTTGTGCTGGTATGTTTAGTGGAGTGTTCCCTATTCTCATTTTTTGGTTATTTTTTTGAATAAGAAAAACCGTTGCCCCCTCAGGGTTTGATCTTACATGAGTCAAACTTGATGCGCAGGCCGACATAAAGAGGGCCAAAATCATTAACAAACTTATTTTGGGTACTTTGCATATGCCTGTATTTCTTATATTTCTCATGGAATTCTTATCGAAAAATTAACAGTATAAGTTTAAAGTCACTACTAAAATCTAGCCCTTTGTCATACATCGAGGCACTCCACTAATTTATAAACTTCCTCTAGAGGGATGAAAATAAAGTGCCACTAGGGGGGCAATCAAAACTTGATCTGTTAAAATTTGTGACTCTCGAGCAGTTAAACTTATTGTCAAAACTGAATTTATATAAAACGTTTTCCCTATCTCATTTGTAAGTCCAGAGGTCAGTTAAATCCGCGGATAAAATATGTCAAAATTTTATCCGCGGATTTAACTTATTACCACCAACGTTTGACCATGCGAACAATATGGTTATTTCTGTCAGCAATATAGAGATTACCTGAAGAGTCAAAAGCCAGACCATAAGGAGTGTAAAGATAACTGGACGTCGCATGAACTCCTTCTTGTTCTGTATGAGAAGGCGTGCCGGCCTTTGTTTGATCACCATCTGGCCGCCCCGCTAACATTGTCGTCGTAGGAATGGGGTTATCCCGATCCCTACACTGAACATTGTGAGACCCCTGCCAGCCATCAGTAGAGTGTCCACTAGAAAAGCAAATTTGATTGTCAAAAGCCGCCACAGCATAACCGTAACCGCCACCAGTATACACTGTTCCAATTTGACCGTTGGCGATGGTAATACCCGAAATCACAACATCACTACCACTTAGATTCACATATTTTAATTTGTTGGTAGATTGGTTGGTTTGATCAGCGATAAAAAAGTTGGTGGGGTGTCTAGGGTCCATAGTGATGCTCGAAGGAAATCGCAAACGGACAGCCCCACCTGTTGCCACCCCATTTACGTCCTGTGCATTCCCACAAGACCCAATGTACTGAGAGAGTGTTCCATCTGGAGTCACTCTCAAAATGCAATGATCTTGAGTCGCCGCTATATAAATGTTGGTACCATCAGAGGCCAGACCCTCAGGGCGATTTATGCGGGCTGATCGCGCAGGCCCCCCATTTCCAGTTAGTGATCCACAACCGCTTATATAATCGCCAGCTATTGTACTAACTTTATTAGGCATGATGCTGGTATTAAAAATAGTCTGTGAAGACCCCGAACGGTTATAGGCTCGTATTAAGCAGTTCTGATTAGCTGCGCTACCCTGTTGGTTATCCGCATAAAGCAAAGCATTTCCATGTATGGCCAACCCAAAAGAACCTCTAAGCCTAGCAACTGTTGGCTCCTCGTCTTCATTATTTGCATTCCCCGCAATTCCTGCTGCTCCAATCACTGTATTATCCGCACCGCTTTCTAGGTTGACCCCTCTGACTATAAAATTTGAACGATCTGAAACTAACAATTGATTAGTCAAGGGGTCATACAAAAGCTTGGTTGGATTATTCAACTTTACGATTGTTGCTGGAGAATTCGACCCTCCCGCATATCCATACATCTCGCCCTCACCAATAAGTCCCGTTACAGCCCCATTGGCAGTAGAAATGTTCAGAGTTCGAATCCTAAAATTTAGCCTGTCAGCCAATATAAATTCTGTGCCACTGGAATTCACAGTGGCTCCCCATGGTTCATTAGTGGGATTATTTCTTGCCGGAGTTGAGCCGCCCCCATAACCTGCCTCAGTTGTCGAATGCCAAACGTAATCTCCATTGTATGGTGATACCTCTTGACCACCTAGAGTCACTGATGAGGCCGTATTATTTAAGAATGTAGTTCTATCGTGATCTCTATTAGTTACAAAAAAACCAAGAACAGAGCCTGCATTTTCCCAAACTGCTAAACCTCTTGGCTGTTGAAATCTAAGTGCACTATATACACCTGTGTTGGTACCACAGGAGGCTCCTCCGGTTAGGGTCCCCACTTGACCAGCATTTACAGTAACGGCTCCGCCCATATAACTACGGTTGCTAGCGGTATTGTTAACTATACGAAGTCGGCAATTGGCACCAGACTCCACAAAGTAGACAACTCCTTGGCTATCTATAGTCAGTGCAAAAGGGTTACTTCCTCTTGTTCCCGAATTGCCAACAGCTCCATTCGCAGAGCCACTATCACCACTCGTATTTCCAACCATATAGTGACCTGTCCAATTTGTAGGATCGGGGTCACTTAAATCAAACATCTTTATCTGATGATTAGCATGAATGGCCACGTACAAATACTTTCTGACCGGATCATAAGCTAAATTGGCGGGGTTATTACACCTGTGACCTGTTGCCGAGTCTCCCTCTGCCCCCATAGGGTTCCCATTACCCCCATGGCATATATCGTGGGTGACTTGCCCTGTACTATCAATTCGAATAACTTTGTGGTCGCTCCACAAAGAAACAAATAGATTTTCTCCAATAGGGTCCCAGGCTACTCCGTAAGGGTTTCTCGGTTTGTAATGATTGTTTGATGAAAGCTCAGGACCCAACCCAGTAGAACCATTCCCAATAATGGCTACAAACTGTCCTGGCGCTACAGTTTTTCCTAAACGAGTAATTGGTAGGGCTGATCTATTAAAAAACCATACAACATGATTAATATCATCCGTTACAAAAAGGTTTCCAGATCCATCATCAATTACATCTGTGGGTCTGATCTTAATTTTTTCGTTATCCGATGCAGGATAAAGTCCGTTGCCGTACCCAGGACTACCAAGAATTGTGCAGATCTGACCTGCCGTTAGATCATTACAGACCGAACTAAAATAGTTAATATTAATAGTCCAAGATTGTTGAGCCGTTTCAACACCATCAGAGGCTGAAACCATCAGGGTGTGAGTACCTACAAGGCCTGCAGAGGGAGAAAGAATAGCCTGATGCCCTGACCCTGTTGCTGAGGCAGATATTGCTACACTAGGAAGGCCATTTAAAGTCCAAGAGTATGAAATCGGATCACCATTTTCATCGCTTCCGTTTATAGAAAATGTTTTCAAACTTTGATAATTGATTTTTGTAGTAGAGCCAGTAGAGGGAGATGGAGCAGACAACACTGGAGGAGCATTTCTTTTTACAAGAAAATCACGACTATCACTACTGTCAGCATCAGAAACTACCGCAGTTAAAGTGTGTTCTCCAACAACCAAGCTCGCCGCATTTAATGTAATAAAAGACGTGCTTTCTCCGGGAATGGGAGTGCCGTTCAACCGCCACTCATAACTCAAAGGATCCTTCCCTGTTGCGCTGACAGAAAATAGCTGACTACCAGAGCTTGGAATTATAATGGGCGATCCCAATGGAGTGTAAGAATTAATTTGAGCAACCGTTGGATTGTTAACAGTTACAGCCCAAGAAGTGCTGACCTTATCATAACCATCACTCACTTCGACAGTTACTGTGTTAACTCCGGCCACAGAGCAAGGTGGTGTAAAAGTATTTTCAGAAACGCCTACACCGTTCACAACTGAAAAATAAGCTGAATGAACGGCACCATTCAAAAGCCAGTTGTAAGTCAACCCATCAGCATCTGCATCAGATGCATTAACAGTCATAGCTAGAGAGCCCCCACCACAGGAAATGATATTACCAGCACTAGATGGAATCGCGGCTGTTATTTGCGGTGGAATATTTTTTTCTAGAATAAATATTTTGCTAGCTTCAGACTTTGGGTTTGCAGCTATGACTTCTAAGTTGCTCAATCCGCCAGGAGCAGAAGCTCCACTAAATTTAAAAAACGGCTCCGTTCCGACGAATAATACACTTCCGTCTAACTTCCATGTGTAAACAACACCTCCTGCTGTGCTGTTCACACTCACAACAAAAGTTATATCTTTACTATCAGTAACTCTTATTGGACTTTCTAAAGGTGAGAACGAAACTATCTGCAAATCATCGACAATCTCTTCATCATTTTTTACTGGGGATTCTGGACTGTCGAGAAAAGCAAAGCCATCATCACTAGAGCCTTTGCAGGAAGACAAAGTTAAGGCCAAAGCGAATAAAGAAAATAATCTCAATAGAATACGCATAGATGCTCGTATCTCACTGTTGATATTACCTAGAGTTTTCATACCTTATATAATCGGCTTTTTAGGATGAAATCTAAAGATTATGTTAAAAATCAACACTGACTCGAATTGATACGAAGCCTAGAGGTGCCAGGCCCTAAGTTGCACCG
>CAZCYD010000088.1:0-8132 GCA_964502735.1 uncultured Pseudobdellovibrionaceae bacterium
ATAAAAAAATCTGATGATTCTCAATCTTATCAAATTACGAATGGTGAAATTACATTAAGCATAAAAAAAGACGATTCAGGTAAAACTATAATTTATCTTTTAACTAATAAAGAGACTGTTGCTGAAAATAATCCAAAAAGCAAAATCGTTAAAGCAGAAGATCAAGCTCAAGAGACTGAAAAGGCTCAACTTCTTCACGTAAGTTTTACTGAAGACTACAGCGCATTCAGTCTTTTAGCCTTTGATGACACAGCTTCTGATCGTTCGCTAATAGCTCTCTATTTTGGCCCAGTTATCCAACCGGAAGACCTCCCACAAAAAGACTCCAGCGATTTCTTTTACCTTTTGGGAAAATCAATGCCCATGAAGTGGAACACACGCCAACAACTTCAAGTTCATTTCTGTCAAAAGAATAATAATAACGAATCCACATTGGAATACCAAAAATTTCGCAAGTATTACCCTGCGGCTCAATCTGCAATTAAAAACTGGAGATCTCATTTATTGAATAGACTCGACTTGAGTTTAAATGTTTTAACTCACTATCCTCCATTTTCAGATCTAAATACCAAATGTATTTATATTGTACCCGATTACTTCTACAGTTCTAACAAGCAAGCCCTCTTCCAAGGAGCAAATCTGAGCCTTCCCAATTACAAAAACAAAACATTGATTGATTCTGATATCTTTATTTTTGATAAAGAAGAACAAAAACTTCTTGATTATATAGAAACTAAAGTTGGCACTAATATTTCAAATTTGGACTACGAATTACAAAAGCTTCTTAACGAAGAACTCCAATCCAATAGGCTTTTCGTGATGACTCACGAATTTGGCCACCTACTGGGCCTTGGCCACCCATTTACAGAACATGAAGACGATAATATTTACAGCGTAATGAATTATAATAGTGCAACTTCCATAACCTCCTTCGATATAAAATCTTTGCACCACCTCTACCCTATTAGACAAAACTCTGATACAGAACCTGATATAGGTGAAGATATAGGTAGAGCTAAAAATATTCAAAGCCCTTATTTATTTGAGACCTTTTCAAAATCAGATGATGAAATTATTAAGACGAGTGAATTATAGACGAGTGAATTATAGAAATTTATTGGCTATATTTGTATTTACTGTGCCCTTTTTATCTTGGTCACACGAGTTTTCTAAGTGTGGCCAAGCCCTAAAAGGGCGTATTCACGAACCACTTAAACGCACCCTAGGACTGGAATGGGAGTTTTCCCCCGTAAATTCTCCTGTTGACCACGCCAAACCTTCTTTTGCTCACAAAGCAAAAGAAGCCTATCTCGAATCTCAAGTTCTCGCAAATTCTAGCTTTAGACAACTCTTTGGTCTTTATGGAAAAAACAGTCGTGGCGAATTCATTTATGGACTAATCCCCGATGAAATTACAAAACAAATCGGATTTCAGATCCTCAAACTTGTTAATGATTTAGAATTTGAAACTACTGAAAATCAAACTCTACTTAAAAATTGGGAAACAATACCCAGGCAAAGCCTAATGGTTTTAATCCAAACTTTATTCGAAATTCGAGGTCAACACAGCGACATTTTAAAGCTCAAAAAAATCCCGTCAGCATGGACCACCTATAACAACCCCTATGACCAGATGATACCAGATGAAGTGTCTGAAGAATGGAGAAATGGGGTGAATTTTGTCGGAATTGAGTTTCCCATGTCCGGCTTTACCCATAAAGCCACCCACCTCTATGAATACTTAGAAAATTTATGGCTACGCTTGGGTTTATTTTCTCCGAAAAATTCCGCACTCAAAAAAGCTTTGCAAGAATCAATTGGACATATCCATTGGGTTGCCGACGTTCAATCTCTCACTACAGAAGAACAACGAATCAGAATTTACAATTCTATTATCGGCTACTGGGGAGATCGGAATGACTATATATTTGTCAGCCACAGAAATCCCTACAAGTATCAATTAGACAAAACGAATCGAGTTCAAATTTCGGCAGAAGAAGCAACAGACATTTTTCAAATTAACGAGCACAACAGAATGAACTATAGCATTACGGCCCTAGATCAAAACACTTTTCTACGGCTTTCAGCAACTGCTTCTGGAATTCTAATTCAGGACAAGGACTTCGACCTTGATACAACTGTTGATCCGAACTTCCCTCCTATCTTCAAACGACTACCATTGGGAATCCGCGGGATTTACAATCAACAAACCCACCCCACTGGAGTCCCCATTCCTGTTGTAGGACTTGAAATACGTGCCAGCCAATCTGTCACCGAAGGCATTAACTATTTACCACCGCTAGCGCCTGATACCGAAGATTTAGTTGATATCGAAAAACTAATTCAACACAGCTCTAAAGACCCTAGAGGTCTACTGGTTGACATTGACACACTCATTCAGCGCGCAAGAGGACTGGAGTTAGAAGAACAAATTATTATTGATCTCTTAAATGTTGCCAAAAAAGAAAGTTACAAATGGAGGCCTGAGCTTATCTTAGGGGAAACCTTTCTCCCCCTTAATGATTGGCTTTCACATCCCTTAGTTATACGAAAACTTAACTCTCTCCCCAAAATCGAAGGCCAAAATCTGATAAGACGATACAACGAAGCTCTTCAAAACTACATCAATAGAGTTAATGAACTCTCATCAGCTAGAACCAACCCTCACAAAAGCTACCAGCCCGATTGGACAGAAAATCTTGAAGAGTTTCCTGATGGCTATAATCGAGTTTACCCAAGAGTTCAACACCCTGAAATTCTCAACCCTTTAGGGCTACACAGCCATCCTGACCTGTGGTTTCAAATTATTCTGTTTAACGAAATGCTCAGATTTGTTGCAGAATCCGATCTAGAAAATCTACTCAGATTTTAGCTGGAATAATCAAAGCACTATGCATGTAGGCGCAGCAGCAATAACGGCTGCCGAAACTTGGACGCTATCTGATCTAATTAACTTTTCTAGAGACTACGCCAATAATCCGGATTTTATAAAAAAACCCCTAAACAAAAGGATTCGCGTACTTCCATTAGAAGTTACACTAGAGGAGGGTACTAAAGCCATCTATACAGTAAATTTGTGATAGGAACGAACATTCAGATAACCAATTTGAGATCTGGCAGATTCAAATCGAAGCTAAAACTTGCCTATCGTCTCGAATTCGTCTGAAGGAATGACTGCTAACGCAATTTTTGTCAGAATAAAAAAATGATTAATTTTTCCTATAAATTGATAATCTTAACTACATTTTTATTAATTTCTGGAGCCTATAGCCACAATATGGGCAAAGCAGATATGGACAGCGCAGATCAAGAGGCTCTTAAACAAACCCAAGAACTTCTCAAAAACAAAACGCAAAGAGATCAAGCTATTAAAGACTCCCCTGCGGCTCAACAGGCTGCAGATTTTGTTCAACAATTAACGGGAGGCGATCAGCAGATGTCAGAGGATATATTTGCGCTCGCGGCGGAGGTTTTTTCTATTGTGGTTCAAGAGTCTAAAGGGGATGTTAACAAGATGAATCTTCTTCTAGAAAACTTTAAGAAAAACCCCGCGCAATTTGCAGAAAAATGGAGTCCAGAGCAAAAATCCCGCTTAAAAAGCCTAGCTGACAAATTAGAAAAACCCGCACTTCAACCAAAGTAAAATAAAAAGATGTCTCATAGACAAACCTCCTCGATCTAGAGGTAACCATAAAACCATAAGCCTTCAAAAAGTTTGGCTAGCATCTTGATATTTCTAAATGCTTTAGATACAGGAGTTATGAGGAGAATGATGGGAAAGAAAATCTGTCAAAATTTTATACGACTGACAGCAATTTTGAGTCTGCTGCTTTCCATTGCCTTTGATCCCGTGTTTGCAGATTCAAAGACATGTGCGAAGCTTCTTAGTGCTTTTTCAGGAAAGCGCGGGATTGTAGATGCAGTTATCTCCACAGGCCATAAAAGAGCTGAAGAGCTTAGGAATCGCCTTTTTGCCGTGCATGCAACTCCAATTTTTCCTGATGATGGGGTTTTAGTTGCTGGGGCGCGAGATGTGTCAAAGAGCGACTCTCATGTTGCCACAGAGCCTCCCTCTTTCAGGCCAACTATTCATTTTTCAATTGGGGAATTAGTGCGCCGTCATCGATCTGGGTCCTGGGATGAAAAGCCTTACGCTATTGTATTGCCAATAAAATCTCTCGAAAAACAATTGGTAAATATCAATCCGTATGATTCCTATATTTTAGGAAATTTTAAAATCCCACCTGAAGCTATTTTTGTTGTTCCGGAAAATGAGATTCACAGAGTCCCATCAGGGTTTAAATATGTAACTCACGGGCATGGCACAACGTTACGTCAAGCCGTGGATCAAGTCATATTAACCCAAGGCGGCTGGAAAATTACTATGAAAGAGCGGACAGAAGTCGGTTCACTTGCAAACCTAAATGGAACAAATATCAATACGATAGAGTTTTTTGAACCATTGCTTAAGGAAAACCGTAATTTATCTTTTGGCAACCACCTCCACTCCGAAGTCGGTGAAATCTTTAGAATGGGCAACGTTGAACAGGCCTTGAATCTTCTAATGAAACCTTTTAATCCTTATGGAATCACGCTTAGTTATAATGAAATGTTGTTTTTAAATGGGTTCATTCGCCACCATCTTGAAAAACTTGATAGTTTTTTGAGTTCAATCCGTCTGCCTGAGCATTCAATGATTGTTTATAGGGTTAAACGACAAAATGTATTAGAATGGTTAAATATCGTTGAAATGGAGATCCTCATTCGGCGCAGAAATGGGGTCACTCTGACGAGAGCTGATAACTCTATTTCGGAAAATCTTATTCAGTTAAAAGGTGACCCCCAGAAATTGAGTCATTATGTCAATACACTTGTTCAATCCAACAGATTAAGAATCAGCACTGAGGATGAAAATCCTGCCAGCCCCATCTCCCTCGCTGAATATTTTACTGCGACAGATCCTGAAGAGGTCATGCACCTATTAAATCAGTATCCACAAGTCTTGAAGAAAACGGATGCCAATCTCTTCTGGATGCTTTATGCGATCAAGCGAGCACTAGTCATCAGTGAATCTAGAGCACGCTCCGAGAAACTTTTCGAATTGATAGACGGTAAAATTTCAATCTTAGAAAGACAAGTCAATAGTGAGAGAACTGCAAAGTCCTTGTTTGATGTTTTGTCGAAATCACTTGATTATGAGTCGTCTCGACTTCCCTTGGCGCTTGCAATTTTATCAAGACCTTCCGTGCGTATGTTTTTGCAATCTCATCTGGATATGAATCTTCCTGCTCAAGTTTCACTTGAGGACATTTTAAAAACCCATCCCGAGACAAGGGCGTTGTTTGAGACTAGAAGTCTCCCCTACAGGAGTGCACAAGAAGCCCTCGCCTATCAGATGCTTCAGCGGCTTGAAAGACCAAGCCGCGAATCTAGTAAGGATCGATCCTTATTGAGTTTTTCATTTGCTAAGTCTCAAGCGATGAAAATTAAATGGATGGAGCAAAGACTCGAAGAAAATATGGTCCAAGTTATGCAACCAATGAAAACGACACGCTCTCTGGACAGCATGGCCCCCGGAAGTAGGATTACAATATATGAACAGATATTACGCGGAGACTACGGAGGGCTTGATGATTTGGCCCAGAAACTAGGTCTCTCAACTCAGTTTCGCCAAATGTTTCCTGACGACCAGAGCTTTTGGTTAAGCTCCTTTTCGCTGGTTCAACTTTATCAAAAGTTGTCTAACCATAGGGATGAGGAGAACTAATGTTATGGCTTACAACTTGCAAACTTTTTTGAAAGTCGGTCTTTAATTAGACTTTTAGGGGATATCGTGGGGTTTCGTTTTCTTAAATTTGCACTCATTGCGCTCTATATCACCATTGCAGCTTCGCACTCCCTAGCTAAAGAGGAGAGATTCAGCGACTTTCAATTCAAACTGCCACAGATTTACAAAGTCATTGAAGAAGCTCAAATCGGGGAAATATCGAATGTTGATAACTCCAATACAATCAGATATTTACAGTGGAACGGTCAAAATGATGGGCCACCTATCGTAATTGTACCTGGGCGAGGAGAAATTTCTTACCAGTGGTCGGAGTTCGTTTTAGACCTTAAAACATCGGGACACATGGGAAAAATCTACGTATGGGATCCTCCTGGGCAAGGACTGTCAGATCGATTATATGAACAAGATCCAAAAGTTGGACATATTGATGATTTTTCAAATTATGAGGAAAATTTTCTCAATTTTTTAGATAGAATTACCCCAAGAGAATCCGGCGTTAAGCCTCTTGTTGTCGGCCACTCTATGGGCGGAACAATTGCTTTAAAGGCAGTTTTGCAACAACCAGATCGAATTGAAAAACTCATTTTGAATGCACCTATGTTAGATATTCTTTTCCATTCGAACCCTTATATAGACTGGATGGTCACAAAGCTGTTTTCTTTAAAGTACCTAATTCGCATATTTGGAAGCCTAGCTGTGCAGACCAAGACCTTTCCTACTGAGTTTCAACCCAACAACCCCTACACAAGGGATCCTGAGCGTTGGGCACTTCGCTTTGAAATACAAAATAAATATGGAGGATTTGTTCCAGGCAAAACGATAAAGTGGGTTCAGGAGGCTTTAATGGCCATAGAAGAAGTTCTTCTTCGTGCAGATGAAATCAAAACGAAAACTCTATTAGTTTTTGGCACAGATGACAAAGTAACGGAATACAAAAATATAAACTCACTTGTTTGTCAGTTGGAAAAATGTCGCCTAGTAGAGATCAAAGATGCTCCGCACGCCATTCATGAAGATTTTGCCAGAGACATTTTGCTTGAAGAAACCATAAAACATTTTGAAATCAGCTCACCACAATCCTGTGAAACCATTCTTCTTTAAAAGATCTATGCAAAAATCCTTTTGATATGTTGCTTATATCCACACGTCTCAAGGCTCAAGCTGCCAAGAGATCTATGTTTCCTTGAAATTTTGATAAAAACTGTTTAAATGCACTGTATTTAACTTAGAATTCTCCCGCAATCCTCACGATAGAGAATGAGATCACCTTTTGAAACTTTAAAATTCTACCGCATAAGTTGTCGTCACAAAAAAACCAGAGCCATCTTCAATAAAATAACTTACTGGTCCGGTGCCCCCTGTGCGGCTGTAAAAGTCGTAACCAAAACCGACATATAGCTCGTGCCCAGGCCCTGTATCTAGACGACTAAATAGCAGTAACTGATAAAATCTTTGCTCAGCCATCGCGCTCACTACCGACCCCTGAAATTCACTAGTGACTCTATTGATTTCAAATACACCAAGAGCCCCACCCCATAAGATTTTATCTCCAGGAAGCTCATAAAATAGCTGTCCTGAATAAGCTTGCCCACCGTTGGTGGCCAGCTTGTCTCTCACTCCATTAATGTTTGTATTATAAAAGTCAGCTTTGTTTTTTACGATATCGGCCTTTGCCGTCAAACCTAAATAACCAGGCCCCACCTGGTGAGCGTATCCGAACTGTAAATTCAACGTGGTACGACCAGAAAAAGCGTTGCTTTCGTATTTAGCCGGAGGCCCCAGACGAGTTTGTTTGAGAGTTCGATCACCCAAATCATATTCCACTTGAATACGCCAATGCAACAAACTGTCTTCAGAGTAATGGTTACCTGAAAATCGAATATCTAAATCGCGAAAGCCCAGAATGCTGTACTCACTAGACAAAGAAGAATCGCTAAGATTCTGCTCCCTTTCACGACCAAAGGCATAGCCCCAAATCATATGAATGGCCATCGACTCTGATATTCCATATCCATAATCTAAATTGACAAAATTAAGAGACCTCGTCGCTTCTGAAGTCTGACTCTTATTCACCTTATCAACCAAGTTAAATTTTGAGTTCCTGTGATGAAACGAGAGGTCTATCTTTTGCTTGCCATTCACAGCCTGATCAAAAATCTCTGTCTTGTAATGACTTCCCGCATGCTGAGCCTTCACCTTTACACAGGAAATGGCCACCAACATAAAAACAGAAATAAACAACTTCATAGATTCCCCACCTTTGAGTCTTCAGCCTTAAACAAAAACTTAAACTAACTAACTAACTAACTAACTAACTAACTAACTAACTAACTAACTAACTAAC
>CAZCYD010000089.1:0-8101 GCA_964502735.1 uncultured Pseudobdellovibrionaceae bacterium
CCCCGACCAATTAAATCTCACGAACCCACGACCACCTCACTTGCCTAAATACCTAATTTTACAGGACTTTAAATTTGGTTCGTTTGCCATTTCACCTGATGGTGCAGATGGCGTATCGAACCATCTTAAGTATTCTTCCAAAATTGAGACAGAATACACCGACAGTATTTACTGTCATCTCAGGCATTTGTGATGTTTTTAAAAATTTAACCTGGTAAACAGTTGCGCAAATGCAAGTGTTGTATATACTCATATATCATGAGTAACAAAATAATAAATTCACCAATTGAACGTACCACCAGAAAACTATTTAGTATGGTTATTGAACGCCTGGCCGTTGTCATTAGCAAAGAGAGCTTAAGCTTCTCTCAGGTCGCCGCTCTTCACATTATAGATCGAGAGGGGTTCATTAACATTAATGACATTTCAAACAAACTCAATCTCTCAGTGTCTGCGACTAGCAGGATGATTGATGAACTTGTTAAAAAAGAATTTGTTGAAAGAAAAGAAGATCCAAAAAATCGAAGAGTTAAAATTTTATCGCTTTCGCCAAATGGTGAAAACTTTATGAACAACCTCAGTATCGAAAGAGTGAAAATAATAAGGCAATCAGCCAATTTGATAGCAGAAAAAGTAAAATTAAAAATAATCAAAAACAGCAAAGGGGAAAAAAAATGAAAACTATTATAATTACATCACTAATTTTGATGGCAAATGTGGCGAGCGCACAAAGCCATGATCATCATCAGAATCATTCTAAAAAAAGTAATAACCATATAGATATTAAAAACCAGTTTACTCCTACTAATGATCTTAAAGTTCGAATGGAAAAAGTTTTAAGTCTGATGAAGGAATTAAAACTAAAGAAAGATGATGTAAATAGCATTAAAGAATACGGGGATAAACTCACTCACACTGTGAATGATATTTTCAAGACTTGCAAACTTGATCCTGAAGCAGATGAGGCCATTCACCCTTCTTTGGGATCAATCCTTGAAGGAGCAGAAGATTTTAAGAATGGTAAATACGAAAGTGGACACAAAAAAATTCACGAGGCTCTTTTAGATTATGAGAAATTATTTAAGCATGAAGGATGGAAACACTAAAAAAATAATTTATAAAGTTATTCCCTCAGACTGGATAAAATGAAAGGAAAGTATGGAAACTCAATTGGATGGAAAGAAAAACATTGTGATTGGTCTCTTTTCGATGGCGGCGTTCATGCTGTATGGCTTTTTATTAATATATTTAAGAGACTTTGCACCCGATGCCGCGGAATGGGCCGCTGCTTATGGCAGTGGTAAGCATTTTGAAGCAAGATTAGCTCATGTCCATGGTAATCTTTTTGCTTTTCTAAATATTGTTATTGGTTATCTACTTTTCAAGCTCGACATTAGTTCAACTCAAAGAAAGATTGTGTCTTGGCTGGGGGTTTTGGGCCTACTAATGCCGATTGGCATCCTGCTAGAACTACTTTTGTCTGCACCTCCAATTTTTGTACTTATTGGAGCAGTTTGTATGACGGCTAGTGTTTTTTTGTTGGGCTATTTTTTAATCAAATCCAAAAAGGTTGTGATTTGAACGCTGTTCGCTCGAAGCAGTTATGAAAAAGGTAATTAAATGAAAAATATAACCCTCTATTTTATAAAAAGACCAATATTGGTAAACTTTATTTTGGCGCTCAATTTTATTATTGGTGGTTATTTCATTTATAAAGTTCCAAAAGAAGCCTTCCCCGGCGTCTCAATGAATCAGATTGTTATTGTGACTAAGTACCCTGGAGCATCAGCCAAAGATGTTGAATTGAATGTCACTGCAAAGCTTGAAGAGAAGATCGCAGAAATTGGAAATATCAAAGAATATCGTTCAAGCTCCATTGAAAGCGTATCGAGGGTCACAATCTTTGCAGACGATAATCTCAATGAGCTACAATTCAAAGATCTTTTATTAGATGTGCAAACAGAAGTTGATAAAATTGATGATTTTCCATCAGATATTGAGGGACAACCAATTATTACAAGTGTCACCACTGAAGATCGCCCAATTATGGAGATCGCCTTTACTGGCGATTATCAGCACTTAAAAAATATCTTACATGAAATAGAAAATGATCTTCGTAAAATTTCAGGTGTTTCAAGCGTAACTATGGTTGGTCTTCCAGATGAAGAAATTAACATCGAAGTGGACGCCAATAAAGCTCAGGAGAAAGAAATTGATCTTAATTCGATTTACTTTGCGATCAACACCAGAAATCAAGTCGGCACAGGTGGAACACTTGAATCTTTTTTATCTCAAAAAAAGATAGTTTCATTTAATAAATACGATAAAGCAGAAGATGTTTTGAAGACAGTGATAAGAATGTCTCCTGATGGCCAAGGAGTTTACTTAAGCGACGTCGCCGAATTAAAATACCGACCGAAAGATGAAAAGCTTATTGTTCGTAATAATGGAAGCCGTGGGGCTACAATTCTAGTGGCCATCAGAAGTGGCGTGGACCAGTTGAAAGTATCTGATCAGATTAAAGAGTATTTAACAAAAGTAGAACTCCCAGATGGTGTAACTTATAAGCTAAATAATGACGTATCTGATAATGCGAGAAGTAAGTTCTCTCTTCTCAAGAATAATGGCCTTATCGGATTTGTTCTTGTTCTTATCCTGCTCTTTTACTTCCTTGGTGGTAAACCTGCCTTCTGGACAGCGTTTGGTATACCCTTTTCCATTTTTGGAAGCATGATTATGTTTGTACCTATGGGCATGACCCTAAACTCAGTTTCAATGGGTGCATTTGTAATCGTTCTTGGGATGATTGTTGATGATGCTATGGTGATAAGCGAACGCTTCGATGTCAATATCGAAGATGGACAATCACCAGAGGAAGCAGCCAGTAATGCCGTGGGAAGACTATGGAAACCTGTGCTGGCATCATCTTTGACAACAATAGTAGCTTTTTTACCATTATTAGCTTTAGGTGGCTTACCAGGGAAATTTATTTGGCAGATGCCTACAGTCGTTATGATGGCGTTGTTTGTTTCACTCATTGACTGCTATTTATTATTACCGGCCCATCTTGCTCATGGGGCAAATAAAAGCGGGCAATATCAAAAAAGCAAATTTATCGTTTTTGGGGAGAATTTATATGAAAAATTACTCCGCAAGTTGATTGATCACCGTTATTTTGTAACGCTTGGATTCCTAGGAATTCTTGTTTTTAGTGTCTTTATCGGTGCAACGAAAGTAAGAAAAGATTCTTTTCCACAAGAGGCCTCTGAAGGATTCACAATTAGAGCAACCCTTAAAAAAGGATATGCTCCCGAAAAAGTTGAAGAAATAATCAGTGAATTAGAAAAGAGTATTCAAAATCTAAAAAAGAATGAACTTGTAGGCTACACCACTAGAATTGGTACACATAGTTTAAGTTCTCTCACAAATTTGGGAACCGAGGAGAACTTAGTTGCTTTCATGGTTTATTTAACTCCCTACAGTGATAGAAATAGAACAGCTCAAGATATTGTAGATGATATTCACGAAAAACATTACGGATATTATACTGAAAAAGGATACGATTTAGAATTTGACCTGATGAGGATCGGTCCCCCTCTTGGCGAGCCATTTGAAATAATCATTTCTTCAAATAACAATGAGAATCGGGCGAACTCCTCATTAAAAGTGGCCAATTTCTTAAAGTCTATTGATGGTCTCTCTGATGTAAAAGACGATCAAATTGAAGGAAAAGACGAGATTAATCTTAGGCTGAATTATAAAAAAGTTGCTCAAGCAGGTTTAACACCGGCAGAGATTATCAGGACTTTAAGAATTGCTTTTGATGGTCAGGTTGTCACAGATTATTCGTCAATCAATGAAACTTATGATTTTCGACTAAGATTGAACAAAAAAGCGAGAGGAGATTTTGATTTTGTTTCCAATCTTCCGATAGCAAATAAGCGTGGTCAGCTTATTAAATTAAACACGATGATTGAATATGAAGAAAGACCATCTTTTGCAGAGATTAAGCATTTTAACGGTCAGCGATCAACATCTATTACGGGAAATATAAATACCGAAAAGATTACAGCGGTTGAAATGCTCAAGAAATTTAACGAAAATTTTGTCAAAGATAAAAATGTTAAATACACAATTAGTGGACGTCCAGTAGAAGAAGAAAAAATATTTGCTGGTTTAAAAATTGCTGCGGTACTGGCGGTTATCGGAATATATTTTATCCTAAGTTTAATGTTTGATTCTTATGCAAAACCTTTTTTAATATTAACAGTAATTCCTTTTGGAGTTGTAGGAATATTTCTATCCTTTTTTGCGCATGGATTACCCATTTCGATGTTTGCAGGAATCGGTCTAATTGGTCTTTCTGGTATCGTTGTTAATGATTCTGTTGTTCTTGTAGATCATTTAAGTCAACGACTAAAAGAAAATGGTAAATTCTCTATAGATGTACTTATACAGGGAGCCAAAGAGAGGCTCCGTCCAATCTCATTAACTACAGTAAGTACGATTCTTGCGGTAGCTCCAACTGGTTATGCTATTGGAGGCTATGATCCGCTATTATCTCCTTTGTCATTGGCAATATTATATGGACTATTGTTTGGAACTACAGTTGTTCTTATTTTTATGCCAAATATGTACGCAATTGGTAATGATCTAGGAAACTTTATGAAAAAGGTCAAAGGTAACAAAAAGGTAAAACATTTATCAGTTTTATTAATCCCACTCATAATTGGTTTACACACAAAAGAAGCTAGGGCCGAAGAAAGAATAAACATTAAAAGAATTGTAGAACTTGTTAAAGATACCAATGAATTTAAAATTCAAAATGAGTCTGTGAGTCAGTCTGAATTTGGTATTGATGCTGTTGATGGATTCCTCGATTCAAAACTGACTTCAAAGCTTTTTAAGTATTCCTCTGTTAACTATCCAAACCCACCGATCTCTCTTGATTCTGAAAGAGAAGGATACGGACTTAGTTTTGACTACGAAAAAATGACTTCATTTGGAATTAAACTTGGTTTGGGGGTTGGATTTGAGGATAAAAAGCTTGGAACAATTCCGGACAATAATCAATTTAGCCTTGATGCAATGGATACTGTTTATAAAGCAACTATCGCTGCTCCACTTTGGAGAAACTTTGGCAGTAAGGAATATCACTTAAACAGAAGTGCTGCCGTTGCCAAAAAGAATGGCCAAACTATTCAAAGTAAATCTTTAAAGGACAAACTAATTATCGAAGCTGTCACTAATTATTGGTCGATAGTTAAGTTAGAAGAAGAGCGAGAAATTGCTCAAAATTCACTGACACGTTTTAAAGAACTACATAAATTGAACATAACAAAAATAAAATCTGGAATCATAAGTAAATCGGAGTTCTTGACTTCTGAAGTTGAAATTACTAGTCGAGAGAAAATTTTAAAAGATTTAGAATCTAGGATAAGAATTGAGAAATTAACTCTAGAAAGTGTTTTAGAACTGAAGTCTTCTGTTGTGATCGAGCATGACAAAATGAATGCTTCTAGTTCAATTCTAAACAGTCAAAGTAATTCTGCTCTAAATTTAGTAGAGTCAGGTCTTACATTTAAACAAATGCAAAGTAATAGTGAACTTTTTGATGAGTTGCTTTCAATTGAGAACGAAAAAACAAAATCAAACGTTGATTTTTTTGTATCTTTAAAGAGTTTTGGACGTGGTGATGATTTGAGCAACTCAATTAGTGAAAACACTCAAGATAAATACGAGGTGTTTGCTGGTGTAACTTGGGATTTTGACTTAGGAACTAAGAAAAATGATTCAGCCATGGCAGCAGCGATGAGTCAAAAAAGGCAAGCAGACTATAAGAGAGATAAGACTAAGCTTCAACTTATAAAGGGTGTAGAGACTCTGAAAGAGAAAGTAAAATCCAATAAAGAACAGATTGTATTTCTCGAAAAGATGAAAGAGCAGCAATTCAGCATTTTAAAAGCTGAAAAGAAAAGGTTTGAAAATGGCAGAATCACAACATTAGACTTTGTAAAGCTACAAGAGGCTTTTGATCGAAGCTTATTGCAAGTTATTGCTCTTAATTATTTAAATGAAATAACCATACTTAATCTATATTTTACTGTTGGTAAGACGGATGAATATTTAAAGACATACATGGAGTAAAAAATGAAAGAATTACCAGAAAATGTAAATGTATATAAACGCACTCCTGATTTTAATCAAGAAACCATCCCTACTGGATTATTGAAGGCCCACACAACGAAAGAAGGAACTTGGGGAAAAATTTGCGTCACCAAAGGGAAATTACTATATACAATTGAGACAGGGCAACAGGAGTCAATTGAACTAACGCCCGAGAAATTTGGAGTTGTGGAGCCACAAGTCCCACATCATGTTGAAGCTTTAGGAAAAGTTGAGTTTCATGTGGAGTTTTTAAAATGAGCGATAGAAATAAGAAAGTCATTGCCTTTACTTTGGGCTTGCTCGCAATTGGCTTTGGAGTAATGACATTAAAATCTGGAGGATTTGCTCTCTTTGGTGGAGTTGAAGGAAAAGAATTTGCTGGTCAGTATGTTCCATTTGTACTTTGGTTTAATTTCATTGCTGGTTTTTTCTATGTAATATCAGGGGTTGGTATAATTCTTAAAACGAAATGGGCCCTAAAATTATCCATCGCTCTGGCAGCTTTGACTCTGTTCGTTTTCTTGGGTTTCGGAATTCATATTTTTTTAGGAAATTCCTATGAGGCGAGAACCGTTGGAGCAATGTCTATTCGGGCCATTTTTTGGATATTCATTTCCATCTCTTTAATGAAAATTGGGGTAGATAAAAATCAGGAAATTACTCTTTAATTTTAGTTGAGACCATTTTTTATTAAAGCAGAACTGAACCCCTGAAGTGGTGGCAACCCCTGATCCAGTTTTTTAATGGTTTCAACCTTGAACTCTTTAATCAAGCTTGGGGCAATATAGCTTCCTGATACCAGTAAAATAATGGCCGCTACTATTTCTGCTACTGCTTTCATTTCTCTTCCTCCTGTTGGCGGCGGACAATGGTAGTCACGACAGACTTGTCCCATTGGCCTCCTTTTTTACTTTTTATTTTTTTATCGTTTAAGTGTTTGGCGATCTGGCGGAATGATAGGCCCTCATCATGAAGCTTCATAATAAGCTTTATGATCTTTTGCTCCTTAGGGCTTGAAACAATCTGGCCTTTGACAAGCATTTCCCCGTACTTCACCCGAAGCATTTGAGTGCCCTGATCCTTGCTCAGATCGTGAAGTTTAATAGCATCTAAGATTGAGGTTTTTGGCCAAACGCAGTCGGTCACGGCCACGATTTGCCTCATAGAGAGGCCCAAATCGAGGTAAAGCTTCTTCAGTATTCCGTAATTTTCCGCTGGCGAATTGAAAAAATGTGTAATAAAAACAGAGATATAACTAGGGTTGGGGAACGGTTCGTCTAGCGTTGCGGTTGCCCGACCATTTACGACACATTTTAAAAATGGCTAACCTATGGGGAATATTTATTTGTCGAAAGCTCAGGTTCAACAGGCCTTACATCTTTATTCAAAAGCCGAGAGGATATGAGAGGCAAAGGCTCCTCGAAGCCTACTATCGTAAGCAGCATCCCAAGAGGATTTCCTCTCGGCCACTCAGTCCAGAGCTGCTTAACTGTGCTAGAAAAAAAATGAATACAAAAAATTTCAATTGGCTTTATGTTAGTGTTTGGTTTGGTCTCAGACCCCAAGAGATTGATAACCTATTAAACTCTGAAATGTGGAAAATGGAAACTCTACCGACTGGTAGAAAAATTCTTTGGGTTTTTCAAACAAAGATCATCGCTTTGCCCCCCGAAGATAGGTGGAAACCGATCCCGATTTTATTTGATGAGCAACACTTTGCCATAAAGATTATCAAGGATGGAAACTTTAAACGACCGCTGCTAAAGACGATAAGAAAACATCTTGGGACCGGACTGACTCTTTATGGAGGAAGAAAGGGCTTTGTCGACTTGATGCTCTCTAAAGGTCATAGCATCGAGAATATTTCAATTTGGATGGGTGGAATTCCCCAAAAAAAGTGGAGACTTTTTAATGAACGAAATTGTTAGTTAAT
>CAZCYD010000090.1:0-3543 GCA_964502735.1 uncultured Pseudobdellovibrionaceae bacterium
CCTCGTGCTGACAAAGTTCTAAACACTTTGGCAATTTTTGTTAAGGTCCAAGGAAGGAAGGCGTCAGGGGCATCCAGGTAAATTTTACGCTATCGGATTTACGCTATCGAAAAGGAAGGGATAGAGAAGTTCAGCATGGTGTGGGAATGGTTCTGTGAGTATCCCTGTGAAGATGTCCCGTGTGGAATATGTAGAGATGAATTCGCAGTTTGCCAAAGTCTTGGTCTAAATATATGAGAATATGAGAAGAATATGAGAATTATGAGAAGATTATGAACGAAAATAAAATGTTAAAAACAATAAATGATAGCATCTTGTTGACTCATCATATGGGGATTAGCGTGAAGATTTGCTCTTTGTCGAATCTAGTGATTCAAGCTGATTTTCATCTCAATAAAAATCATAAATCGACAGCTTTTGGCGGAAGTCTTGCTACGATGCTTACTTTGGCCTGCTGGTCGTGGTTAACCAATTATTTAGATGAGAGCCAACTTCAAGGCTTTGAGGTGTCTGTGCACCGTTGTCATATAGAATATGTAAAGCCTGTGCTTACTGATTTTGACTCAGTTTGCGAAGGGGCTTCTGCTGAAGATCTGGCCAGCTTTCAAAAAACTTTATTGCGCAAGGGGAGGGCTCGATTAAAATTAAAATCCTTTGTTCCATCAGGAGGGGTCTACACAAATGGATTGCAAGGAGAGAGCTTGGTAAATTTTGAGGGTGAGTTTGTCGCCTATAGAGATTTTAAATCATGAACCCCAAAAAAAAATACTTATCATGGGGCATAGTCCTAGTCTTCTTGTGGTGGATTCTAAAAACAGAACCAGATGTTGGAGACTCAGAGCCTCTAAGCCCCAGAATCAAAGACAGCCTCACAGATCGGCAACCCAAAAGAATAGAAAATTTTGAGGCTACAAAAAAATCCATTTTGCAAAAAGACAATATGATGACTTCGGTGAATGTGGGGGACTCAGGCTCAATATCATTAGATAAGTCTCTAACTTCTACATCGCAACAACCTCAGAGAAAAAAGGAGGGGCCTGTTTTGGCCGCAGATCATGTTTTATTTGAGGTAAAAATGGAAAATTGGGCTGTGACTCAAGGAGATGTTCTATTGGGAAAGCTAGATCCTCAGACTCCGATTAAAATGGGGCAAATAAAAGTTAAACCTCCCATGTTGTGGGATAGGGGGGAGGTTCCCTATGTGATAGCCGAAGACTATCCTTTTCCTGAACTTATAGAAGACGTTATCGCTTATTTTCATGAACACACCCCCATTCGATTTGTTAGGCCAACAGGGCAAAGTGATGGTGTTGTGTTTCAGTTGGCTGAGAGTCATTGTTACTCTTATTTGGGACGGGTTGGAGGCTTTCAACCGGTGTTTTTGTCTCCAGATTGTCGAGGTCCTCAAATTGTGCATGAAATTATGCATGTCTTAGGATTTGTTCACGAACAGTCGAGATCAGATAGGGATCAGTATCTCGACATTCACTGGGAGCATATTCAGCCAGAGTTTTTATCACAATTTACAAAAGTGCCTCCGGCTCTTATGGTAGCCACTGGTCGTGGGGAGTTCGATTACTCTTCTGTAATGCTTTATGAATCGGAGGCCTTTTCTGCGGATGGAGAAAGTAAGTCTATGACTTCTAGAACTAACAAAAAGATTCAACCAACGCGGGAAGGTTTGAGTGATAGAGATATCAAGAAAATTAAAGACACCTACTCCCGCTCCCATCCCTAGGAAAAGGGGATTGTAGCCGTTACATAAATCGATAGTTGGGTCCGGCTCCGCCTTCTCGAGGTTGCCACCTGGGTCCTAAAACGTCAGTAGCTTTGCAGTCGATACAGTTTGGAGCATTGACAATAAGCTGGTCGCCACGACGTTCGTACACACCTGCGGGGCACATATGAGTATAAAAGTCGGCGACTTCAGCGGGGATATCCTTGCCTATAGTCAAGTGGGAGGGAATATCATCTCGAGTTTTGTTGTTAGACATATAAACAGCATCAACCTTGGAAAGTCCGGCACTCTCTGGCTTTAATGCATCTTCTTGGTTTGAGGGTAACTCATAAGTCTTGTCATCCTTGGCATCTTCATCCAGTCCCTCAGTGTCGCCTGGGAAATTTCCTCCGGTGAGCGTCATCAACCCCGCCTTTAAACCGCCCAAATAAAAGCCCGACTTAAATGCTTGGCGCATGTTTCTAACTTTATACAAGTCAGACCAAATATAACTGTTGCGAATTTGACTGTCGTAATCCGATAGCATTTGAGAAGAGAAATTTTTCTCTTTGAGAGCTTTGAAAGCTGTTCTTGCGGCCAAAATACCGGAGTGCATGGCATAGTGAATACCTTTCAGAGCGGGAACGTTCACGAATCCAGCTGTGTCGCCAGTTAGTAAAATACCATTTCCATGAAGTCGTTCTGGTAGGGCATTAAGTCCTCCTTCTGGAATAGTCTTCGCTCCCCATTCTAAACACTCCCCTCCTGTTAAGTGGGGTTTAAATAGTGGGTGTTCCTTGAGTTGCTGTAAAAGCTTGTGCACATCGAGGTTGTGTTCCTTGTAATCTAAGCCCACAACCAACCCAATAGCTAACATGTCTTTGCCCATGGGGTACATAAAGCTACCGCCGAAGGAGGAGTTGGCAAGGGGCCAGCCCATCGTGTGAGTTACAAATTGAGGGGGATTGGGGGTTCGCCAGATCTCTTTGACCCCTAAAGCAAAAATTTGTGGGTATTTAGATGAAATTTTATACTCTTGCAAATAGGCCTGAGCGAGAGTGCCGCGGGTTCCTTCACTTAAAATTGTTAAATCAGCTGTGATTTCAGTAGGGGGCATATGTTGACTGCCTGGAGATCCATCGCGATTTAAGCCTGCGGCCACGGTTCTTACGCCAACCACTTTTTCGTCTTCTATTAAGAGAGAGTCAGCAGGAAAAGAGTGAAAGACATTGACTCCAAGTTCTTCGGCCTTTTCTCCCATCCACCGCACCACTTCGCAAATTGAAGCCACAAAGTTGCCATGGTTGCTCATCGTCGGAGGTGTTGGGATGCGAAAATGTCCATCTGGGCTGAGTTTGTAAACTCGATCTCCATCCACTTTGCCTCGGAAGGGAAAATCGGAGTCTTTGAGTTCTGGAAATAACTCTCGAAGAGCTCTGGGGTTTATGACGGCTCCAGAAAGGTTATGTCCACCAAAAGACTCTGCTTTTTCTAGAACTCCAATTTGGATATCTCCTAAACTTCCTCCATTTTCATTATCTTTTTTAATCAATTTTGCCAGTTCTATAGCTCCAGCAAGACCTGCGGGACCAGCCCCAACAAAGAGGACATCCATGGGAACCTGTTCTTCGTTTGGTGGAGTATTTTTAATAAGAATTTTGCTGAGATCAAGTGAGCTTTGAAAGTCTGATGGTTTGAATTTTTTTAACATGACGACTCTCCTCTGTTCTCGTCCGTAATTTTAGTTAATTTCCGTTCTAGTTTTAGTTCCTATTTAAATTTTTTATCTATTATCTATTATCTATTATCTATTATCTATTATCTAT
>CAZCYD010000090.1:3643-8070 GCA_964502735.1 uncultured Pseudobdellovibrionaceae bacterium
TATTTAAATTTTTTATCTATTATCTATTATCTATTATCTATTATCTATTATCTATATTGATCTATAGTACTGTAGTTTGTCTAAGTTCTTATCCTTTCGTCTCTTTTTCCGTTTCGTCCATTTGTTTTTTTTCTGTCTATTTTTGACCGCTCAATAGTTTAGATATTGTTTTTTATGAGAGGTCTAAATTGGCAGAACTCAAATCAAAATAGCGTTCAGTCTGTAAAAGCTAATGACTTCGCGTTTTAGATTCAAGATTTGATGCGTTAGAATTAATCCGCATGAATTCGATAAATATTCGCCTTTGTTTTTATTGGAGATTTGCCTGAAGTTAGGTAGAGTCCCCTTTCATGAGGTATGTTTATTTCTTCTTGGGATGGGTATTTTTTATAATGGGCTTTATCGGTGTCTTTGTCCCCCTTTTGCCAACAACTCCATTTTTAATTTTGTCTGCCGGTTGCTTTTCGAAGTCTTCTGAACGCTTTTATAACTGGCTTCTTGATTTGCCCTATATGGGGGCGCCTCTAAGGGACTGGAAGCTCCACAGGATGATCCGCTTGAGAGCTAAATGGCTAGCGACAATTTTAATTGGGTCCGCAGTCGGGTATGTGTGGTTTTTTTCGCCGGTAGTTGCTTGGGTAAAGGCAATTATGTTATTGGTTTGTGGCTCGGTTCTCATTTATATCTGGTCGCAAAAATCAACAAGGGAGCAAAAAAACAGTGAGTGCCGTTGAGGTTGCAGAAGGTAAATAGAATAGAAGACTAAAATCAAAAATAAAATAAAATAAAATAAAATAAAATAAAATACAGTAAAGTAAAGTAAAGTAAAGTAAAGGAGACAAGATGCAATTTAGAGCACGACATATCCTGGTAGAGAATAAATATGAGGCTGAAGATATTCTTAAGCATATTCAAGAAGGGAAGGCTTTTGAAGAGTTGGCCAGTAAGTTTTCAAAGTGTCCCTCCGGTCGTGGCGGTGGTGATTTGGGAACTTTTTCGCCTGATCAAATGGTAAAGCCATTTGAAGAGGCTGTGAAGGCTCTTGAAGTGGGTCAAGTTTCGCAACCTGTGCAAACCCAGTTTGGCTACCATATTATTGAGCGAATGGATGTTAACTGAATTAGAAGCAATTAAAATTTTAAATTGGGGCGGAGTCGTCGCTATTCCGACAGAAACTGTTTATGGGTTAGCTGCGCGGATTGATAGAGAAGAAGGCCTAAAGCAAATTTTTAGTATTAAAGAGCGCCCGTTCTTTGACCCTCTAATTGTGCATGTAAAATCTTTAGAGCAGGCCAAAGAGTACTGTCAGGATTGGGGAGAACCTCATCAATTGTTGGCAGAGGCTTTCTGGCCAGGGCCATTGACTATAGTTGTTAAAAAAAATGCCAAGATTAGTGATCTTATAACTGCGTCTTTGCCCACAGTTGGGCTGAGGTGTCCTCGTCACCCTGTGGCTCTAAATTTACTTGAACAAATAGACGTGCCATTAGCAGCGCCCAGTGCAAATAAGTTTACAAAGACAAGTCCTACAAGTCCTGATCATGTCAGAAAAAGTCTTCCTGACGTTCCGATTTTAGAAGGGGGGGAGTGCGAGGTAGGAATTGAGTCCACGATTATTGAAATAAAAAAAATCGAGAAAACTGATCAATACGAATTGACCTTGTTGCGTCCGGGAATGATAGCCCTCTCAAATATTAAAAAAACTTTGAAGGACTTCCCACTTGTCATTAATAATACTGGCAAAGGCCCGCTTATGCCAGGGCAACTCGATAACCACTATAGGCCAGATATACCTTTAATTTTTCTTCGCAGATCAGGATTGGCCGATCAAGATATCTTGTTGCAAATTAATGAAAAACTTAATATTTCGATAGAACACAAAATTGAGACGCTAGTAGAGCTTCACCTTCCCCAGGAGGCCTGGCTAGCTGCGCGGATTCTGTATGCAGAATTAAGAAGAGGAGGAGAGGTTCATCGTAATCAAGCCTTGTTAGTCAGAGAGCAAGAGTTTATGAAAACAGAGCTTTGGTTGAGCGTGCTCGATCGACTTAAAAAAGCCTCCTACTTGATACTGTGAATTCTCCGATAAAAAATGGTTAATCTACGATTTATTCGTGGTTTATTCTGTAGATAAACCGGAAGGCTTTTGTAAAATGATCTCGACATTAAACAGTAGAGCTTTACAAATTATAAAAATGTCAGTGTAATTGAAATCTGTAAATAAAAAATAATGTAAAATAAAACAGAATATGAACTCAATATGAATTCATTTATAACTACAAAAGTAAATATTCAGGATTGTAGATTGTAGATTGAGAATAGTTATTTAGGCGTAGGCAAGGTGTATTCAGTGATTCGTATTCAGATAAATCATAGCAGAAGATGACTCATATCAAGTAGGAGATTCTATGAGAACTAAATTATTGATTTTAACTTTGGCACTTTTCTCGTCAATTCTGGCAGTGTCCTGTCAATCCTCCAAAAAAGTGAATCGCGTGAGCGATTTTAATCAGGCTTTGGCTACAATTTCTGAGGTCGAATTGGGTAAAATGCTTTACTTTGACCCTCGCTTATCTGTAGATGGGACGATCTCTTGCAACTCCTGTCATAATGTTATGAATGGTGGGTCGGACAATCGTCAGTTTTCTATGGGAGTTAGAGGGCAGCTGGGTGATAGAAACTCTCCTACAGTTTTTAATGCCACATTTTTATCTGTGCAGTTTTGGGATGGTCGGGCTCCAAGCTTGAAGGAACAGGCTAAGGGGCCTCTAATAAATCCTGTCGAAATGGGAAATAAAGATCATGATCAGGTTGTTGTTAGGCTCAAGAAAATCCCCGGATATGTTGAGGCTTTTGATAAGGTCTACCCTGGCGAAGGTTCTCTTAATATAGAGAACCTGGCCTCAGCTATAGCGGCCTATGAAAAGACTTTAACAACTCTAAATAGCCCATATGATAAGTTTGTTTCTGGGGACTTGTCTGCATTGAACGAACTTGAAAAGAAGGGGTATGAGGTATTTAAAAGTGTAGGTTGTACAAGTTGCCATGCCGGATCTCATTTTGCGGGTCCTGACTTACCTGAGGGCACTGGATTTTTTATGAAATTCCCCACGTTCGCCGAGGGAAATCCTTACATTCAAAAATATAAATTGACAAAGGATAAGGGGCGTTTTGGAGAAACTAAGAACAAGGTTGATATGCACATGTACAGAGTCCCAACTTTAAGGAACATTGCTTTGACGTCCCCATATTTTCACAATGGGTCAGTGAGTTCGTTAGAGGAGGCGGTAAGAGTAATGGCCAAATCTCAACTCAATAAGGATCTTAATGCTGACGAGGTAGAATCCATTGTGTCTTTTTTAAAGACTCTAACGGGAAGTATTGCTGAGCAGACTCTGCCTGTGCTTCCTCCTACCGTGGGTTATGTAGTCAACTAAATGAAAAGTAAAATAGTTTATCTTAATGGCGATTATGTCGCACCAGAAAAGGCCACGATATCAGTCTTTGATCGTGGCTTTTTATTTTCAGATTGCGTGTATGAAGTGATTCAAGTTTGTGAGAACAAACTTTTTTTATTTGATGAACACTTGTCTAGGCTTCGTCGAAGTTTAAAGGAGTTGAATATCTCGGAGCCGGCTCTAGACTGGTTAGGTATTTGTAAAAAGCTTTTATCTTATGAAAACAGGGTGGAGCTAGGCGGAATTTATCTGCAAATTAGCAGAGGGGTCCAAGGGCAAAGAAGTCATTTTTGGACGGGGCAAAAATTAAACCCTACTGTCGTGGCTTTTCTTCAGATTCTACAGCCATCCCAGAAAAAAACTCTAAAGGTTATAACTTATCCTGATTTTAGATGGGGCAGGTGTGATATAAAGTCGACATCCCTGCTTGCGAATGTTTTGGCTCGCGAAGAGGCCGCCAGAAGAGATTGTGATGAAGCTGTTCTCGAAGGTCCTGATGGTAGAGTCACAGAGGGGTCGAGTACAAATCTTTTTGTGGTTAAAAATGGAAGTGTAAAGACTGCGGGGTTAGACTCAAACATCTTAGGGGGAGTCACGCGCAATTTTTGTGTGGAAATTCTATCTCAACTTGGGGTGCGGCTGGAAGAAGTGGTGCCTTTAAAAAGCGAGCTCTTATCAGCTGATGAAGTGTGGTTGACAAGTTCGACAAAGGATCTTGCGCTGGTGACCCAGGTAAATGATGTTATTATTGGATCTAACAAAAAATTTCCAATTTATGATCTTGTTTCAAGTGAGTTTCAAAAGCAAAAAGTCGCAATATTAGAGGAAGCTAGTTACTGAATGCCACGTTGATAGAGGAGGGCCTCATGCTCATACAGCCGCAGCCTTGAGGCTGCAGAACTGCGCGTGAGGCACATTCACAAAATTTTAGACGATTATTTTTTAGATTGGTATAATTTGGGCTTTATG
>CAZCYD010000091.1:0-7859 GCA_964502735.1 uncultured Pseudobdellovibrionaceae bacterium
CACATAGTCAACTTTACCATTTTCAACTTCGTTCGGTGGATGCCTCAGGTAGAAGGTCCACTGAAACTAGTAGTACTGATTTTCTACCCGACGTCGTTGGCCCAACAATATCTGGACTTAAATGGAGTGAAGCCGCAAACTCTACGAATTCACCAAAATTTATTTGGGGCGGCAGCGACTTCCCCTCAGGAGTCAGCCACTACGAAATCAGCCTTAGTAGTACTGCTGGTGGGCAAGACATCATGAGCTGGACCAGCTTTTCTCCAAATCAATCTCCAATTGTTTCACCAGCATACACCGGGGTATTTTCTACCGGAGTCGTCTACTATATGAACCTAAGAGGCATCGACAATGCCGGAAACATCAGTGCCATCTCGTCAACAAGTTGGGCCTTGCCCCAGGCACTATCATTAACTGCAAATGTGTTTGATCGAGGTCCCTTTACATCTGGGAATGCAAACTTATCTGAAACCGTAACCTCTTACGTCTACGACACTAACACTAGTAGATACTATATTGCGGGATATTTCCTTGGCGCAGGGGGTGGACAACCTTCTCGCAAATTGGCACGACTGAACTCTGACGGAACATTCGACTCCAGTTTTAATATCGGAAATGGATTTAATGGGCCAGTACATAAAACACTCACCCAAGACGATGGAAAGGTTATCGTAGGCGGAAGTTTTACTGAGTTTAACGGCACAAGTGCCAATAACTTGATTCGCCTCAATGCTGATGGAAGTCGGGATAGTTCCTTTAATATCGGGACCGGCTTAAATGGCACAGTCATGGCTCTTGCTCTAGACCCAATATCTGGGGAAAAAATATATGTCGGAGGCAGTTTCAGTAGTTTCAACGGCACAACTGCAAATGCTATCCTACGCCTAAACACTGATGGAAGTATTGATTCCAGCTTTACAACAGGCAGTGGTCTCTCGACTTTATTTTTTGATACTGAATACGTTCGTCACGTAAATGATTTTTATGCATATCCCGACGGACGCATATTAGTTGGCGGTCGGTTTAATACCTACAATGGAACTACCGACGTTGGAATGCTAATCAGATTGTCTGCAGATGGAACGTTAGATAGTGGCTTTCCCGTTTTGACTTCAAATACGCCAACAAACGCTGATATCTTACACATTAGACCTTATGATGGAACATGGTTATTGGTTGGTGGTAGGAGCTTAAGTAGCTATGATGGGGCCTCCAGTTTTTATAGCCTGTTACGCATACGCATTGACAATGGAGCTAAGGATGCCGGCTTTACCTTTGCTACGACAACTCAGTCCTACTCGTCTGCGGCCAATGGAAGTGGAAAAGTTTTTTACTTATCTGATTCAAGTTTTAGCGCTTTGGTTCGACTTAATGCCAATGGAACCTCTGACGGTGCTTGGCCAACATTTTCAATGGATCGACCAACTGCATTTTCTTATGCTAGGGGCAATATTGTAGTCCAGTCAGATGGAAAAATTGTCATTGGTGGACACTTCTCACATCTGTACAATAATAGCTCCATGACGGCCCAGTCTCACGGCAGAGTTGTCAGACTGAACACGAACGGAACCTTTGACTCCAGCTTTAGTACGAAATCTGGCTTTGACGGGATTGTCTATTCAATTGAGCAACAAAATGATAGTAAATTTATAGTCGGCGGTGATTTTGATAATTTTGGCGGCGAGAAAATTTTAAATTTAGCTCGACTTAACTCTGACCTGACTTTAGATACAACCTTTCCGGGCGTGGAGGTAAATTACGGATTTGGAATAACCTCGATTAAAACACTGGGCATACAGTCTGATGGTAAACTTATTATCGGAGGTGAATTTACCAGCATTAATAACAGTGTCGAAAACAAACTGAGTCGAATCAACACTGACGGCAGCGTTGACTACACCTTTTCAAGATCTATTAGCGGCGGCGATATACAATCTTTAGTCGTTCAATCCGACGATAAGGTTGTTATCGGAGGGGATTTCACACATTATGATGGGAATCCTGCTGGCAGTATTGCTCAACTCAATCCGGATGGCACTGCCAATACAAGCTTTAATATTGGAGGCAGTGGATTCAACAATGAGGTGAGAAAAATTGTAAGGCAAAGTGACAACAAACTTTTAGTTTGGGGTCCATTCACAACTTTTAACGGTCAAGCTGTCGGAAACCTTGTGCGTCTCAATACCGATGGGACTCTAGATACGGGTTTTAGTTTAGAAGCCCCCAATGCGATGCCATTGAAATATGCAAGTGATACAAACCAAATTCTCGCAGCTGTTGGAAGCAATTTTTATGTGCTAGACGAAAATGGCGAGCTAGATGATAACTTCACTCCACCAACTTTACCATCTATGATTCTAGCCGCAGAAAAACTAACTGATGGTCGTTACATTGTAAGCACTCTCACGAGTAGTGATGGCAAATCTGTATTTAAAGTTAATGCTAACGGTTCTATTGATCACAGTTTTTTTGTCCCTATAAAGGGCACGCAAACTTCTAATGCCATGGTGAATGTCATCATACCTCTTTCCACTTCTGAATATGGTTTGGGTGGCCACTTTAAATACTTCAACAATGATAGCTCTGTAGTGAACAGCTTTATCCGAACAGCTGCCCCCGCCCCCTGAGGGGAGAGAGGGTGCCAGGCCCTAATTTGCGCCACAGAGCCGCATTCGCCCCCAACAAAGCTTATACAGTCCTACAAAATGCAACTAGTTCACGGATAAAATGCACCATTTCTTCCGCGAACTTGGGATCCTATCGCCCAACGGGTGGGAGGAAAACTTGACGCATTTTATCTGCGAATTCGAGTTATCGACTACAAACTCGGGATGATTTGGTTGAGTATCGAACTCGGGCGCATAGCCACATTCACCTTTGAAGCCACTGGGTGATAGTACCCACCCAGATCCACAGACTTACCTTGAGCTTTTTTGAAGTCCTCAATAATAGCCTTTTCGTTCTCCGTTAAAAACTCGGCGAGTTCTTGAAACTGACCTCTTAACTCCGCATCCTCGTTTTGTTGCGCTAAGGCCTGAGCCCAGTACAGAGCTAAATAAAAATGACTTCCGCGAGTGTCCAACTCGCCAACCTTACGGTGAGGAGATTTGTCTTTTTCCAAAATAAGTCCATTTGCGGAATCCAGAGCTTTCGCCAAAATCCTAATTTTAGAGTCCTGATTCTTCTCGGCCAAATCCTCTAAAGAAACTGCTAAAGCTAAAAACTCACCCAAAGAATCCCAACGCAAGTGCCCCTCTTCGACAAATTGTTGCACATGTTTAGGGGCTGACCCCCCCGCGCCTGTTTCGTAAAGTCCTCCACCTTGCAGCAGCGGAACTATAGACAACATTTTTGCGCTAGTCCCCAACTCTAAAATAGGAAAGAGATCCGTTAAATAATCGCGAAGAACATTACCGGTCACAGATATCGTATCTTGTCCCGCCTTAACTCTTTCTAAAGTGCATCTCATAGCCTGTATTGGAGACATAATTTTGAGTTGTAAGCCTTGAGTATCAAAGTCTTTTAAGTACAAATTGACTTTCTCTATTAAACACCTGTCGTGAGCCCGCTCCGAATCTAACCAGAAAATCGTTTCGCTCCCAGTAGAACGCGCTCGATTAACGGCCAACTTAACCCAATCTCTTATGGCTTCATCCTTGGTTTGGCACATTCTCCAAATGTCACCATTTTCTACCTCTTGCTCCATCAATATTTTGCCACCGCCATCTATCACTTGAACATGACCAGAACCCTTTACAATAAAAGTCTTATCATGCGAACCATACTCCTGTGCTTTCTGAGCCATTAATCCTACGTTGGCAACATTCCCCATAGTTGTGACGTCAAAAGCCCCATGAGTCTGGCAAAAACTAATAACTTCTTGATAAATGCCCGCATAACATCTGTCTGGAATTAGGGCCTTTGTATCTTTGAGCTTTCCATCTTTTCCCCACATCTTTCCCGAAGTTCGAATAGTTGCGGGCATTGAGGCATCAATAATCACGTCACTAGGAACATGTAAATTGGTAATCCCTTTATCAGAATCCACCATGGCGAGTTCTGGACGGTTTTTATAAACTTGTTCCAAAGCTTGTTCGATTTCAGTTCTTTCATTGGCCGAAAGTTTTTGAATCTTGGAGTAGATGTCGCCCAACCCATTTCTGGTATCGACGCCTAATTCAGAAAATTTCTTTCCGTACCTTTCAAAAACTTCCTGAAAATACACTTCAACAGCATGACCAAACATTACAGGATCTGACACTTTCATCATTGTAGCCTTGAGATGCAGAGACAAAAGCACCCCCTGCTCTTTGGCTAAATGGATTTCCTTTTCGTAAAACTGTCGCAAAGCCTTAATGTGCATCACAGAGCAATCTATTAACTCGCCAGATTTCAATTGGATTTTTTCTTTTAGAGTAGTTTCAAATCCTTCTTTTGATCTAAAAATAATTTTCACATCTGTAGGTTTATCGACAATAACTGCCTTTTCGTTAGAGTAAAAATCCCCGTCTCGCATATGAGCAACATGGGACTTTGAATCTTTAGACCATTCACCCATAGAGTGCGGATTGTTTTTTGCGTACAGCTTTACTGAGGCCGCCACTCGGCGATCAGAATTACCTTCTCTTAACACAGGATTCACAGCACTTCCCAAGACCTTGGCATACTTGGCTTTAATTTCTTCTTCTTCCGCATGGCTAGGAGCTTCAGGATATGATGGAATTTTGTAGCCTTGAGTCTGCAATTCTTCAATTGCGGCTTTGAGCTGAGGAACTGAAGCGCTAATATTTGGTAGTTTAATAATATTTGCATCTGGGGTTTTGGCCAGCTCTCCCAACTCTGATAAAGCATCTCGCACTTTTTGGTTTTCCGTCAAATGCTCTGAAAAATTAGCGAGAATTCTTCCCGCAAGAGAAATATCTTGGAGTTCAACTTCAACATTAGCCTTCTGAGTAAAAAATTTAATAATGGGTAACAATGAGGCTGTGGCAAGTGCGGGAGCTTCATCGGTCAGTGTGTAGACAATTTTGGGATATTTCTTGCTCATAAGGTGTTCTCCGTTTTTTAACAATTTATAATCTATATTTTACAATTTGCTACTTGCAGTTTGTTGCCCACTATAACTAATGTCAGCAGTTTTGGGTAACCCAGTTTGGATATGATACAAATAAGATACAAAAGCCTCATCTAATCTCCCCGGTAAACACAACCCGCCGTGCAGGTCTCACGAACAACCACGCTGCTCAACAAAGGAAGAGAAGGCTTGAGTTTTTTCCATATCCAGCGGGCCAAGTTTTCGCTGGTTGGATTATCTAACCCACTAATATCATTTAAATAATTATGATCTAACTGATTGTAAATTGGCTTAAATATTTCTTTTATATCGGCAAAATCCATGACCCAGCCCTCGACCTCCTGAATGGGACCTTTGCAATGAATCTCAATGTGAAAGGAATGACCGTGCAAGCGCGAACATTTGTGATCCGCTGGCAAATTCGGAAGCCTGTGAGCCGCCTCAATAGTAAAAACTTTAAAAATTTCCATGCACTCTTTTAACGACTTTTTATTAAAAACTTGCAGTAAAAAATTATTTTGATATGGTGCTGCAAAACCCTCCACATATTCATTTTGAGGAAGATATGAAAAAACCCGAACTGCTAATGCCCGCTGGATCTTTAAAAAAAATGGAGTACGCTTACGCCTATGGTGCCGATGCCGTTTACCTGGGGGTACCTTACTTTAGCCTGCGAGCGAGAGAAAATGAATTCAACCTAGAGGCCCTCTACAAAGCCCGAGAACTTGCCACTGCTAAAAATAAAAAAATGTACCTCACCGTCAATATATTTGGCAAAAACCGTAAGCTTAAATCTTTCGAAGAACAGTTACCTGAGTGGGCCGAAATTGGACCCGATGCTTTTATTATGAGTGACCCAGGATTAATGATGATAGCTCGGGAAAAGTTTCCAGAAATTAACCTTCATCTTTCTGTACAGGCCAATTGCATGAACTGGCAGACCGTTAAGTTTTGGAATCAATCGCTTGGAGTCTCTAGAATTATTCTTAGTCGCGAGCTTCACCTTAATGAAATACGAGAAATCAAACAAAGAGTTCCTGACGTTGAGCTTGAAGCCTTTGTTCATGGCTCTATTTGCATTGCCTATTCGGGACGCTGTTTGATGTCCTCATACATGAGCCATCGCGATGCCAACCAAGGTGTTTGTGATAACTCCTGCCGTGAAAAATACAAGGTCTACGCCCATGATCATGTACCTAATCAGCCCACCACAGATTTCTACCTTGAAGATATGAGGTCTGAAGGCACTCTTTATCAAATTAGCGAGGATGAGAACGGTACTTATTTAATGAATGCCAAAGATCTCTGCCTAATTGAACATCTGAAAGAGATCGCTGAAGCTGGAGTTTGCTCTTTTAAAATTGAAGGTCGAACTAAGTCACTGAACTACGTGGCCTTAATATCCCAGGCTTATCGAAGAGCCATAGATGATATGTGGGACAATAAACCCTTTGATAAATCCCTTCTTCTCGAATTAGAAAAAGTTGCAAATCGCGGCTACAGCACCGGCTTTATGGTTCAAGAAAAACCTGGGGCAGAGGCTCAAAACTACGACACAAGTATTTCTAGAAATTTTTTGCAAAGATTTGGTGGATTGGTTAGCAAAATTGATAACACTCCTGAAGGGTTTATCAGCGTTGAGGTCCGCAATAAAATTATGCGCGGGCAAGAATGTGAAGTTATTTTTCCCACAAGTCGTAGCCTTAGTTTTGAAGTTACTGATATTTTAGACAAAAATCTGAATCCTACAGATTCTGCCCACGGCGGAGCTGGAACTTACTATTTTAGAGTTCCCTCTCAACTGACTGCCAAGGAAATGCAACCGACTCTATCAACGGCAGAAGATAGTCAGTACGGGATTTTAAGTCTAAAAATGACCAGCCAAGAGTACCACAATTTGTTATGACACCGGTAAGGCCTGATGACTTTGAACAAAATGCGCAGGTGAAACATCAATTGACTTGCTTGCGCGACGAACTCGATAAAATAAACATTGAGATTGTGAATCTACTTATTCAGCGCTATCAAGTTTTAGAAAAAATCTCGGCTTTAAAACAAGAAAACAACTGGCCCATCCACGACCCACAACGTGAACAAGAGATGTTGTCCCAACTTGAACTGATTGTGCAAGAATATCCGTTTAAAGAGCCTCTACTCAGCACCTTCAAGAACCTACTTTCGAACTCTCTCTCATATATGCGGAAGAGGAAGCGGGAGGGTGCCAGGCCCTAAGTTGCACCGCAAAGCGGTGCAACTTAGGGCCTGGCACCCTCCTGAGGGCCTGGCACCTCTCTCTCTCTCCCTCCCCCCCCTACCGCATTCTTGTGCTCTCCGTGCTTGTGGGGGAACTGTTGGTATTAGGGCAGCTTTTTTATTTGCCAAGATTAAAAGGTAATGTGATTCCGATGAAAACAGTAAGCTCTCTTGCTATTGCAGAACGTGGACCACTTAAAAACGAGTACCTAACTAAACCCTTCAAATCAAAAAATTGGTCAATGGCTCGCTCTGTTCCAACAACTAAACCAAATCCAGCATAACCTGAATTGGTCGACTGAGCCTGCCTCTGACTGAAGTTCCCACCTACAAACGGTCTCCACAAAGGGTTAATAGATACAGCAGAGGTTTTACTTCTTCCTTCATAAACTGATGCTGGAGAAAATGGATAATAATTGACACCAGCCTCAACACCATAGGCAAGATCCCCCCCAAAAGTATTCGACATCAATAATGTGTCCTTCTAGCCCCTGATATATCTTGGACAACTTTTACCCGTCGACTACAGGCG
>CAZCYD010000092.1:0-7551 GCA_964502735.1 uncultured Pseudobdellovibrionaceae bacterium
GCATTTGGCCACATTTTCCTGAGTTAACGGGATGCTTAAAGCCAAGGTGAGGGCATCCGGTACTGTTGAAAAAACCGTGTGGACTTTTAAAGCGTTAAAAAAGTAAGCCCGCCCTGTTTCGTAGGGAATAATTTTGTCTTCAATAATAAAAAATAAAGTCTGTGGGGCACATCTGTTCAATGGTACAAATATGCGAAAATAGTCCGGAACTTGAAAACTAAAGGACTGATCTCTGTGTGGAGGGAAATGCCCACCTATTCCAAATTTAACCAACCTCGATCGCCCAATGGATGGAGCAAAATACTGTATGAGTTCTTGTATAGCAGGAATCTCTTTGCCGGCCTCTGTTAAAACATTAAAATCATTTTCAGAAACGTTTTCTCCTCCAGAAGCCATGTACTCCTGCAAAGAGTGAAGATCCGGGAACCCTGTCATATTCCCATCAAGGGAGGTGATGCTCAACCCCATGCGGTTAGTTTCTGGCTTTGATGGCTGATACCTCACCCACTTATCCTTAAATTTAGCCAAGTCTTTTTCTAACTGTCCACAATCAACAAAAAATTTTAAAGGGCATATATCTCCATACAAATGGAGCTGGCTATAAAGGTGGAGTCGACGGATATTGACTGATTCGATATCACTAGGAGAAAAACTTGTTTTCGTTGATTCTAGCATTATCTCCCCTGAGAGCATTGAAAAATAAACTCTAACGAGCATAATAATATTATTTAGATTGTGGTAATACAAGGGGATATTCCATGCCTCAAATATTGATTCGAATAAAAACTAAAATCCTAGCGCGGGGCTATTCCCATATCTTGGCTTCCTCAATACTATTAATGATCTTGTCTTGCGGAATTATGGATATTAGAAGTTATCCCTTTTCCAGCTACTACATGTACTCTGATATTTTCAAGCCAGAAATTTACACGCGCCAACGCATAGCAGTGGAGTCAGATGGAACAATCCACCATTCTCTGCGTGTTCGAAATATTCTTTGGCCTTTTTGGGAGGCCTCGTTTCTTGAGGCTCTACACTTTCATCGTAGGGTTAAGAGTGAAAAAGAATTCAAAACTATCATTAGTGATCTTTTGAATCTTGTAAATCACAGAATACAAAAATCAGAATTTCTTAGAAATCAAGTGCCCATGGTTGAAGCTTTAATCTTGTACAATGACAATTACGTTTGGACTGATTTTAAGCGAGATATGATGCTAAGAATAGATGATTCTAAATATCTTCCAAGACCCAAAGATTCCAAAATTATTATGAGAATTACTCAACAGGATCAAGATTAAGACATGAAAAAATCCTTAAACCCCGACCTCTGTCGAATACTTTTTTATTTTCTACTATTCGCTCTTGAGGGAAAAAACAGTTATTTTAAATCCTACGCCCTCTTACCCACTTCAATGTGGAGTCCCGGCGGAATAATGGCAGTTCTATTCCCTCTTCCTCTGACCTACGAGGCGGCAAACTTACTTCACCTAACTTGGCAAGCCAGTCTCCTGACCTCAATGCTTGGCCTTTTCACCAGGACATCAATTCTGATTTCATCTGTTTCGGGATTTATACTTATTGGAATATCCTATTCTTATGGTTATTTCAATCATGTCTACTTGCCTATAGCCTTAACGCTTTTAATTATGCCAATGATTCCCTTTGGAAAAAATCTCTCAATAGATGCGCTAATTTTCAGGAAAAAGAATTCAAAATCAAACCAGGATGCAAATGATTATATGTTCTACGCAAGGGCAATACTGACCATAATATTTTTTTTAGCTGGTTATTCTAAATTGAAAAATGGTGGAATCGAGTGGCTGTCGGGAGAAACTCTATCTAATTACATTATTCGAAGTCCTTTACTGTTTCACGATGTCAACCCTCTTGCCAACTCCCTGAGCTTAAATCTTCGAATTGCCAATATAAATTGGATCTGCAAATTTTTAAGTTATTTTACTGTAATCATAGAATTGGCGGCGCCATTGGCTCTCTTACCTTCAAGGTTTTTTAAATGGATTATTCCGGCTCTTTTTGTTATGCAAATTGGAATCTATTTTACTATCTACGTAAATTTTAGGGTCTACCTATGTCTATATATTTTCTGGGTGGATTGGGAATATCACTACCTCAAATTAAAGGCCCTGATTGTAAAACCGAAACTTGCATGAATATGTTATTGCGGTTCCAAAAAATAATTGTCTAGAATTTTGTGAATGCACCTCATGCTCAAACAGCCGCAACCTGATGGCTGCGGAACTGCGCGTGAGGTGCATTCACAAAATTCTAGATAATTATTTTTTGGAATTTGTATTGTCCACTGAGTTGAACCTTCAGATGGGCATTGAGACACTATGAGAATTAAGGAGAATTAAGGAGAATTTAGAACGATTATTTAACTGTAGGGATTATAAATTTAAGTGGAACTGTTCTTCCTTCCATTTTTTCATATTTATTTTCTGGGCAAATGAGATAATGGGGTCCAAGAGGTTTAAAGGCAAATAGTAACTTCTCGAAAATATCAGGTGGCCCTCACGGAAAATAAAAAGCCCCATAGCGCGATGATTCTCAAAAGGCAGGTCAAATAAGATCAACTGCTCTTTACTGAGGACAGTAAAATTTATATTTGTATGCTCCTCAGAAGTCGCACGAAAGTGTCTGACAAACTCTAGTACATAATCTTCTGAAGAATTGACTGCACAGATAACTAAAAGCTCTTTTGAGCTTTTCAAATTTAACGCAGCTTCCCTGGTAAGAACCTCTTCCCGTAACAATTAGGCCCCCTCACCATCTGGAGTTAGCGCCAGTATTAGATCTTCATATTTAATACTGAAATCCGTATCAGCAAGAGGAAAACGTTTGGCTAACTCTGCGCGATGATGGGCATGGACTTCTTCGAGCTGCTCGAAACCATGATACTTTGGCCTAAATTCCAATTCTGGATAGTCTTCCCTATACATCAAGGCCTTGCTTGTTCGCGTTCCCAACTTTCCAACAATTTCGTTGTTAATAAGTTTTTTTAAATAATTATTGTACTTAAGAAAGCTCAGTATTTGCTCTGGTAAATACTGAAAAAATGCCGGCACAGCAGGTTTATTTTTTAAAATAAAAAATCTAAACAAAGAACAAAGCCTATCACTCTCATTATAATACCAGTCTGACGGCAGATAGGGACTAACCCCTGGAATATAATCTTTAGGAATAGACTTCTTAAGGTAGGGGTCTCCTTGAGCAATTATGGGCAAACCCTCAACCTGGTCCGCCAGCCACAGACATGCCGCCAGTTGGGGACTCACACAGTGGCAGAGGTCAACAATTTGCAAATATTCGGAAGAATTCCAAAATTCTAAAATATCAATGTCAAAAATACTGTATTGTAAATTGTATTGGTGACAAAATTTAAAGGCATAATTAATATCATGCTCATTAAGTCCATTTTTAAAACGCATAATTGCAACTTCGACATTAATGCCTTCATCTAAAAAACTCTTTAAACAAATTTCGCTGTCAATTCCTCCGCTGTACAAAACCCAGATAGGTAAATCTGTCGACATCTTTATTTGCCTGGCGGCAAGTTGATTGGCTTCTCTCCACGATTTTAGATCTGAAGTTGCCCTCCCATAGGAAGTTACAAACTTTTGCAATGGTGAACTTCGATTGCAGTACCACTCATTATCATCATATCCAAATTTAAAATGGTTTTGATAAGTGTACTCAAACATCACTATTCACACTTAAACTCATCTGAGTAAGATTGCGAGCGAAAAGCTTTGATAAGTTTATCTTTCCATCAACAAAAACAACACCCCGCCAATAGCCACAAGAATCAGCCCCATGTAACAATTTTGACTCGTTAAACATATACAAATGATTTTGCGAATTGAGATAGTATTTTTTGCCATCTATTCTTAGATAGGACTTTCCGCATTCATCTGTTCTTTCAGAAATCGGAATCTTCAGTGCTAAACACTTTTGCTCTTCGTGCAAGGGCTCTTTAAAAAAGTCATGAAATTGACTCGTTTTAAAAAAATTCCTAAACAATAAATTATTTTTGTATTCTAACTTATCACAATGTTCTGATAACGCCTGATTTGGCTTTTGCAAAAATATCTTTATTCTTGTCACCGACAAAATACCCTCTAAGGGCTCAAGTAAACTCTGAACTAAACTCGCAATAGGTGTGTCGAAATATCTCCAGGGGAGACTTGTGTCTAAACGTAAGTCATACATTTTGTCCTGATATTCCGGAGACAAAAGCCCACGGACAAGGTAGCTGTGCCAAACATCAAGCTCTTCACCGTTTTTCAAAACCTCAGCAATGATTTCCTGCTGTTGGGGGAAGGTAATTATTTCTGGCAAACAAAATATCTGCTTATCTAAAAAAAGTTGCTCAGAAATCTCGCGATTAATGTCTCGGTTACAATTCATAGTCTTCCAGTATACACCTACTCCTCAAATCCGTAGTCCAAATCTGAGGATAAAATGCGTCAATTTCCTCAAATTTGGGCTACACATAGAGGTCTATGCGTGTTAGTCATCCAGTGCATCAGGCTACAAAGTTAGCAAAGGTCAATAAAATGTGCAAATCCACTTCAGCCAGGAGCTTAGCAGACAACTTCATAAGCCCGCATATAGAAAAATATGGTTTAAATGGCACAAATACTCAAAAAAATCCTAGTCAAGGCTGGCCCAGTTTTAATCATAATCCACTTCCACAACTGAGCAAAAATAATCACTTCCAATTTGGTTACAATGGAGACGCCTTTAACTGGAGGGAAAGTTCAACTTGTATGTTTTGGACTCAATATGGAAACGTTAGTAGCAAAGTCCTTCCCTTTCGGGAGGAGCTCTTTCTGTCTGTAAATGAACTTTCAACTTATAATGGTGTCAGCATTAGCTTTTTAGGATCAGAAATTAGCTTTTTTTTATCTCAATTAATTTTGCTCTCTACACAACGTCCTATCATCACCCTTCCTCGATGCTTAGATAAAACCGGCCTAGACTTTGAGGGGCAACTTATGTCCTCACAGCTCGCTAAAACACATCCAAACCTTGATTCTCAATTTGAATTTATTGATTTCCAATGGTCTGAATTTGAAGAATTTTTAGAAAAAATATCTAGTCAAGTTCGCTGCGCAGATCCTTATTTAGCCTTTTCGATTTTTATAGGCTCTAAATCACAAAGTCTTCATATTTATGAAGGCTATTGGCCAAAGATCTGCGACCAAAACTATGACAAGTCTGCAAACTCTGCTGTCGGGCCCGCCTACTGGTGCTTAGAGGACTACGAAGGCGAAACTTCTGTGGCCAAATTTTTGATAGCAAATAACCTTCGGGGGGTACCAGATATTATTCGCTATAGACCAGAAATCTTGGCTTCGATTTTTTTATCTTCCACATTTAAATCCTGGATAAGCGAGACTTCAACAGAAAATCGCGGAGCTGAGTCTGGTTTGCTGTTTACAAAACTACTAACAGAAGAATTGAACTTTCACGTTCAAAAGTTTTCAGTTTTTGATGATCTCAAATCTCTTTTGTCTACCTACGAATCAGCTCTTATCAAAAACAATCCCAAATCTAATGAGGTCTGGCTGACCCCCCTGCATCGCTTAATGGATCATCTTAATGTTGATTCAAGCTATCTAAATATCGAGGCAAAAGAAATTTATGGAAAAGTTTTGCAATAACAATTCGATCCCTTCTGATAAAGTCAGTGATAACGTCGCCGATAAAGTTACTAATAAGGCTACTGACAAAATCACCTACGAAGTGATCTCTTTTGAAAACTGGAGGGCCTCGGTAAAGCCCCTGTGGAAATGGATAGAAGATTACCACTGGATACCCATTATCAATAATCCCTATGGAATGGTTCAGTATATGGGCGAGGAAGTTTTCAAGAGAACCTTGCTCTTTCCGATTGCTGCAAAAATAAACAATCAACAGGTTGGCTGGTCATTAGTTTACAATATTTCAGATACGGCTATTCGCGTACGAGGCGTCTACGTCGACCCCAAGGCCCGCGGCCTTGGCATAGGTACTGGTCTCTATGACTTTGCTTTAAGCTTATGGCCAGAGCCCTGGTCTCTTTACGTTGGCTATTATGATTCTGAGTCTATGGAGCTTTTTAAAAGAACATGGGGTTTGACGCCTTTCCCGGAGTTTAAATGGAGAACTCGACATATTCCAGGCCAGTCTCAAACTAATCAAAAATCAATATGTTTAGCTTATAAAAAAATTTTAAGAACCTAAAAAAGAATATTTAGATTTATCAACATTGCCCGCAGAAATAAGACATACGACATTTGCATCAAAGTTTTCTTGATCTAAACTCGACATTTTTTTATAGGCGGCAAAAGTTGTTGCCGCAGATGGCTCAGCGAAAATCCCTTGCTGCGCATAAAGTTCCTCCATACTTTTAAGAATCTCATCTTCTTCAACCTCTATAACCTCATCTACATACTTAATAAGAGTCTTCTGATACTCTTTGCGAACCTCTGGTGACCTGAGGGAGTCGGCGATCGTGGTTGGCGCCAAGTTTCCGCTCGGATTTAACTTATAAAAGAACCTATAAAAATCATTCGCAGATTGGGGCTCAGCTCCCACGACCATCACTTTATCGCCCATGAGTTGCTTTAATACAAATGAGCAACCCGCCAACAAGGCTCCTGAACCTACTGGACAAATAAATATTAATCTTTTGTCCAAAGCCTTTTCTGTAGAGTTTTGACTCGCTATTTGCTGTGTAATTTGATTATGAATTTCTAGAGCTAGGGTTCCCTTGGCTGCAACCTCATTTTTCCGGTCGTTTAAATTTAAAGGAAGTCGCCCTTCTCTTTTTGATATTTCTTCTACAACTTTATATCTCTCAATTTCGCTACGACCTTTACGTATAATCGTTAAACCACTATCTTTAAAATCACCCAGCTTTTGCAGCTTGGTCTCGACAATATCCTCTGGAATAACAAGAGTGATGTCGACTTTTCTATTTATTTGTTCTAATGCGTATAAAAACCCCAGGCCTAAATTGCCTGGGGTTGTTAACACAAGACCACGCTCCAATTGCTCTTTTGAAAGTCCTAAGAATATTCCAAGTGCAGCTCTTACCGTAAAGCTATTTGTAATTTGCAAATCTTCTCTTTTAAAATAAAGACCTTTGACCTTTGATCCATCTTTTTGATGAGCGGCTTGCAATGGTGTACATTGAATATACGGGGCTATTTGCTCATACAAGTTCTCTACCGAAATAAGGCTTTCCATCTCGCAGGAATAGGCATCCATAGAACTAGCTCTCTCCTAGCTTTCTTACAGCTAAGTAGTGTTTTCCAAATTCATATTCATTGGTCTCGGCATAAATATGAAAATTGTTTTTCAAATAAAACCCGATGGCGTTCTCTCGTGGCATAGTCCAAATAGATTTTCCTCCATGTTCTTGTGCAAAATCGGAGATATGACAAACCAAGGCCCTACCAACACCTTGTCCCCTTGAGGACTCACCAACCCATAACCCTCTCGACCTAAAAGTCACCTCGTCTGTTTGATGCAAACTTATAA
>CAZCYD010000093.1:0-7543 GCA_964502735.1 uncultured Pseudobdellovibrionaceae bacterium
TCTTTGACGGGGTGAGACTTAACTTTGTGGTGGCACCGCTTCGGGGCTCAGGTCATTTGCGCTCGACACTTCGGCAGATTCTACTTGTCACAAGAGAGCCGTTGAAATTTTGAATTCCCACATTGGTACAGAGGCATTTGAAATAAGAGGATCTGATAATCAAATTTACCCAACATCAAGAAAAGTTGTTTCTGGATTTATAAATCATGTTAATAAAAATGGGTTTGGCAAAATGCATTTTCAAATAGATGGCACTGATGGTTGGATAGAAGTTAAAATAAAAAAATCATTAAAATTAATGTATTTAATCATGATTTTTTTGATGTGGAGCCGGATTGCCAACTCGGTCGTTACTATACAAAAGGAAGATCTAAGGTTTTATTTCATGACAAAGAAATTTGTGATCTTTATAAAAGCTCATTATCTGAAGTCGATGGAAGCTTTGCAGATGTAAAAAAATGTGCGGCCTTTGAGGGAATCCTAGACAATTTAGATAAAAAAATAATAGCTAAAGAAAAAGAGTCAGAACTTAGATTTTATATTCAATCATCGGAGAGGAAAAGCCTTTCTGGTTTTGGCCAACTGGCTGACAGGTGTATTCGTATGGAAACTTCGTATCCCTCTACTTTAGATAATAACAAGGGAGTTCTTAGTTCATTCAGAGACAATTATTTAAAAAGGGAAACATCAACTAGAACACCTAATGCGAAACCAAGTGAGGTCACAAGGTGAACAATTAAAATCCAGTTATTCACAGACTGCTATTTGAGATAAATCAACGATTTTCCATCTCTCAAAAATAAAAAATCGATGACCAAAGAAGTCTCCGAATATAAGTTTTGCTGTACCATTGCTAAATAAAGTTGAAATATCAGCGTATTTTCCTTCGAAGCAAATAGTTCTTGATATTGTAGGCATGTTACTAGTGCTTTCAATTGGCACTCCCAGCTGTGAAATATGAGATTTGTATTTTTGAAAAACAAAATAGCTGCCATTATTTTTAAATTCTCTTACTTGAAAAATAACTATGCCATTTTTGTAGATTCGTTTGACTATGCCATAGTCATAGTCACCCAAGGATTCGCTAAAAAAACTAACTTCATGATTAGGGTATAGTCCATTAAGATTAGCAGATTGTTTAACCACGTCATGAGGTCTTCTCTGAATAGAATTTAATTGTTCGTTAGTCGTCGACAAGTAGAGAATTTTAGCTTCGAAATCAATCTTATTGATTTTATACTCACGCTGAGTCACCTTGTCGTAAATGATCTCGTTTATACTAAATGTGCCGGTTTCATTTGCGGCAAAAGCAGCCAAAGGGAAAAATGCTAGGGTTAAATGTAAAAGGAAACTCATACCGTCCTCCGATTCTTTTTATGCAAGGGCTGTACTTGTCAGGCTTAATTTAGAGACATTTGAAGCAAGAAATTTCAAAAAAATTGAAATATGTACATCAATGATTTCTGGATTGACGGATTATCTTAGCGAATTCCAATCAGAGCAACGGGTATGCACAGGATAGGAAGATCAGACCTAAACACTAATCATCAGGCTAATTTCTTTTTCGCTTAATTTTGCTATAGGTTTCGGACAACTGTTTAGCTTTCTGGCGCCTCTGTTTTTGTCCTTTGTGTACCCCTCAACTACAACTATCTGATTCAAATTTGCTAAGCCACCGCTGGGCTTCTCAAAAGAGAGGTTGCAATGACTGAGTTTCTCAATGAATGAACCACCACAACTTACGACTGTTGCTTCAGTTGAGTAAAGTCTTAGGTGATTGACAAAACAAACTCCTCTTGATCTTTTGTTGGGATTGTTGCGAGTTTTGTGTACAGAACTTAATTGAATATCTTTATTAAGATACTTTTTATTAAGATACTTTTTGAGAAAATTTTTGAGAAAAAAATTGTAGCCGTGTAAAGATTTGTGAAAAAAATCTATCAGATGTGAGTGTCTACTAAGGTAGTCCTGTCTAAGGGCGCAAGAAACTCTTTCTTTGAACCATCTAACATATTCCACAAAAGTTTTTAAAAATTCAAAATGTCTCATGAAGAATGTAAAGTGCAATTAGTCGGCCAATTAGATGTCGTGGATTACTTCAAGATATGCATATTTAATAGGATATGAATTCGTAAATATTTATAAATGTTAAAATTAAGTTAAAGAAGAGGGAGTTGTTATTTAAAATTTAATTTAAATTTAAAAATCTAATTTAATTTCAAAGAAATTTTGTGATGAATTTGGTTTTGATTTTGCAGTTCACATCTGCTGTATGACTCTTGAAATTGAGTGAATTGGAGGATGGTATGATCCGTTTTGCTATGTTATTTTTTGTTTTAGCTTTAGGATCTTATATAATAGGAGTTAATGAGTTGGGTGGGGTATCGTTTGAGCTTGGGGAGCTGTTTGTCTTTATATTTCTTGTGCTGGCTATTCTTTCTTTTATCAGCTCTATTTTTGGCAAACACGATCAGATGTTTTAAGGGATGGGGATTTTTTAGACTTTCTACGTTCTATAAATATAATTAATGTTTAACAAAATCGATTCTAATTCGATCTAACACGTTCTTAATGCTTAATGGTCTATAAAGAACCACAGTTCATCATAATTAAAATCAAAAATAATAATCCGCGCGTAGAATAAATCCCCAAACGAGGAAATTTTCATCTAAGCTTTTACTTCAGACAGAGTTCTCACATATCTTAAAGTGAGTTTCTTACTGTGAACACATCTCAAGAACTCGAACTTCCCTCACCCAAAATATGGTCACTGAATTGCAATAGCGTCTACTTGAAATTTTTAAATCAGGAAGGAAGTGTGTGCGTATGACAAGTTCAGACGAGTGTGGGGTTACGTTAAATAGGAAGCTCCCGGTTCCAATCAAGTTTACTGAATCAAGCGTTGGTTTGATCAGGCCAAGAAGCGTAAGAAGCAGAAAATCCACGCCTAAAGCTGAGTACGGTAAGGCTGAATGTGGTGTCGATGAGCGAGTAGAAGAACATAGAAATGAGAGGACTGGAAGCTATAAGCGAACTAAGGATGGGAGTTTTAGTTTTTAGGTATTTTTTAGGTGTTTGTCGTCACTAGCATGTCTAGGGATGGGGTGGCTACAAGTTATCGTCAATAATGCTAACAAAGGAAGAAGTATGAACTTAAAAGAAGTTAAAGTTGGAGCGAAAGTAAAAAATAAAAAGAAGTCTTCGCGGCAGAGTGCTGGTGCCGTGTCAAAAAGTAAAAAGGCAGTCAGGAAGACTCTCTTCGAAAAGAAGACTAAGGTGGGCCTCGCATTGAGAGGATTAATTAAAGATAAAGTTTCTAAGGGTGCTCGATTTTTGAATCTTGCTTTTAGAAAAATAAATCAGAGCCTTGGCAAGGCTGGCGAAGATCGAGGAAAGGTTGATGTAGGTAAAGCCGGAGAAAATGCAAGGTTTGTTGTTTCTGACTAAAGTCCCTTATATTAGATTGATGCTCTTAGAGATTTCATCAAGGAGGTGTGAAGTGGACGATGTGTTTAAAAAATGGAATTCGCACGATTTTTATGCCCTCGTGGTGAGGGTGGGTGGTTTTTTGTTTGATGAAGTTCTCCGCCCGCCAGATGAGGTTAAAGGATTTTCTGATGCTCAAGAGTTTAATAATAAATTTGATGATAAAGTTAAAATTACACCAAAAGCACCAAGATCACCCCTCAAAAAATTAGGACTGCCCCCCTGATTGAGAAGTTTCTTGGTGGTCATAGCCGGTGCTTTGCGCCGGCTATGAGATTCTACGCGAAGGTTGAATAATATAAGCATTTGAAGTTAGGTGTTTCGAGAGGTGTGTTGTTATGTATGACCTATATAGATTTCTGCTGAGTTCGAGTCTATTAATGTCGGTATCAGTTCTGGTGACATTGATTTCTGAGTCCAAAATTTCTGAGTCCGATGTTGGATTACAGAAGTTTGAGGGGTCCGTTTTACATGAGCAGGTACATGGAGATAAGTCTTCTATTGTTTTTGTTGTGGATCAGCCTGAATTTGTCTTTGATGAAAAGATTAAAATTACACAGAGCAAGCCTCTAATTAATCTAAAATAATTAAAATTATTAAAACAAGAGTAGCCAAAATAAAAGTAGTAAGAATAAGATTAAATAAAACAAGAGTGACCAAAATGAGAGGATAATGAGAGGATAAATGGTCCCGTGGAGTAGGTTTTTGTGTACAAAATATGTACTATCTATTTCGAATGAGGCTTGTACGTTTGAGCAGAGAGTTGGCAGGTCAATTGCTAGTAATGCTATTGAGATGTTTCGAAAGATAGCACCCGGTTTGGCGTCTTCGGGTTCAGGATGCTTGACATGGACAAAGAAAGCTTTGGGATTGTGTTACCTGGGGTTTTCTGGTGGGTGATATAATCGTTGCCGTAACAGGTGATGAGGTAGTCGGTAGTCTTCAGACGTTAGCACTTCAAGGAAAAGTTTTTGAATTTTTCCTTGAGATTGGCGTCCCTGATTAGTTTTGGGGACGCTTAATCTTTGTAGGGTGTTTCTGCGTGTCGGTGGGAGTATTTATTATTCTTCGATCGATTCTGATATGGCGGACCATTGTTCGTACAAATCGTCAAGTTGGTTTTGTATGGAACTCATGTTTGTTGTTAGTTCCCGGATTTTCTGAGAATCAGCTAAGGGAACAGAACCTAATAAATGTTGAGTCTCTTTAAGGCTTGTTTCGGCTTGGTCAATTTCATTTTCAATAATCATAAGGTTTTGCTTTAATCTAGAATTTGATTTCTTCTTTACTATTTTAGCTGAATCAGTTGAGTCATTTTTTATGTTCGATTTGAGATTTTTTACCTCTTGCAATTTTTCGCGAAAGAGCAGCTGTTTGTCGTGCCACATTTGCCATTGGTCGAGCCCAACCATAGAAGTGATTTGTTTGTTTCCGGAGGAGTCTATTCCAAATGCCAATATCTGATTCGTCATCTCATCCAGAAAGTATCTATCATGGGTTACCAAGAGTATGGCTCCATTAAATTCCTGTAGGACCTTTGCTAAGACATCTAGTGTGGCCATATCTAGATCGTTGGTGGGCTCGTCGAGAACTAGTAAATTTGCTTTTGTTAACATAAGTCGGGCAAGAAGCAGTCGGCTTTGTTCGCCTCCCGACAATTTGTAAACGGGCGTATCCATTTGATCTTGATTGAATAAAAAACGTGAAAGGTAACTTCTGGCATGAATCCACGTTCCAGCGTATTCAATATGATCTCCTGTAGGGCAAAGTGTTTTAAGTAGACTGAGATCAGGATCTAGACTTTGTCGATTCTGTTCAAAATAGGAAACTTCTAACTTTTCAGCATGAAAAATAGAACCTTCATCAGGGAGTTCTTCTTTTGTTAAAAGTTTTATTAGGGTTGATTTGCCACAACCATTTTCACCCATTAAGCCAATCCGACTTTTTGGGCCAATAAGTAAATCTATTTTTGGGATGACAATATTCCCATCATAGGACTTCGAGATGGCTTTTGCCTCAATTAATATTTTAGGATTTTTTTCTGTAGATTGAAAATCGAACCGGACCTGTGAGTCGTTGTTCCGGTAAGTGACTTCATCTACTTTATCAGCTAGATTGTGTGCAGAGTTTATGCGGGCCTTCTGTTTTGTTTGTCGGGCCTTAGCTCCGCGCCTTAACCATTCTGTTTCTCTTCGCAGAGTATTGCGCAATTTTTGCTCTTGCCCGAGCTGGGCTAATAAAATATTTTCTCGCGACTCCAAAAAATCGGCATAGGTTCCACGTACACTCAAAAGTCCATCGGGGTAACGACGGTTAATTTCTATTATTCTATTGGCAACTTTTTGTAAGAAAAGACGATCATGCGTAATAGTTAAAGTTGCAAATGGCGAGTTGGCTAAAAAATCTTCAAGCCAGAGGATGCCTTCTACGTCTAAATGGTTAGTAGGCTCGTCGAGAAGTAGAAGATTAGGTTGGCGTAAAAGCTCTCTGGCTAGTGCGACTCTTTTTTGCCATCCTCCTGAGAGTTGACTTATTGGGGTGTCTTCATTCCACTTATTTAACTCAAGAAGTGAGCAAAGCTCTTGCGCCTTGGACATTTCCTTCCAATCGTAGGGATCTTCAGACCCCTCCATGATTGTTGTTTGAATTGTGGCTTCATCTTTAAATTTAGGCACTTGTTGAAGAAAACCCAATCTAAGCTCTTTGGAAAGAGTTAGGCTTCCTCCATCAGTGGGGATTTGCCCACTGATTATTTTTAAAAGAGTAGATTTGCCAGAGCCGTTTGGACCGATAAGTCCAATTCGCTCTCCACTGTCTATTGAAAAAGTTAAATTCTGAAATATTGGACGCTCAGAAAAAGATTTGCTGATTTGATGCGCTCCAACTAATATCATAGGAATTTAATCTTTAGTTTTAAGGCGATCATCATTGTCTTCAATAAACTTTTTTATTTCATCAGCTATTCCTAATAGCTTTAACCATTGTTCTTTATAGAGGGTAACGGGGAATCGGCCCATCCCATACACAGAAAGAGCTCCCTTTTCGCTCACCTTCATGCTTAAAGTTCCGCGTGGAGGTTTAGAGCTTTTAAGCTCAGCATTTTCTGCTTTTAAACGTTCTAATTCGGCTTTTAAATCATCAGACATAAGATACACCTCAAGTTTTGATTCCCGATAGGCTATCACAGCTTGTGGCGTTAGACACTTAAATTTTAGACGATTATTTTTTGGAATTGGTATTATAGATGCAGTTTCGTGTCTACTTTGGTCTTCCCCAAAAAAAGTGGACACTTTAGGAAGTTCTGTTTTGATGTTTAATTTTGTAATCTAACGGACTCAGATAATCAAGTGAAGAGTGACGTCTCTTCTTGTTGTACCAAGTCTCAATATAATTAAAAACACAAGATCGCATATCTTGCTCAGTTTTGGGATTTTGTCTATAAATCCATTCTTTTTTTAAAGAGCTAAAAAAGCTCTCAACAAAGGCATTGTCATAGCAGTTTCCCTTCCTGGACATACTCGGTTTTATATTCTGATTCTCTAAAAATCTCCTGTACGCCTCGGATGCATACTGAACACCTCGATCTGAGTGGAAAATAATCTCAGCCTGTGGGCCGACTTTCTGTATTGCCATATGAAGAGCATCCAAGACGACTCTTGTTTCTAAAGATCGGCTCATTGACCAGCCAATTACTTCTCTATTGTAAATATCTAGAACAACAGCTAAGTAGACATGATCAAATTTTGATAACTTTAAATATGTGATATCTCCAGCCAAAACTTGCCCTGGTGCTGACGGCATATCATGCTCGGATTCAACTTTAAAAAGCCTTGGTGCAATAGGATGTGAGTGATTAGAGTCAGTTGTTTTGACTCTATATTTCTTTTTTAATCGTGCATCCAAGCCCATTTCTTGCATATATTTAGCAATCGTATTTTCACTGGCAGAGATCCCTAGAGACTTCAAATCGTTGTAAATACGAGGTGAGCCATAAGTTTGCTTGTAACCCATCAACCTAGCCCGTGGCTTGAGCTTTAGATTCTTTTAACTTCTTGAA
>CAZCYD010000094.1:0-7329 GCA_964502735.1 uncultured Pseudobdellovibrionaceae bacterium
CGCAGACACCAAAGGTGTCGCGGTTCGATCCCCTTCAGCAAGAAATTCTGCATTCAATATTCTGACCTCATGAACAATATGATATAAGGAGTCAAATAATGGAGAAGACTATGGCAAAGCCACGTCCGGATGAAATCAATTATGAACAATTCATAGTTCGTAAAAGTGTTGAAGATTATTGGAGAACTGACGAGAAGGCGCAGTTTATATCGCACCCACTTCAGATCTTGAAAAACTATCCCGAACAGTTATTCAAAGTCTGAAGTGGGTGCAATATAAACCGTTTGAAAATTTCGCCATTTGATTAAAGTCAGTGGACTTTGACTTCCTTTGCCTTCGAAGTTTCAAGCTTGGGAATCTTGATAGTGAGAACTCCATCTTCATAATGAGCGCTCACTTTGTTGTCATCAACCGCTGAAGGCAAAGTAAATGTACGCATAAAAGATCCATAACTAGCCTCAGAAAGAAAATGCTTTTCATCTTTATCTTCCTTTTTCATCTTGCGCTCACCACTAACCGTTAGACGATTGTTTTCAATCTCAATTTTAACGTCATCCTTTTTAATTCCGGGAATATCAAATTGAATTGTATATCCCTTACCATTTTCATTTATGTTGCAAACAGGAGCAAAATCAAAGCCCTTATAGTCATCTGCCCAACCTAAAGCAAACGGACTCAGCCGAAACCAACGTTCCATTTCATTCTCCATTTCCCTAAAGGCCTGTAGTGCCGCAGGTGCGCGACGATGTGATCCTTGTGGAAATAATGTTGCCAATGGATTTTTCATTTTTACTCTCCTTTTTTTAAACCTTTTGTTTTGCGGAAATATTTTGAATTATCCATAAGCAATTCTGAGACCAAACAATGCATCTACCACGTTTAATTTAAATAAATTTCTTTGCGCCAATATGTCACGGATGAAGTCCATTCTTTCCTCTCTACATAAACTACAGTTCATATTTTGAACGCAATCCATTAAGTAATTCAAATTAAAAACCGGCTGCCGATTTCTGTAGGCCTTGAAGCTACTTTCAACCCAATAATTTTTGGCAATTTTTCCTGTGGAACTCTTTCTAAATTTTTTTCAATCCACTCGATACGAGATTTAAATAAACTTTCTTTAAAATGACCTTTTATTTTTCCAAGAAATCGAGCTTCCGCCACAAATTTTAATTTCAAGGACTCCCTTTTTTTCAAATCAAACTTTAAGAGTTTAGATAATTGATTCGCAAACTGATCAGCAGCCTCTTCGTGAGGACTCGTCTCTTTTGACAATCTGTGGGGCGCAGAACCTATATATTTTGCACGGCTTTGACCTGGTTGATCATGTCTCAACTCTCTATCCTTAAGTCTCCCAATCGGGTTTTTGTGCTCCCTTATAAGTTTTAATCTGTTTTTTGAAAGATTGTAAATTTTTGCTTTCACTCGATTGGCCACAACGATCCACTCCATAATCCATTCTCCTTAGTTTAAACTGCTCTAGCTGCAAATTTTATGTCAGATCAAAAGTAAATTTTTTATTTTTCATAAATTTATAAAAAATAAATTGTCTCAAGACCTAAAACTAGAAAATTTAAAATGAAAAATATTACCTTTATATACATGGCATAGAATATGCTTTGGTTATGCTGTATGAAAACTCCAAATTTTCACTATGAAATTTCTTTCCCTGACTTTGATTCATCTGACGCGGTTCGAAAAATCATTGAGGGTTATTTAACAAAAATAGAAAAAATTTATAACAGAGTGGTTTCCTGTCACGTGGCGGTGAGAGCCCCTCATATGCGCAGCAGGAGGCATATTTATCACATCAATATTCACCTTGAAATTCCTGGCGAAGACATCATTGTCAATCAAGAACCAGAAAAAAACCTAGCTCATTCAGATATTCATATTGCTATTCGTGACGCTTTTAAAGCCTTAAGTAGACAATTAAAAAGGCGAATTAAAACTTTACAGAAGCGAAAAGCCTCTGAGGCTTCTCACCAACAAGCAACTATAGATAGTTTTGATGGCGACCGAAGTATTGGGTTTTTAATTGAGAGAAGATTAATTTAAAAAATGGAGATACATATGGCTATCGATTCTATTTGTAAAACCGATGTTGTTACTGTTCCTAAAAATTCTACACTTAAAGATGTTTCCACTTTAATGCAAAAATATCATGTGGGAAGTGTTATCGTTGTTGAATCATTTGACGGAAAAAAATTCCCCGCAGGAATCATTACAGATAGAGACATTGCTCTATCGATCAGCTCTTCTGCTAAACCTCAGAACATTATGACTGAAGATATTATGCGACATCAACCAGTTACGGCAAAAAAGTCTGAGGGAATTTTTGAGTCCATTATAAAAATGCGTGAAAATGGGGTAAAGAGACTGCCCGTGGTTAATGAGGACGGCTCCCTACATGGCGTTGTTTGTGTCGATGATCTTCTGACTCTCATGGGAGAAGAGATTAATAATCTTGCACAAGTTACTGATTCACAGCTTAAAAGAGAGAAGGGAATTCGAGTTCCCATGGAACCTCATCTTCAACTCTAACTCAAAAACTCAATAGCGCTTTGTCCTTCCTGACACATCGTTTACGACGATGGAATGGCTCAAGCCCAAAAATTGGCTCCTCGATTCCGACAGTGAGATCGTCCGTCGTCCCCAAACCTGTCATCGAGATAACCTCGAATAAAATCACATATTACTGGCGGCTGGACAAGGCTTACCTAGAGCAGGAATACATCAAAAATGGCAAGTCGATGGCTCAGATTGCTCGTGAAAAAGGCTGTGCAAGGTCGACCGTTGGTGAAGCGCTAAAATCCCATTCTCTAGAAAGATGCCAAGACGATCCCGTCTCGTATGCTGCTGGGCAGGTCCCCTTTGGGTTTAGACTTCAAAAAGGAAGGTTGGTCGTACATCGAAAAGAACAATCAGTCATAGCTCATATAGTGACTCTCAGAGGTGAAGGCTTATCATTCGGTAAAATCGCCGATCATCTTAATTCCAATGGCGTCCCCACAAAGAATAAATCAAAGGGGTGGGATCGCCCTACAATCTACAAAATCGTAAAGAGAAACTCAGTGAGGGCTGAAACTTTGCAGCAAACCCCTAGGATGTAGGATATATCTAGCCAAGAATAACTCGTTGTGTTATCTGTAGCGCCTTTCACAGGTAAATTTCCAAGGGCATTGCGATGATTAGTTTTAATGGCTTAGAAAAAAAATACGGTGATTTTCAAGCCGTAAAAGATTTGAATTTCTCGGTTCAACCGGGTGAGATGTTTGGTTTCCTTGGCCCCAATGGGGCTGGCAAGACCACAACCATTCGGATGGCTATGGGTGTCCTTGTTCCATCCAACGGATCCGTTCAAATTGACTCCATGGATTGTTTCTCCCGTCGAGTCGATGTGAAGCGAGTTGTTGGCTACTTACCAGACAATCCAATCTTCTATGACTTCATGAAAGGGCGAGAGATTCTCCAATTTGTAGCAGAGATGCACGGACAGCCTTCTGATGAGGCTAGGAAAAACACTCATCAACTACTTGAGGAGTTCTCGTTGATCGAAGCTGCCGAAGAATTTGCTGTGAATTACTCCACCGGAATGAAAAAGAAGCTGGGGCTTGCATGTGCCTTAATCCACAAACCTAAACTACTCATTTTAGATGAACCCACTAATGGCCTTGACCCGAGAGCCTCAAGGGAAGTTCAGAATCGCCTATTAAAATTTGTAGAAAACGGTGGGACAGTGTTTCTATCCAGCCATCTACTCGACATGGTGGAAAAACTATGTGGACGAATTGGAGTCATCAATCGTGGCCAACTGGTCGCCCTTGGTTCCATTGAGGAAATAAAGCAGAAGATTCAAGCCGATGGTGATATTGAAGATCTTTTTCTAGCTCTTACAGATGAGTCCAAGAGTGATGGTATTGAATAGTTATGTCAGATAACCAATCACTCTCAGCTTCCAAAGTTCTTGTTAAATTTAGGTTTAAGCGATTCTTGAACCAGATGGCTGGAATGTTCAAGAAAAAGCCAAAGCCCGGGCAAGCTAGAACGGCAACTGCCAGAAAAGCACTCACAGGTTGGTTCGGTGGTCTATTCATTGGCTGTGTCATACTGATGTCAGCTTTTTCTCAATCTTCTACCGGTATCGACAAGGTATTTGATTCTTTGTCCCAGGTACAGATTGTGGAGGAGGGAAAAGAAATCTATCCGGCTTGGAATTGTGCGAAGTCAAAATGGCATAAAGAAAAGAACAAGATTGAATGCCGACCAGCAGTTATTGGTGAGCAAAGTCGGGTTGCAGCAGCCATATTAAAAGTTATGGGTCTAGAGTTTTTGTTTCTATTTTTGACGGTCCTTTTAATGGGTATCGCAAGTAAAGAACTAGCTTCACCGGAATGGGATCTCGAATGGCTTTATACCTTGCCAATACCATTTTCTACTTTAATCAGTAGTAGAGTGGCTGAACGAACTCTTGTGAACCCTATTGGTCTCCTTTTGTTTTGGCCATTTAGTTCAATGTATATTTGGAAACTCGGTTTCGGATGGTGGTCCCTCTTATATGGGATGTTTATCACCCTGGTCTTATCCCTTCTAACGGCTATTTTAAGAACCATTGTCGATACAGGATTACGGCTGATTATGAGTCCTTCTAAACTCAGAAATCTTCAAGCCATCATGTCTATTGTCTCATCCGTCTTTTTACTACTAGCCATGTCCCCAACACTTCAAGATGAATCTTTTATTGTGAGATGGGGTATGGGCACCCCTAATTGGTTTGACTGGACACCTTTTGGAATATCTGCAAGCCTTTTTGCACAGACTTCTGCAAGCTCTGCTATACCCCAAATCGCTATGATCTTAGTTCAATCAATAGCGCTATATATATTGGCGTATGCCTTTTTGAAGTCCATTTTAGCTAAAGGAGTGGTTTCGGGTGGCGGGAGAGAAAGCCAGAAGCGAGCTGTTCTTTCCTCAAGTGACGTCAAAAAGAAAAAGAGCATCTTCACGGTTATCCAACTTAAAGAACTAAAATTGTTAGCTCGAGATCGGAACTTCTTGGTTCAAACACTTGTCCTACCCGGCTTGATTGTTGGTATGCAGATCTTTATTTCTGATACATCTAAAGTCGAGGAATGGTTTTCAGGAAGTTTTTCTAAGATCGCTGCGATAGCATTTGGTGTCGCATCTTATTCGCTAATGTTCTCTGCGTTCCAAATTCTAAACTCCGAAGGAAAGTCCTTGTGGATGCTATACACTTTTCCGCAAAAGCTAGAGGATCAATTTAAGGAAAAGCTAATGTTGTGGCTTGGGGTTTCGATCCTTTACCCCGTATTGATTTTTTCAAGTAGTTTATATTTCAAAGGCACTCCAACCCCTCACGACTCTTTGCTCATGGTTATTACTGTCGCTGGAGTTCTCATTTATAGTGTGGTTGCAGCTTGCTTAGGTGTGTTTGCCAGTGATCCCCTTGCTGAGGACCCCAGACATCGCTCTAGAGTTGATTTTATGTATCTCTATATGGTCCTCGCTGGGTTCTATACCTATGCTATTTTTGCCGAAAGTATTTGGCAGAAACTACCCTTGATTGTTTTATCAAGTTTAATGGCATTGGCATTGTGGCAGAAAGCCCGTGACTATCTTCCCTATTTGCTTGATCCAACAGCCTCCCCCAAATCTGAAGTTTCTCTCTCCGACGGTTTGATTGCCGCCCTTATCTTTTTTGTTTTACAAGGAATCTCATCTGTTTTTATGAGTCTTGGGGATAAGGAGCTAACAGGTAAGGAAGTGGCCATCGCATTTTCAATAGCCGGGTTTGTGACTTACCTAGCTCTTCGACTCATCTATTGGAGAAAGGGCACTTCTGGTGTCCCGAAAGTATTTGGAGAACCATTGAGCCGAGTCCTAAGATGGGGGATAGGTTTTGGCTTGATCGCTGCATTGGTTGGATACGGATATCTATTTGCTGCACTAGAAAATGATTGGTTCACTGAGAGTTTGAAGCAGGTTCAAGTCAAACAGAACCAAGAAACGTGGTGGCTCTTTGGGTTACTTGTCATAACAGCGCCCCTTTTTGAAGAGTTCATCTTTAGAGGACTCATTTTTAATGGGCTTAATAGAACATGGGGCATCATTGGTGGAGCCTTTGCAAGTGCAGCAGTCTTTGCCATAGTTCATCCGCCCGTTGCAGTAGTTCCAGTTTTTATACTTGGTCTTCTAACGGCAATCAGCTATGCAAAAACAAATGCCTTAGCCACACCAATTTTGGTTCATGGCATCTACAACTTCGCCATATTTGTAAGTAATCGGGTTCTTTTTTCTTAATCTAAACCTACTAAAAAATATCGGTTAGTTATCTTTTTCGGAGATTTCACCCTATCATCCCCTATATCTACCCCAACGGAGGATACTCACAAAAAAAGTGTTAAAAGAGGTATCCTTCCCTCGAAATAATTGAGGTAGCAAAGGGCAGTAACGAAAAAACCTGAGGGATTAAAGTATTTTACCGTGGTTCGGTTTCAGTATTGATCTTTAAACAAAAACACCAAGGGGTATACCCTTTGAAATTGGAAAAGCCACGAACCGTCCCATGTGGATAGGGTAGTCACTATTGCAAAAAACGTTGAAAAGTTTAGAATATTGGCTGGAGGGTGGATCGGTGAAGAATTGGGATTTCGACTACGAAGACGAACCAGAGTTAGAGCCGCAGCCATTGGTTCCAGTTACGAACAACCCGTTGTCTTTTGGTCCTAGTGCAAAATCGCGGATGCAGACGAAGGTGAAAAGGGCAACGGCTGAACAATATCGAAAATGGATTCAAAGATTCCTCTATTTTCTTCAGCTGCCTATGTCGAACCAAGCGCTCAATGATCTAAGCGTTGGTGAGTTGAGAGTTATTGCTTCCTTGTTTAAAGCCTACAATGGAAACGATATGAGGTATTTTAATAAAAATGAGCTTATTCGCTTTGTGGCCGGTCACCAGCAGGACCGAGAACAATATCACCCTATCCCCCACATTAAAGGGGTTAAACTCCCCAAACTGAAGGACCAAGAGTATCGACGAATTTTTCAGTCTAAGATCGACCCTTGGGAGCGTCCTCGATGACCACTTGAGACGCTCAAATCAGGCGTCTCCACTGCTTTTCACGATCTTGTTGTGGCTCGGTCAAGGCTTAACGAAATTAGGTCTAAAGTTATCAAAAGATCAGAAAAGATAACTACAGGAGGTCTTTGTGAACCAAAAACCTAAAAAACACACTCTGACCGAGTCCAAGATACTTTCTGAGTCAGAGTTGAAAATGATGTTGAAGGCGATCAAACCCTACATGGAAC
>CAZCYD010000095.1:0-6826 GCA_964502735.1 uncultured Pseudobdellovibrionaceae bacterium
ACTTAGCTTTCGCCTCTTGTCATAAGGTTTTAGAAGACTTATAGTCTCACCTAAACCCCCCGTCAACTCGACACTTCACACTTATGGGGCAAAGGCAATTAACGGTCATAACTTGAGATACAAGTTGAAAAGCCACAAGTTGAGACACAAGTTGAAAATGCCCCAGATTAAAAATGTGAGTTACAGTTTTTAGGTTTAAGCATATGACTGAGTTTGATAGCTTATAAACAAACAGTAGCTGACGAAATAGGCGACAAGTCTAGCTGCAACCTAAGGACGGAAATAAACACAAAGAGGTATGAAAATGATTGAACCAAGACTTAAGACATCTTCCAAGTGGGTCTCATTTCCAACTGAGCTTCTCGATCAGATAAAAAATGTTTTTGAAGAAAACTTCTCGGCTCTCGCTAATCGAGGCAAAGTCATAGTAGAGGGAAGAATCTATCCTGAAGAAATTTTTTTCAGACTTGGTTACCTCCAGAATGGACGACTAAGACAACACAATATTGAGGTCTCAGCTGATTTCGACCCCAAAAAAACTTCTGTAATTAGCCAAGTCCACGCCTGTATAGATCTCGTCGGGCAGCTCTTTCAGATTTGGGAAGAAAGGGACAATGAGAAAGAAGATAAAGACGAATTTATCCATGTCTGGACACCCTACGACTATAGCGGACAAAGACTTTTCTACAAAAACTCTTCCATCAATACTGACTTGGAAGCCGCTGCCAATGAACTCCTAGGTGAAAACGTCGACATTCATATATTAAATACCGACGAGGAGTCCGAGGATCTAAAAGAACTTCAAACCAAATTGTCAGCATTTCAATTTGACGATGAATAAAGATGGGAATTAAAAGTCGTCATCATCCCTAGAGGCCCCAACAGAGTCTCCAACTCCGCGGATTTCATCAATATAATTTTGAGTGTCTTCTTCTTCAAAGTCGCCACTTTCCTCGTTGTCATCAATTTCTAACTCCTGAATAGCAGCAAGAAACTCTTTTTGGCTTTTTAAGTCCTTTTTAAGGACATCAAGAAACTTGTCTGGGTAGCGAGCCGTCAATTCTTCGATATATCGCTCCAACTTTCCTTCAGATAAAATCTTTTTTCTAGCTTGAATCTTCTTCCAAAACAAAAGATAGTGGTACCTACAATAACCATCCACTTGGGCCGCTTGATCACAATCGGGCAATCTGCAGATAACATTGCCCTCTGCATCGGTCAGAAGCACTTCATCTTCAAATGCTTCTTCGATTTCAATAGCACTCAGATCCTCTACGTGACTCTCATCAACTTCTGTTTGAAGATCAAAATCACTTTTGTCAGTCTTCGACTTAGCCTCCATGCCTCGACCCTTTTTTTTGGATTTCTCAGAAGACTTTAGGTCAATTTTTGAGTCTTTTGCTTTGGTAACTTTTAATTCAGATTTTTTAACTTCAGACTTCTCTGAAACCTTTTTTTTAACTTTCGCGACTGAAGATTTCTTACTTAGAGATTTTTCAACGGCTTTTTTCTTTTTAGCCGCTTTGTTTGTGGCATGGATTTTTGGACCAACAGCCTTAGGCGAAGCTTTCTTCGATGACTTTTTTGCTGCAGTAGGTTTCTTTTTAACGACAACCTTTTTTGTTACCTTACTTCTGGAAGCTTCTTTTTTGGACGCATCCTTTTTACTAGCAGGTTTTCCCGAAGGTTTACTTGCGGTTTTTCCAGATTTACTAACTGCCTTTTTTGCCACATTTACTTTTTTCTTTTTAGCCATAATAGGATTAAAGTCTTTTATTTTGGCAGGGCCGTCAAGTGAAAAACTTTTTAACGTATTCTTATGTTGGCATTATCCGATCGAACAAAGATGCTGCCCCCGCCGTGAGCACCTCTTAGCTTTCCAGTCATTGTTTTAAGATTACTCCACTGTTGAGTTTTAAGGTAACTAGGCCCATAGATCTCCCCCTTTTTACTTCCCACATTTATAGAAGCTGAACTTTGTTGAGCCGTAATATTCACGGGACCATCTACCGAGTTAACTCTTAAATTTATATTACTAGAAATATTGACCTTTAAACTCCCGGAAGTTATTTGACCGCGCACATCGCCTTCCACCTTTTCAATCTGAACATTTGCTGACCCCACGCGAAAATCCAATTGAGTTTTGGAATTTAAAAAACTCAATTTCCCAGCCTGCTGAGACCAATCAATTGAACCCTTATTGCTTTCAATCTTATGAGAGCCTGAGAAGGTTTCCGTCTTAATTTTACCCTCAAAGTTAGAGATGATGGAGTTAGCACTGTAGGATTCAAAAAAAAGCCCACCTTTACTGTTGTTAATAGAAAAGTCCCCATTCATTAACAACACTCGAGTTTGAGCCTTCAATCCTGTTAGATTGACTCTGCCCGCGTGATTGACAATATTTACATTTTCTTCCCAGTTTGTCAGAACAGTATTGCCCAGCCTAGAATAAATGTTTACGACCCTAGAGGGTCCGGTGACATTTATCTGAAATTGAGGCAAATGCCTCCCCTCGTTCCTATAGGCCATTTGAAGTCTGCTTTTATCCGCAGGACCCTTCACTGAGAGCTTCAAGCCTTCTCCATCTTTAGCGTATGCAAAATGCCAATCCTCAAAGAACTCTTTATCGGTTTCTGGGGTCATCTTTTTTATGACTTCTATTTTAAACTCATTAACACTGGCAGAACCTCTTATATTAAGATAAAGGTGATCTCCGTTAATTATCAAGTTTTTAACCTCACTCGCAGAAATAACTAATGGATTGTATTTGAATGACTGACCATGAGCGTTATTCGATAAGGACCCCAAAAATACCAAAGATAAAAACAACGGATACACGACGATTCTCCCTCTTGTTAATAGGATCAGGGCGTCCCCCCCAATGCCATATTCTTTTATGAAATCTCACAAATAGTAAAAACAAAAGCTTAAAAATCAAGCTTGAGATTTTGCTCGGTCGTACCGCGCTATAAGTACCCAAAACCAAAAAATCGCCCTATTAATTCTTTACTACAGAGAAACAATTTGACTTTTCAGCAAATCATAACGGGCCTGCGCACCCTATAAGCTTTTATGAAGTGTATTTTATGGAGAGATAATGTACAACCGCTTTAGGTTAGAAACACCCCGTTTTTTTAACAAATAAATGAGTGAGGATTTTATGGATCAAAACAACAAAGACGTTTATATAGTTTCTGCAAAGAGGACAGCCATTGGCAGCTTTATGGGGCAATTTTCAAACATTTCCGCTCCGGAGTTAGGGGCCATAGCCATCAAGGCAAGTTTAGAGTCGGCAGGGATCCAACCCAATGATGTAGACGAATGCATCATGGGAAATGTTCTCACTGCAGGAAACGGTCAGGCTCCAGCTAGGCAGGCCGCCATTCGCGCCGGAATCCCAACAAAAACTCACTGCATGACAATTAACAAAGTTTGTGGCTCAGGCTTAAAAGCAGTTATGCTGGGAGCGGATTCCATTCGACTCGGACGAGCCAGTGTTGTCGTGGCTGGAGGGCAAGAAAATATGACTATGGCTCCCCATTTGCTGACTCAATCCCGCCAGGGCTATCGCATGGGTGCAATTCAAGCCAAAGACTCAATGATTACAGACGGGCTCTGGGACCCTTACAATGATTTCCACATGGGAAATGCAGCGGAAATTTGTGTAAAAGAATACAAATTTACTCGCGAAGAACAAGATGAATTTGCTAAACAAAGTTATGAGTGGGCTCAGAAGGCTCAACTGCAAGAGTCTTTCAATCGCGAAATCGTTCCCGTTGAAATTTTACAGAATAGAGCCCCTATGAAAATTACCCAAGACGAAGAACCCACAAAAGCTCGATTTGACAAAATGACTACGCTCAAACCTGCCTTTGAAAAAGAAGGTACCATCACTGCTGCGAATGCCTCAAAAATTAATGACGGTGCCGCAGCATTAGTCCTGTGCTCTCAACAAAAGCTATCGGATAATAAAATGAAGCCTTTAGCTAAAATCAAATCTTATTCCACTTTTGCCCAAGACCCTAAGTGGTTCACCACAGCTCCAGTGGGAGCCATCAAATTAGCTCTGGAAGAAGCTCAACTTTCCGCAGATGACATCGATCTATGGGAAATTAACGAGGCCTTTAGTGTTGTCACGATGGCGGCAATGAAAGAGCTTAATATTGCGAGGGAAAAGGTTAATGTCCACGGAGGAGCCGTGGCCCTAGGTCACCCTATCGGAGCAAGTGGAGCTAGAATTCTCACGACTCTTATTCACTCCCTACACCTTCATAATAAAAAACTAGGCCTGGCCACACTTTGCATTGGCGGAGGAGAAGCCGTGGCAATGATAGTGGAGAAAGTATGAGTTCAAAAATCTACGCAAATGCACGAGAGGCGGCAACAGGAGTCAAAGATGGAATGACCATAATTCTAGGGGGTTTCGGCCTCTGTGGAATTCCTGAAAACTCGATAATGGCACTGAGAGAACTCGGAGTTAAAAATTTAACTTGCGTATCTAACAATGCTGGAGTTGATGACTTTGGCCTTGGCCTATTGCTTCAAACAAAACAAATCAAAAAAATGATATCTAGTTACGTGGGAGAAAATGATCTTTTTGAAAAACAATTTCTTTCTGGCGATCTGGAAGTTGAACTGACACCTCAGGGAACTTTAGCTGAAAAAATGAGAGCTGGAGGAGCCGGCATTCCCGCCTTTTTTACGCCTACAGGAGTGGGAACTCTCGTTGCTGAAGGCAAAGAGGTTCGCAACATCAAGGGTCGAGACTACGTGCTGGAAGAATCTATTACGGGGGATTTTGCCTTTGTTAAAGCCTGGAAGGCCGACAAATTTGGGAATCTCATCTACAGAAAAACAGCCAGAAACTTTAATCCCATGGCCGCGACAGCAGGAAAAATCACTGTAGCTGAAGTCGAAGAGATTGTTGATGTTGGCGAACTCGACCCAGAAAATATTCACACACCTGGAGTCTACGTGCAGAGAATTTTTAAAGCTGATTTCGAAAAAAGAATTGAACAACGAACAACTAGGCAGTGATATGCAAAAACTTAATAAAGATCAAATAGCAATGAGAATAGCTCAGGAAATCAAGGACGGATACGTTGTGAACCTTGGCATAGGCATCCCCACACTAGTGGCAAACTTTATCCCCTCTGACATAAGCGTTATGTTACAAAGTGAAAATGGCCTTTTGGGACTCGGACCATTTCCCAAGGATAAAGATGTGGACCCTGACCTCATTAATGCTGGCAAACAGACCGTCACAGCTATTCCTGGGGCCAGTTATTTTTCTAGCGCAGATAGCTTTGCCATGATCCGAGGCGGACACGTCAACCTGACTGTATTAGGCGCAATGCAAGTCGATGAAAAGGGAGATATCGCCAACTGGATGATTCCAGGAAAAATGGTAAAGGGCATGGGGGGCGCAATGGATCTTGTTGCTGGTGCTAAAACTGTTATCGTAGCCATGCAACATACCGACCGAGATGGAAATCCAAAATTGCTAAAAAAGTGCACCCTACCTCTGACTGGTAAAAGTTGTGTCCATAAAATTGTTACCGATATGGCTGTTTTAGATCTTAACGCTGATGGGTTTGTCCTAAAAGAACTGGCTCCAAACGTTTCGGTAGAAGATGTACTATCGGCTACAGAAGGGCACGTGACCCTATCACCCGAGTTAAAAACTATGAGTTTTTAAACTCGCCTTAGGGCCAATTCCCACTTTTAGAGATATTGGGTTAGTCATTCATCGGATAGAATTGTCCTTACAGGATAGGTTATGGCCGGTGGAGTAAGACAATTAAAAAGAGGTGAGATTCTGTTCAGAGAGGGCGATCCCTCTGATGCCATGTATGTTATAAAAAAGGGCTCGATTGCCATAACGAAGGCCAAAGGAAGCTCAGAGATTATCTTAGCAGAGCTTCGACCAGGAGAAATGCTGGGCGAAATGGCCTTCTTTGACAACAAACCTAGATCGGCCGGTGCCAAAGCCAACGCTGATTCTGAGGTTATCACTCTGCCGTTTTCAGCTCTACATGCCCAGTTTAAAACTTTTCCCGAATGGCTAAAAGCCATGGTTAAAACTGTGAATTCCCATCTTAGAAATGCGAATCAGACAATTAAAAATCTACAGTCTGCATCGGGCGACGACAAAGAGATGTTCCCTCCACACACAATTACTTGTCTATGCGCAATAATTAGCTTGATTGGATTCAAATCTGGTGAAAAAAATGAGGAAGGCCTCGTGATTCCCTCTAGCGTAATCAGAAATTATACCATTCAAATTTTTAAACAGCCCACTTATAAAATGGACAGAATGATGGAAACTTTAGCGGCCATGAGCTACATGAAAATTGAAGAGCTAGGAGAAGGTCGTAGAAAAATCACCATTCTTAAACACGACGAACTCACTGACTTTGTTGACTGGTACAATGATTATCTATTTAAAGAGGAAAGCAAACGCATTACGGTTGAAGAAAAAGAGCTTCCTTGTTTAAGAGCTTTATTATTTTATGGAAACAAACTAGAAAAAGATGACAAAGGAAGAGTCGTTGTGAATTTAACTGAAATTCAAAACAACTCAATGAAAGATCTCTCACAAGTTGTTGATGTCAACGCCCCCAACAGCCTAATTGAAAAAGGCTTATGCGAAGACAAACAAACCAAAGAAGGCAGCCTCACTATGGCCTTTAACATAGATGAACTCAATAGAATCACGCCTCATTGGAGTCTTGTTTACAACCTTCTTAAAGTTCCAGCCCGTTAATTACTCCAATTCCAAAAAATAATCGTCTAAAATTTTGTGAATGCGCCTCATGCTCATACA
>CAZCYD010000096.1:0-6745 GCA_964502735.1 uncultured Pseudobdellovibrionaceae bacterium
TAGACAAGTGATAATTGGCTAATAACGAAAATAGGTGCATTATTTTACTTATACTAATGGCGCTGGAAATATTTCGAATTCTAGCAATGTTCAATCGGTTGCTATCAGCAGTGGTGGCAAAGGCGGAGGCAGTGGAGGGGGCGGAAAGGGCAGAAAGTAATTGGCGATGCGTTATTTAGATTCTAAAGATTATAAATAATGATTTAAACCCTAAAATATTGTAAGTGAAGAATCAATAATTTGGGGGGGGTATTTATGAAAATAAATGTAATTAGTATTGTTTTTTTCAGTTGTTTTGTTCTACCATCGCACGCACAAAATAATGAAAATGATCCTTTAGCCGATGTCAAAAGGCGTATGGCTTTGAATGCCAATGTTGAGTGTAGCTTAGTTGAAAGCAGTTACACTGATACAGAAGATGAAGAAATCTCTTCTACAGATGAGTACATTTTTGAAAATCTGAAACCTCAAGCCTCTAGCACCAGTGATTTTGCGATATGGTCTTTATTTTGGGAAAATCAGGATTATAAATTTTATTATTTTATGAATTCACAAGTCGGTGAAATTCGTATTCTCGACAAAAAGACACAACAGAAGGTAGAAACTGACTTAGATATTTTCGATATGGACAAAGAAAACCCAATCAGTGGTCAGGCTGCCCGTTTAGTCAAACTGGGCGAAGTGCGCAGTATCAGTTCTTCACAAGTCAAAGCTAAAAGCCCTAAAACGGGTGACTTAGTAGAGGCTACGAAAACAAAAACTCTACATGGTTTTTGTTACCGAATGAAGTAGATTTTAATAATCCCAAAGGGTGAGCACTTGATGGCCATCATCGGTTATCAGTACAGTGTGTTCAAATTGTGCTGAGAGAGTACCGTCACCGGTGAGGTAATATTTTATACTTGAATTTTCAACGGGTAGTTCTTTTATAGCTGCTGGCGTTTCATTGATCATAGGTTCCACAGTGATACAAGTCCACGGGCGAAGGGGATCACCTTTGCCCTTTTTGCCATAAGAGGGTACAAAAGGTTCTCCGTGGAATTTTTGGCCAATGCCATGGCCACCGATTTCCCTGACAACATAATAGCCTTTACGAGTGACAAATTTATTTATAGCAAAGCCAATATCGCCAGTGTGATTTCCGGGGTGTACTTGCTCTATCCCCTCCCACATAGATTGATAAGCAACGTCGACTATGCGCTTAGCTGAATCACTGCAATCCCCGACAAAAAATGTGCGCGACGTATCGCCATGAAAGCCGTCTTTTAAGGTGGTTACATCAATATTGATAATATCTACTCTGGTTTACACCGATCGCCCCGCAGCCAGTGGTGCCAGTAAAACTTTGGTAAACAATTTAGACATGGATATCAAAATGCTTGATGGAACTGTTTATAATGCTAAAGATAGCGTCAACAACTCTGAGTTTGTAATGATGGATGTGAACAATCAAAAAGTTATGGACATTACAGTCAAAGCCACTCGAGTGATCGACAGCCAACAAGCTTTTGCGATTGCAGTGTCTTTTCTTTAGGTACGAACACACTTTTGCGACTCTTTGTGTTATGGGTTTTCAAATAACTAACTGAGCCACAAAAGTATGTCAGAGCCTATAAAAAGCCAAGTTGAAAAACTTGGCTTTTTATTTACATCTGGATTTTTCCTAACTGACCTACTTAATTGTTGTTAATTAATAAATTATTTTCTCTAAGGCTTATTTTTGTTCAGTAATTTTAATAAGTTAATTGTTTCGTTGTTAAATAAAGAAAGTGCACACTTTTGTGATTGTCCTTTGAATATTGATTTTCATAGAATTATTTAGCAGATAGAGAACGAAGGTAAAAAATCTACATGCGTTCAACAACAATTAAGTAGGGCAGTTCAAGTAAAATAAAAGTTATTTATCGTCACTGAGATGTAGTAAGATAAGACAAAAGTCTGATGTGGTATTATGACTTACAGACTAGTGTCGAAATTTTTCCGATCAATTCGTTATTAAAAATTCAACTTTCCGCTGTTTAGTATCGTTTAGTTATGGATCAATACGCCGATAACTAGTAAGAAACTTTCGGTATCGATTTGGAGGAAAAGTTGAACTCATTCAAAATAACTTGTTTGTTGGTAGCTCTGGTTACATCAAACTATTCTAATGCAGAAGTCATTTGCAGCAAGCAAATGAATCAGGCTCTCAAAAAAATGGGTGTCAATTCAACAGTAGAAAAAATCCATTTGGTGAGTTCTGAAGAATACAAAGCCAAGAGTAAACGCGTGTATGAAGAGTTTAGAATCATGGCCCATCAGATAGATAGTGACCAGCCTTCTTCAGAAGCCCAACAAATCGTAGTTACTTCAGCATTTAGGAATTCGATTGGCGTAAAGTACGTACCCAACGGCGATTATTTAAAACTTAAAAAACTGGGATATTTCGATCCTTTACCTGAATTGAGCAATGTCAAGGGGCACTCCATAAAGGAGAAAATAGAGAACTTTTTTAGTAGATTAGTAACCCTCGCTAAAAATGCCTATAATTCAGGGAATGCTGTCGTCACGGGCAAATATAAAATGCCACCAGAAATACAAAAAGCTGCCAGGTCTTTAATGGCATTTAGACAAGAGTATGGTATTCACGCAGGAGATGGCTTCGATTTATTAACTAGTGGCTATGTCAATATTAATGACTTTGATGAAATGATTGACAATGTCAAATTCAATACGATTATTTCGGGTAAAGATGATTCTTTCAGAGCGTACATAGATCGAGGACTGATCAAGGCCTATGAACTTAGGCAAGACAAAAAACATCTAATTTTCGTTCAGTTTGATAAATTTTGTGCGGTCAACCAAGTTGTATTTAAAGATTATTACCCAGTTGTTGTTAAAGAGTATAAAGATAATTACGAAGGAGGTTTTACTAGTTACGATTCTTATTTGGAATCATCTACCTATAAAACCTATACGCCAGAATATTGTGCGAATATTTCACAGTTAAATTCTATTAGAAATCAGCTGCCTTCGGTAGAAGATCCAAATGAATATCACTACCGATGTAAGGAGCAAGGCGCCGATTATAACTGCCGCTGTCCAGAGGGACATGCTATCAATCCATGGTATGAGTCTTGTTTTCTTACTCGAAAAACTCCTTCAACCACAGCGATGAATAAATTTGAAGAGTTTTCGCGTGCTCACAAATCTTTACCTGGGGCTTTCTTTACACGTGCAACATTCGATAAGTCTATAGAGGACTGCAGAACTGTAAAAATTCTCGACTCAGGGGCCAGTAATTCTCCATTGAGGTGGGAAAAACCAACCGGGAACAAAAGTGTTAAATAAAGAATTTTACATTTTCTTTATCGTTTGCCTTTCTTGACAAAAGTATAAGTAAGAAAAATAAAAGTTATTTATCGTTACTGAGATGTAGTAAGATAAGACAAAAGTCTGGTGTGGTATTATGACTTACAGACTAGTGTCGATATTTTCAGATCAATTCGTACTAAGAAATCACCACCTCAGTCTAGTTTAGAGATCCACTTTGACTACCGAAGAGAAGGTACATGAATAATTTTATTATCATTATTAGTTTTTTAACAGTTAGCATTTTTTCGTGGATTTCAAATGCTGAAGATATGAGTCACTGTACATCTTTTCTTGAAAATGACCCAGAGCTAAGGGATTATTTGCGTATCACTCCAGACCATAAATTAGATCAAAAATACATGAGAGAAGTTATTAAGCGAGATCCAAATGTTTCGATCAAGTTAGGGACAGAAATTGATGACGGTGTTACCGTTGACGAAATATCCTTCCCCTCTGGGACAGCGAAAAAAACTATATATGTCCGTAGAATAAATGGAAAACTTGAGAGGATTGAGTTGAACAGATTCAAAATATTTATCGGTATGGATACTATGAATATTACTCAGACAAGGGAGACCACACAGACATATATGTTTGACTATTCAGGTAACAAGTGTTTTCCAAGGCTTGGAGTAGAGACAAATGGTGGTTCTACCCTCACATCTCCAGGACAAGTGAGCACAAACATTAAATCACAATTATTTGATAGCGAACTCTGTCATAAACTTGATGATTTTTTCAAGAGAAACCCAAAAGCATTACAGTGTGAACAAGATTTTGAAGGCAGAACAAGTAAACTTTTAGAAACCTACAGGAGGGATTGGCAGGATCAATTCCCACCTTCTTTTGGATTAGGAGGATGGGGAATTCACTTCCCAAATAGCCCATTTCCCTCGTTTCCTACAATTTCTAGAACCCCATCAACAACAGAGCAGCTTATTATGGATGCTGCTGGAGACCCTTCAAAGGCTTCAGGAAGAACCAAACCAAAGCATGAAAGTAGACTTTCTTTGGCGATAGCATTGCACTCTGACTGCCAAAAAGATAAAAGGCTAGGTTCAACTTTGAACGATAAAGGAATATTTAATCAAACTACTAACTCTGGAACAAGTGGCAAAAGCCTAAAAAGCAATTAATTAAAGTTTTAGTGAATCCTGAAGTCAATATTTGCCTGTAATATTTCTCTAAAAATGAAATGAAAAATCTCCTCTGATTGCTTGTCTTTTCGAATGATTAAAATAGATGTTTGAAAAAAAGAAAAGCCAGCCCATACCTTTGAGAATCCTGAATCTATTGCAACTCAGAAAAGAGAGCCGGTGTCTTCTCATCATGAGATGTACCCTAATAGTCGAAATCTTGAAAACTGTAGGCTTTGCTTTAGTCTGGCAGTGAACTTTAAGCTGCTTTGTTGTTAATTTCCACCTCGGTTTCTTGATTAAATTCCTTTAAATATTCATGAGAAGTTTTCCAGTTGAGTGGCTTCCTTCTTCGGTGGTTGTTGAGCCATTGAACGTGATCTATTAACAAACGATTGAAGTGATCTATGTTGATTGGCTTTATGGTGTTATAAAGCTCGTTGTCATCCATTCTGTGCGAGCGCTCAACAAGTCCATTGACTTCTTTTTCTCCAACAGGAATGAGCTTTTTTGTTATATCATTTTTGCGGTAAAACTCTTCTAGAGGGTGTTCTTTGGGCTCATCTGGCAAACACCAAAATAAATGTTTGTAAGTAAACTGTAGGCTTTGCTTTAGTCTGGCAATGAGAACTAAGCTGCTTTGTTGTCAATTTCCCCCTCGGTTTCTTGATTAAATTCCTTTAAATATTTCCCAGTTTAGTGGTTTTCTTCTGCGGTTATTGTTGAGCCATAAAACATGATTTTTCAGTAAACGATTAAAGTGATCAATGTTGATCGGCTTAATCGTGTTATAGAGTTCATTGTCGTCCATTCGGTGTGAGCGCTCTACAAGCCCATTTACCTCTTTTTCTCCAACGGGAATGAGTTTTTTTGTTATTCCGTGCTTGCGACAAAACTCTTCTAGTGGAAGAGAATTTCGAAGAATTATTAAACAGATAGAGAACGAAGGTGTAGGCTCTACATGAGTTCAACAACAATTAAATAGGGCAGTTCCTGAAGTTTATTAACTTACTTTCTTTTCGTATTTTTGAGTTTTTGATATTCTCTCTATCTCAGTATTATAAAAATCGATTCTCACTAGGAGTTGTTCTAACGTTTTGAGCAAGTGTTCCGCATTAAATTTTAAAACCTGATTCTCACATCTTTTAACCTTGTTCTTTAACCACTGAATATGATTAAGCGTCCACTGTTTTGGTGCCTTTAAACTATTTCTTGTTTATAATCCCAGCCTGATCTGCGGCAAAGTGACAGCAAATGAAGTTTCATGCTTTTAGCCTGTGACACTAAATACTTCTAGTTCGTATTAAATCTCTCACTTGTTCTTGCTCTTCATCGGGCAGATTCACTGAGGTCAGCAAACCTTGTGCATAAAATTGAACCAACTTTTCACTGTCTAAACGATCTGTTTTGACTTTTGATCTTCTCAGTTCAAAAGTTTATTTTGCGAATATAACATAAGGAGTTGTACATGCATAAGTGCTCAAGGCTGACCTATGAAGATAGGTTCCATATTTCTGGAGGCTCAAGTCCCTCAACAAAGATGAACATTTGAAAATACAATAGGTCAAATTATAAAGTATTTACCAAGAGATACAAAGCCTTAGAATTTGAATGAAAAATTAATTAAAAAAATAGAAGTGAAGCTAAACAATCGACCTAAAAGAGTCCTATTCTACAGGACTCCATATGAGGTAGCTAATAAACTAAACGTTGCAATGGCAAGTTGAAACTGTGTTCCTAGCTAAAATTTACTTTGTTGCTTTAACTAATTTTTGGCCTGTTCCTTCTAACATCACACATGAACCTGTAGAGTAGAACGTCACATTGGTAATGAAGTCAGCACCTGATTTAGATTGAGCGTCTTTAATCGCTTCATCCATTAAACCCAATTGCCCTTCTTGTGAACTGTCTGTGCAAAACTCACCAGTGACATCGCATAAGCGTGAAAAATACTCTTCGTTGAGCCGATCAATAACAGACGTGCTTAACTCTTCTTTCATAATCCCCCGCGACGTATTAAAAATGCGTCATTCCCCTTTGAGTAGCATGGACCCTATAACTTTGGTCGATATCCCAAAATGGAACAATTTTATTTAGTCTTAAAGTTGTCCGCATTTTGGCGTTATTTGATATTAAGGCATTAGCGCATGTCAATCCGATGACTATTTTGGCGCTCAATGACATCGGTGGCTTAAAAGGTAATGAATAACGGCCAAATTCTGTAAACAAAAGCACAGGCTTGCTGGCTTTTGGTA
>CAZCYD010000097.1:0-6240 GCA_964502735.1 uncultured Pseudobdellovibrionaceae bacterium
ACAAGTGATAATTGGCTAATAACGAAAATAGGTGCATTATTTTACTTATACTCTTCGAGTGACCGCATACCCAAGCTCAATTTCTACTCATGTCGTTTGTTAAGCTTCTTCCATGTGATCTAAGTCATAAGCATTCAATTCTATATCCTGTAGTATCTGACAGTGAAAACCACTTGAGAATATTAGGAGTTGCTATGGGTGGACTTGGGATGACTGAAATTTTACTTATTGGGGGAATCGCTCTTCTTTTTTTTGGACCAAGTCGACTGCCTTCTCTTGGTCAAGCGTTGGGCAAAACAATTTCTAATTTCAAAAAAGGCCTTCAAGACACAAATTGTGAGGAAACTGACCGCAGACAGATATCAGGCTCGTCAGAAAGGCCCCAAATTTTGAATAGAGAAGAGGGCTGAGATGGAGAACTCTCAAGACTATGTAGAAAGCACAGTGCAAGATTTAGGAGCAAGATGGAAAGTTGCTCGAGAGTACGCCTTTAGAGAAGTTCTTGAAAGCAGAGTTAGAGAAGACGAATTTTTATTAGATATAAATAGTCTAGAAGAAGAAAAATTCGATGAGCTATTAAAGTCAGTTTTTTTAAAATCAAGAAATCTTGGACGAAGCTACCAAAAATCTAAAAACGTAGTATGGGAAAAAAGTGATTTTACTACTTACGTCGGAAAGCTTGGTTCTCCATGTTTCCAGGGTAAATGGGAAACAAAACCATCGGCACATGTTCTCAATCGAAAAGGTTGTACTTTCGGTCGTCAAATCGGCCATCGTTATTGCCAATATTGGAGAGAAGCTATTGACGGCTTGGTCGTTGGAATCAGCGATGAAGTTGGATTTGTTCGAAATAGCTCGGTCGCAGTCAATGATGATGAATGTATTGATGTTTTTTTTGATGAAGAATCGAGCCCTACTGATGCGATTTGGTCAAACTCAAACAAGTGGGGCGCATTACCAGAGAATCTCAGATTAGATCTTGAGACTATTCAGCAAAAATTTAGTGAAATGAAAATTGACCTTAAATTTCTTGGATTGTCTGAAAAAAACCTTCTCTACAAACTTGAGCCCAAAGAGAACTTAACGTGTGGGTCAGCAGGTACTATTTACCGATCTCATTTAGAAAAGCTGGTTAAGGAAAAATTTCCGTTCTTCAATTTAAAAGACGCAAGTCCAGTTGCTGTCTATGGGGAGCGAGCATGATTAACAATTCACGGAGAGAATTTTTTAAAAATCTTGTTCCTAAACAATCAGATCTTGCCGAGAACTCTCAAGATAAGAACATTATTACGATTGGCCATTTGGCTGCGTTCTCAGTTCATACAAAGGCTAAAATTAAAATAAATAATTTCGAGATGACAGTTGAATCCCTCCCCGAGGGCATTCGTCTTCGTAGCGAAGATGCGAATAAAAACTTTCGATTGTCTTTAAGTAGCAACGGCCTTCTGCAGGCACACTTGAGTGAAGAGTGGCCAGAAACCGCGGTGTTATCAATTTTGACTGGAGAGATTTACAACATATGAGGAGTTTATATGTCTGATCAAAAAAAAGAATTAACGCGAAGAACTTTTCTGAAGGGCACAGCCGTTGGTGCGACAGTTCTAGCTAGCACCAATGTCTTCGGTGGACCTCTAAAGTATTTCAAACCAACAATTATTGATAATCCGTTGGCTCAGTATCCAAATCGAGATTGGGAAAAAGTATATCGAGATATATTCAAGACCGACAGTGAATATCACTTTCTATGTGCGCCGAATGACACGCACAACTGCTTACTACGAGCTTATACCAAAAACGGCGTTGTTTTAAGAATTGGTCCCTCTTTTGGCTATGGAAAAGCGAAAGACTTGTACGGCAACCAATCTTCACATCGATGGGACCCACGTATTTGTCAAAAAGGCCTAGCTCTGGTTCGACGAGTCTATGGCGATCGCAGGGTTAAAGCTCCTATGGTTCGCAGAGGATTTAAAGAATGGGTGGACTCTGGATTTCCAAGGGATTCAGCAACAGGTAAACCAGATTCCAAATTTTTTCAAAGAGGTAAAGATAAATGGCTTCGTGTCAGTTGGGACGAAATCAATAAAATTTCAGCCCAGGCCATTGAAAATATCGCTAAAACATATAACGGAGCACAAGGAGAAAAGTATTTAACAGCGCAAGGTTACGACGAAGAAATGATTCATGCAATGGAAGGATCTGGAACCCAAACTCTGAAGTTCCGAGGTGGCATGGCGTTTCTAGGTGCGACGAGACTCTTCGGAATGTATCGATTTGCCAACTTATTAGCGTTAATGGACTCAAAACTTCGCAACGTATCTCCGGAAAAATCCCATGGGGCAAGGGGTTGGGATTCATACAGTTGGCATACCGATTTGCCTCCTGGTCACCCAATGGTGACAGGCTCACAAACAAACGACTTTGATTTATTTTCGACAGAACACGCAAAACTTATCATTCCTTGGGGGATGAACTGGATAACCACTAAAATGCCTGATTCTCATTGGATGACAGAGGCCAGGCTTAAAGGTGCAAAAATCGCAACAGTAACTGTCGAGTACAGTGCTACTGCTTCTAAGTGTGATGAGGTCGTGGTTATTCGACCGGGCTCAGACCCAGCATTTGCTTTGGGTTTAGCTCAAGTGATTATCAGCAAAAATCAGTATGATGCTGATTGGGTTGCCAAAAATACTGACCTACCATTTTTAATTCGAATGGATACCCTAGAGCCGCTGCGTCCAAAAGATTTCATTAAGGGATTCGTCGAGCCAGATCTGAAGTCAATTCAATTCGTTAAAGAGGGTGAAAAGTCCAAAGACAAACTAAAACAGTTCGCATCTGAATCAATGAAGGGAGAGTTCCAGCCCTATGTGGTCATCGACAAACGAGGGCAAAAGAAAGTAGTCACACGCGACGATTTTGGTAAAAATTTTGAAAAACTAGGAATTTCTCCTAAACTGAATGTCGAAACCACAGTAAAACTTCTGGATGGAAAAAGTGTAAAGGTTAGATCTGGCTTTCATTTGATGCGTGAGTACCTCAACAAAAACTTTACACCTGCCAAAACAAGCGCGATTACCGGGGCTCCTGTTGAAGGTGTTTTAAAATTTGCGAAATTGATTTCGGAAAACAAAGAGAAAACCTTATTTGCTACCGGTATGGGTCCCAATCAATTTTTCAATGCGGATTTAAAAGATAGAGCCATTTTCTTAGTCGCGGCGCTGACTCGAAACGTCGGCTTTCCTGGGGGGAATGTTGGCAGCTATGCTGGCAACTATCGATCTTCAATTATTGGTGGTGAACCAGTATACGCATCAGAAGATCCATTTAATCTTAATCTAAATAAGGGCGGAAAGCCCAAAATTAAGAAGTACTCCCACTACGAATCTATTCACTATTTTAACTATGGACAGCGCCCGCTAAAGATCGGGAAGAAAATGTTCACCGGAGAAGGTCATATGCCGACTCCAACGAAGCTAATGTGGCTCAATAATTCAAACTCTGTAATTGGCAATATTAAATGGCATTACGATGTTGTTATGAACACACTGCCAAAAGTTGAATTCATTGCCTATGCTGATTGGTGGTGGACAGGATCTTGTGAGTACGCTGATATTGTTTACGCCTGCGATAGTTGGGCTGAAACGAAAATGCCAGATCTTACTGGGTCATGTACAAATCCATTTGCTCAGGTTTACCCCGAGACACCACTTCCGAGAATTTTTGACACAAAATCAGATATTGAAATCATTGCCGGTGTTTCAAAGGCTCTCGGTAAGCATATTGGAGAGTCTCGATTGGAGGATGGCTTTAAATTTGTTTGGAACAATGATGTCGGAGAATATTTGCAGCGAATTATTGATGCGTCCGACTCATTAAGTGGAAACAAGTTTGAAGATCTTCATTCTAATGCCAAAAAGGGAATTCCCGCTCTGATGAATATGAGAACCTACCCACGAATTTCGTCTTATGAACAAGCATTGGGTGAGGTGCCTTGGCATACTAAATCTGGAAGGCTTGAGTTCTACAGATTCGAGCCCGAATTCATTGAGCACGGCGAAAATCTTGTGGTCCATCGTGAGCCTGTCGATTCGACTCACCACGAACCGAATATAATTGTTGCTGAAAAGCATGAAGCTATTCGACCAACAAGCCCTGAGGCTTGGGGGTTTTCATCAAGTGATTTGTCCAGCGAAACAAGACAGGTCAGAAATGTGATTAAGACGGTCGATGAGACGCTGAAGTCTAAGCATCCACTAAAGCTCAAGCTTCAGTACTCGCATGTCTATCATACACCCAAATATCGTCACGGGGCGCATTCGACGCCGATTGATACCGACTTTAACTCTGTCTTATTTGGTCCTTTTGGAGATGTGTACAGGCATGATAAGAGACTGCCATTTGTGGTCGAAGGTTATGTCGACATTAATCCATTGGATGCTAAAGCTATTAATGTAAATGATGGAGACTATGTCTACATTGATGCCGACCCAGAGGACCGTCCTTTCCGTGGTTGGAAAAAAGGAACCGATGAGTATAAAGTCGCACGTTTGCTTTTGAGGGCACGTTATTACCCGGGAACACCTAGGGGCATTGCCCGCACCTGGCACAATATGTACGGAGCAACGTTTGGTAGCGTAAAAGGACATGAGACTCGTCCTGATGGATTGGCGAAATCACCCGAAACCAATTATCAAGCCATGTACAGATATGGAAGTCATCAAAGTGCAACAAGAGCGTGGTTGAGACCGACCCTACAGACAGAGACGTTAGTTCATAAATCGATGTTTGGACAGGGAATTGGAAAGGGTTTTGAGGCCGATATTCATTGTGTAAACGGAGCCCCAAGAGAAGCCTTTGTGAAAATCACCAAAGCTGAAGCTGGTGGACTAGATGGGAAAGGAAAGTTTAGACCCGCAGAACTTGGGTTTCGACCAACCTATGAAAACAAAGCCATGAAGCAGTATTTGAAAGGCGGCTTTATGAAAAAGAAAAAATCTTAGGTCGAAGACATCGGAGGAAATATGGCAAAAGTAAAAAATTGGCAGATCAATAGAGAAATGGATTATCCCTACGATGAGAACAGGCCTAAAAAGCAATGGGCTATCGTATTTGACCTAAACAAGTGCATTGCATGCCAGACTTGTACGCTGGCATGCAAAACAACCTGGACCAGTGGAAAAGGTCAAGAGTACATGTTTTGGAATAATGTCGAGACAAAACCCTACGGATCCTACCCCCTGGCCTGGGATGTGAAAGTTCTTGAGAGACTTGGGCATCAAGAATGGGAGAAGAAAAAGCCTTATTACGGAAAAACAATATTTGAGGCCGCTGAAAATCACGAGCGCGCCGCCCATTTCGCGCCAGAAGATCAAGACTGGATGTATCCAAATCACGGAGAAGACGATTGTGCAGGACAAGTCAATAAGGGCGACTACATCTCTCTTCAGCATGACAAATGGTTTTTTTACCTTCCAAGGACATGTGCACACTGCACTTACCCAGCTTGTCTTGCAGCCTGTCCGCGTAAAGCAATTTACAAGAGACAAGAAGACGGAGTGGTTTTAATTGATCAATCGAGATGCAAGGGATACGGAGAGTGCGTGAAAGCCTGCCCATACAAAAAATCAATGTACAATGCCCATACTCGTATTAGTGAAAAATGCATTGGATGTTATCCGTTTGTTGAGCAAGGTTATCAGCCCCGCTGTGTCACAAATTGTATCGGAAAAATTAGAATCATGGGATTTATTAATCCACCGTGGAAATCAAGAGGAAGCAATCCGGTTGATTACTTGGTGCACAAAACTGGTTTAGCGTTACCGTACTATCCTCAACTTGGGTTGGAACCAAATATCTATTACATACCACCGATCCATGCAGATAGAGAGTATCTTACTCAGATGTTTGGTCCGAATGTGGATAGTGCTATTGAGACTTATCGCAAATTGAAAGACGACCCGATCGCGCAGGGACTTCTTGTACTTATGGGAAGCACAGATCGAATTATTCATGACTTTAACGTAAAAAATGGATTTGCCTATGCTTATGATGAGAAGGGCGATGAAATTATAAACGTGCCAGTCACAGAGCAAATTTACTCGCGTCCTGCTTTTGATGAAAAGTATGGAACTTCAAGAAACAACACTCCATGAGGTTTTTATGAAATTAAGCTTATTTGTCAGTATATTAATACTAGTCAGCTTTGAATGTAATGCTGATATTGACGTAAAGAAAATAGCG
>CAZCYD010000098.1:0-6065 GCA_964502735.1 uncultured Pseudobdellovibrionaceae bacterium
CCCATCGTTTGCGGCGTTTCGCTTCAGGACTTTTATTCGTCGACTCCCAAAGTACTCGTAGCAATTTTCATGCGGCAACCTTCATCCTTGAGAATATTGAACCCGAGTCCTGTCCTCTCTCTATGACATCAACTATGTCTTGGCATATTTCACGATCCGCAACTCAAAATTAACACGAACTCTCCATTCTGTGTTATAAAACTTGCCCTGTGTTTGAATTTAATCCGAGTATTAAAGGCATTGTATATGCTGAAGGCTTATCTTTGCCGAAACACAGGTAAATTTCACCCTTAAACCATCGTGAAACAAGCTTAGGAACTAAAATACACCTATCTATTTGAATTCATTGAGTTATAATTTTCTGTAGCAAAGCGCTGCTTTATGCTACAATAGAGATGTGTAGCTAACCATTTAAAGGGAGGTATTTATGGCAAACCCTATTCGGCTCAGTGAGGAGCTTTTAGAAGAAGCTGAAAAACAAACAAAACAGAGTTTTAGGTCTGTCCCTAAGCAAATTGAATTTTGGGCATCTATTGGTAAGGAGGTTGAATCTTCTATGACTCCTGCGGATATAGTCGCACTTGCTAATGGTGAAGTAGAAATTAAAATTTCACGCAAAAAATCAGAGCCTGTAGATTTTGATAAAGTATTTTCTGATATTGAGGCGGATAGAAAGAGTGGCAAATTAAGTGCAAAGATGGTTCAAGGTGACGTATGGTACGAAGAAAGTAAGGAGTATCCAGACCTTCTTGTTAGAGTTAGTCATGGTAAAAAAGAACTAGGCAAGTTTAAAGATGGAAAATTTCAAGCTATAAAGAAAACGCAACGGCAACTAAATAGATGAAGAAACAACTTTGGATATTAGCAGGTGGAAATGGAGCTGGTAAATCTAGTTTTTATGAAAGTTATTTGAAGCCATATGATATATCTTTTGTAAATGCGGATAGGATCGCAAAAGAAGTATCTGGTAAGATTGATGCTAAGGTGAGTAGGCAGGCTCAAGAGCAAGCTATGGCGGTTTGCGAACAAAAATTAAAAGACGGCGAAACGTTTTGTTTTGAAACTGTATTTTCACATCCATCTAAAATTGATCTAATTATGAAGGCTAAAAAACTAGGTTATGAAGTCAACTTAGTATTCATTCACTTAAGTAGTTCCACCTTAAATAAAGCTCGTGTTTTGCAGAGAGTAAAATTAGGAGGACACAAAGTGCCTACTAAGAAAATTGAATCACGAATCCCTCGCACAATAGAAAATATTAAAAAAGCAGTTAAAAATATTGATAATGTTAAGTTGATTGATAATTCATCAGTAGATGATCCTTTAAAAATAATTGTGGTTATAAAAAATCAAAAAATAGTTCGTAAAGAAGAACCTCTGCCGGATTGGGCTGGTGAAATTATCGGGGAGTTATAGTCTGATCTTTACCCCATTTAGTGGACACGGTTTTTATGAAGCCAACGCAAGTTTTTCGTACTCAACTGGACTCACATTAAAATTAAAGTGAATAGAGGCAAGGGCACATGTCAAATCTTGTGTAAAAAATGGCACCGCATTTGTGTTTATTTAATAATCAGGGTAAGGTCTAAAATAAGTTTTGACTTTAAGTAAAAGTGCAGCGAGGAGAATCATGATGAAAAATCATCTATCACTTAAATCGATATTTATTTTTACCTTGGGGTTTGCGGTGTTGGGTTGTGTCTCTTTAGCTGGTAGAGAAGTAAAAGACCCATTTTTATGGCTAGAAGAAATTGAAGGTCAGAAAGCCTTAGATTGGGTAGATTCTCAAAACAAGAAAACATTAGATGCGCTGACTTCAGATCCACAATATGAAGACTTCGAAAATTACATGAAGCAGGTGTTGATGGCTAAAGATCGTATTCCCACGGGTCAAATTCGTGATGGTTACGTATACAACTTTTGGCAGGATAAAAAAAATGTAAGAGGTCTTTGGCGGCGAGTGAAGCAAGAGAATTATTTTCGGCAAAGTCCTCAGTGGACAACACTGCTGAGCATTGACGAACTGGCCGAAAAAGAAAATCAAAACTGGGTTTTTAAGAGGGTGGAGTGTGCAGTCGACGCTCCTAACCTCTGTTTGATTTTTCTATCACAAGGGGGAAAAGATGCCACCGTTGTCAGGGAATTTGACCTCACAACAAAGAGTTTTGTTTCGTCAGGATTTGTACTTCCTGAGGCTAAAACTTCTGTTCGTTGGTGGGATCAAAACCACTTGTTGGTTGCCACTGATTTTGGTCCTGGCACGGTAACGACTTCTGGCTACCCTAGAATTGTAAAAGTTTGGAAGAGGGGAACTCCCCTGTCTGAGGCTAAAACTTTATTTTCGGGGAGGGAGCAAGACGTTTATATCTCTGCGCATAGGGAATATGGGTCAGGAGGGAGATGGGGTGTTGTAAGTCAGTCCATTTCTTTTTATGACTCTAAAACTTATGTGTTTCGAGACATAGAGAATCCACAGCTTATGGAGCTCCCGATTCCCTCCGACGCCGAATACGAGGGGGTGTTTAATAAACAAGTTCTTGTTAATTTAAAATCAGATTGGTCTGTGCAAGGACAAGTTTTCTCATCGGGTTCGATTGTTAGTTTTAATATAGATGAGTTTATGACTAGAAAGCAGCTACCTAAAGTGGATTTAATGTTTAAAGCCCAGAGTCATCAAGCTGTTCAGAGTTTGTTAATTACGCGTTCGGCGGTTCTACTCAACTTATTGGAAGACGTGAAACCAAAGATTGTAATGTATCAAAAAAGGGGATCGCGCTGGATAAGTCGCCATATTAAACTGCCTGGAGAGGGTTCCCTTTACATCATTGATTCCCGCAAGGACAGTGGATTGGTTCAATTCACTTATCAGAATTATTTGAATCCAACGGAGCTCTATTATTTGGACGTTGTGAGTAGAGATGTAGAAAGAGTCAAAAGACTTCCAGCTAAGTTTGATGCCAGTGGGTATGTTGTTCAACAGCAATTTGCTGTTAGCCGTGATGGCACTAAAGTGCCTTACTTTGTGGTATCTGCAAAAAATTTAAAATTGGATGGAAGTCATAAAACACTACTTTATGGATATGGTGGTTTTCAGGTTTCGCAAACTCCATTTTACTCTGCGGCCTCTGGTAAGCTGTGGTTAGAGCAAGGAGGAGTACATGTCTATGCCAATATTCGCGGAGGCGGTGAGTATGGACCCAGTTGGCATCAAGCGGCCCTTAAAGAAAACCGACAACGAGCTTTTGATGATTTTATTGCCATAGCAGAAGATTTAATTTCTCGTAAGGTTACCACACCTGAAAAATTGGCTATCATGGGGGGCAGCAACGGCGGTCTTTTGGTTTCTGCGGTTATGGTTCAGAGGCCGGAGTTATTTAAAGCCGTCATTTGCCAAGTTCCATTAACCGACATGCTGAGGTATCACAAGTTGTTGGCCGGAGCCAGTTGGAAGGGGGAATATGGTGATCCAGAAGATTCTGAAATGAGAAAAGTCTTAAAAGCGTATTCTCCCTATCACAACATCAAGTTAGATCAAAACTATCCGCACGTGTTATTTGTGACTTCGACAAAGGATGACCGCGTTCACCCAGCACATGCGAGAAAGTTGGCCGCAAAGATGGAAGAGTTTGGCAAAGACTTCTACTATTTTGAAAATAGAGATGGTGGTCACGGCGTTTCTGCCAATCTAGAAGAGCTAGCCAAGCGAACGGCTTTGCAATATGTGTATTTACACAGGCTTTTGCAGTAACCCAAGTGAACAAGTCGCGTTGGGGGGGGTGAGGGGGGAATTTTTGGACCCTCTGGGGGGCACTTTTGGCTAGATTTTTTACAAAAATAACGAAGTTTTTTAGCTGAATCCTGAATAATTACGATAAGTTGTTTGTAAAAACTGGTTGGTATGGTATTCGCATTGTTGTGTTCGTAGTCGAACGGATTTTGGCGTGTTCTTTGATGATTTTTCATTGAGAGTTTTTTTATGGGTTCATTTAAAAAAAATAATCTAATACTTACAGCTTTTTTAGCTCTTGTTTTCTCTTCTTTTTCTGCGGTGGCGGACTCCACCCATTCTCTTAATGGTTTAGCGGATCTCTTGGAATACAATGGCTATGATTTGGTTCGACCGGTTTACTACGAAGAATACTCCTCTGGACCAACAGTTATAAAAGACACTGGGGAAGTCGTTTACAGTCCCGGTATGCGCGGAAAAGATTGTGATAGCACTCGCAGCGGCTCGGACCTTACAGATTATCAAGCCAGAAAAGTTCTATTCGACCAAGGTGATAGGCGAGAGGTTTTAAGAACGGCTGAAAATGTTGCGGCAAAATATCCGGAGTCTGTAGGTATTATTAAATGTGTTTACAATGGGAGGACTTACATCAGAGGGTCTGGAAGTCTAGTTGCATTGGGTGGAGATAAATTTACTACGATAGTCACCAATGCCCATATTTTTAAAGATTTGAAATCAGGTATTGTTTTTAACGACTGTGAGATTACGTTTAATCGAGTGAGAAGGAATAGAAATGGCGGAGAAACACTTGTCGAAGATGTTATAAAGATTCCCGCCGGAAAAAATAGATTGATTGGGGATCAGCGCCTAGCTGATGGGGATGTGGCTTTCGTCAAGATTGATAATCGGGAAGCGTTGGAAAAGTTGAAGTACTATGGAAAGATGAATTTTGGATTTGTTGAAGAGGCTGACTTAGACAGATTGTACCGATTGGGTACTATAATTGAGCTTATAGCTTACAGTCGTGAGCATAATGCCATTGCGGTTTCTCGTGAGGGGTGCAAAATTGTTCAGAGAAGGCCGGGAGATCTCACTTATGGAGAAAAGGGTGTTTACATTAATTCGTGTGACCAAAATCCTGGTTCGTCTGGCGGTATTCTCGTGGCTACATTGAATAATCAGTCGGTGATATTGGGGGTTAATTTTGGGGAAGTTGTAGACAGGGAAATGTATCCCCATGACCCGGAAAAACACAAGAATGGTCGGCCAAATAATCTTCCATTTGATCCAAGATATTATACAGGAATGGCGATAAGTCTTGAGAGTCCAACACTTAAGGGGTTCTATGATCAGCTCAAAGCTGAGGCTGAGGGTCAGTCGCTTTAGGAGATGGTATTCAATTCGGTTTATTCATTTGCAGAACTTGAAAAAGTAACTTCCGACCATTGTAGATTATCGTGTTCGATTGTCAAAACTATCTACAGACGAATGAATTCGAATGTCCCAAATTGAAACACAAAACATATAAGTCTGATGATTGCAAAAAAGTGCTGATATACTAAGTTTGACTATATGAGTAGTAGGGGCTAGAAAATGAGATTTAAAGTCTTTAAACTTTCAATAAGTTTTTTATTTATATTTTTTAATTCTCTGATTTTTTCCGGTGCAACTCAAGGCTACACAATCATAAGAGAATCTATGCATTGTCCAAAATATGTGGGGTTTGATAGTGCTGTAATAGTGAATAATCAGTTTGTAGGCTGTGTAGATGTTAACGTCAGTTTAGCTACTCAAACACCTATGATTTATAATCCAGCAGACGGATCGCCAAGCTCCTGGCAATTTGGAACGGGAGAAACGACGCAGAGGTCTCCTGAATACTTAGGTAATTCTGTTGACCTAGGCGCTGCTGGAGAAGATCAGGCTCCAGTTGCTGAACCAGATCCAGAAACTTCTAGAGGAACTGCCGGAACAACTAGTGATGAACAACAGCGGGCGGAGCAGGCACGGCAGCAAGAAGCAGAAAGAGACGAGAGGCGTGAACAACGCGAGGAGCAGGCGGCTAGGGGAGAAACATCAAACAATCATGACGAAGGAAGTGAGGGGTCAGCCACAGTGGGAGGATCTTCTGGTCTGTGCTCTGGAGAACAAGAATTACTAAAACAAGAGTTCGAAGCCAATTGCAAAACCCAACATAAACAAGCTCACTTTTGCTGTGGTGGTGGGGGAGCCGGTTGTTTAGTTGGTATGGACCCAGGTTCAAGTGGAGCGGCCATGGCTTCGGTGGGCACGATGCTAGCTTCAACTTTAATAGGTATGAGACAAATGCAAGGTATGG
>CAZCYD010000099.1:0-5972 GCA_964502735.1 uncultured Pseudobdellovibrionaceae bacterium
CCTGGAGATCTGCGAAGCGCAATCACCTTCTCGGAAACCCTCGCGAAATTTCGCAAAGTATAGCCTGAATTAGCCCTCGATTTTACATCTTGGAACCATGGCCCCCCCCTTTTTTAGGAAAAGGATGACCTTCGGTCTCTCTATTTAAAGGAAATCTTCACGCCTTTTTGTCGGATTCGGCTGAAATTTACGGGACGGTCTTATTTAGATTCCCCGGCCGTTCTTCCAGGGACGTCTCACGTAGTCTTTTTTTTTCAGGAGTTTTCTCATATAAATATATGACCACAAAGCCATCACCTTGAGGAGCATTTCCATGAAATTCATTATCCCGATATTTTTGATTCTGAGTTCATGTGCAGGTGTTGAGAAGAAAGAAGAACTGTTCGCGGATAAGAAAGGATGTTTCCTTCTTTATAACCTTAAGACCGGAAAGTATGAAAGAGAAGTGGGGACGACATGTCAGGAGCAGAAAGTGGCATGTTCTTCTTTCAAGGTTCCTCTTGCGGTCATGGCCTTTGACTCCGGAATACTGAAAGACGAGAACGAAATGCTTAAATGGGACGGTATCCAGAGAAATAAAGTCCCGGAATGGAATAAAGATCATAATGCCCGGACGTGGATGTCGCACTCCGTGGTGTGGTTCTCGCAGCGGCTCACTCCCAAACTCGGAGAGAAGCGTTTTAAGAAATATCTGAAAGATTTCAAGTACGGGAATCAGGACATCTCTCACGGGATCACTGATGCCTGGCTTGTGAGTCCATCAGGGCCTGAATCCTCTCTCCGTATTTCGCCTTATGAACAAGTGGAATTTTTGAAGGCCCTGTGGAAAGATGAGCTTCCGGTTTCGAAGCGCGCGATGGAACTCACCAGAAAAATTACTTATCGGGAGACAACTCCTTCAGGTTTTGTACTCTCGGGGAAAACCGGCTCCAACTCCTATGACAACGAAGGCAGAGTTCAACTCGGCTGGTTTATCTCTCACCTCCAGAGAGGAAATGAAGAATACATCGCGGTTGTTCAATTCAGTGATCTCGTGCCACAAAAAACAGGGACCTTTGGAGGTCCCCGCGCGAAAGAGATGCTTAAAGAGTTTCTGTTACGTGAAAAACTATGGTGAAACTTTCGGGAACATCCCGAAAATCGTCATGCTTGAATCAGAGAGCTTAAGCCCTTCCATTATAAGTATAGCCTGAATTAGCCCTCGATTTTACATCTTGGAACCATGGCCCCCCCCTTTTTTAGGAAAAGGATGACCTTCGGTCTCTCTATTTAAAGGAAATCTTCACGCCTTTTTGTCGGATTCGGCTGAAATTTACGGGACGGTCTTATTTAGATTCCAATTAACAGCTCAAGAATCTCCTTTTTATCTATTTTGTTTCCTTGGTGCTGTTGCATTAGGGACATTCGCTGGTGGACCGATCGGAGATCGTCTTGGAAGAAAAATGATTATTTGGATTTCATTCCTTGGAGTAGCACCTTTTTCTTTACTTCTTCCTCATATGGATCTTTTTTGGACGTGCTCTTTAGCAGTTCTTATTGGTTTAATAATGTCCTCAGCATTTGCTGCACTTGTTGTGTATGCTCAAGAGATTATTCCTGGTCGAGTTGGAACTGTATCTGGTATAATGTTCGGACTTATGTTTGGTATTGGTGGAATTGGGGCCGCAGCACTTGGAAATCTTGCTGATGTATACGGTGTGATATGGGTTTATAAAGCAGTTTCTTTTTTACCTTTATTAGGATTTGCGACTGCTTTTCTGCCGAAAGTGAAAATATGAAGAATTTTTTTGAAAGTCCTTTTAGAGGAAAACTTTTATCTGATCAAGTAACGAACCCCAATATTATTGTGGGGAAGTATAGTTATTACTCAGGATACTATCATGGACACTCATTTGATGATTGTGCAAGATACCTTATGCCTGATAGGAGTGATGTTGATAAACTCATCATTGGCAGCTTCTGTTCTATAGGTTCTGGAGTTTCATTTATTATGGCCGGAAATCAAGGTCATCAATCAGAATGGATTTCAACTTTTCCTTTTCACTTCATGCCTGAGTTTGAAATCTTTCAAGATGCTAAGAATGGTTACGAAGCCGCTGGCGATACTGTTGTTGGAAATGATGTTTGGATTGGATCGGAAGCTATGATTATGGCCGGAGTAAAGATCGGTCATGGTGCGATCATTGGTAGTCGTGCCCTTGTGACAAAAGATGTCGAGCCTTACACCATTGTTGGTGGAAGTCCTGCAAAGCCCATTCGTAAAAGATTTTCAGAGGAAGAAATAGCATGGCTTCTCGAAATGAATTGGTGGGACTGGTCAGATGAAATGCTTAAAGAGGCCATGCCACTCATGACGGAGAAGAGCGTGAAAGATCTTTATTCGTTTTGGAAGAGTAAGAGAAATTCTTCTTTAGTCATTTCGAAATGAAGATAGCTTTCATCGTCTTCTGAAATTACTCCGATTTCTTTCATACCAATCTTCTTTAAAACTTTTACGGAACCAAGATTTTGAAGTATAGCCTGAATTAGCCCTCGATTTTACATCTTGGAACCATGGCCCCCCCCTTTTTTAGGAAAAGGATGACCTTCGGTCTCTCTATTTAAAGGAAATCTTCACGCCTTTTTGTCGGATTCGGCTGAAATTTACGGGACGGTCTTATTTAAGATATCAATGAGCGGTCTATGATTTAGCTTTTTGGAAAAATCTCTGATGATATTGTTATCGTACCCTGCGTCTTGTAGGTCATAGAAATAATTCACTCTTTTGCTTGTTTCATTTATAAGTGGCAAAGCAACAGAGCTATCATGTACATTAGCTCCACTATAAAATGCTGTTATTGGAATATCTCCATCAACTGCCGATATATGAAGTTTACCACCTATCCATACTTCATGGTTACCTTTAGAATTCTGTTTTACTCCTACACCACAATTGGTTGACACCAAAGAGAGCATCTCCTTCGTTGTAGTCATAGTTTGTTGAAGTTGTAGAATTGTGGGCTTTTTTGAAAGAAGAGTCTCACCTTTTTTAGGTCTCCCTTTTTTGTTCTTTACTTTTTCCTTTTTTTCAACTTTAATAGGTTTAACTCTGAGTGGGATTTTGGTGGCATCGGTTGCATTATAAAAAAATATTGTATCACTCAAATACTCTTCTATAAATTTCTGATGTGTTTTTTGGGCAATTTTAAGTTCACTTAACTCTTTAAAAACTCTACTAAATTTAGATTCACTTGGAATATCATTTTTGTATCTCCATCCACACAATACTCTCAATATTTTATCACTATGAAGCCTATCAATTAAATCCCTTGTTGTTTGGATATTATAAACACTCTTAGCTATGAAAGCTCGTGCACACTCTTCTCTATCTTTTGGAGTGTTTGTAATAGATACTATTGTTACATTTTTCTCGATTTGAGCAAAATCCAATATCTTTATGAGTTTCTGCTCTTTATGTGATAATTCTTCTAACCTAAACTCCTCTTTTAAAGCAGGAAATAAAGTGGATTCAAGGTTTAAAATTTTGTTCCACATTTTTGATATGCCACTTGAAGTATTTTTTAAAGATATATTTGGTAAGATACTCATATAAAAGCCTTTGTAATAGGTGTTTTGGATTTTTTTTGTGGTAAAGAATTATACCATTTTACCTATTCGAAAAGGCTTTTTTTAAATTTGATTTAGCTTAAATTGTGGGTTGTTTATGGCAATTTGCAAGTGGCTCAAACTATTAAAGATTATGCAATTAAAGGGAATTTATGGAAAGAAATATTAGGGATTCACAAAATTTCTTACACGATAAAAAATTAGTTAGTAGCCTTGTTGAAAATAGCAATATAAATAATACTGACATTGTATATGAAATAGGTCCGGGAAAAGGCATAATAACCGAACATTTATTAAGAGTAAGTAAAAGTGTAATTGCAATTGAATTAGACACCTCTTTGTATCAATTTTTAAAGCAAAACTTGAATAGTCAAAAACTAACACTTATCAATCAAGATTTTATGAATATAAAACTTCCTGATGGCAATTATAAAGTTTTTTCTAATATACCGTTTAATATGACGGGAGAAATCTTAACAAGATTACTAACAGCAATCAACCCGCCACAAGATATGTATATTATAATGCAGTACGAAGCAATGTTAAAATACGCAGGCACTCCATATTATAAAGACACATTAAAATCACTTATGTTCAAACCGTTATATGATATAAAACTGGCTTATGAGTTTTTGCCTTCAGATTTTAAACCAAAACCCAACGTGTCTATAGTTCTTGTGCATTTCCATAAAAAAGAATATTGCGATATAAAAAAAGCAACAATGTTAGAATATTGGGATTTTTTATCATATATGTATACTGCCCCAGGATTAAATTTTAAACAAAAAACAAAAAATATTTTTTCTTATGAACAGCAAAAACGTTTGAAAAAAATTATCAATTTAGATAGTGAACTAAATTTTTCCGATTGGACATATATTCAATGGATTAAAATGTTCGATACATATAAGCAATTTGTATGCCAAGACAAGAAAAAACTTGTAGAAGGTTCTTATCAAAAACTTTTAAAAGAACAATCAAAATTAGAAAAAGTCCACACAAGCAGAACTCAAAGATATTAAATAAAAGGGGTACTTAATTGGAAAAAAAGTATAGCCTGAATTAGCCCTCGATTTTACATCTTGGAACCATGGCCCCCCCCTTTTTTAGGAAAAGGATGACCTTCGGTCTCTCTATTTAAAGGAAATCTTCACGCCTTTTTGTCGGATTCGGCTGAAATTTACGGGACGGTCTTATTTAAGACCGAAATTAGGCGCACCCCTGCCCTTGCTCAACTAATTTTGCTTAAAAATCGCCCACTGCTTGATCAAAGTAGTCTGCCTCAGGAGGTGCTCTCGGAGACCTGATAATCACTTCATTTGCCGGCTGGCCAAGATGATTCAATATTTTTTGGCAGATATTCTGGGAAGTTATCGTGGCTACCAAAGTTAGCTTGGTGCCACAGTGATCACAATTACTAACTTCATATTTAAAAACGTATTTTAACAATTCGCTCCATGGCGTGCGGTAAACTTTCTTCTTGGTCTTCACTTTCTTAGGACACGCCAAACTCGTTATTTTAGATCTCTTCTTATGACGGGCCCCAAAAACTCCAATATAGCGAATAAGGTTTTGTCTCGGTGGCGGTATAAGAGCAATAATCCTTTTGATGAATTGATCTGGAGTGAATTGCAGATGAGTTGTCCCGTCGGAGTAAGGTGTTTTTAGCTGTAGCCTTACTTTTCCAGATGCCTCATAAGTAATCCTCTCTTTTGCAATGGGACCTCGCAGAATGTAGCGACAAAGTCTCTCCAATTCGGCCCGTTGATGTGCCAAGATTTTTACATTCGCATGCAGACTGAACCCATCATCGTAGGAGCAACGCTTCCCTACAAATTCTCTGAATGGCGGGTCCCAGACCTTGCCGATCTTAAGTGGGAGCTGAAAATTCTCATCTCGGTTTTGTACACTCTGGGCCTGAAAGTCGGATTGATCGTTATAGTCATTTTCAACTTGCTCAAATTTTTCCAGTAGTCTCATTAAGCGTTTCTTCAATGTGCCATTGAGTTGAACGACTTCTTCATGCGTTGGAACAATTTCAAAAAAGACTTCATCGCCAAAATTATTTTCATAGAATACTCCATCGATATAGATCGTATGGAAATGCACGTTTAGATTAAGTGCTCCTCCAAAACGCTGAACGACTGTAATCGCTCCAGCTTTGGGATTTTTCAGATTGTGGATTCTGGCCTTGTATTCATAATGGCGACTAAGTGTCCGGTGAAAAATCGCCAAGGCCTTTCTTAAGAAATCAGGATTTCGCGCGAGCAAAAATCTATGAACATAGGGCATGCTTAATACCCATTGCCTTGTCGGTACTTCCGGAATCACTTCTTCAATTAAATGTTTAGCCGTATCCGACATGC
>CAZCYD010000100.1:0-5956 GCA_964502735.1 uncultured Pseudobdellovibrionaceae bacterium
GTTCTCTCGCTCCAGGAGTTCAGATTTTCTCCATCTAGCGTAACAACAAAATTTTGAAACTGCTCCAGAAACATATCAAAGGCAACTTGTTCATCTACTGGTACGTCACCATGAAATCTTTCAATTACCCACAAGTTTGAGTGTTTTTTGAGGCTGACGGCAATCAAATTTCTGAGCTAAAATTGTATTCCACAAAAAATGGAGGGGTATCAATGTCATGGATTGACGATGAACTCAGTAAGTGCAAATTTTCAGATAAACGCCTCGGAAAACGACTAGTCAAATTGATTCAGCAACTGGCTGATAAAATGGGTAACAGTATTCCAACAGCTTGTCAGGATTGGGCCAATACAAAGGCCGCCTATCGCTTGTTTTCCAATCCCAATTTGTCAGAAGAAGAGATTATGCTTGGTCACTTTCAGGCGACAAAATCTCGAGTTGACCAGACTGATGGCCCCATATTGGTTCTTCATGACACAACGGAAATCACATATAAAAGAAAGAAACCTGGTGACATTGGATATACTCGAAAATGTGCGAATAGGAAGGGACTATTTGATCAGGAAAAAAAGAGAGCTCAGTGTGGTGTATTGATGCACTCAAGTCTTGCTATAACCACGGAAGGGCTACCTTTGGGGTTTACCGCAAAAAAGTTCTGGAGCAGGGACAAATTTAAAGGCTCCCATGAAATTCATAGAAAATTTAATGCTACCAGAATCCCCATTGATCAAAAGGAAAGTTATCGCTGGGTCCAAGGAGTTCATGAGACCAATACTCTTCTGGATGACACTTACCGGCTGGTTCACATTGGGGATCGAGAGGCCGATATCTATGAGCTTTTTCATTTAGCTGAAATCGAAGATAGCAACTATTTGCTTCGCATCAAAGTGGATCGGCGTACAAAGTCTGAAACAGCTACTATTAATCGTGTACTTAAGCGAGCCAAAGTTCGGGGTAAATGCCGAGTCAACTATAGAGACAAAGATGGGACTGAAGTTGTGGCCACTTTGCAGGTAAAATTTGAGGAAATTACAATCAAGCCACCATTTGGATTAAAAAGCAAAAATTATCCAGATATTACGGCGATGTTTATACATGCGACAGAAATCGGAAAAACTGGAGGAACTAGAGCGCCGATAGATTGGAAATTAATCACCAACCTTCCCGTAAAAACTTTGACGGACGCTGTCGAAAAACTTCACTGGTATTCACTGCGATGGAAAGTAGAGGTGTTTTTTAAAATTCTCAAATCTGGGTGTAAGATTACAGAGTCAAAGCTTCGTACCACCGATGCTCTATGCAAAATGATAGCAATCAATTGTATTATTTCTTGGAGAGTTTTCTGGCTGACCATGCTTAATCGAGAAGGTTCCACTTTGCCAGCTCAATTGGTACTGAGCGAAATAGAAATGAAAATATTGAATCACTTAAAACCTGATTCGCGTCCGACAAAAAGCAATTTATCCCAGTACCTTCTAAAACTTGCAAAGATCGGAGGTTACCTGGCCAGATCATCAGATCCCCCGCCCGGTAATACTGTTATTTGGCGAGGGATGCAAAGACTAACTGAAATTCAAATAGGAGTCGAAATAGGAATGAAACTTGTGGGTAATTGAAAGGAAGGTCGACGATCTACTCTCCTTTGGATTGAGTTTAGGTTATTACCTAAATTCTACTTCCAACCGCTGTTAAGCATGACACTTCTAAATATTTATAGAATGAGGTCCAGTTGGGAGCCCTTTAGGCGATGCTTCGCTTTCATACATTGTCTTCCAGTCTTGAGAAAAATGGTCTGGGCGCATGAGGTCTTTGCGATATAGCAAGGACCTCGGCTCAAATTGAAGTGGTTTTGGAACAGAAAATGAAATATTTCGAAAGTCACAGATCGAACTGTCTATCGCGCAACACACCGAACGCGGACTTCGTCGTAAAAGCCGTTATAGGCTAGGCCGTAGCCTATCTGGCCATTATCCCACATGAAGTAGTAGGTGCCATACGGAAATTCGACACGTCTCTCCGCCGCCCAAAAGGCAAGAAGCGGCGAAAGCATTGGGTCTAAATTTGGAACCACTTCCCGCATTCCATGCTTTTCAGCCGTTTCGAATTCCGCTCTCGTAGGAAGACCGAAGGACTTCTCGGAAATCTGAGCATTGGCCCTGCTCCCTTCGTTCGAAGTGCAAGCAATTTCCTTTGTTACAACCCCTCGGTCCCAATCCCACTCTGCTGCATTAATGTGGTGGTAGGAGCTATCTAACATATCTCCCCACAACAGTTTCGTATTCGAGTCTTGCCACACCTGGTAGGATCGGCCAGTTTTATCATCGTGCATTCTTGAGATCAGATTCCATACCACACTTCCGGTCGGGTTTTTTTCACTGTTGGGCAATTTGGCGCAATCTTGGATACGATCTTTCACCGAGCCAACAACGCCGCAGTTCGGGTCGCTGTTTGCGAAAACAACTACGCCGTTCAGTAAGAAATTTCCCATACAGAGACGGAAATGAATTGGGCTCTAGGTTTCTTATGGATCTTAATGTGCCAATAAGGGATCGAAACTCTTTTTCTTCAAGAAAAGAAATATTTCGTCCAACCAAATCCAAACCGTCAAAAAGTTTTTTCTTTAATCGATTTGGTGAGAGCACCTTTCCTGCTGGATGCGCAATGGTACCAGTTATTTCAAAAGGCAGATAAAGATTTTTTGAGTATTTTACCTTTGATCTTTTCAACTTTAGATCGGTCTTCTTTAGGAGGTTTCCGATTTTCAAATGGGTATTACCGTGAATTTTACCATGCTTTGAACTGAACCCCATATCGTCAACGTAGAGAGAAAATTGATGATCTTCCTGCTGAGCCGATTCAGAAATTTTATTAAAAGTGTCGATGTGGCTCCAAAAGGCAATAGCTTGGCTACTGGGGCTTCCTGTTGGAACAAAACCTTTGTATGTAACCAGATCAGTTATTAGCCATGCGACGTCAGCGGCGATGTTGGCATTGTAATGAAGAAAGCGAAATACGTGCTCTCTCTTAGAGCTTTTATAATAGCTTTTGATGTCCATCGAGCAAAGACTTCGGGAGCCTGAATGGACTTCTGCATTGGTTTTGTAGCTGCGTCCTTTCAATCCGCAATGGCGGTAAGACGGCGAAGGGAACTCATCCAAAAGTTCTTTGATTTTTGATTGGATTACTTTTAGCATTTTTACCGGGACTTCTGCTTCGCGGGGTTTCTTTTTTCCAACCATTCTCTTTTGATAATACTTTTCAGGATTTGCAGCAATTTCCTCTAATTCAGACAGGGGAAATCCAGTCCATTCAGCAAAAAGTCTTTTATTCTCAAGATACTTAAGCCTGGGGTTCATTTGATGGTCCGGATTTTTCGATTATTTGGAGAAGTCGAATCATTTTTGAGCGCGCAAAGCCTTTAAATCTTCCTTTAACTGAATCCTCATCAAGTTCTTCAGCAAAGAGAAGAATTGCAGATTTTTTTACTTTGAAGTGCTTTGCGTATTTTTCAATAATTTCTAAATTTGGTTTTCGCTTCTCATGTTCCATTTCAGATAAATACCCGGCAGAAACATTTAGTTCTTTAGCAAGATCAACGAGCTTTTCGTCATGAAGAGTTCTTAATAGTCGTAAAGCTTCGCCGATCATTGTTACCTCAAAAAAAGAAAGGCTTCGATCTAGCCATCAGACTGCTGTCTCAACAAAGACGCCACATAAAAGATAAAACGGACAATTGCTTTCCTGTGTTTCCACAGGAACCGGAATACCCTTCGCATGGTTGCGACCAAGGCTCGAGAGAGTGATTGATAATTTTTGCCTTTATCAGGCATAGCTCCTCCTGTTCTAGGTTTAGCCTCCGATTAATTTCGGAAAGGCATTGACCCCTTCGCATTGAACAGTTCTGGAACCCTCTCTAATGTCATCGAAGCCTCTAATGTCCGATAAGCTTCGCTTACCGATTGCTGGCCACTAAGACTGCTACAATCACAATGACTATTAATATTTAGCCATCGGACGCATATTCCCAGGTGGTCAGCACACCCTTAAATGAAAAGTTCATTCAAGGACCACAAGTGCTTTCGCACTCCCAAAATCACACGAAGATCCTGGAGCGATTATCAATTGAGGCAAACTGTATGAATGGAACTTGGGAGTTTCAAGAATAAAATTCACTTAATATGGAATTTGATTCAGCGCGCTTGGAATATGCGTAGATTTTGAGCAAATTCAATCTGATAAGCTGGAGCTCTGTTACCTTGTTGATCGCCGGAAAACTCGAGGTAGGATATGGAATGAAAATACTTATTCTATGTTTACTTAGTTTTTTCACCCTCGCAAAATCTGAACCACAATTGGGCGTATATGCCGGGGCACCGGGGGTACATGATACCGTCGCCTTGGAGATTTTAAAAAATAATATAGCGGTTGTTACGTCGGATTATTTCAATGCAGATGGAAGCAAAAATCAGTCCCCCAAAAAAGTCGTAAAAGGAACTTGGTCCTTTAAAGATCCATTTCTGACGATTTCTGCTGGGTTGATCAAGGATAAGCTTAGAAAAGAGGACTGCCCTCAGTCTTTTCCGTGTTTTAAGTTTGAAAAATCTGAAGGAAAAGGTCTTAGCCCCTTAAATGTGCCATACGGATTTGGATTGAGAACCGGCGAATTGCGGCAGGAGTCTACTTTCGGTAAGTAGACATCACTTCGACGGCCCTTTAGAGTAGAGAGATGGATTTACAACCATATTTAAATGGGAATTTGCTGAGTACTCGCCCCCTGACCGAAGCTGACTTTGAGGTTCTATACGCGGCGGCGGCTGATCCTCTTATTTGGGAGCAACATCCAGACCCCATGCGATACAAAAAAGATGTTTTTAAAAAATATTTCGACTCGGGCCTAGAAAGTAAGGGCTGTCTGGTAATTGAAGACAAGCAAACAAAAGCAGTCATGGGCAGCTCTCGATTTTATGATTTTTCAATCGAAAATCGAGAAATCACAATTGGATTCACTTTCCTTGCACGAAAATACTGGGGTGGGCATTACAACAAAGAACTGAAGCTTTTAATGCTGACGCATGCATTTAACTTTGTAGATACAGTTCTTTTCGATGTTGGAAGCGAAAATCTTCGCTCTAGAAAAGCTCTTGAAAAAATTGGCGCAAAACTCATAAGCCAACGGGAAAAGGTAAAACCAGACGGAACAAATGTTGTTGCTTTGATGTACTCAATAAAGAAGAAAGATTTTAAAGGTTTGATTTAACGCGTATTAAGCAAATCGATTTCTTTTAATGACCATACACAGGCTCGAGGGTATATATTTATAATATGCTTAAGAAATTTGTCTTCCTCGTTTTTGTCGTAATTTTATCGAGCTGTTCTTCATTGGAAAAAACTCACCAGTTTAAGGTGGACCGCCGAAGTAGTGAATCTCAAAAAATCCTCTGCAATCCGTCGGATGAAAATTATTACGAAATTATGGTTGTTGGTGAAAACCAATTCTTTATAGAAAGAGCAACTGCCCCTGAGTGGGTGGGACCGCTCCTTATTCCCTTTATTCCAGGCTCTTTGAGCGAGAAGATTTCTGAGATTCAACTGACATTCAAAGGAAAGGCACCGGAAAATATTCAAGATTGGAAACTTCATTTTGAATCTGATGGTCTTACTGTCGGTCCAAAAAATTCGGCTCATCAAGTCGTTTTCTCATTCCCTGCGAGATCGCCTTCAGACAGGTTTGAGTTGCTGATACCGAATCAAAATAAAACTATTCGAATTCAGTTCACCACCGAATCATCTCCGTGGAAATATACACCCTTTTTTATTATTTTTGGCGACAGATTTCCATTCTTTCATTGTAACCAATAGTCTCAATATGCTGCCCTCGTAAAGATTTACGCCTAGAAGCAAAAGAGTATAAGTAAAATAATGCACCTATTTTCGTTATTAGCCAATTATCACTTGT
>CAZCYD010000101.1:0-2700 GCA_964502735.1 uncultured Pseudobdellovibrionaceae bacterium
ACCCATAACCCTCTCGACCTAAAAGTCACCTCGTCTGTTTGATGCAAACTTATAACTCCAAGAATATTGTTCTCTCGTTCAAAAACAAAAAACCAAACGGGATTGTCTAGCAGGCTTGCATCTATCTTTCCGTTTGGGTCTATTGCGCTCGTTTTTTCTATAGGGCTCAGTCTATTAGGCCAAAGAAATTTTGACCAGTATTCGTATACCTGCTCAAAAGAACTCTCCCTTATCATCTCAAACCATAATTAATTAAGATGTTAACCTTATAGAAATCTTTTTTCATTAACTTTACCTAATGTGTTCACCTAATATTTTTACCTAATATTTTTTGCCGCTGCTAAAATCTTTTCAGTTGCCTCACTGAGTATATCTTCAGTATGAGCCATAGATAAAAATCCCACCTCATAGGCACTAGGGGGAAGGTAAATGTTCTGCTCCAAACACGAATGAAATAATTTTTTATATTCCTCTTCCATTTTTGGGTGAAATTGATCTATTGCTCTGATGGTTTTATTACTAGGATTATAGTGGAGCCAAAATAAAGAGCCTTGTCTTGCAACAGTAAATTTGGACTCTAGTTTCTCTAAGCCCGCTTTAAGCTCTTCTTCAAAAATTTTTCCTCTATTTTCTAATTCCCTATAAACATTTTGTGACTTTAAAAGGCTTAAAGTTGTTTGCCCGGCCACCATACTAACTGGATGACCAGACATTGTGCCGGCCTGATAAACGGGACCGCTTGGAGATAATAAATCCAAATACTTGGCCTTACCCGCACAACAACCAACGGGAAACCCTCCCCCAATAATTTTTCCATAAGTGACTAGGTCTGGCTCTATCCCTAAGAGTTCACTCATGCCACCATAAGACACGCGAAAACCCGTAATCACTTCATCAAAAATAATTAAAGATCCATTTTGTCTCAACAATTGACTTAAACCAATTAAGTAATCAGGTCTTTGTTTTAATAAGCCAAAATTAGCTGGCAAAGGTTCAATAATAAGTGCCGCAATATCCTTTCCGTGCTCATCAAGAATTTTTTTAATGGCATCCAGGTCATCAAGAGGAGCGACCAGAGTTTCTGAAACGACCTTGTCTGTCACTCCCGCGCTATTACTTGCAGCGCCAAAATGAGCTAGTCCACTCCCTGCTTTTACCAACATAGAGTCGGTATGACCATGGTAGCAGCCCTCCAGTTTTATAATTTTATTTCTGTTGGTAGCGGCCCTTGCAATTCGCAGTGCTGTCATGACCGCCTCTGTACCCGATGAAACAAACCTTAATTTTTCAACAAAGGGAATCGTATCTACTATCTGTTCGGCAAAATTCAAAGAAAAGGGTTCGCAGGCCCCCAAGCCCCATGCTGTATCAACAATCTCATGAATCGCTTTTACAACTTCCTGATTGCGATGGCCGAGTATATTCGGCCCAAACCCTTGGCAAAAATCTATATACTCCTTACCTTCAACGTCAGTTATATGAGCTCCATGACCTCGTTGAAAAAAAATTGGAGTACCTCCAACTGATTTAAAGGCTCTTACTGGACTCTGCACACCACCAGGTAAAACTCTTTGAGATCTTAAAAATAACTCTTTTGATTGATCCATGTTAATAAACTCCGTCTGAAAAAATAGCACTATTAATTATACTCTTAACCTTAACAGACAAGTGTCTTTTTGATTGCACATCGATGGATTCAACGTCAGTAATATGCTTTAAGTTATAGATGTTAATAAAATCTTTTTTAAAATCCTTCACATTATTGGGAACTCCTAGATCTAACAAAATCAAGGGCGCTACAATATTTTTAAAGTCGGTCTCAAAAAAGATGGGACTCTTAAGTTGAAGAGCAAAAACGACTATATCGTGTTTATCAAAAATTAAATCTGATAGACTCTTGCCAGGGTACTTATATTTTCTCTCGAGATCTATGACTTTCAGAGGGTTCCGCCCAAAAAAACTGACAAACTTATGGTCTTTTGATTTTAGATAGCCCAAGAATTCCTGGGCCATTAACCCGGTTCCAACTATGGCAATGCTCTCATAACCACTGCGTCCGTTCAGAATTTTCTCAAAAAATATTCTTGCGACTGAGGACTCATACTTTGAAAGTTCAACCTCTTCCTCTACCTTTTTTGCCAACCCAAATGCACAACTGAATATTTTCTTTAGGTCTTCATCTAGTCTCACATTCTTTTGACTACTCTTGACGCATCGCTTTATTTGCGAGAGTATCTGACTGTCCGCAAAAATCGCCGTATTTAGACCCAGCATTGTGTAGAGAAGCTTCGTATAAGCCTCAATCCCTCTATATAGATAACCTTTATCAAAAACCTGCGGTACGGCTTCAGAAAGAAAGTAAACTTCTTCGCGGTTACAGGTGGACAAGTAAACCTTAGACCCATTAGGTATCTGCATATATGTCAGGCTTAGACTGAAGTCTTTTTTGCTCGTGAGCAAGTCCTCATGACTGTGATGGACATCGTCAAAGCCGTACACATAAAAACGATCTAATATCTGTTTCACCACTCCCCTTGGGCTTTTGCAATCATTTGGTTACTCTAGTTTAGAGATTACAATTTATAACACATAATTCAATACAGAAGTAAAGTCTAAACCTGATTGTACAACTCACTAAAACTCTTTAAGTTGCCAGGGCTCATTCAATAGGAATACAATTTCTGTTAAATGAAATCTCCC
>CAZCYD010000101.1:2800-5891 GCA_964502735.1 uncultured Pseudobdellovibrionaceae bacterium
AATGAAATCTCCCGAAGTTATCGAGTCCTCTCTGCTATCTCTAGAAAAAAGTGTTGTTGCCTTTTTATCTAAAACTCCACGCACTTGGGGGCCGACAGCCTTTGTGCTGCTCATTGGACTTTGTTTTTATTTTGTAATCTTCCCTATGGCGACCCAGCACTCAACTTTTCAACTAAGACCCGAACTCTTTAACCAAAGAACTCCTATGTTGTGGCCTATAGTTTTTGGGGCTCTGCTTGCCCCTTATCTCCCCTCCCGTTTGTTCACTTACTTTCTGGTTGTTTTCACTTTTGTGCTTTGGCAGGCACTTTGTTGGCAGAAACTTCCTGTCTCTGTAGGTTCTTGGGTTGTTCCTTTATATTTACTATTTTGTTTTCTGATTTTACGGAAAAAACCTTCAAGGTTTTTTCCTCTTCTTTTTAGATCCCTAATATTAATAATTTCTTTTTTTGCGGTGGGCTATGCGCTGGCAAAAGAGGCCTCATCAAAAAATAATAACGAAATTCTGCGCCTATTTTGGACCATTCACCCTCAGTTTTATCTTCTATTTGTTATTTCTTGGCTATTTTCTGCAATCAAAAAACAAGATCTCTTATTGTCTATTCACCCGATGAACCTCACATGGGGTACTCTTTGGCCACAAGAAAGCTCTCTAGTCTTAACTTCAAAAGAAGTCTGGGAACAGTGGTGGCAAGGATTATACAACTGTATGTTGGGGACTTTTCTCTTTTTTTTAGTTTTTGGTTTAAAGCTTTTAGCTAAAGACGTTCGCATCGATGGACACTTACTTGTTGGTTTTTATTATGTGTATTTTATAATTTACCTTGTGGCTTCTTTTAACTTATATATTGGATTCTCTAGAATGTTGAGAATTCGATGTCCCGATCCCACACACTTCTTAATTTTTGCCAAAACTCCTATGGAGGTGTGGCAGAGGGGCTCAACATATCTATATCGCTTTTTCTTGAGATTTATCTATCTGCCCATCTACCGCAAGGTGAAAAATTATTTTATCACTATTCTTGTCTGTCTTGTCCTGATTATCAGCCACATGTTTCTATTCCACGACATTGTTGTCCGCAATCTCTACGCCTTTTTAGTTCCTGAGCTTAATGCCCCAAATGTGCCCGTTCTTCCTGTTGTCATCTTTTCTTTTTCTTGGGCATTGCTCTGGTTCACTTGGATTTTTATTGGCTCAACTGTGTGGCGCAAAATCTTATTAAAATTTCACTCTCCTGCATTAAGCTGGTTATCCGTCCTTGCCACTCACATTGTCGCAGCCTCCATTCACCCTATGGCCACGACGTGGCTAACTCCGACTTTTACAAAACTCTTGAATTAAACCGTAGTTTATTGGCCTCTTTCAAACTTAGAATTGAATTTGCAGTCCTCATTACGGAGGTTCAACTACAGTGCTTTACGATCCTCCCGAAGCAGACGAGCTCGGATACGCAGACGAATCCACCAATACGCTACACACAAACCTACCAATAACGCTTCAAGTGCGACAATGCTTATATAAAAAACAGGATTTTGTTGAAATGGAATTTCAACCATCTTAAAGTGAATAGGTGAATATCCATCGCGCATAGTTACAGATCCTGACAAGATTGTTGAAACTAAAATAAATCCCAAAAAAATGATGACACAGGAGATAACCCAGGGAAAGGTCTTTAAAACAGATCTAATGTCACTGTCATTTTCATCTAACCAACTGAATTTCATTATAATGACAATACTCATTACAATCTCAGGTCACAACAATCAAATTTAATATAATATTTTGAAACCCTTCAACCCGCATGCCTTAATTACTCATAGACCTCTTTGCGATGACCAACTTTAATGATTGTAACTTTAATTATTTCGTTTTCGATCAAGTAGATGACTCTATAATCTTGAATGCGGACTCGGTAGAGCGAGTCTAAACCTTTCATCTTTTTTATTTGAAGTAGTTCAGTATAGGGATTTAAAGATATAAGACGAACGGCATCTAATATTTTCTGCTGAATCTTAGGCCGCAGAGCTTGAAGTTCTTTAGCCGCACTCTTCTTGAAAACAATCTTCCTAATTATTTAGGATTTATTGAGTTTTATGAAAAAATCTATATGAGAAAAATGGCGCGCCCGGGAGGATTCGAACCACCGACCACTTGATTCGTAGTCAAGTACTCTATCCAACTGAGCTACGGGCGCGCAGAGCCAACAGGTTTAGACGCTCTATTTAAATAAATCAAGGAATACATTGAAAAGAGTCCGACATTGTGAAAAAAACTACCTATGTCCAAAAATAATCAACAATGCTGGTTAGATAGCTTTAGCGAGGCCCAAAAAACTCTCGCAAGCTTTGCAGAAGATCCCTCCCAACTTGCCAAGTGCGAGAGTTTTTCAAATTGGTTAATAGAAGTTTATAAAAACAAAGGCACGGTATTTACCTGTGGAAATGGTGGATCACACTGTGATGCGATGCACTTTGCTGAAGAGATGACAGGTCGTTATCGCAAAAATCGACGAGCTCTCGGAGCCTTAGCTCTTGGCGACCCGAGTCACATCACTTGCGTAAGCAATGACTACGGTTTTGATCAAATTTTTTCACGTCAGTTAGAAGGACTAGCAAGAAGTGGAGACTTACTAATAGGCATTAGCACCAGTGGAAACTCCCAGAATGTTATAAATGCTGTATTGAAGGCAAAAGACATGGGGCTCAGATCTATTGGTCTTTTAGGAAAGGACGGGGGAAAGCTTAAAGAGTTGGTAGATTTGGCCATTATTATCCCTGGGCAAACCGCAGATCGCATTCAGGAAATGCACATTAAATTAATCCATATAGTAATTGAAAGTGTGGAGCGAGAACTTTTTCCTGAAAATTACTCAATCTAGGGAGCTCGCTTCTTGATTCCAGGTAAAGCCTGTGGCAATGTCACACTTCAGCTTTAAATACCTGTTGCGGAGAGATGGGTGAGTGGCTGAAACCAGCAGTTTGCTAAACTGTCGTACGGGTAACACCGTACCGCGGGTTCAAATCCCGCTCTCTCCGCCATTATGTTAGAGATGTCGCATAGGCTTTGTGTTTCATTCCAAGGTTCGATCCC
>CAZCYD010000102.1:0-5838 GCA_964502735.1 uncultured Pseudobdellovibrionaceae bacterium
AGAGAAAAACTTACATCCTTGACGGTGGGGCCTCGCCTCCATGGGCATTCCTATATTCGACCTGCTTGCAATCAAGTGTCGGCACTACGCTCATTACTAAAAACGGCATGGCTTCTTCTTTCGCCGGAGCAAAGATTAGAGCATCCCCTGCTTCTGAGACTTATAAAAAAAGAATTTAACTTACAGAAATGGGAGCTATGGGACCTTACGCCTCCGGGACCGGGCTATGGGTCTGTTCAGTTCGAAGTTTGGAAAAAGAAAACTCACGCCTCTATTGCTGTGGCACCGCTAATGATACGGTTCATTTTAGGAAACACTATCTTAATATGGGTCGAACCTAATGAGGTTACGGCAACGCAAATTCCTTCACCACTACCCCCTGTACGAGCAAGAGCTTCTGAAGACGACGGGCCGACAATACATGCAAAACTTCTAGAGCTCAAAAAAGATGAAATTTTCCCCGAAAAGAGGGAAACGATTGGATTCACATATAAATCTCTAACAAAGGGAAGTTTGCCATTACCTCTCAGAAAAGCTCCAAAGCAGATACAACAAAAGATTATGGTGAGTTTGGAGCACGAGGGTGAGGGAAGAGTTAGTTTAAAAACTGAATGCTACTTACGATATGTAGATAGCAATAAAATAAGACTTTTCCTATCTGGTAATGAACTAGCAGGCTCAATAATTATACAGTCAGATTCTACGAAAGAGCGTTCATCAGCCAAAATAAACTTGGAGACAGAGAAGCATCTACCTATGTCGGTGTTGAAAACAATCAACTTATTTAAATCTTTCAAAGAGAAGCAAGGTAGAATTTTGATAAAGAACTCTAGAGAGGAAGAGTTATTTATATTGGACAGTATCAGCGATGCAATGGCAATTCCCACGCCACCCATTGAAAACGTACTAACCGACTTAATTACACTCAATGAGGAGTTTGGGACTGAGTTGAAATATAGAAAGTCAGCATCGAATGAAGACCTATCTGATTTAATAATTCTATCTACAGCGATTCGACAAAAAGGGCTTGTTGAGCTGTCATTTTTAAATAGCTCACTCACTATCCATTCTAAGAAAAAGGGAGTGCTTTCACTATTAAAAGCCATGAATGGAAATGGACCTTCGGAATTTCAACACAAAACTACAGTTATATACGATTTGTGGGGAACTCAACTTCCTGCTTTAGAAAGAACCGTAGTTCTTCCGATGGCCTCAACAGGCATTCCATTAAATCAAATAGAACAAGAATTAGAAAAGCTAGAAGAAGACAGTTCTTTTGGTGTACCTCTAATTTCTGAAAAAATTATTTACAAATTTGAGCGTTGGGAAAAGTAATGTGTCGAATTTAATTCGATACTATTCATAACAGGCTTGTGTTCCCAGAGCTTTCTGATTCTGAACTAAATCAGAAGAGTGCTTTAGCCACTCTTCTACAGACCAAAGCCTCGCATTTATTCTCTTTTTTTTAAATCTTGGCGGGACCTTGGACTAAACGTTAGCCTAATGAGAAGTCCAAAATCGACCACTGAAGCTTGATATTCTACACTGATATTGAGCATGTTATATAAAATTCCAGACGAACATTTTTTTAGGCTTCATCATATTAGACCTCGCTTTAAGAGTAATTGCGAGGAAGTCCTATTATTTATGGCTGGGGCAATTTTTGAAATTGGAGAAGGCGACTCTGAAATCTTTAAAGAGCTGTTCAGAGAAAAAATTTATCAGTTCCCAGGCAACGCAACATTAAGCTTAAAGACAGTAGATAATTGGAGGACCGAAATATCCTCGTTATTTGCTCTGTATTTTGAAATTGAAGATTGGTCTTATCCAAGTGATCTGGCAATCGACTTGGCTAACTCACAGGATCTATCAAAATTTTTCAAATACTTCGTCCACACATTTCAATATCCCGGTGGCCACTTAAAGCCCGAAACAATTATTGAAGTTAGAGACAGTAAAGTTTCTTTTCATCCAGCAAGTTTTATTATTAGAGTTCTTGAGCAGATAGAGTCTAAGTATGGCCCCGCCCATGCCTTCATAAATAAGGCTGAACTTACACACTGTGCATATAATGACCTCCGTGTAACTGCAAATCCAAATATAGATGCCGCAGTCGAGTGGGTAGCTGAACTCGTATACACAAACAGAGTGAATCTTATTGAGTATGATTGGGACGGAGACATCACTCGGTATGCTGGAGACATTTTAGACTATATGTCTTTAGCAAACTTAGTTACTGACTATGGTGGAAAGTTTAGACTTCGAAAATCAGAAAAAAGAGCTATTGAGAAAATAAAAAAAAGAAGGCCTGACTATTCTTACTCAAATACAGCCACCACTCGTTCAGTGAGCGACGCTCGTGCAGACTGGTTTATATATTGCAACTCTTTTGTCGCCGCCAAAATATTTGAAACAGATGTCTTAGCGTTTATTGCTAAAGATGAAGTCGAATACGCTGAGTTGGAAAAGAGAACTCGATTGCTCATGGAAACTGAGGAGCCGACTCCAGGAGTAAGCACAAAGAGGATTGGGGATTACGGCGAGAGTTTAGTTTACGGCCACGAATGTATGAGTTTAAGGTTGAAAGATAAAATCGATTTAATCCACCTTGTAAAGTGTATTCCAAATCAATTCGCAGTTGGATATGACATTCAATCTATCGATGAAAATCATATAAAAAAATACATAGAAGTAAAAACGTCCATAAGTTCAAAAAGGTTGGCGATTGATAGGTTTTCATTAACGCCAAATGAAATCAGCTCCGCTCAAACCTTAAAGGATAATTACTATATTTATCGTCTAGTCATAAATCATGAGGCTCAGAACTCAATATCGATGACTGTTATTCAGGACCCAATCGGACATTTCAAGAAAGACAATTTAGAAATTAATTTTAGAACAGGCGAAGTGGTTTTTAAGAAGAACATAGGGCAAAGCGTAGAGCTATTGTCCTGGAAGGACTAGGACGGTCTATGAAGGAAATCAAAATTGCATCTCTCTTTAGCGGTTGTGGGGGAATTGACCTTGGAGTTAAGGGTGGCTTTAGTTATCTAGGAAGATATTACTCAGCGAATAATGCTAAAGTCGTGTATGCCAACGATATTGATGAAAAAATATGTGATATTTTTGATCACAACTTTGATTTGAAAATAGATCGTCGAGATATTAGAAGCGTTAAGGCAAATGAAATCCCAAAACATGATATGTTAATTGCAGGATTTCCATGCCAGAGCTTCTCAATTTTGGCTCAAAATCCACCTCGCTTGGGCTTTAAGGATGATAGAGGACGTCTATTTTTTGAAGTACTTAGAATTCTTAAACATCACCAGCCAAAATTTTTTATTTTGGAAAATGTTAAAGGTCTACTGTCAGCAAATAAGGGTAAGGCATTCCCACTAATAATTGAACAGCTTCAGTCTTCTGGATACGACGTTTCCTACAAAGTTCTAAATGCGAAAGACTTTGGCGTCCCCCAGAAAAGAGAACGTGTAATTATCATAGGTTCTAGAAAAGACATTTCACTTAATTACGATTTCTCATTTTTGGAAATTGCAGGGAAACCGACTCCACTAAGCAAAGTTTTAGAGAAGAGAATTGACCCAAAGTACTTTTTTAGTGAAAAGGCTGTCCAAGGAATGCTTAGGTCAAACGCCCAGACGAATGGAATTATGAATAAAGGAAGGGCTCAAAATCCTTCTCAACCTTGTAATACGGTTACTGCTCATCTTGCTAAAGTTACTCTCAATGGAACAGACCCTGTTCTCATCGAAAATGATAGGTATCGTCGCTTTACCCCTAGGGAGGTTGCACGTATTCAGTCTTTTCCTGATAGCTATGAACTAATTGGTTCTGATACTACAAAATATAAAGCTCTCGGAAATGCTGTGCCACCAGTAATGTTCTGGCATGTGTTTCAATCAATACTCAAAGCGATTAAATCAAAACAAAAAAGATCTACTTCAGCCAAGCGTGACCTTGACGTTGCTCTTTAAAAACCAAAGCCCGTGAGTATCCTAAGATAATCAACGGGCCATTGGCTTTAAACCTCGGCTAATAAAGACTAAACGACTACAAATCCTAATCGCTCGGCATTGCCTCGCAGGATTCGCTGTTTGAATTCATAGCGGGGTTTTATCTTCTTCTCTTCATAATATCCCTGACCATAGACAGGGTCCTCCTGAAAGCCTGTATTCGCCACGACAAAGGCTCTTGCTCGATTAAAGAGTTCGGCCATACGAGGCCACAAATCGTAGCAACGGGGGTCTCGTTCGTGAAGTATAACGAAATCAATACAATCAAGTGCTTCCCTAGGTGTCGGCGGCCACTGATTTCTGAGTAGCATTGCCTCGTAATAATTGACCTCATACTCAGTCAGGTATTTTATTTCTTGGATTTCATTGGTGGAGATTTCCTTTAAGAAAATCCCCTCCAACTTTTTGAACATTGGACGAAGACGTTTCATTTATTCGCCCTCGCTTAATGCCTGAATTACTTTTGGGTCTTTGATTTCTTTTAGTCCCGTGTAGAAAACCTGACCTTGATAAGTGGAAATCTTCACCACCAACAAGTGCCATCCTTTTGAGAGTGGCTGGTCGAATTTAATTTTTCCTGTGTCGGGTAAAAACCCCTCCTTCCCATCTTCACCCACTACCTTTTTTGCGTTGTTAAAAAAGGATTGATAAACGACCTTTCCTGTCTCTGGATTCACAGATTTTTTAGAGAGAATCACCTCAACTAGCATAAACATTTTCATTTTGGCCTCCTTCGGCATTTAGTTTGTGAACTCACTCATCTGGTGAATTCTAGAAACTAAATGGATCTTTTTGAGACATACCAAAAGATGGCCCCGAGCCTACGGCTCTCGCACCTGATAGAACAGTGCGAATACAGGCCATAAACCCTACGGGCTCCCTTCGGGGTCGCCCTCGGGTTTCTGTCCTGGGGGCTGGCTTTGAGCCTTGTCTAGTTCCCCATTGTCTTTGAGCCAGTCCATTTGTTCTTGGAATATGCGGGAGACCTCTTCGATCATTTTGCCCTCGTTGAGTCCATATCTGATAAAATCACGAGCCATGTCCCTGATTTTTACTTCCTTAAAATCGTCGAAAAGGCCGTCGAGCTTTTCTTTTTTTCGACGTTCAAAATTTTTGGGTTCAAAATTACGGAACAGGCGACGGAATCGGCCTTCATCGAGGCCCTTGAATGTCTTTATACGGTGATAATCGGCCCAGTGTTTGAGAATAGCTCCGCAAAAGTCTATCTCTTCACAGGCTATCTGTAAGACTCCCTGAACTGCTACCAAAGCCTCGGCACTCTTCAAACGAAGCTCAATTCTCGAAATCGGTTCGTCTTTCTCGGATAGGGCGTCGAAGTAGGACTGCTTGATGGGATGAGGATTCCCGTCAGTGATTTCCACACGCTTATCATAGACGGTAAGACTCCATCTTTGCTTTTGAACGGTAAAGCCCGTGAAAAGCATTTCTCCGCTACGGCTTTTCGTTTGATGCTCATGGTAGTTGAAGGCAAATCCCCACTCATAACGCTTGGACTTTGGGTTCGGAAAAGCCTCTGTTAGAGGTAAGCCGAAAATATCAATCGCCACATCAACCCGTGTGAGCTTCCACTTCATGTCTTCAATCGTTTTGATTTTCTCTACTATTTTTAAAAAATTATCAAAGGGGTTCGCCACGGCTCCTGTCCAGTAAAGCCCTTGGAGTTCGACCTTGGCCGCTCCTTCGTCGTTCGTGGATAGCCTGAACCCTCGGTCAATAAACTGCTCAAAAAACCCCGTCAACCCCCTAAATAAAGACAACTACACGGCGATGACTTGAGGCGTAATTT
>CAZCYD010000103.1:0-5659 GCA_964502735.1 uncultured Pseudobdellovibrionaceae bacterium
TGTGCCACTATGTAAAGTTTTATAATCATTGGCATTGGAATCGAGAATATGGGTCAGGGCCGCCAGTTGTGTGGGTAAGGAACTACTTAGATGACCTTAACAAGCCCAGCGGGACTCCTGAGTGTTTTGTACAAAACTCTGATGGAAATTGGTATCCATCAGACCCTAACGCTGATGGGTTGCCTGCAAATAATGGGGTGTTAGGTACTGGCACCAACTGCGAAAACTTAGGAGGATTAGCCGGCCTTGAACTGACAAGCATTGATTCTTCTTCTGGAAAACCTCGTTGTATTTACGACAGAAGTCATGTGAACGGAGTTAATTGTTGTACGGGGAATTACACTCTTGTGAAAGAAACTATCGACAATTCAACTGAACTGGATCCCATTTCAAAAGGATCTGTAATTTTAACGGATCAGTCTTATGGTAGTCAGCAGGTTTCTCAATGCTTGGCGGGGCCAGCAATGGCTGATGGATCTTGGCCCAAGTCCTCTCTGGGGTACCCTGTGCCTAGAGTTTACTTCACTCGAGAAAGTGGCTTTGCAGATCGTTATGTTATAAAACCTCCTATGGAGATTTTTAATGTAGGGCATAATCAAATTGTTTCTAATTGGCACGCAGGTGTTGAAAGCGGGAATCGCCACCAACATGTGGGTACAATTTCTGGGCGCACTTCTTTGCTGCCCATTTTCCATGACCCCATAGAGGACAGAAGTGGTGATTTTTTTCACATTCCAGGTCAATCACCTTACGAATTTCACTGTTTGGATGAGGCTGATGATGTTTTACATAGAATCCGTTTATATGTACGTGAATACAATACAAGAAGAGAATTTTTGAATTTTATAGCTAATCCGATAAATGGCACTCAAGACGCCGACCGCACGGGTGTTGAAGGCGGTGGTGGTGTAAATGATTGCGAAGGTTTTATTGGAGGTCCTTGCAATGATTACTCTGATGCAGATGATTTTAATCCTAATGTGATTGGTTCATCTCCGCCGTATAACTGTTCAACTTCAGAAGGTGCTTTATTTTCTTTTAGCGCTCAAGGTTGTTTTCCTGCGACTCAGCGTTAATTTAATAAATGTCCATTGAACTTGATGGTTGAAATACATGGTAAAGCAAAGGTATTTGTAATTGAGGTTAGTTTATTAAAAATCTTTGATGTAGTCCACCAACCAGGCGTGATCAATAAATGGATTGCGAACTTTCTGGAATTGAAAAATTTTTTCATTTCTCAACTTTTCTTGTTTGTCGACAGAATCTTGAATATGCCATTTCCTGAGTATCATTTCAATTTCATCCCGAATGGGAAGTTGATAGCGAGTTGAAAAATAAAAAATAGCACGAGCAACATTACCCTTATGTTGATCTGGTGGTTCAAAAAAATTTCCAGCTAAACGTAAAGAGGTTCCTTTTTTAGAGGCGTCACAAATTTGGCTTTGTATTTGATTGACCTCATTAAAATCAAGATTGCTTCTCAGATTATTGACCCTAGATAAGGCAGGAAAGAGAGCATGAAGGTCAGACTGTTGCAGTCTTCTGGAAAAGGTATTTGAAAATCGAGATTGTGGCCAAGTGTGTTCAGCATTAATTATTTTAGGATCAGGTATTTTGCCAACACCCAAAGGTTTGTTGGGATCAAGCATAGAGTTTCTAATGTCTAACTGGCAGTAGACGTCGAGGATGTATTGGCCTTGAGAGTCTTCAGATAAATGAAGCTGACCAAATAAAAAGATTCTCGCATCCCTGTAGTTGTGGAGCTTGTGTGAGAAGCAATCTTTTTGTGTAGAACAATGTGGGCTAATTAGATCAGGTTTATTGTGTCTTAAAGTATGAGTTGAACTTAAAATCATATAGATTTTCTTTTTTAACTGACCAGACTCAGAATAATCCCGAACTTTTTCGTAAAAATGATCTCCGTAATAACTTAAGTTTTCAGCAGTGGTGTATTGTGAAAATAAAGAGACCCAAATAAATAGAATTAACTTATTGAGTTGCACAAGCTTATTCTATTCATATTTATTTGTTTTTTGTTTGTTAGGTTAAAATTCAAGACATGAGTCTAGTTTGGTTGATGTATTTTCTGTAATGTAAAATATGTAAAATTGGCTTTGTTAAGAAAAATTGAAAAAACTTAAAGCATTTTTCGATGTTGTTTGAAAAAGAAACACTGGGAGGTCGCATGAAATCACTTCTTGCCTCACCGACATTTTTCTATGGGATAAGACGTTAATCGTCAAACTCAGTTTAACTACGCGCCCCATTTTAAAAAAGGAAAATGTACCTTGCAATATACAACGATGTTTTAGATACTGAGAAAGGCAAGTTTTTATTTGAGATAAATTTCAAAATAAGATTTAAACAAGAGATCAAGATACGATACCAAGATAACAAGGCGCTAGAGGGGTTAGTTGTGGTTTCGCCAAAAGAAATTACCATTTTAATTGTTGATGACGATGAAGAGCTATTAAGTTCTATAGCGACATCGTTTCGTTTGTTTCAATTTAAAGTTGTAGAAAAGAGAAGTGGAAAGGAAGCCATTGAATACTTGAAGTCGGACGACACTGTAAGTTTAGTCATTTCAGATATTCGAATGCCGGACGGAAGTGGAATGGATGTTTTAGAATTTATGAGAGCAAGGAGTAGTAATCACCCTAAGATTTTATTTATTTCAGGCTATTCAGATTACAGTGTTTCAGAAATGTACAATAAAGGAGTGGACGGTTTTTTTTCCAAGCCGTTTCGTATCAGTGCTATTAAAGATGCTATTACTAAGACTTTACTTAATTTGAATGAAAGGTGGTCTCAGCCCCCAGTGGGACATCTGTCCATGATGTTAAAAAAGACGGTAGAAAGTTTGAAGAGTGACGAACCTTGTCCTGTTAGAATGGGAAGAGGTGGTTTTTTTGTTGAATTAAATATGCAATTTCCTAACGAAGGAGACTTAGTTAGTTTTGATTTTACAATTAAAGACGGGGTTCCAATTTCTAGACTCCAGGGCCAAGGTCGCGTCAGATGGGTAAGAACTGATGCTGATGGGGGAGTTTCCCGCGGAGCAGGGGTGGAAGTTGAGTATATAGACGAAAATTGTCGCAAAAAGTTCATAGACTGGTTAATAAAACAAAATTTAGTATCTTTTATTCCTCATTAATATCAAAGACGTAGCCAATATGACCGATAAGTGGTCATGATACTCCCAATTGGTCTTGGACATAAACACATTCAAGTTCCTGCTGTGACTTGGCTTATTTTTGTAGGGTTGTCCATTTCTTATTTTATTCCTAACTTAATGGAACAAAACGACATACGATTTTTTATTTCTGCATTAATTATTTTATCGCTAACCCCTTATCATGAATTTAGATCTGGTTCTTTGTTTACGGCAATGGGTTTGGTTTTATTTTCCATGTTGTCATTGAGGTATGTGGGATTTCAAGACAGACCTTATTTGGATAGCTTTTGTGGTGCGAGCTGGTTGATGGGCAGTTATCTTATATTGTTTTATAGAAAGTCATTCAAGGTAAGTCTATGGCGTATTATAAATTGGAAGGTTTTAAGTGTAGAAACAAGTTTATTTATTCCCATTTTTTTTATTTCAGCATGGTGGTTAAACATATACGCGGGAGATTATCACAAAGAAAGTTTGCTACAGCACATAGTTCCTTTGTTTTGTTTTCTGTTGGGTTTAATAAGTGGGGGAATCTACAAAAAGTTAGATAGCATTCCAACCCATTATCTTTACAAGTTTGAATGGAAACGATGGGAAAGACTTGTAAAGCAGAAGTCTCCAACTAAAAAGATGGTGAGAGTGGCCAGTGCTATTTTTCATTTTAATCCTGAGAACTCCAAAGTTAGGTATGATATCTGCAAAAAGATTGTAAAAGACATAAAAAATAATGAAACCTTAGATAAAGAAACAACCAGTTTTTTTCTGACAGAGTTAGACAATCTGCTTGTTGAGTTTGCCAAAAATAGAAAAGTCGATTCTGGTATAGATATATTAGTATCACTGCCTCTTTTAGCCAGCTATCAAAAGTTTTTATCCAAACTTACAGGTGGAAATTTAATTTATTACGGAAGAGCGGCGGAAAGAAAGCATCTAAATCTTTTAACAATTACTTTGTATGTCGCATTTTTGGATAAAAATTTTAATTCCTCAAAATCGCCAAAATTACTCAAAAAAGTGGACTATCTATTAGAATCTGAAATGGAGAGGAACCAGAATATCTCTGAGTTACAGTTTTTAGAACTTAACACATCTCAAGTCGAAGTTAAAAACCTTTTTAAGCAGCACTTTCAATTTAGTAGGACTGCTGTTGTGACGGGATTGCACAAGAAAACAAGTTAAGTACCCAGGGTGATGAGGGGTATGGCAGGTCTAGTTGTCTGAATTTTTAGTAATTAGAAACTCTGTGGTGCGTTCTAATTTGTAGAGGTCTGTAATTTTCAGAGTACATCATCTGGATGTTTTGTATTTGAGTCTTCGACATTTCTACAGGTGTATTAAACACGGTCCAATTGACCCCTTCCGTACAAGGGGGAGTTGTCAGAGAGCCAATATAGTGGTAGTGAGTTCGAATCATGGGAATCAAATGGCCAGGATCGAAAAGTGTTGTCGAAGCGATTTGCCTATTTTTCTCTTTTGGAAGATGGTGAAGCATGCTTTCGAGGTAAGGGTTGCTTTTACCCTCAACAAACATAACTGAGAGTATAGCTATTTCTCCAGATTTACTTTTGTGGAAAAACTGCCCTTCCATAGGATAGTGTTTTCCAGATATGCTATGTTCGCTTTTTGATCTAAAACTGAAGTGTATCAAGTCATACTCTTTGTCGTCAATAACAACAGAGTTTCCAGGAGTGAATGTAACCTGCACAGTGTGACCATTGTCTTCAATATGGTATCCCGTTTCACTGTATTTAAACTCAATGTTTCTCTTCGCTTTTGGGCGGGTCCAAGTTAAATCAATAGGAGACTGTAGATTGCCAGATTTGCATGTGCTATAGTTGGTGTCGAGATCTCCCCACATGTCGGGTCCAGTCATTCCCTTGTAAGACCAATTTGTATAATTTTTTTGAGGAGCTGGTATTTCTTGTTGATGAGTGTTTTCAACTGAGCTAGCAGATTTTGAGTCAATGGATTTGTTGAGCTGCTCAGGATTTTGAGTAGGAGACTTAATTGTAGCCTTAGGGTCATTTTCTATTGAAGATGAAATTTGTTTTTTGTTGGATGCACATGATATTAACAGAAAAACTGGTAGCAAGGCTATTAATCTCACTTTTTACCCCATTGTTAAAGTTAATGAACATTTTTATTTTAATGAGTGTAAGGGTAAAAATAAAGCGTATTTAGGCTGAAGTGCACCAAAGTCCCATGTAAAACTCTAGGTTTGGCCTAGAATATAATGCTGTATGACCTTTGTCTTGTTCTGGTGAGCATCTTATACCAATTCGAAAGAAGTAGTCGTCTAAAATTTTGTGAATGCACCTCATGCTCATACAGCCGCAGCCTTGAGGCTGCGGAACTGCGCGTGAGGTGCATTCACAAAATTTTAGACGACTACTTCTTTCGAATTGGTATAAGTAAATTGAGGGCCTGTATCTAAATGTAGAAGTCAGGACTTGATCGTACAGTTGCCCTCTTAGTAAGCAATCTAAA
>CAZCYD010000104.1:0-5639 GCA_964502735.1 uncultured Pseudobdellovibrionaceae bacterium
GGTGCATTCACAAAATTTTAGGGAATTATTTTTTAGAATTGGTATTAATTGTGGGTGAGTTATTCAGTCAGTTATTTTCAGTGGTGTGGGCATCACTAACTTCAGCCCCATCAGTTCCAGTCTCGGATTTAGTCTCAAAGGGAACGAGCTTATAAAAAGTTCTAGTATAAATCTTAATAGGGCCTTGTTCCTGAAATGTCCTCAACTCGTGAGTGTAGTTTAGCGTAGCTGTGTCCACTAATTTGTACAATTGATAGACGACTTCAGATTTACCAAGGAATTCTTTTGGAGAAGCCAGTGCGGGTTTGTCATTAGAGTTGTAACTGGTTTTAATCCTAAAGTCTTCCAGCTCAATCCTGTAACTAGAGGTGGAGTCACTAAGAACCTCGCCGCCAACGACACTGAATCCCGTCAAGGACTCAACAGTTGTGGGAGGAAGAGTTCCAGATTTGGGCATATTGCTAACACAGTTGTTGGCAAATACAAATTGTCCCTCTTTATTTTTAAGATGCGAAATGTAGATTCTGCGGTCTTTATTTTTAGAAACGACTTGTGGTAGAGACTCTGTTGTATAGATCTCGGCTCCGACGTATTGGTACTCTCCTGTAGAGAGAGGGTAAATCTTAGCCAGTTCTCTGCGCCATTTTTCTGCATTTTCCTTTTCCCTTTTTTTAACTTCTTCTATACGGTCGTTTAGATCCCCATGACCATAGCGTGAAGAGGCAAAAAAAGTGAGCCATTCAACCTCGGTTCCGTCGGGGCCCTTATTTGAGAAGTCTAAACCTGACTCACTGGAGGGGTCTTGAGGAGGAATGGGTAGGTCGGGAGCAAACGTGGCTTTGCGGTAATTCCTGTCGTCCAGTTCCAACGGAATGGGGTCGTAAGTGGAATCATTAGTGCCATCTCGGTCATTAAAGCAGTAACCATCCCTAGAAAAACCGAGCCGCCCTCCTGTACAAGAAATTGTACCAGAAGTGAGTACAAGAAAAACACCTAAACACCAGATTTTCATAACGACTCTCTCCCTCTTACGATGAATGGCCCGGTCGGGGGTGCACCCATGTGCTCAATAAGGAAAACAATATATCAACGCGAAGCATTAACCGCAACTGTAAAAATTTCATTTCTTCTAACCTCGCCCCAAAATAAACTAGATTCAAATGATCAGGCTCTCAGTTATCCACAGCAGAGGGGGGAAGTGGCTCAAATTGTTCAGTGGCAGGATTATAGGTATAAACGTTCAGATGAGCAACGTGATTGGCGTCAAAGCTAGGGGCCAGTATTTCTGGTCGACCATCGCCATCGATGTCTTCGAGAGCCAAATTAGTGGCTTGACCCCTATAATGAAAAAAACCATCGTAATCGTCCGGCAGCCGAATTCGACTAATTGTTTTGGGGAATCCTTCGTAGACTTTTTCGTAGATATCAATAAAAAGCCCCTTGTGTGATTTGATCTTTGCAAAAACAATAATGCGTCCGTCTTCAAAAAAGTCCTTTTCTATTCTTGAAAGGACTTTCGGGACTTCGGAAACCATTAAAGACCTAAGGCCTAATCTCCAATTGTCGATCGAAACGACAGCAATGAGACTGATGCACACAAGGCCAAGAAAAATAGAAAGAACTTTTGCAAGAGGTGACATAGAACCATTGTGCCGCAAAATCTCAGGATTTAAAAATCAAATGCACATTTCGTCCTGCGGCAAAAGAGTCGCGACGATAGGAGTGCCAGGAGGGATCAGTGAGCGTGTCGATGTCAGAAATAAAAATATTACTTTCGAACACGCCGAGTTTTAAAAGCTGAAGCTTCACAGCATAAGACAAATTTAAAAAAGATTTCGCTCCGTCAGAGTGTGGAGCCAGCAATAGGTCGGGCTCGAATGTCATGTTTTCTTTGGAGAGAGAAGAAAGAACAGCATCTACAACCTCTTTGCCAACTTCAAAGCTGCGAAATCGTATATGTGGCCCGATAAAAACCAAAGTTTTTGGGTTAAAGAGGGAAAACTTTTTAGTCGAAAACAGAATATTTTCAACAACACCTTTCCATCCCGCATGGACGGCAAATAGTCGATCTTCGTGAACAATCATTACAGGCAAACAATCGGCAGTTTTAATAGCCAGTGCATAAAGTTTAGACTTCGTAGTTAGGCCGTCGCAGGTAATGGGTTTTTGTTGCGAGGCTTCGAAAATCTGAGGCCCATGGACCTGATTCATATACAAACACTCTTTGTTCTCAATACAACCTTGGATCATAGGGTGATCAAATTTTTTGTTGCCAAAATAAATGTGCCAACGCTTGCCTCTGGAGGCACTGGGATTTGAGATCGAGCCAGAATAGGTCACGTAAGCTTCTGTCGAGAACACATCAACATGAGGTTTGCTTCTCAGAGATTCGTCTACAAAAGATTTGCGAGTGTCATCAGGGCTCATTAAATACGAACTTAACACAGGGGTTCCACGAGCAAAAGTCTTTTCGTGGGGTGAACAACTGGATGAATTCCTGTGGTGACACTCGCAATACCTGGCTTAACATTTGGCTCAATCTTGGTCTCAATGTCTAGTTCACAAGGTTCTGAAAATTACGACTCCGTTTCCATCTGTTAAGTCGCCGAATGAGGCGGAGCTCTAAATATCTCAGGGCCTTGCTTGGACTGTCTCCAGAAGCACTGGCTACAAATGTACCCGTTCTAGAAATAACACGGCAAGAAGTCCTCAGGGCTCGCTTAGTTTTTGCGACGGCTAAGCGGAAGCATGAATCGCAAGGGGCCTGGAGCCGCAAACGCTCGCCAAACTCTCGGAGCAGGTTTTTGACCTCTGTGTTGGGTTCAATTCCAACAATTTCAATTTTAAAATCTTGACCATCCATGACAGCCTCCTTAATACAAAGTTGTAACTGCATCCACTCCAATATTATTCCCAGACCAAATCGTTCGGAGCAGATTCTTTCTTCATTTTTTGTTTTTCATCTCAACTCTAGTTGCCTTACTTTCGGTCGTTCTAACGTCGTAAATTACGACGCGTTTTTTGATGTATATTTCTGTATCCTAGGAGAGAGGAGTTGAACTTGGGGGAGGGTGAAGCCTCTTCAAGCTGACACGATTTGTAGAAGTAAAAACTTTCATCTGTACCTCCTTAATCAATATCTTGTTACTGACACTTGGACTCTAGCAGAGTTTTCGAAAAATCTCTACTATCACACCCAAAAATAAGTAGTAAAAAGACTCCGTCAAGTTAGTATTAACAAAAAATTTACTTAAACATTTGTTCAATCATAAATGTTAATTATCACAATCATAATAGAAATTAATCGTGAATAAGACTATAGATTTTCGATATCGAACGCGCACAATCACTAAGAAAAAATTTAAAAACAGCTTTAAGAACAAGGGATGTCTCTTTAGCCAAGGGGAGTGTCTGTTAATTAAAAGCTTCTCTTGTAAACACTAGTTTAGTGGCTCAACCGGAATAGGGGCAATTATTAAATCGAAAGGACTGTTAGCTCCGCTAAACTCTGTCGAGGTGTAAAGAACAACACGAGCCTGCCAATTGACATCTGCAATTGTTGATGTCACAAGCGGAGTTATATCTGAGTAATTGGTATTATTAATATTATTGAAACCAATTCTTTGTACTTGCGGGGTTAAAGTCGTGATGTTCTGTATATAAATAAACTCTGAGTTGTCAGGAGAAAGACGAAGAGTTGGTGCGGACGTTGTGTTTTCATTTTTTGATACGAGTACCTGACTGGCTCCTCCGGTTACACCTCTGGAGTAGGTTCTACGGTTGTGGCTGGAGTCGGCCCAATTGTACAGAATTTTATTTGAGTTTGATTGGATGTGAAGCGTACAGCCACTCACACCAAATGTTGTGCTTGTAGAATTGATTCTCGTATCTCCAGTTGCCTCTGGGGTGATGGTAAATAAATCACTTCTCATGGCGTCGGTGATATTGCCACAATACACAATGCGACTGGAGTTTGGTGTCCAGCTTAAAGAATATAATATACTGCCAGAAAAAGAGCTCCTTAAAGTTGTCAGGGCTGAACCATCGGAATTAACGACTCGAAGTCGTTTGTTACTATAAATACCTGTATCAGGGTTGAGGTGAGCGGCGTAGTAAGTGACTTTTTCCCCATTAGGACTTAAGGAGTAAGCATAGATATTATTGTCGGGGTCAAGAGTTTCATTGACTTTATTTAGGGCTGTGCCATCACTATTGACAGTATAAAGCTCATTAATGCCGGGGGTGTCTAAATCGCCAAATACGAGGATTTTTGCACCGTCGCTACTCACTTGGAAGCTCTTTACAGATTGACCTTCAGAGAGCTGAGAATGGAGTCGGATAGGGGTTCCTGATCCATTAGAATTGGCCATGTATAAATCCCTGGCTCCAAGGTCAGTGTGGTCAGCTAAATACAAAACTTTGTTTTCGTCACTAGTTATAACAGGAGGCAATGTGCCTACACAGCCCCCGTTGGTAAAAGGGTCATTTATGGTGGTTCTAGCTGTGCTACCATCTACATTTGCTGTGTACAGCTCAAAATCTGTTGCTGTGATTCCTCCACTGGAGTTAGCGCGATAAACTACTCGCGATCTGTTTTCAATGAGATTGACGTCAACAATGTGTCCATTGGGTCCGTGAATGAGTTTCCTATCAGAACCATCTATATTGAGAGAAACAAGAGTGTTTTCACCCTCTTTTTCGAATTCTCCCAACATTAAGATTCTGTTTGCCTCTGGAGAAAGAAATATCCTGGAGGCATCGCTGTTGTGGTCGGTAAACTCAGGATGTAGACGAAAAAAACTATCTCCGAATAAATTTTGGTAATAGACATTTACGACTCCTGCGTTTTCAAGAGTTCCTAAAAATACAACATGACAGAGATTGTCGTCCACTCTGGCGGAGTTTATACTGATACTTGTACTTGGATTGTCATAGAGAATTGTTTTGCCAAAGCTGTGGTCTTCATCTTTTATCGTCGCGGTTGCTGTTGCAATGTTCATAGTTGCGTTTTGAGGGCTTGAAATCGTTGCGGTAAATGTCTTGTCGGCATCGGCGATACCATCGGCAATAAGAGGTACCGCTACGCCGATGGCCTTTTGTCCCGGAGGAATTGTTCGCGTTACTGTAACGGGAGTGTAATCGGAACCTGCTATGGCGGTGCCGTCTGAGGTGGTAAAACTAAAGGTTATGGGTTGGTAGGAGGGGTCAGAAAGTTCAGCGACGAAGACAGCGCTACAGCCTTCTTTTTGGGTTACATTTTTTAAAGAAATTGTAGGTGGGGTATCATTATCTAAAATTGTGATGGTGTGTTTTTTTATTCCTTTTATTATAGCTCCAGTTGGGAATCCTAAAACAACTTCTAAAGTTTCGGTTTCTTCCAGGCGAGTGTCGTCTATTATATCAATAACAATATCGGCAGAGAGTTGGCCCGCTGGAATGGTAAGAGTTCCTGGGAGAGTGCTGTAGTCGTGGAGCCGACTGGCTGTACCGGCAAAGGTAAAAGGAATTGTGATATTCCCCTTTGAAATCTTTGAGAGCGACACAGCCAGGGATACGGAACCAACATCTTCTGTTACCTGAGTGTGTGCCTGCACAAAAGTGGCCTCAGGCAAAGTGTCGTCTTCCAAAATTTTAATTTT
>CAZCYD010000105.1:0-5612 GCA_964502735.1 uncultured Pseudobdellovibrionaceae bacterium
AACGGTGAGTGACTTAATAATTTGAGAATTGGCCTCATCAATGAGCTTTGAGTTTTTCTCTAAGTAATCCACATTGTCGGGGTTCATACGCAAAAAAATGTAGTTGTCGGCTACGGCCCACATCGCTTTACCTGCTTCCAATTCAAAGTAGTTCTGGGGTCTAGGTGTAAGACCAATTAGCCAAAATCCAAGTTTTCTAAAAGTCTCTGCGGCATCTACAATAAACTTTTTGGCCACGGGGTTATCCCGTCCAAGCATCCCGAGCTCTTCAATCACGATAAAACCACCTCGCTCTTGGTTTTCAGGACGAGTAATCATGCTTCTAATTTCTTCAATCACACTCATGGTCATCAAAACTTGGAGTTTTTCATCAGTCAGTGCATCCAAGTCGTAAATGAAAAAAGATGTGGTTTTATTTCGTTTTTGATTAGAAGAGCTTCTAAAATACTTGGCGTAAGTACCGTCGCCATAAAACGGCTTTAGCTTCACCAATAACTGATCTATTTGCTCCTTCATTTTTTCAAACTCAGGATCAGAAGTGAGACTTGCCAGTGCAGCAATAAAATCATCCATTGTGACTTCTACTTCTCGCTCTGATTCTAGATTGACCAGCTCACCATCAATATAGGAAATTCCTGATTCTTTGTTCTTTTTGATGTAAGCGTGCTTAAGAGCCTTTGAAATGCTAGTGACGTGCTCACTTTCAAGGTTGAACTTTGGAGAGGTCAGATTGATTCCAGTGGTCAAGAGATGAGTTAGAAACGTAACCTTAGCATCGTCAAACACTCCTCTAAATGGAGAAAACGGCATTTCCTTATTGGGATCAAAGATTGTTAAATCCCCATGATAGGGGCCGACCACACCTTTGTAGCTAGATTTTTTATCAATGACAAAAACCAGAGGCTCAGGATCAAGCCTCTTTGCGGATTGAATACAGTCAATGATAAAAGCAGATTTACCACTTCCGCTATCTGCCAATACAACCGTATGGTTGGAGGTTTCATTTTCTAGTAGATTAAAGTGAACAAGATTCTTTTCTCTTGAAATGTAGAGCTGCAACGGATCTTTCAGCCCCTTGAAAGAATCAAAAAGCGGCAGGAACATGATAGCGTCGTTTTGAAGAATTCTAATATAGCGTTGAGAAGAGTGATCCGCTTCAGGGGAGTAATTGAGCGGCAAAGTGTTCAAAGCAAGGCCCAGCCCAATTTCATCTTCAATAATCACTTCGCATTGTAGGTCGTTGTGAAAAATATTAACCAGCTCACGAGTTCTTTTTGCTAATGCTTCGTCATTTTCACCTTCAATCACGATACAGAAAGTAAGGTATAGGCATTGCTCTCCATTCATAATCCTATCTTGAGCATCTTTGATCTCCTTTTTTTGCACCTTGGCCCTGCCAGAGGCACTGTTTTCTAGAAAAAACTCTTTGATCGAGAAAAATTTTTTTACAGAAGTCTTTGAGGGAAAGCTAAAATTAAGAGACAGTTTGTAAGGGAACTTCAATTTTGTGAAATATGCCATCCCTCCAGCATAGGCAAATTGTGGACTTGTTTTGAGAGTGATTGTTCTGGTTTTAATCCCTTCTCTTTCTATGCCTTTGTAATCTAAAGTCGGACTGTTGTAGATAAGCTGATCCGAAATAGGAATGTGTTTATTGAACTTGGCAAAGTCTCGACGATAATACTCCTTTGGATTGAAAAACTGTCTTATGTGAGTAATCAGTTTTTGAGCATCTAACTGCTTTAAAGGGATTTTTGAATTTTCGATGTATTGCTTGATCCCATCATTGAATGCTTTTATCTGCCTAACAAACTCACTCATTTCGTCAAAAAGAATTCTTTCGCCTTTGTCCAAAGACTTCTTCCATTCGGCAACTACTGACTTTTCAGGAAATTTACGAATGGAGATTAGAACCTTTCTTTTTAGAGGCGATAAGTCGCCACCAGAATTACATTCTTCACGAAGCATATTTACTTTTTCTTTAAATAGTAGTTCGGAAACGGGATGGGGATACTTATAAGCTGCCAGCACTTCATCCCAATACTTATCCTGTTTTGAAATGTAGGATTGATCGAAAAGAAACTGAAGAACACAGTTTTCAGGCACATTTAGAAGAGGTCTAAATGAATCAACACTTCGTACAATGTCTTTTCCTACCATAGGCTCATGCTCTAGTAGGTCAGCCTCAAGGACCACTCCGAAACTACCGTCTCTGTTTATAAAAACATTGTAGTCTTCAAAATATTCACTATACGGCAGAAGTTTGCTCAAAGATTCTGATCGTCTAAACAAAGCATCAGCGAGTTCAAACCTATTAGTAAGAGCACTTTCAATGGGTTTTAGTAAGTTCTGAGCTTCCAATGATTTACCTCCTTTCCTGAGTTTCTGGAAATGTCCATCGTGTTTCTTCAACGAGCAGATAGACCCAGGCACCGCCAAAGTAATCACCTGTAGGCATTTCATGGGCGTGAAGCCATGCCTTTTTTACTTTTCCCTTGGTTCTGGTAACTCGCTTGGGAACATTTTCCTCTTTGGGGGTGCTGTTGTATCCGGCCCTTTGCACAAGAATTCCTTCTTTGGCTGAGTTGTGGGCACAGCTCACAGCAAAAACACTAATCAATGATACGAGTGAGATATGAAAATACCTTCGCATTGCTATTCCTCCTTTCATTTTTTCTAAAAAAGTCGTTAGGGAGTAGTACCTTCTCCTGCATGACGATCCAAACATCTTGACCAGAGTTCACTGACAGGGTTGGCATTAAAGATGTGACTTGCTTTAGATACCAGTCACTAACCTTTGCCGCAGCTCCTTGGGCACCGCTTTGAACCAGAACATTTGCTGAATCGGGGTTTTTGCCACCAATATTCTGGGCCTTTCGGGTAATGATCTCACCGATTCCGTCAACAACTGATTTCAAGAATGCCATTTTGGCCACACTTCCTTGCTTGGAATTTAGTTCGGCTTTTACTGCAAAGGTGTTGTCGGTATTATCAGCGACAAAGCCACTAATCTTCCTCTCGAAAAATTTACCCTTTTTCGATACACATGATAGTCGTGTGGCCTGAAAGTTGATTCTTTCAGTTGCCATTGATGGAGAGCTTTTAGCGATGATAAAACATCCAGAAAGATCAACCTTGTGTTTGTTTGGCCCGACATACGAAAAATCCAGGGCCAAGAGCACGGGATAGGTCTTTCCTTCAGGTGCATCAATCCCAGTCATCAGTTTGGCCTTCACATAACTACCTGTCGGTAGTGTGATGCCTTGCTCAGTTCTTTTCTGTTTAACCGGAAAAGAGATTATTCCTGGGCCACTCAAACTATGATTGTATCGTTTTGCGGCTGCAAAAGATGCCTTCTTCTCCAAAGGGACATTAGAAGCTGGAAGCACACCGTCAGTTGCATGAAGACGTACTTCTTCTGGAGCCGGAGTCTCCTTACCTTGTTCCTGCTTTGGAACATCTTCATTTTTTACATTGTCCTTTTCTGCACTCGTTTGTGGTCGTGGTGCTAGGACTTTGCTTCGATCCTTTTTTCAAGTAACACTAATCGTTCTTGTAAAGCCTTATTGTCGGCCATAATTTTTCTGGCGGCCTTATTAAGCTGAACTTCCTTGCTCTTGAGATAAGAGGATGTTTGACTACCAAGGATGCGGCCTTCTGTGAAGACTGGTTTTTGGTAGTCTCGGTAAACGACTTTATTGGTTTCCGATACTTTGCTGGTGATATAGACCAAACTGAAAACCAGAAATAAACCAACTCCAATTTGAGTTCTTTTATTTTCGGTAATAAAATCTTTGATGTCCGAGAACATCTTATTCAGATTTCTGGGCACCATTTCATTAAATGATTTCATAGTTTACTTTCCTTTTTTTCTTCAACAACCGTTATTGGTAAAATAAGGTCACTGATAGATGCAGTGGGTTTAGCAACTACCTTTAGTAGAGTTTTGTGGTTTCCTTTCGTTTTGGGGAGTAGTATCTCATCATCAACCAAAGAAATAATAGCAAGATCAGAACCGTTAAATTTCAGTTGATCAACCTCGATTTTGTACTCTTTTGTCCTGTACTTGTTTCTTAGCTCAATCACAAACCCCTTATAGTCCTTGCCAGTGTAGCGTCGAATTAACTTGGCCGAGACCCCCTGTATATTTCCTGTGGAAATCCATTTGTTTTTAACCTCTCTCTGGTATCCAACAATGCTGGCATCTTGATCCATAGACTTCATAAAATCCATGACCGTAATAACTGGTAGGTTCTTTTCAGACCTTTCAATAAGCATACTTTTGGGCTTAAGATCTATGAATGGATCTGATTCTCCTGCATTTTTCACAATCCTTAACTTGAGAGTCACAACAGATCCATCGCTTAAGACAAAGGCAACTTTTGTCGTGCCCTTTGTAAATCGCGGTCGGACCGATAAAACAGAGTAGTCGGGATCATTGGGGTCGGCTGGCTTGATTTCAAAGTGGTATGCTTGAGAAATAGTTCTGACTTGTTGGTGAAATCTGAAAATAGTCTCTTTCGAGATATTCACCAACTCAGGACTGGAACCATAGTAGATATCCTTTGCATAAGCATTCACACCAAGAAATAAGCTAATGACGAAATATAAAATTAATTTAGGCATAGCTATTTCTCCGAATTGATTGGTTTTGACTGAATTTCCTTCCCTCTAAAAGAGTTGGCCTCAGTTCGTGTTAATGAATTGATTTGAAGAAACCACTTTTTCCCTTGTTTGGGTGGGATAAGGTTTAGCACCATTTCGATCACTTCATCTGTTTTTCCCAGATATTCATTGTTTGCATATCGTTCTCTTGTCGTGATCGCGATAACCTTATAGTTGCCACTCTCATCTGAAATGATTTCTTTATCAGTGACCTTCAAAACTTCAGAGATATTCTCCAACTTTACAGTTTCAATCCAGTCTGATGTCTCCATATCAAAGCGAACCTTCAAATCATGTGACATATACTGCGATAGCTCCGTGTACTGTTCTGTAATATTCACTGGATTGGTATTACCTAATGTTCTGAGGAATGACATGACAGCGTTTTCGACATATCCATCAGTGACTGTTTGTGGAGATGCCGGAGTGAAGTCAACAACACCAGGGGCCAAGATATACTCCTTCTCTCTTAGTTTTTGATAAAGGGAGCCGATCTCATGTCTACTTACAAAAAAGTAGACACTGAAGACTCCGACCATCAATAGAATAAGATTTTTTAGGAGGAGCTTTTCCTTCAAAAGGGCCGCCTTGAAACAGAGGTACTTTGGCATGACAGATAGATCAACATTGTCATAGCTCCCCATAGGGGGAGTTGATATCTGTGCGGCTTCAATACCTTTTTCCATTGCTCCAATCATATTACTGCTCACTTCGTGAAACTTTTTCCTCAGAGGCTCCAGTTTGATAAGGACTTTCATTCGTAACGATTGCATGAGCATAATTAATCGAAAAAATGCAAGTTTTAATAACTTGAACAACGAATGATTTTCCATCTTTAGATTTAAATGCCTTGATCTCTTCAATAGGCCTTCTTGCATAATAATCTCCTCCTTTTACATTGTTTTTTGATTCATTCTTTTTAGACATAGTAGCTCCTTTGCTAATCT
>CAZCYD010000106.1:0-5523 GCA_964502735.1 uncultured Pseudobdellovibrionaceae bacterium
ATGGGAGCTGTGCAAAGCAGTTTCAACTTAGAATCTTACAAAAATTTAGATTCACATCAAAATGAACTTATTGCAGAAAGAGTGGGAGCCTCCGTTGAAGAAGTGAGGGCCTGTGTGGATATTTTAGATCAGTTTGTGGGTCACAATTCTAAAGCAATTAAATTTGAGCCTAAGAAAGAAATTATTCAATTGGAGGGGTTGGATAGAAAGGGAGTTTTAAGTCTATTCCGGTACTGGAGCTATAGAGCTTATATTCGACTTTCTCATAAGGATCATCAAGCTATTAATTTGGGCCCTCATCCTAATTTTTCAATGGTGAGAATAGTTGCGCTGTCAGCAGGGGCCATAAAAAAATTACTAGATATACAATCTCGACACTATAGAGAAATTTGTGCAGTTGTCGATCATGACATGGACCCTAAGGAGGAAGTCAGGGTTATTTTGATGCACAACTTTGGTGCCCATGAGTCGACTTCAGAAATACTTCCACATCCTAAACTGTAATTATTAATCAATAAACGAATAGTTTGTTGTCCGGAGAATTCTTCTGCGCATAACTAGTTGTATAAAAATAATCTATTTGGATCAGTTTTGATTTTTATTTGTATTTTTTTTGTCAAATTAACTAAATCCGATATCCTGAGTTTGTTAGCAGAGTTAAATGGTCTTAATAATTTAACAAAAAAATAATAAGAGAGGGGAGGAATGAGCGAAAAGGAATTGGTTTCTCCAGAGGCCTATACGACAAGCTCCGTATACTATGATCTTAGGGGCTGTTTTATTTTAAAAACAGCTTATAGAGATAGTCTTATGAGGCAAATCTCGTTTTTTTCAAAAAATCTCTCTGAATCGCATCTTGAGGCCGCTGTTGGAAGCGGTTCGTTATGTTTTTTAGTTTTTATATACGCAAAAATTAATAAAATAAAATTTGCAGGTGTGGGTTTTGATTACACTCCCAAAATGGTCAAAAGCGCTCAACGTCTGTTGAGATTTAAAGGAATTGAAATTATTGAGGCCGATGCAAGGAATTTAAGCTTTGCCGATGAGAGCTTCACCACAGTAAACCTTGCTAATTCCTATCATGCTGTAAATGATCCAATTGAAATGGTGAAAGAGTTCTATCGCGTTCTCAAACCAGGAGGAACATTTGCTTTTAATGTACTGCTTTGTCCCAAAGGGTCGGGCCTGTTAGATAGAGTTTCGAATAGGGTCAACAGTTGGGGGCAAAGGATAGGCATTCTTTATAAACCTTACCACGAAGGCGAAGTTTTAAATCAATTATCTCAAATTGGATTTTTTATTATTTCGTCGGCAAGGAAAGGTAATAGTCTCTATATAGTAGCCAAAAAGCAATAATTGAATTATATTTTGCTTTAGTTAAATTGAGTTTTTGTGTGAATGAAACTTAACGTAACAGGAGTCAAGCGCAAGAGAGCGTCGAACGTAAATGGGCTTCAAATGTAATGAGGGCCAAAGTTAGTAGAAATAAAATTAGGAGAGATAAAATTAGGAGAGATAATGGCTAAAACTAAAGAGAATGTCAAAATTGTGAAGGAATCAATAATTCGCGCATCTAATGCTAAAAAGGGGACTGATAAATTGCCTAAAAAATCACCTAACAAGAATGTTAAGGCTTCAACAGAAGTTCCTAACTTAGTAGGTAAAAAAATTTCTAAAATAGAACTTATGGGAACAAATCAAACCTCTTACTGCCTTCCTAGTGGTAAAAAAGTTGTATTGTTTTTTTACCCAAAAGACTCAACTCCTGGTTGCACACAAGAAGCTCATGACTTTTCGAATCTACGTAAAAGATTTGCTAATTTAGATATAGATATATTTGGTATATCTAGAGATAGCATAAAATCACATGAAAACTTTAAATCTAAACAGGGATATGAAATTGAACTGCTGAGTGATAGTGATGAAAAGGCGTGCCAAGTATTTAATGTGATTAAAATGAAGAATATGTATGGGAAAAAGGTTCGTGGCATAGAAAGAAGCACTTTTTTTATTGATGAGACTGGCCGTGTAATACAGGAGTGGAGGGGTGTTAAAGTTCCAGGGCATGCAGATGAAGTTTATAATTACGTAAAACAGACACTATGACCACCGAGATAGAACGTATGACTAGAATGTATTCACATTTCCCAGATTGTCTCAATATGAGAATACACTAAAATATTTTGAGACAATCCCCGATACTCTAATATAATACAAGGAAGTATCTTAATTGTAAATTTCTGAGAAAATTCAGTTTTGTATTTTTTTAGCGTTCAGGGGATTGATGTCAAAAAGAAGAGTACCTGCTGGCAATTTATTTATTTGTTTAGCCTTAGGATTTTTATTTTTATTCTATCAAAATTGCTCTCGTTTTGAAGCTCTACCAAATTCTCATTCAGTTTCAGCAGAATCTTTAGATTCTGATCTTGTAACATTTCAGAAAGTTAACGACGCGATTTTCAAACCCCAGTGTTTGTCTTGTCACAATAATAATAATCCCAGTGGAGGAATAGACTTAAGCTCCTATGAAAACTTAATGAAATCTAATGTGATTACCCCTTATAGCTCAACTTCAAGTACCTTATTTATTTCGATTAAAGTTGGAAGTATGCCGCCAAGTGGAAATGTAGAATCTGCGAAATTAAATCTTCTGGCTGAATGGATCGATGGAGGGGCCGTAGAGTCTTTAGATAAGAGTTCATGTGAGACAAAGGCTCCCTTGCTTCCAAGGCTTACACATTATGAATACGAAATGATTATTAAGGATATGACGGGTACTGAATCGTCAATAACTGAATTGCAAACTTTGCCAACCTTGCCCCCTCGATATGGTTTTGACAATATCTCTAACACTAAGATTGATCGAGTAACAGCCGAAGCCTATATCAATGTTGCAGAGTCTGTGGCTGACAGAGTTATTTCAGCAAATTCTATTATTGGATTGTGTGATGCCAATTTAGTTCAAGGCCAGCACAATTGGGAAAACTGTGCCTACCCGATTTTAAAACACGTAGGTGAACGCCTGTTTAGGCGTCCCCTAAGATCTGATGAAGTTATACAGTACAGGGCAATATTTGATAGGTTAAGCACGTTGGCTGGTGAAGCTTACGTGAGTGAGCCTGTTCCAAATGGGACAAAGGGATTTAACCGTTCTTTTAGGGAGGGTTTATCGGCTACACTCATTAGCCAGCTTATTTCACCAAATTTTTTATTTAAAATGGAGTATTTTCCTGGAGTCTACGATCTTACAGAAAAAAATTTTTCTATAGCTTCTAAACTTTCACTCTCGATTGGTTCTACTTACCCAGATGAAGAATTGTGGAAGTTAGCTGAGAATGGAAGTATTAAACAGGAAAGTATTATAGAATATCAAATACAGCGCTTGTTGAGAAAATACAGTGGTCGGTTTTCTCAGAATTTTGCTGGTCAATGGTTAGGTTTTAGAAAGGATTTGAAAAAGCCATTTACAGATATTGATGGTGCTATGGCAAAAGAATCGAGTTTAGTATTTGAAGAAATTATAAACGAGAATCAGCAAGTCTCTCACCTCTTGTCTCCTGGATACACATACGTTAATCAATTGCTTTCTGAGCATCTTGATATAGCAACTAATACAAATAATGCCACCTTTATAAAGGTAGTCTCTATGGAGAGAGGGGGAATTTTAAGTCAAGGTCATTTTCTGAAATCGACGTCTAGCATTGGTAAGACAAGCCCCATAAAAAGGGGAATATGGGTTTTAGATTCAGTTTTATGTAGGACTCTGCCTCCATTAGATGCCGCAGCATTGGAAGAAATTGCTGAAGCGCAAGCCAATATTGATCCCAATGCAAGTTTAATTGAAAAAATGAAGGCACATAGAAATACATCCAAAAGATGTTACACCTGTCACAGCCAAATTGACCCGATTGGTTTAGCCCTCGAAAATTGGGATCACCTTGGTAAGTTTAGAACTCGTTATGTTGATGGATCTCCTATTGTTTCAGACCTTGAGTTTAATGGAAGACTTGTCAAAGATCCACAAAGTTTATCTCAATCAATTGAAACAACTAGAGAGTTTCGCAATTGTGTACAGAAAAAACTTGAGGCCTACTTTGGAGGGGTAAATCCCACCCAGAAAGCACAGTGTTCAACTCAAGTTACTCAAGATACTCCTGTGCGCCAACTGACATCTGAAACCCTTTTAAAATCCTTGAAGGAGGATTTCTGATGAAGAGTATTTCAAGGAGACTATTTATTAAAAAAATGGGTTTCCACTTTACGTTGCCACTGTTAAGTAATTTTTATCCAATTTCTTCCTTGTCCCAAGAGGCTTCTTTAAGGAAAAACTTTATTGGAATATTTTTTCCTAATGGTTCTTACTTTCCTACATCCGATGGAGTGGGGTCATGGCATTGGAATAATAATAACGGAGTCTTGTATGATCTTACTCAAGGTAGTAATCGGGTGAATCAACATGTTATGATTTTGCGTAAGATAAGAGCGGGTTTTCCAACTTTAGATCCACACTGGCAGAATCCAGCAGCGTTTTTGTCTGGAAATCAGATCCGTTTAAGTTTAGATAGACCTAGGTGCGGACGGACTATTGACCAAATTATTGCTGATACGAGAGGGACTCCATTTAGATCGCTTGAGATTGGAGGACCTTATTTTCATATTCATCCTCTTGCTGATCATCCTAATTATCCTGATATTTATATGAATCGCATTTCATGGGCCCAAGATGAATTGCCATTGACTCCAATTGTCGATCCGTATCAGCTTTTTAATTATTTGTTTTCAGGAACAAGCGGAAACTTAAAGCAGATTCAATATCAACACACAAAGAAGAAAAGCATTTTAGATTTTGTCAGTAGTGAGCTGAGATCTGTAGCGGCTAAAACTTCTAGCGAAGGAAGGCTGATGATGGAAGAATATGAATCTGGTTTGCGTGAAATAGAAGCCGGACTTGGGCAGAATTATAACTGTGAAAAGCCAAGTGCTCCAAATAAAATATATCCAAATCGTGAGCTGAATTATGTAGACAGAATACAACAGTTTCAAAAGATAATCGTTTTTGCTTTGAAGTGTCAACTTACCAACGTCGCAACTATGATGTATGCTCCAGCTGTATCTGGAGAGTTGTACTACCATGGTGATCTTGGCAACAACACTTATGATCATCATGCCGCCGCTCATAATGGAGGATCTGCAGCCAAAATTGCCAGACATCTACAGGTCAATAGAATGCATATTGGACTTTTAAAACATTTATTAAATCTTTTAAAAGAGCATGGCTTAATGAATGAAACTCTTGTTTTATTTGGAACAGATATGTCTAATGGAGATACTCATAATACCAATGATATTCCTACGCTTTTGTGTGGAGGTGGTTCTGATCTAAGATTTGGCCGTGAAATCACATTCTCAACTCAACAAACACATACGAGTATTTTACTTTCAATACTTTCAATGTTTGGAATCCAAAGAAGCGCCTTGGGTGAAGGAACAATGAGATCCACTTCAAATTTGAATTCTTTTATA
>CAZCYD010000107.1:0-5341 GCA_964502735.1 uncultured Pseudobdellovibrionaceae bacterium
CGACACCAGAAATAAACACGCGTTTTTGTAAAGAATTTGATTTTTGCTGATAAGGACTGTCAGAGTTAGACACTTAACTTTTCTCTTGTTAGAGTGTTGGACGTTAACGTATTATTATTCACGCTTAAACTCGAGCTTAAGTTAAAGCTTAAGTAAGACTCTGGCAATACTAACAAAACTGAACTCCCCGTTACAATTTCAACACCTTATACAATAAAAAGTGGCTAAAAACTGGTCTGCCCGACTGGATTCGAACCAGCGACCTCAACCACCCCAAGGTTGCGCGCTACCGGGCTGCGCCACGGGCAGATAGAAAAGTCCCCGCAGGAAATACAAGGGCCTACCCACGGACACAAAAAGATAATTCTCTAAGCGGTGAGAATCAAGTCTTTTGTACTTAAACTTTATTCGGGCTGCATCAATGCGCTCTCGCAAGCACTTTGAATGACAGCTCCCAAGTTAGATCTAGCCAGATCTAGACCTGTAAAGTCATAATTTTCCCGAAACTTCTGCAAAGGTATCTCATCAGAGGAGATTGCCCCAGAAAATGGCACCGATAGAAGATTTGAAGGCCTAATTATGTTGTAGACAGGAGCCTCAAGGCTCGTTCCCGTTACGAGAGTCTGGGTTGGAGCATAAATTCTTATATGTAAAAAAACTCCGACTGGAGTTTCCCTTAAATACTCCGTAAGTGACTCCAAATTCTTGATAATGAACGGCCCGCTGGGACCTTGTATTTCTGTAAGTACGGCACCAATAAATTGTGGATTCGAAATAGACTTTGGATCGTCATAGGTCGCCCCAACAATTACCCCTTCTTCTAGACCCAAAATTTCTTTTTCTGCAAACCTTAGATTCCTGACCACTAAACCAGAGAAGGCTGCATATTCATTAAAGGACTCCGTTCGCACCTCTTGTTTAAATATAGGCAATTTAACTTCGACAAGTGCACCTGACCGAAGGATCGTCATGGCCACTGTAGATTTTCGGCTATAATTATACACTCGCTGAAACATTTCTATGGAGCCGTCCATCAACTCACCCTCTACAGACAGAATTAGATCGCCAGAATAAAGTGGCGAACCTTTTTGCGTATGATGCACCAATAAAGCTGATTCTCTATGGTTTGCAAATCCAGGTATATAGTGCTCTACATCATCTGCCATGCCTGTAGTTTCAAGAAACTCTGCACCGACCTGTCTTAATGTCATAAACGGCAATCTGCGGCTTCCGTACTGGCTATTTTTTAAATACCTTTGATATTCACCCCACGCATTGATTATGGGTTGTGCAAAACTCATGTTGTCGGCATCATCATTTTTCCACGTGTTGATACCAATGACCTTTCCAGATTCCATATCTATTAGCGGCCCACCAGAGTTTCCTCCATTGATAGGAGCATTGTGCAATATGACGCTATTCATTCCATCAACTTTTTGAGATAAGGCTGAAATAGTCCCATCAGTTCCCACCTCAGTAGAGTCTTGCGGGTATCCATAGGCAAGAACTAACTTTCCTTGCTGGAGAAGTTTTGTATATTCCTTTTCTGATTCGGCCAGTTCAATGGCTTGAAAGTACTCCTCTGCCCCCGCTCCTAAATCTGAAATTTTAAAACGCAAAACCGAAAAATCGTATATGGGGCTCACAAATAAAACCTCAACCGAGGCCTTTTTCGTCACTTTATTTTCTCCATATTTTTTACCGACAGTAAGTCGGCGAAACAAAAAGTCTGGCAATCGAATTAACCGTGGACCGTCGTTGGTTTCCACAATTTCAGTCGAGGCAATTTCAGTTACGTGACGATTTGTAAATACTGTGGCATAGCCATCTGTTATATCCACTATGAAGCCCGTTCCATGCGAGCTGTTCATGGGACCAGAGCCCACAAAAGGGTCCGCGAGATCGTTAAAAACTTGCACCGTAGCCCGCTCAGCCCGCTTCATAATAGCCATTTTTTCTTCATTTAATTGTGAAATAATAGACTTTGGAGAGGACTTTGCGCCAGTTAAATTAAAATTTAAAAGCACCAGAATTCCCACAAACCGTAGAATTGCCAACATATATAATCTCCTCCTTTGCCCGTTCTAATCTGACTTGTAACTCGTTGCAAATCGACTTGAGATTTGTACACCCAAGCCTTCGGTCACGAGCCAATTTTTTAGCTTCGTTACACTTAGCTCAGTTACAAAAGAAACAAAAAAATTGTAATATTTTCTGCTTTACTTAAGACTCTGACTCCCAAATCTTAAAATAAATTCACGCGACTCCGGATGCTGCCCCATTTTGGCACTAAACACAATCTTGTAGTGAAAATTGGTAAGGTTTTCACACTTGAGATCTTAGATGTGTCCTGCTCTGTAAGGGAGGGAGACTCATGCCGAAGGGAAGAACTCTTTTACTTCTCTGAAAGAAAGATGTAAGGGAATTATGCAAGAACTGGCCGCATAAGGCTCATATAGCGCCGCCATTGATCGATTCGATTGTCTAACTCTATCTTAGCCAACTCAAGATCTGCTTTCATTTGAACAATCTTAGCTCTGGATGAGGCCTCCCAATCTTGGGCGACTTTTTTATACTCGTCCTTCATGATCTCATAGTCCCTCTTCAACTGATTGACCCTAGCCATGATTAACTCAATCTGATCCTGTAAGTTTTGAAGCCTAGAGGTGTCAATACCCTTTTCATGCAAACGAATTTTGTCCGTTTGAATGCGAGACCTTAAAATGGCTTCGTGAGAAACCCTCTTAAGCTTATAAGTTTGACCAAACCAAGACATAAAATTAATAACCCACTTAGTTGGATCCCACTGATACCAGAGAGCGCCGTTTCTGTAATCACCTTCAAAGCTGTGGTGAAAATTGTGATACCCTTCTCCATTTGTTAATAAGGCTACCAAAAAATTATCTTTTGCCGAATGATTTAACGAGTAAGGCTGGCGACCAGATATATGACATAGAGAATTCACCAGAAAAGTTGTGTGATGCCCTAAGACAATTCGCGCTAAACCAATGAAAAGAAATCCTCCAAAAAAATCCCCCAAAGCCCAACCCCAAATTGCGGGAACAACAAAACCGCTCATTATGGCTATTGATAAGTAATGTTTATGTTGGAACACCACCCACGGGTTACTTTTTAAATCCTTAGCCCGTGGTATAGCCTGGTCTTCTTTTAACAACATCCAACCCAAATGCGCATAAAAAGCCCCCTTACTTATAGAATAAGGATCTTTATCAGAATCAACTTTTTGGTGATGAACCCTGTGGTCAGAAGCCCACTTTAAAACCGAGTTCTGAAAAGCTCCGGCTCCAAAAAACAATAGAACCCACTGAACCCAAGGCTTCGCCTGATAGCTGCGATGGGAGTAAAGTCTATGGTAGCCTGCCGTAATGCAGAGGTTGTTAAAAAACAAATAGAACACAGCGGACAATACAATGCCCCAACTCAGATCGAAATAGTAAAAATAAAGGGGTAAAAGAAGTAAACACAGCGCTGGAGTGACTATTAAAAAAATAGAGGATGTCCAGTCTATATTCTGAAGACTGTAGTTTGGTTTTGAGAGAATATTTTTCATATTTCTTTATTCTAAGTAATCAAGTTGCAAGTATCCAATTATTTTTTCTTAAATCCTCATTTATTAACTGCCCCGTATTCCCACTTGATATTATCGAGACTAGTAAAGCTAAATGGTTGATTTAACTTGGTATTAACTTGAACCTCCACAGCCCTCACATCGGGAAATCCGTAGACCTCAAGACGCATAATATTAAATTTGTGCCCATAAATTCCTGACTCTGTATCTTTATGAGGCACAGGATGGTCAATTTTGAATCTGTGCTCATCACCATGAATCAACAAGATTGGAGTTTTCGAGATCTTATCGTAAGCAGAAATTTTGTTTCTGACCTCAGCAAAACCCTCAAACTGTTCACTCTGCTTTTCCCAACCTATTTCTGCCTGAAAAAATAAAATCAAAAACTTGGCCTTGCGACTTAATTCAAACACCCTGTCTAGCCACGCAAGATTGGCTCTTTGCCTATCAAGATGTTCCTTCATAGCTTGAGGGCTTTCCTTTCTCATGTTGTTATTACTTCCAACTAAGTGGAGGCTAGCTACAATTCCCCCTTTGTGCTCAAAATAGTAATTTTCAACATACTTTTCATAACCCTCAATTTGGGATTGGCTCTTATAAGGCCTCTTGAGAAGCCCTAAACTTTCTGGCTTTGCAAAAAAATGCTTTCTTAAGAATTCTAGTCTCTCAAGAGGATCCATTTTGCCATTTGAATCTCGATGACAATCCGTCCACTCATTATCCCCGGGCGTGTAATAAAGCGGTCTTTTAAAGGCATTAAACATATCCCTAACGTTAAGCAAAGCTTTGTCCGTACAGGGGGACCCTCCATCTTTAATATCGCCCACATGAATTGTAAAATCGATATCTCTTTGGTTGATCTGCTGAATAAGGCTCTTAAACATCTTGGAACCCGCAGGTTCTCGATAGGGCACATCTCCAATCGCTATAAAACGAAAGGTAGACCCCCAGCTCGACAAACAATAAGTAATCAAAAAAATAAAAAACCCTAAATTTCTCATTAGGGTTTCTTATAAAGCTTTCGTTACAATGACAAGGCTTTTATTGTTACCACTGAACCACATTGCCTCTCAAATTCGTAACTTCTCCCTGCACACGAGTTCTGATTAAAACCAAGTTTCCTCTTTTGTCGTCAACTGTGCCCACCTCTCCGTTGACTATGACAGTGTTACCTCTCACATCCTTTAGTGAACCCACAGACATTCCACAAATTACAAGGTTTCCGCGAATATTGCTGATCTCTTTTATGTGGCGGGCACCATCTCCGGTTCCTATTACAAGAGTGTTTCCTCTAATGTTAGATAGTAAATCTAACCCTTCAACTCCAAATATATTAATACCTAGACCGTGAGATCTCACTTTGTAAATCGCCGCACTATCTGTCTTGTACTTGTTTGCAAGGATTTGAGCCGAAGAACACATGCGAGAGTATTTCAAATGCTCTTCAACTAGGTTAGATTTCTTGTCCTTGTCAGATTCACGATTTTTGCACCCACCCTTTTTTCCATCTCCGTTATGAACAGCGATCTCTTTTTGCTCTTTTGTTTCGCAATCACATACATTTCCAGTTTCATCAACTACGGGTATTTCCTTAAAAGTCTCATCTACTATATCTTCAACTTCCAACTCAGTGACCTGAACAGGGTTTCCATCAGCTTTGGATATTGAACCCGGCAACCCTGTTGAAAAACTCACCTCGTCACCACAGTTCTGAAATGCAAATAAGAACATCCCCGTAGTCATAATAACGCT
>CAZCYD010000108.1:0-5327 GCA_964502735.1 uncultured Pseudobdellovibrionaceae bacterium
GCATCAGCAACAAGTACAAAGAGTTTTGTATGCGAAAAATGCTCTGGTGCGACGGTGAAGAAGTGCCGAAGTAGAGGCATAGAATAGAATTGTAATAAACTTAAACAAATCTAAAGAATCACGACTGATTTAAAGTTCGATTAAATGAAAGTCCCATTAAATTCTATTGAAAATAATAGACCCGCTAATAGATACCTAAATAGACCCGCTAATCGATATCTATCACAAAACATAGAATTTATTCTTAGAATTTAGAATTCAACCTAAACCATTTCTTAACTTAAAACCTTACGTATTGTCCTGATTTCAAAATAAATAGGATTTGAGGTTCTCTCACCCTTGTAAAATAGACTCAAGGTCACAGCAATTATGCGGCACAGTCCATGCACAAGGGAAGTGATCCAATCTATTCAGAGTAGTTAAAATAAGGAGGAGTAAAGGTGTTATGGGTTGTAAAAAATAAAACTAAACCAATCTCTCACCAGAGATCAGAACCAAAATCTGGTGAAGTAGGCAGGTTGGGACGAAAGCTATTGGGTCTATGTGTATGTCTTAATATTTTGTATTATCCTCTTCAGTCCCAAGCCAATTTTTTTAAAAAAGCAGAAAAATTTGTAAAAGGTACAGGTAAAGCTTTCGAAGGACTAGCGAAGGATGTCGGAAAAAAAGTTGAGCGAGGTGCAAAAAAAACAGAAAGTAATGCAAAAATCATTGTTAAAGATGGAGAAACAGTAGTTAAGGGTGTTGCAGAAAGCACTAAGGCTCCATTAAGAACAGCGGCAGACATTGTATCAGGAGGCCAAACAGTAAGAGATCGAGAAAAGGCAAAAGCTAATGCCGAAAAAGAAAAAGCTGAAATTCGAAGAGCTCAAGCGGAAGAAATCAAAAAAATAGCTATTCAAAAGACAAATGAAAATATAGCTAACTTTGAAGCTGAGCTTGAAACTATTCAAATAGATTTAGAACTCTTATCTTTGATTAAAGAAAAGTATTCTACAATTGATGAAAACCTAGAAGATTTATCCCTAGTGGCATTAAATCTAGAAGAATCAATGTCTCTATTCATAAAAAACGTTAATGCCGAACACTTAATGCTGATTGAAAAAATAGATGAACTCATCTTTATCTCTCAGCCTGTATTTGATGGAGATATGAGAAATCAAAAAATAAATTTCTCTAAAGAAATTTCGCAAATAATACACGATATCAAAGTCTATGAAGATGGTGATGTGTATCGTGGAGAAAATTATTCCAAGTTAGAAGAAGTTTCTTACGAGAAAATTAAAATTCTATTCATAGAGTTGGACCTAGCTCTGCAAGAGTGTTTTGTAAGGTTAGAGCAAGCAGTTAAGTCCAAAATTGATAGAAAAACTGAAATAGAAAGTAGTTTAGGAATCGAAAAACAAAACTTATCAAAATTAAGTGAGGAAAGGTAGAGATGAAAGGCTTAGTGATAATTATATTTTTATTAAACATAGTAGGTTGCTCAAGCGACGAGTATTTAAACACAACAAATGAAGATGTGAATAAATATAAAGAAATGGATCTTTTTTATGGAAGTTTACAAAAAGAGTCTTTTGATACAAGAGTAAAGCATGAAGAAGATATAAAAAACACAATTGAGGAAATTTTAACTTCTTTAACATATCAAGAAATAGCTGAGAATCATGAAAGTATCTCTAAGCTTGATGATAGTGATTTAAGTGATCTTTTAAAGAAGATAAGAGATCTAAGATACAGTTTTATTCGGTTTGGATATGAGAAGACGCTGCACGAAACTCTAGTAAAAGATAATCTCCACAATTTAGATGTAGATCTAAAAAATAAAATTGAGGATTTAGATCGACGCATTGCAATTCTAGAGCAAGAATCTCAAGAAAAGATATTTATTTTTGAAAGTCTTATTATGGAGTCCCGATCTAATAAAAGATTCAATAGAGTCACAGAAAGGGCAAGAGTGAGGTCAGACAAAAAATCAGCTTATTTTTCTTGTCGACTTCAATTGTTAGAAGAAGGCTTGCAGCCAGAAATTAAGGAACAAATAAGAAAAAAGTGTATAGAAATTAAAAAAGAATTAGACGAAATGGATAAAGACTTTCTCGCTAATCTAAAGTTAGACAGCAGAAAAATGAAAGATGATAACAAAGAGGACATGATTCCATGACCTCTTTCAGTAAGGTTATAGGAATTAATTTGATCATCAGTTTTCTTTTCATATGTGTTAACGTTGCAAATTGTTTTGCTTTAGAAGGAGGAGAAGCCGCAGCCAAGATTTTTTTAGAAACTTATGCCAAAGAGCAAGTAAAGCATAGGCTATCAGAATACTTAAATGAAAATCCTGAGGCCCTGGGAAGTACAGACCCTAGAATAGGGTCTAAAAGTGTTGAATTTTTAGGGAAATTATTAACAGTTTATAACTTGATGACCGCCAAAACCGAAAAGGAGAAGGCGGTTTCGGCTTTTTACTTCATTTATACCCCTGATCCAACGACAGCAGTAATAATTATGTGTGCTCAAATTATAGATACGATGATCAGTTTATCTCACAATAGAGAGCTGTTAAAAACATATGAAGAATCAATGCAGTTAAATCGAGAAACAACTAATATTTACTCCATGGTCAATAGTGTAGAAGTCAATAGACAGGCACACATGCTAGGCAAGATAGAAGAACTTTTAATTAACTTTTCAAAGATTAAAGATAATTTTTTAAAATCTAAAATATTTTCTTATGTAACTTCTGGTTTTGATGGAGAGCTACCTACAGATGAAGAACTAAGTTTCGAACTTCAAGAGTTTTCGTTGCTGATTAAATATACAAATGAGCTTAGAGTACAAAAAATATTTTTTGATAAGGTCCTTGGTAGTGAGATAAAGTATAGAGCTTCTGAAGCATTTGGATTTAATTTGGACAAAGCAATAGATGAATACTTACGTGTTGGAGATAAACTAATTGAGCTAGATAGCCTGATAATTCAGGTTTCTATCAGAATAAAAAATGATCGGAGATTATCTAATTTTCTAGAAAAAGCCGCAGTTGATAGAAAGAATATAAGGTCTTATTACTTCTGTGTGAACGAGATGAATAATTATTTTAGAGGTAGAAGAAGCTCAGAAACTCAAAGTCTTGAGGTTGATATCTATGAGCAGTGTAAACAGTTTAAATACAGTGAGCTTTGAGGAATTGACTGGTCTGATTGAGGAGTTAAGTGAATGAATAAAAAAATGATTATCAACTCATTGTCAAAAATTAGAGTTCATTTTAAGAGAGTATTTAGAATTATTTTGGCTTTAAATCTCATTTTTTGCGATTTTTCATTGGCCTCGAATTACACAATTCAAACTCAAGATAAATCTGTAATAGATGTAATTGCTGTTAATGGTATTGGTGCCGAGTACGATATTATGAATGAAGAGGATTCGTCTATTCATCGCATTCGAGTTCTAGATTTTCACTATAATACAGAAACAGACTCCATGATTATTGAGTTTGAAAAATCAGATCCAAAAGTGACCTTTTACAGCTTTGATGAGGTGACAATAGATGGGCGTTCAGTGAGCCCTCGTCAAGACATTGGGTCTTCAAGTCAATCTCAGTACAGATCTTTAGATACTGTTGGAGATTTAAGTGTAGGCATAGGTCAGGGAGCTCTATCAGCAGGAAAGCATTTGTTATTACAAAATTCATCGGCACTAAGGGATATAAAAAAGTCAAAGTTAAAAATTGCAGATTATCAGAGAGCTATAGAAAAAGATTTACAAGAAATGGACTTGGCCAGAGAGCGACTTTTTAAGTCAATGAAGAACTTAGCCCAGCAAGTAAGATCAGCCCCAGAATTGCCTAGCTTTGATGTTTCTGAGTTAAGAAAATTAGATCTAATTCAAGCCGGACGTTCTTCAAATTTAAGTGAAAATGAAATTTTGTGGAAGTCCACTGATAAAGATTTTGTAAGAGAGGCTGAAGATATAAAAGAAAAACTCTCTAGGGCAAGGGTTCATGATGATTTCGATAGAGAATTTTATGAGCTATCAAAAACAAGTTTAAGTGTTGCAGACGACTTAAATTTAGATGGATTAGTGGAGGAGTCAGGCTATTGGTTAGAGATAGCCCATGTGGCTGCCGATGTCCTACTGGGTTTGAATCCTTTTACCGGTGTGGCTAGAGATATATATGAGTCTTTAATAGGAAAAAGCCTAATTTCAGGTGAAGTCCTAAGTGACTTTGAAAGAGGGGCGGCCCTCACGAGTCTCATAACCTTCGGTTTGGGTCGCCATATTAGCTTAGGCCTTAAGGCTCTAAAAAGCACGAAAGTCTTTGGTAGGAGTTACGATAAGGCTTTAGGTTTTGTTTCGCCATTAATAGATATGGCCAGTGATTTGCGAATTACGGCTAGGGTCCATTTTGGAGAGTTCACAAGTTTTATAAAAACATTTTTTGGACATGACACGCGCGCCATTGGAAGAGCTAAAGATTTTATAGCAGAAGCGGGACGCGAACAAAGTCATAAATTATTGGCACAGTCCAGAGCGCCAAGTGTTTTAAATCGTTCCAGGCATAAAATTGTTGTCCACACTGCGGAGAGTATTAATAATACTGTCCATGAGGGAAAACTTCCCCCCTATAAATTAGGGACAAGGGTTTTTGAATTCACAACTGATAAGGAAATTAAGGGGCATTTTGTCAGAGTTTATCGTGGTGATAAATTGCCAGGCCCTTGGATTACTGAAAAACATGTCATAATGAATAAAACGCCAGAGGAAATCAAAGACATTTTATCACTTCCTGATATACCAACTCATATGGTAGATATTGTTATTCCTCCAAATGTGACAATTAGAAAAGGAATAATAAATCCCATATTTGGCTCAACAGGAAGCAGGTTTAGTATTCAATATGAAATTGCCAGAGAGAAGGTAATGATGAACGACGAAGTATTTAGATCTTTGTTTCAGAACGCCAGGAGGTTATAATTATGGCCAATTGGTCTTTTAATGAATTTAGCCTTATCAAAGACGGAGTGGTAATAAAGACGTTTGAGTCAAAAATATTTAAAATTCTACCTTATAAAAACAATATAATAGTTCTTTTGTACAAATTAGACGGAGAGGGTGTTTACTTGGTTGCATCCGATGGAAGTGTCGTATGGAGAATAGATACGAGTGATCACAAATTTTACAGTCCACCATTTTATACATCAATATTCTTTTATGATGATCAGTTGGTTGCTTATGAATTTACAGGCTGTGACTGTTATGTTAATATCAAAACAGGTAAGGTGACAAGGGTGGAGTTTACAAAGTAGTTGTTGACCCAATAACCCAGGTCT
>CAZCYD010000109.1:0-5161 GCA_964502735.1 uncultured Pseudobdellovibrionaceae bacterium
GAACTGCGCGTGAGGCGCATTCACAAAATTTTAGACGATTATTTTTTGGAATTGGGTTACTTCTGACATCTCAATGGAATTCGCCCGCCCAAGAAAGCACTCGGTCTCTCTTTGGTTATATTGTAAACTCTCATTGAATTTGTTTTAGCATTCTCCCACACAGGGGTTCCCAATGTTAGAATAACTCTATCCCCTGTTTTAACAAGATCATAAGCCAGCAACAGCTCTTCAATTTGATCCATGGCTTCATCTGTAGAACTGTAAGGTTTTATGGAGAATGTTTCTATACCCCAAACCAGCTCTAACTTATTTAGAGTTTCCAAGATATGAGTCACAGCAATAATTTTGCACTGTGGCCTCATGCTTGAAATAAAAGTGGCCGTTTTTCCTGTTGAAGTTAAACAAACAATTGCAGAGGCATCCAATTTAAGTGCCGACAAACATGCACTTGCACTTATTGATTCTGCAACCTCATAAAACTTTTTATCTAAATTTAAATTGTAGTAAAGATCTGGGTCCCTTTCCACTTCAACAATAATGTCGTGCATTGTTGAAATACATTTAAAAGGGTATTTCCCACTAGCCGATTCAGCAGACAACATCAAGGCATCTGTTCCGTCTATAACCGCGTTGGCGACATCAGTAATTTCCGCTCGAGTTGGCCTCGGATTCTCCACCATGCTGTCCAACATCTGAGTGGCAGTGATGACAGGCTTTCTCTTTTGATTACACATTTTTATTATTCTTTTTTGCATACCCGGAAGCTGCGTCTGCCCAACTTCAACCGCCAAATCTCCCCTAGCCACCATAACTGCATCACTAAGATTAACGATATCTTCCAGGTTTTCAATAGCCTCTAACATTTCAATTTTCGCAATCACCTTAGCTGTAGATCGTTTTTCAGATATCAGATCTTTTAATTTTTTAATATCACTTCCGTACCGAACAAAACTTAATGCAACATAATCCACTTTGTAAAACAAACCAAAATCAAGATCTATTAAGTCTTTCTCTGTTAAGCAGTCTACAGGCAAACTCACTCCCGGCAAATTCATACCCTTTCTATCTTTTAAAATCCCCCCTACAATCACTCTGCATTTAACTGTTTCACCAGAAATCTCCTCAACTAGTAACTCTAGCAATCCGTCATCTAACAGAATTTTAACACCAGGGGCACAGACCTCATGAATACCTTCAAAATCTGAAGGTATTTGATTCTCAAAACCCTCAGCATAAGCCGAAGATATTAAAACCTCGCTCCCCTCAATCAGGTTTACACTTCCACCTTTAAATTTTCCAACTCGGACTTTTGGACCTTGCAAATCCTGTAGAATTGTTACCGGTGCCCCTAACTCTCTGGACAATTCTCGAATATTTTTGATTACAGCCAAGTGATCCTCATGCGAACCATGAGAGAAATTTAATCTGGCGACGTTCATTCCAGATTCTATAGCTCTTTTAAGCTGCTCTCTCCCTGAAGTTGAGGGGCCGATTGTGGCAACAATTTTAGCTCTCCGAGTTCCTAACATATCTAACCTGATTCTTTATTTAATTATTTATTTCTGCGTCGACTTGATCATACCCTAAGTTTTACTAAATGTCTTTATAAGATCATCCATTTGCTTTGCGTGTTGACTGTTAATTTTTTCAATTTCTCGCCTATGCTGTTCATTAACGGCGCTCAGCTTTTGCTCATATCTTTGCTGACTTGAGCTCAATTCAAAATTGTGGTTTTTTTTCATGCTTTCAACGGTATACTTCCCTTCATTTCTCAATTGCGCTTTTTCTTTTACATGCCTTTCGTGCAGCTCCGACAATTTCTTGTCGTACTCAGACTTCATCTTCACCAACTTTAAATCATGTTCCATCTGCATTTTCTGTAAACGCTCACGACTTCTTATCAAAGCCTGATTCTTGTCCTCTGTCATTTTTATCTGTAAATCGAGTTTTTCTTTCTCATTACTGTCTTTCAAAAACTCAACTCTATTTTTACTTCTTCTCTGTTCTGCAACAATTTGATTTGCAGCATCTTCCCTAGTTTTCGCAATTTGTGTGCTCGCCTGCACATCTTTTTGTCGACTCTGAGCTTTAAAGTCGGATGTTATATTATCCAAAGACTCCCGCGCCTTATAATTATCAATTTCCATCTTTCTTTTGTAAAATTTAGTATTTTCTCTCATTTGATGGCCTAAATCACTTCTGACTTTAGAAATATCTTTTTGATTTAGATCTTTAAACTCCTCATTTAGAGTTTCATTTTTAGCCTTGTAGTCTTCGATATTTTTCTGATACTCAGATTTTACATTAGAAATTTCCTTATCTTTTTGTCTCCTCAACCTTTGCTCTGACTTTACCTTTTCATCCCTAAGTTCACCAACTTTTCTCTTAAGAGAATTTACGCGATTATCAGCGTCCATTGATGCAGAAGACTGAACCCTCTGCATGTCTACCTCTTTTTTGTGCTGACCTTCTCTTTCTTTTTGCAGATACTCCTCTCTTAAATCTTTCACATTTTTTCTATAATTCTCTTTGTTCTCTTTTTCCATCTCGGAAAAAATCTGCTCCTTTTTTTTGTTATTTTCCATGTAGTTTTCAGATCTTCTCTGTATATCACCAAGATGTTTCAGTTCTTGCTTTTTTAATCGTGACGATGACAATTGCCTTAACTCTTCCAGCTCTTTTTGCTTGTCACCTAGCTGTTGTTCTCTCTGAGCTTGTATAAAGCTGATCTCTTTCTCATGCTGTTTCATAAGGCGGCTTCTCTGCTTATTCACACCCTCCGCTTGACGCTCACGAATCTCCTCCAACTGCTTTGCGTGTAGGCTTTCCTTCTCGTTAAGAACCTCACTGTAATGGCGGCTCAATTCTTTTTCTCTGACTTGATTTTTTCTGTCGGATTGAGTTTTCGTGCGATTATTAACTTCTCTAGTGGCCTCTAATTGGTGGTGCAGATCTCCTTTTAGCTTTGCCTGCTGCTCGCGATGAAGTTTTTTGAGTTCATTAATTTCATTTTGATAATGCTTATCTTTAACGGTAAGCGCACCCTTTGTTCTTACCCCATACTCTTGCATTTGGGCTTTGTGATCTTCTCGAATTCTATCCACTTCTTTTTGATGAGCTTCGCCAAGCCTTCGAACCTCTTTATTGTGCCTTTTTATGATTTCACTTTCCCGGTTTTGAAATTCATCACGCTGTCGTCTAATATTTTCTTGGTACTGACCCTTCTTACTGTCACTTCCATTGACTGATGACACATCTCCTCCTGAGAAATTGATTAACAGTTACCGTATAAGCTCTGGGCAAAGCTCTACACCTCTCAATTGATAATATCATTATTATCAGTGCTATTATAAGGATAATCATAACGATCATAACTTAGGTTATTATATATTAGACCTTTTGACAGAATGTATTCTTATATTATTCGCAATTATTATGGATTTTAGACGAGAAAGAGTTAAATGAATCTAATGTTTTATTTCAAGATCTAAGTTTTAGGTTTTAAGACTTAAGTCCTAAAACTAATCAACTGGACGCATTTTTATCCGCGGGTTTGGGTGTATAAGATTCCTTTAAGGACCCATGTGCCTTTAACTCCACTGATCGGGAATTTAATTTACTCCAGAAATGTTTTTTGAAAAAATAGCTCTCTCCATTTTTTCCGCTCCTTCTCTTGCCTTTGTTTCTCTCTTTCTTTCTGGAGCCTTACTTCTTCTTCTCTTCTAAGAGTTTCTTGAATCGAAGCCAAGTATCTAGACTCTGTCTCGCTATGGGCTAGCTCCCAAAACGGTTTCAGAGTCTTTAATGTAATGTACATCTCATCTTTAGATAATTGAGAAACAGCGTTTAAATCTAAAATTAATTGAGGAAAATCAATAGAAGAAGGAATTCCAGACCTTACCACTCCCAACTCACTAGGAGCACCTATCCAATTTGCATATCCTGCAGGCAAGACGTGTTTTTCGTTGTTTAACAAAATGTATGTTACCTCTCCAGACATCACTGAGAGAGTTGCTCTACCTTCATCTAATTTAAATAAGACCATATCTCCAGAATTCAATTTAGCCTTTCCAAATTTAACATCCACAACTACGCTTGATAAAGCTCGAACGTAAAATACACCATTAACAAGCCTGTAGGACTCTCCTCTTAGGATCACGGTCGATTCCGCAGAGAGTTCTATATTAACAGAGGCTGTTGACAAGACCCCCGCACTCGATATCGACTTTACGACACACTCTTCATTTTTTGATGCTAGACAGTCTTTAGGATACTCCAACATCTCGGCACGAGCCTTCAGACTGACATTAACATTGAAGGCCAGTATAAATAGCAAAACTCGAACTAATGACTTCACAGCTCTACACCATCAAGAGAATTCATAGCTTGAGATGCAATTCCACGATCAGGAAATGACCTCAGCACAATTTGGTAGATCTCAACAGCTTCCTCGGGACGGTTCTGATATTCATAAATCTTACCCATTCTTATCATTGCATAACCCGTCAACTCACTGCTCGGAAAAAGTTCAATCATTTTTTCGACAACTAGTAAGCTATTTTCAAAGTCCTCAACTTGAAAGTAACTTTCAGAAAGTAAAAAATAAGCTTCTGGAAGGTGTACAGAATATGGGGTAACATCTATAAAAGATTTGAACTTCAATACAGCTTTTTTATAATCTTTTTTGTTAAAAAAACTTTTTGCCTCTTCAAAGTTTTTTCTTCCCAATTGCTTTTCAAGATTTAGATTTACAGGATTCTGAGCCACTACACTGGCCAAACCCCTCAATGGGTAGTTTTCTTGATTGTGAGGCTTATCCTTCAAAATTTCAGGCAAAATCCTCGCGACCTCAACTTGAAACTCTAAAACTTGGTCTCGAATATACTCATTTTCAAGACTGCCTCGCTTTAACTCCTCTTTAAGGTAGCTAATCTGCCCCAAATAGACTCCAGGATCAGAAAAATGAATCTGAAATTGTGAGTAGGCCAAAATCCAAAAGCCCGATAAGGTAATTGTAAATGTAAAAACAGCGTGTTTTGCCATCTTCACATTTATCGGGCAGCACTGCGCAATTATTGAGATTTATTTACAGATCTATCGTGTTTCTCGAATTGATCCGAAATTATCGCCACCAAGGTGTCGCAATATAGGACAAAAGTCT
>CAZCYD010000110.1:0-5140 GCA_964502735.1 uncultured Pseudobdellovibrionaceae bacterium
CTAGTGAAGCCAGCCTTGCCAGCAAGTCTAAGGGTTCCAGCACGATGTGTGTAGCTAATGATATTTTGCTTCCGACTAATTCATCCAATTTTTCATCAAATGAAGTAACATTTTCTTGCTTACTTTTTGCAATAAGGTAATAAACAAAAACTTCTTTCTTCTGTCCTATCCTATAAATTCTATCAGTTGCTTGAGACTCTTTAGCCGGATTCCACCATCTTCCATAATGTATACAATGATTAGCGGCTGTAAGAGTAATTCCGACACTTCCAACATCGGTTGAAATAATTAAGACATTAAAACCATTAGTATTTTGAAAATCATCAATTATTTTAGTTCTATTTTTGCTAGCGTACTGCCTTTCACTTGCATTAACTTTGGTTGTTCCATTAAGAATATCTACATCCAATCCAAATTCTTGATCTATAATTGATTTTAATATTTGTTGCATATTTCTTAATCTGGTAAATATAACTACTTTTTCATTTTTATTTGATATATTCTTTAAAATATTTAACAACTCTCGAAGTTTAGAAGATGTTTCAATATATTCTTTAATATTTTCTCTTATTGGATTATTTGTTAACAAATAAGGATGTTGCGAAGCTTGATATAGCTTTTGAATACCCCACAATTTCTTTCCTTTCTTATCGCTGTTAGAGACTTCATTTTTAATATTATTGAAAATTTCAGTTTCATAATCTGTCATTAAACAGATTTTTTTTATAATATTTTTTTTGGGAAGATTCGTTAACTCACTATCCTTCAATCTTCTAAGTACTATCGCGTCAGGCTTATTATATCTTAACTTATTATGAATATCGTCAACCAATTCTTCTCGGGATAATTCTTTGTTGTTATAGGCTTTTCTAAACTCTTTTAAAGTTGTAAATACACTACCTGGATTCAAGAAGTCTATTATTGACCATAGATTATATAAGTCATTTTCTACTGGCGTACCAGTACTAGCAATTTTAAACTTAGAATTAAGCGCTTTTATCGCACGTGTTTTTCCTGATCCTGGTTCCTTAATTTCTTGTGCCTCATCCAAAACCACAACTTGCCAATAAATTTTCGCAAAAGAATACTGATAATTTACAATAGTTGAATAATTTGTAATAACTAAACGATACTTTTCTATCTCATCTGTCTTTAAATTAATTGATTTATCTTTTATATCCTGACCCCTCCCGTCATTTCTTAACTCAATCAATTTGTTGCCATGAAGAATATCAATTGGAATAAAAATATCATTTCCGAAAAAATTAAAAGACTCCCTCATCCAAACATCCATTAATATGTTGGGAGCTATGATTAGACTAGGACCAAGTCTTTCTAGCTTATTATTTTCTATACTTTCATTTAACCATGCCAAAAAAGATAACACTTGTAATGTTTTACCAAGCCCCATATCATCTGCTAATAGAACCCCCGATGATCTGCTATTTATATAGATATTCTGCAACCAAGAAACACCTATTTTTTGATGTGGGTGGTAGTCGTTTCCATTATTAAAGCGTACAGAATTAGGCCTTTGAAACCCAAAGCCACTTTCTGAGGTATTACTTTCATTATTATCTACGAATTTATCTTCTTCGTCTTCATTTGTGTAAATTAGCAAATATCTATTCGAGTGCTTTTTCTGGGCTTTTTCATTTGCCTGTGTCTCTTCTCTTTCGATTTCTCCAATTAATTCATCAACTCCTCCAACAAATGATTCATCTAGGGTAATGTTATTGCCTTTAAATTCAACATATGTTTTTTTCTCATCTTTTGCTTTTTCAATTTTATCCTTTAATTCTAGAACCTCTGCTTTATCCTCAAATTTGAGCTCCTCTGTTTCACCGTTTTCATATTTACAATGCAGGCCATAAGTGGTTTCGATTCTTTTCTTTTTTTCACCATCTTCATCAAACCAATTTGTTTCTCTTTTTACAATCGGAGTAGTGCTTTTAGGATAAGAACCTATACCCTTAACTCTTGGACCAAATATAGATATATCTATTGTGTCCATATCTATTTCAGTAGTATCACCAATCAATTCTTTTATTGGATCTTTAAGGAGCCTTACTTTTTCTTCACCCTTAACCCAACCTGTATTTTTTATTTTCTTTAGTAATTTTAAATTATCATTAGATATAACAACCCTCTGCTTGGTGCCATTACCTAAGTCCAGATCATAGATCCCATGTTCTGAATTCAATCTATCAAATCTCTCTTTAAATTTATTTACGTCTACATTATCAAATTCTGGTAAAACCCTTACTTTTTCACCCTGTGTTTCTATATTTATTCGTATTTTTCTGGGAATTTCGACATTTTCAGACATCAAGTAATCATCAAATAAAATATTGGCCTTTTGAGCTAAGTTTTTTATTTCATAAATATAACTTAAACATATTCTTTTATCTGTCTTTTTATTTGATTCTAATAAATTGAATTCGGAAATTTTACTGATTGTAGCAACTACATATTTATTAAAGCGAAATATTTGTTCTTGATACTCAACAAAATGACCCCAAACTTTTACATGTTTTGGAACCCCTCTTAGAAGAAATATTGTTTCAAAACTTAATTCTGTTACGCCGATAGTTCCTGTAGATTTTATCTTAATATCAAATGGAGACCATTCAAAAACGTTTTCGAACAAATCCTTAGACTCTTCATCAGTGTACAATAATACTTTCTGATCAAAAATAATTTTATCAACAGTTTTTTCGACTAGCCCTTCTGATGAAAATGTTTTTTGTAGACCCACCAAATATTTCTCAACACCAGCCCCCTTAACTTTATCTAAAGGGCCAATAAGTGAAAAAGTATTTTCATTTATTTCTATTGAAAAATGTTTGTTAATATTGATTTTAACCAAAGTTGCCTACTATTTTTTTGATCTAATATCTATTAATGCCAATTTATTAGCGAAATCTTTTTCCCAGAAACTAATATGACTCCATCTGCCATCATTTTTTCGAGTATTTTTAAGATCATCTATAAAAAATTTTTTATCCCAAAATTTAGACTCTATACTATGATTATTATTTTTCTTATAAATATAACAAGAATTGTTTTCTCGACTGAACTCTACAACAATATATTTACCAAAATCCATTAAAAATGCCGAACCATTTGAACTTGAGCTTGATCCAATAAGTTCAGCAAAAACATGATTAGAAATATTCAATTTACTTAATTTTTTACCAAGTCTAGCTTCATCTTGAGGGCAAACAACAACTCGTGTCCTTATGACACTTGATGCATAAGGGAGCCAAAAGTTTTTACGACCCTGTGAATCCTTTGAGCTCTCAATAAAGCTAGTCATTTATTAAAATACTGTCATTTTATTGAAGATACCCAAGGAGACAAAATGGAGATTAGGTTTTTAAGAGATCAATTTGGGCGCGAGATAGATTTTGTCGTCTTAAAAAATAAAAAACCACTTTTTGCCGTAGAGTGCAAGTCCGGAGAAAAAGGGATTAGCAAAAGCTTAATCTATTATAAAGAACGAACATCTATTCCAGCATTTTACCAAGTTCACCTTGGTAAAATGCAATTTACAAAAGATGGCATAAGTGTCTTACCATTCATTGATTTCTGTAAAAACTTAGATTTGGTGTAAAACTGGACTTCAAATACAATAAGACCAATATCGGAGTTCCATCACCTATTTATTTCTTCTTTTAAAACCCCTGCAACGATGAGTGAACTAATGAAGAACTAGGAATTTTACCTATTCGAGATTATTCTGAAAAAATTGGTTTGGACCTTATTTGCAGATTCTAAAGCTTTTGAAAAAATAAGTCTGTACGTGGTGATTTAGATATAAAAATAAAGAATCAAAAAGAGGCTTTTGAGTCTCAAATTTGTACAGGCTCTCAAATTGAGAAGTTGAGTTTCTGTTGTACTCCACAATAGAACGAGTATGACTTCATCCTAAGGGCGAGTCATAAATAGAAAATAGTGGTCGACGTCTCCACTGGAATAATGCCAGAGACCTGTGCGCTCTGTATCCAAAATAAATCCCATTTGGTTGAGTGCTTTATACTCGGGAGAATCTTGTATAACTTCACTTCGATCTGGCCTATTCGCAAGTTCTACTGCAAACGCATGGGCATTTGCATTTCGCCAATCAAATTTAATGTGTTGGGCCCGTAACTTAATGCGAACTTCTTTAATCATAGGATAATACTCTAGCGCATGGTTAAGAACAGTAGCTTCCAAACCTGTGCCACTGGAAGCCCCCTCGATTTCAATACCATCAGAAATGAGTGTTGGGATAGTAAATGATTCGTTGCCCAAACTTTTGCTCGGTGAATAAATCGAAAAAGAAAACTTACATTGGTAGCTTCGATCAAGCGCCGTGATCCAAACGGAATTGCCATCTAAAGTTCCTCCCCGTGCTGTAATCAGTCCCTTCGACAGTACTTCAGACTCAAAAATGCCAGTTGCGGTTCCCTCATCTGGCATAAAACCCACCCCGCTTTTGGCCAACAAATTAATACTCAGATCCTGATCGTATTTCGGGAAAAATCTTGGAATGCCATCAGTGAGTTGAGTTTTTGTGGCCAACAGCCTGCCACACCATTCAAAAAATCCTGCGTTAGCATATTCGGTGCTCACCAATGTCCCTATGGCAATAACCGCAATAAACAAGTTTAAAAAATTTGGTCGCTTAATCTTGAAATCCATGATTGATTTCTCCACACAAAAATTGCCTCTCTAAACACGAGCACTTCACGGAAACGTTCTATTTTCTTGGGACACCATTATTCAACAAGTTCAAGAACATTTTCTCCATGAAGATCCTATTAGCAAGTTTAATTCCAGAAGTTAAGTATTTAAAATTACTGTGTAAAATAAACTCCGCTGAATTCATAGCGTAAAGCGACGTAACAAATGCTGTGTAAAAATTGTCATTTTCTTAGTTTCGAGCTGTGAGCTGAAAATGAGGCCTACCTGAGGTAGAATTTCGGTGACAAATTTCGCAAATTCGCCAACATGAGGCCTCAAGGATGAAGCAAAATTTTAACTTAAAAATATCAGCAAATCTACCCAATACAGGGTTTTCACTGGATGAACTTGTGATTGCGAATTGATCCGAAATTATCGCCACCAAGGTGTCGCAATATAGGACAAAAGTCTG
>CAZCYD010000111.1:0-3941 GCA_964502735.1 uncultured Pseudobdellovibrionaceae bacterium
CCCCGACCATCTTTCGTAAATTATTGAAATTATTAAGAAATTTCGAATAGAGGATGGGCGCTAGATACATCTGCAGGGTACCATAATTATCCCATTTCGTATCATCAAATATGTCGTGTCTGTATTTAAAACCAAGTCGACAAAAACTTCGACACGTAAGACTCGCTCGTAATTAATAGAACTTGAATTTCCTTAAATGTAATTGTTCTGATGATATTCTATGGAACTTCTACAAGAGTCATCCCAATGTATTCCTCAACTCATTAATCAACTCTCTAAAGTAAGGCCTTTCTAGTTTAGATTTTTTGTAAACTACTTGAATGGGCCTAAAAATTTTAGGCTTTAAACCATTCATGCATTCTTTCCTAAAGCCCAAAGCTCTTGCAACTCCAATTGGAACTAACCCAATACCATGCCCAGCCTTTGCGAGCTGACCGATTGAAAAAAAGGACTCCATCTCTATTTGCGGCCTTAGGTTCCTCTGTACAACTTCTCCCTTAACAGCTTTCCAAGTTGCTGAGCTCGGCTCTATGCAAAGAATATTTAGAGGTTTTCTTCCTCTAAAACCTTCAGATGTGCTGGCGACAAGAACAAGTTCTTCAGGCTTCAGCTCCTCAGACAAGATTGAACGAGGGTTAGCAACTTTTCCTGAACAAAGCCCAACATCATAGATACCAGCCTCAACTCTTTCAATAACAAGAGGACTCCTGTGGCTGTGATATTCCACCTCAAGATTCAATTTCTTAAAAACCAATTCTAGTTTTGCCGCACCCCAAGAGGATAAAATGGACTCAGAGACACCTAGTATCACTTTCTTCCTGGCTTGATTTTTCCCTTCACTCAAGGTCTCACGAAGTGCTGCCAACAGCGGAATAGCTCTCTCTATTAAGTTATGAGCTTCTTCTGTCAAAGCGACATTTCGACCGACCTTTTCGAGCAACCTGGTGCCGCAGTAATTTTCAAGGGCAGAAATTCTCTTGCTCACAGCAGACTGAGATACCCGTAACACGGAACTCGCTTTTGCCATTGTCCCCTGTTTATACAGCTCCAATAAAGTTTCAAGATTTGCTAACACATTAATGAATATATAGAAAGTATTACATTCTGTCTATTCTCTTTTTTCAACATATAAAATTGCCGATAATCAATTTAAAGGAGGCTTCCGGATGCTTTGGTTTATATTGATTGCAATTCTTATCACCAGCTTCGTTTCTGGAATATTAGGCATGGCTGGAGGTATGATTTTAATTGGAGTACTGAGCTTCCTCCTACCCATAACGAGTGCCATGATTTTACATGGTGTTACTCAGATGGCCTCCAACGGCTTCCGCGCTTTTTTGCTCAGGCAAAGTATTAGATTTAAAGTTCTTCCAACATATATATTGGGTGCTTTACTTGGTTTTTCTTTATTTTCACTATTAAAGTTCGTGCCGTCGAAAAGTTTTGTACTCATCGCCGTAGGCCTCTTTCCCTTCATAGCACTATTGATACCTAAGAGAATACCTATTGATATAATGAGAGGTCACAACTCTTTTCTTTGTGGAATTATCGTAACGACTGCACAGATGCTTGCTGGAGCTTCTGGTCCAATTCTAGATGTATTCTTCATTAATAGCTCACTTAACCGCCACGAAATTATTGCTACCAAAGCTATTACGCAAACCATAGGTCACCTCATAAAATTAGTATATTATGGGCAAATCCTCTATTACAGCCAGGTTGAAAACCTTGAATTCCCCTATATCCTTTTACCAATTGCCATTCTTACAGCATTTATGGGCACTCGTTTGGGCAAAATCATTCTTGACCGCCTTTCAGAATTACAATTCCAAAGATACAGCAGAGTCGTTATCGCGCTGATTGGTGGGTTCTATTTTTTAAAAGGTTTCATTGAAGTAATGTAATCCAAAGGCCTCCGCCAATATTTTGATATAATTTAACTATAAGCCCTATATGGGAAGAGCTTTAATTATCTAAAGACACTTCTCACATTCTTTTGCATCAAACTTTGAACACCTCATACAACCAAATAAAACATTTGGACCAAATTCAAAATTGAACCGACCTTCACCATACTTTACTAACTCGTCATCTTTAACCGTATAAATCTCGGCCGTTCTGTATACGGCCATTTCAAAATCCCATGGTAAAATAGCGACTTCATATTGACCATCATGATTTAAATCATCAAAGTACTTTCCTTTTCGAATGGGCACAATATTGCCATAAACCCATCTCTCTTCTTTATCTTCACGGTGGATTTTCTGCCAAAGAACCTTTTTTTCTTTTTTCAGAGTTAATGTGGTCTTCCAATATCTTCGAGCCCCTTGCTCATCAACAAAATCAAAATCCTTCTCTGTGGCGACAGACAATTCCATTTTATTTGGAAGCTGTAATTTTTCAATGCCACCAAAAGGAATGTTTTCAGCAATTCCAGGCAAAGAGAATAGCAGACTACTTAGAGTTATTATAATATTTAAGAACCTTCTCAGCATACTCATCCCCCGCTTTGTCTCTTGAATGATAGTTGCGAATCACTTTTTTCAAAGTCACATTTTTATGATTTCTCATCAGGTAGTTTTTATGTCCGAACCATCGGATACCTGCAGCTATGTTTATAACAGGGGCTTCCAACTCTTTTTGAGTCACTGAGATATAGTTATCGGGCACTTCACGCCAGCCCTCTCTTTTTTTGCCAGCCAAAGGAGCAAGAGATGACTTTAAAACCTGCATGAGCCCAGTGGCCGTTGATGTCTTTGCTTTGACTTTCGGATTAAAACTAGACTCTGCTGCGATAATAGCCTTTATATGCAGCGGTGTTAAACCTTTGGGAAAACTAACGCCCTGATTCTTCCAATACTCTAACCAGAATTGAATAATGCTATCGAGTTCATGGTACCCCTGAAAGGGCTTAATCGCCTTTAGTATTGGATACTTCTTTTTATTACTCCAATACAAATGAAGAATATTCTCCGACAAATGCATGGTCTTGCGACCACGATTCTTTCTTAAATGAGTATCCACCCACGTTCGAGTCCCGCTTTTACAAATGCGAACATGCCCGTGGACCACATGGTAACCAACGGGGCACATTTCACTTTTGCGCGGTTTTTTGATTTTTATCTTCGAACTCATATTCTCAGTACTTTACTACAAACTATGCGCACAATTTATTAATAATCTTCGAAATATTATCTAGTGTAGGATTACCATCCTCAGACAACATTCGAAACAAAGTCCGTCTTGAAATTCCAGCCTCTTTAGCGAAGTCATCTTTGTTAATTAACTCCAAGTGAGCACGAAGGATTTCTTTAAAACCTTCGGTGTCATTATCTACAAGGCACTCCCAAAGAGCTTGAGAAATATAATTTTTGTCTTTCAAGCGCTTAGAAGCGTTAAAAGACTTCAGCTCTTTTTTATTCTTCGCTTTCAGACTCGGCATATCTTCGAAGGAGAAGTCTTGCTTTTTTGATGTCTTTCTTTTGGGCATTTTTATAACCTCCAACTAATAACAAAACAATGCGACCATCTATCTTCGTAAAATAAACTCGACGACCATTTTTCCATCTTAACTCCGCTAAACCTTCACCAAGGTATTTCCAGTCTCCCAAATAGTCATTTTCTTCAATACGAGAAACCCTTGAATCTATCTGTGCCTGCTCCCGCAAAGGAGTCTTCGAATACCACTGCTCAAACTCAGGTGAAGATAGAACTTTCATCAGAATTATAATGCCATATATGGCACTTAATTGCAACCTTCAAATTTATTTAAGAATTCAAAAAGCTCTCCAAAAAATCGGTATTTATTTCTAGAGGGGGATGAGCCATGAAGGTGAATTGACTAAGAGTTATCGATACTTCGAAACTTGAGGATTGATTTTTAGAGTAATTACAAATAGTTAGGTCTGGTCACGTAGGTTCGAATCCTGTCTCCCCGACCA
>CAZCYD010000112.1:0-3855 GCA_964502735.1 uncultured Pseudobdellovibrionaceae bacterium
ATTAATTAAGAGGTGGGTAAATTTCAATGAAGCTTATAAAAAAACACCATTCACTTGGAGTTATCTTACTTTTATTCTTATTCTCTTTGGTATTGGCGACAAGATCATCAATGGCTGGAACTTCAAATTTTAATAAAATTCCCTCTATGGAAGTTTTTAGTTTCTTGGGCGTTGGTTGTGATACGGTCTTAGCTGCAAAGTCAAAGGCCGATAAGGGCGGGAAAAAAGAGCGTGGAGAAACTTTACCCGGTTATACAGAGAAACCTACGCGAGATGACTCAAAAGCTCCAACGCCGCATTACTACGATGACCTGCCAAACTCTAGAGGAGACCAAGATAGAGAAGGCCCACTTTTTTACGGAAGGGGTCGCGAGATGGGTCACGAAATTAAAGTTGGGAGTTCAACGTGGCGCGACTCGAGTCACCCCATGTATCGCAGGGATAGATCAGAGGAGCATGAGCCTGTTCAGGTTCCCCTTCATATTTACGATATACCTCCTACTGCCTATCAAAATCCTACAGCGCTTGAAGACGACGAGGGATCCATTGAAAAAAGGGTTCATATTATTGATATGAATGGCGATGATGAGTAGTAGAATGACATGCCCGAACTACCCGAGCGTTCTCTCTAACTTTCTAAACCGCCAATAAAATCGCGCAAGTAGCGATGAACTGGGGCCTTACCGCGTTTTCATTTTTCATCTTAGTTCATCATTTTTCACGACGTTTCATGGATTCGGCGGGCATGGCGCGGAAAGGTGGATGCCAGAACTGTTTTGGTAAAATACTATTGTGCTTCAAAGTAAGACCACTCATTTTTGGCGGTATAGATTTTTTCCAAAGTCAGATAAGTGTCATTTTGATTGATAATTTCTGAGTCGATGCAGAAAGAGTTTTTTGACATGATCTGCTTAATCTTCTGTAATGTGGAATAACACCACTCTTTATCCCAAGCTCTTCTTGCGGAAACCGCAAAATCTTTTCCATTATATTGATATTTACCTTCCAAAGAAAAGTGGCCATTTTCTTGATCTACGCATTTGAACTCCGAGGGTTGATCAAAACAATGAGTGGCCAGCATCTCAGCATGAGAATAGTTAAAAAACAACAAAGCCAATACGACAAAACTAATTTTTCTCATTTTTAATCCTTTCATAGAGTCTGACAAATTTTTTAATCTGAGTGTGATTCATTGAGCGATATCCCTTGTAGAGCATAATAGTCTCAAGCCAAGATGCTTCTTTGAATTTGGCATCGGCGATTTGCTTTTTTCGGTACAGCCACCTAACACCCGCTGCTATATTAATATTGGGGTCGTAGAGTTCATCTTGTTCAAGATGAAGCAGGTGATTTCGCAACTCCTTTCTATGCCCTGCCAGATATTTAACGGTTTGGTCAGTTACTTGCATTAATCCTCGCGCATGGCCTGCGCGCTTTCCGGTATAAGCTTTTGCTTTTGGGTTGAAGGAAGATTCCGTCGCAATCATTACTTTGACGAAATCAGGATCAAGAGGGACTTTTGGTTTTAAAATATCATTCCAATATTTGACCCAGCCATCAATAAGTTGGTTAAATTCATTTCCTCTTTTGTATCCAAGTGTATTTTTGCTTATCATTGATTTCATTTTTGAGAAGTATGAATTGGAAATAAGATGGATTTCGTCATCATATAAGGTATCTTTGCCAGAGCGATTTTTTACGCATGTGCCTTTGCGATAGTGCTCTTTGACATTAAAGTTTTTTCGGGTGTGTTCATCGACATGAGAGGAGTTACGCCAATGATGACCTAAAGGGCACTTTCTCCATGGATGCTTTTGTGTTTTTGATTTCTTTTTGGACATTTATTCACCTTTCATTCTTTTAAGTCACTTTTCCCAATATTGCATATGGCACAAAGTGTTCGTAAGTTTTCAGGAAGTGTTTCGCCACCTTTTGACCATGCTTTATGGCAGATTCCAGATATTCACTCAAGACATCAGAGACAATTCGGATACCTCCTACAACTTTGGGGTCGTCAAGAATATCTATAATTGTCTTAGCTGGATCACTGATTTTGACTTTATGGCTTCCATACCAAATACTTTTTAAACCAAAGACCTTATAGTTTGAAATGGTCTTCAAAGTGAAGGTGATACCTCCATGTGATGGGTGACGGTCTTTCACTTGATTCAAAGTAAAGTAAGTGATTGATTCAATGATTTGTTCTGACAGGTCCCAGTGTTTGATAGCCGTAAATCCTCCTATGTATCCAGGCCCATAAAGCTTATCAGCTATTAAATTTGGTTCCTCAATAACTGCTTCGTTGGTTTTAGAGCTTATAGGAATCGGTATATAAACCCCTCGCTTGATTCGGCTTATCCATCCACCTTTGTGCCACCGAGATAGAAGCCGGCCAGCTTCTTGGGAACTTATATGAAGCCCCCCCGAAACGTATTCAGGAGTGAGGATGCTTGGGTTTGACTCCAAAACCAAGCCAAGCTTTTTCCGGTATGCTTTGCCTATCCCCGCAATATCATTCATTTTTTAATTATGCCACTTTTGCCAGAATAAGGCCATAATAGAATAATAAAGAAATATCGAGTGATTACATGTAGTTAGATTGCTCCAATAATTCCTCCTCCATTGGCCTTCGGCTTGGGGTGAGAGGCAGAAGGCTTTTCAACTTCCAGGCAATGGTTTTGTGCTTCATGTGGAAGGTGCTCCTCTCAATTACGGAACCATCCAGCTTAATTACCGGGAAGCTCAAAGAAAAAGTGGTGTCCCTTATACAGGCACCCACATCTTGAGACACGGCATGGCTAAGCTGGCCCGTAAAGTTGGAGGTGGACTAGACGCTGTTATGGCCCACATCAGGTCAATTCAAGGCGAGAAGTCACAGAGTTTTGAAAATGTGATCTCCCTAATTGATCTCAAACGTGCTAAAAATTTGTAAAAAGCGGGCATGGGCGGGCATTTCGCTCATGCCTATTTTAAATTTGAATGTTAACAATAAGTTAGAGGTCAAATGCCCGAACTACCCGAAGTCGAGAACGTTAGGATCGGTCTTAATAAGTTTTTAAGGAAATCAAAAAGCTCCAATAGAATTCTAAAAATAGAGTGTCTACGTAGTCGCGTACGCAACGAAATTCCTCAGCAAAAAATAAATTCTTTATTGGGTGAAGTGCTGATGCCTATTCGAAGGCGTGGTAAGTATTTGTTATTTCCTACTCTTAAGGGAGCTCTGCTAAATCATTTAGGAATGACTGGGAGCTGGCGCATGAGTGTCTATTCGGAGCGCAAAGCAAAAGAACAAAACAAAAAGCATGATCATTTAAAAATAACTCTAGATGGTAGAAAAGTTTTAATTTTTAATGATCCCCGCAGGTTTGGCATTATCGACTTTGTTGAAAATAAATTGGACAAAGAGTCGCCATGGTTGAGACATTTGGGTATTGAGCCTTTGTCAGTAGAATTTTGTTCAAAGTCTTTTTGGTCTTTGGTTTCAAAGAAGAAATCTCCAATTAAAAATGTTTTATTAGATCAGTCTTGTGTTGTAGGCATAGGAAACATTTATTCTAGTGAAATTTTGTTTCAAGCTGGCGTTAGACCTCAACGGGTAAGCCGTTTGTTGAGCCTCGCCGAGTGTGACAAAATTGTTGAGGCTACAAAGTTAATATTGGCTATGGCTATTCAAAGTGGGGGATCAACAATACAAAGTTACAAAAATGCGGAAGGGAAGCCCGGGGATTATGCTCAGAACTTTAAAGTTTATGGGCGTAATGGGTTAAGTTGTCTTAGCTGTTCTAAAAAAATAAGGAAAGAAAATATGAGTGGCAGAAGCACTTACTGGTGTCCAAGGTGTCAAAAATAAGTCCA
>CAZCYD010000113.1:0-3706 GCA_964502735.1 uncultured Pseudobdellovibrionaceae bacterium
TTTTAAGCGGCTGGCCGCAGTTTGTAGCCTTCATCGATGATTTAAGTCTTCTGGTGTCAAATAACGAAAGTGAGCGGGCTCTTCGTCAAGCTGTGCTGGGAAGAAAGAATTATCGTGGCTCAAAGACAATCGACGCCGCCGATTAGGCTGTGATTATTTTCAGCATTGTTGAATCGTGCAAGAAGGTCGAACTTGACCCGAAGAATTACATCAAATACGTTATTGAAAACAATCACCATGGCCGAGAGAGCCTGACGCCGCTTAAGCTTGGGCTTGAGTGGTGGTGAAAATCTCAACATTGGCCTAATGCTCAAGAAAAAACTCTGGCAAGTTAAGGAACAAATATGAAGGGTATTGAAGTTAACGGAGAAAAGCTTCACGAAGTGGGAATGCACCTTGAGTCGGACTGGCCTGGGACAATGATGACGCTCAGATTCCCTAAAAGTCGGATACACTATATGTTTGGAAACGAAGATTTATTGATCGAAGTCCCAGCTCTATTGGCTGTTGAGCTATATAGAAAAGGAGTTCTTCCCCAAAGCAAAGACACTCCAATCAATGTTAAAGAGAGTGGAAAACCAAAGGGCTCCTACTTTATCCAAACTGTCATTTATCCAAAAGAGCCGGGCAAAGATACTGTTCGAATCACTTTCCAAAAAAAGTGACATTCCATTCCTGAAGTCAAGAGACCCGCTTGGCGCAATATGTACGATTGGTCGAGTGAGTGGGGGTCTTTCATGACTCTGATATAAAACATAGCTTTAACAAAAATGAAAACTATGTCTTGCTTTGCTTAATACACTCTGTATTCTATTTATTTTAATAAGATGGCTGAATTTCGTGATTGAATTTAGGAAATCATTTTGTGAGGGAAGAGGAGACGAATCTTTACAAGATTAGTATTTGGAATTTCAATTTTTCCATTAATAGACTGCATAAAATTGTAGGCATGAGCTAACCCTAAACCAGAACCTTCACTTTTGCCAAGAGTATTTCCGCGAAGGCCTAAAAGCTTAACAACTTGTTCCGGAATTTTATTGGCATTGTCCCCAATATTAATAATGAAGTAGTCCTTGTTTGAATTAAAATTTACATATATAGCCGTGGCATTTGACTCGTATGCATTGTTAAACAGATTAGAAATCATAATTTTCCAATCTGTAGCTGGCAAAGTAATAAATGTACTTGAAGTATCAACTTGAAAATTAATTTTAGAATTAAATGTGACCTCTTTTTCTTGAACAAGATGCTTAATCTCAGCATCGATATTGATTTTTGTGTGTTTAAGTTCTGTAAAGTTAAGGCTTTCAAATATGTCACTGGTTCGACTAATAGCTTGATTTAAGAATATTTTAGTAGCTTCATCTAATGGGGATTTTTTTGCAATAATTTTTAATGCGGACAGTGGGGAAGCTACATCGTGATGTACTTGTTGGGTGAGATTTTCTAAAAAAAGTCGTCTTTCTTCTGATCTTAATTTTTCCTTATTCTCTTTATCTAAGTAATTTTTAGTAAGATAATATGTTATAAGAATTAAAAATGTAACAAAAGCAATAGTAAACCATTTAAGAATATAGAACGAAGAGATAATTTTTGGCGAAACAGCAAACTCCCAATCTTGCCCATCCAATCCAGTTATTTTTGTATTCTTTAAACCGTTAGTCTGACATGACTCATTATATGTAGAATCATAGAATATTTTTATATTTCCCCCCTCATTTTTATAAATTATTGCGCAGGTTATAGCGTTAACTTTATGCAAGTCTTCTATAGATTTAGAGAATAAATACAAATTTGAGACTTTTGTTTCATCTCGTAACATGCTTGAAATAATTGTGTTGATGGAGATGGCTTGCATTTCTTCTAGTTGAGAAAAAATTCTGAGAATTGAAATCAACAGTATTAAAGTTACAAATATAAAAATTAATTTAACTAAATATTTTCTGTTAGTTAATATAGAAAGCGAGTTATTTTTCCAAACTGCCATGGTTTCCATCCGTCAAAGATTGTTCTAGCAAGCCAGAGGTCTCCGAATTTTTCACACTCAACCATTTGTAGAATAGGTCGTGGCCACTTTATTTTTGTTGCTCCTTTAATAATATCTTCTGCTATTTTTTTATTTTTGGCAAAGTAGTGTATTCGGTTATAGGGAAAGTAATCTCTTTGTTCTTGATTGTTAAAGATTAAATAATTTCTAATAGATTCAACATAGGCATGCTGAATTGCCTCCTTTAGTGAGAGTTTGGAACCATAACCAACAAATACGCCAAATTCAGTCCAACAAAGTAATGAACATACATTAATATTCAAAACCTTGTTAAATAAAAATAGAGGTATTACGGCGTGATATATGCTAATTGAATTAAAACAGCTATTAACCACTGACTTAAAGTCTGCGGTTGTGAACTCAGGATCATCGATTTTTTGTAGGCAATAGCCCTCGTCTACCCATTGAGACAATGCCCATCGTTCGACTCCTTCTAAAGCTGAACGAAGAACAGTGCTTTCTCGTGAATAACCAATTGCAAATCCGGAGCAGCTATTATCGATATTTAGTCCCCATTTATTAACTTCAGAATTAAGTTTTTGCAATTGCAATACAAGATGTCGTTCATTCAGTTCTGAGAATGCAATTTTTTTTGCGATTTCATATTTATAACCTAGACCAGATCCACTAATTTTATAACCATTATGTGTACAGCTAGCATGACACAAGTTGCCGATCTCCGAGAGTTCCCAGTAGATATCCTCTGATTTGGGAGAAATCGTTTGAATTTTCATTCTTACTCATTAACTATAAGTTCATCAAACCTTAAGATGCTCATTAATGGACTGATATGATGAGTATTAATTTCTTTTGAAAACTGCCAGACAAATCCTCTGTGGAATAGAGGAATTATTGCGGCCTCTTCAGAAATGATCGTATTAAATAAAATTAAGAAGTCACGATAAGGTAGATGGCCAGCATCGAATTCGTCTACAAGTTTTGAAATTCTGCGATCTGGGTCTTGATATTGCGGACCCAATTTGCTTTTGAATAAGATTCTTACAAAGTCAGGGTCTAGAGTTGCATCAACATGAGAGCGGTCAAACGCAATATCATAGGGTTCATTTAAGAACTCATTTACAGTTTTAACTGGTTTTTCGATTACCTTATAAGGCCAGCTCAACTCATTTAAGACATTAAAGAGGATATTTTGATAAAAATCTACTTCGGCACTCTGTCCAGGGGCTTTTGCACGAATTAGGAGGGGAGTTAGAGGTGGAGTTATTTCGTCAAGACTTTTGTTTGACGAATGGACCTCATGACCAGATATTTGGCCAAAAAAGAAACTATCAGCCTTATGATAGTTTTCATAGGAAATAGGATATGACAATAGAGCACTCTGTATTTTCGATGCTATATACTGTCTATTTGTGCGTTGACTGAAGTACTGCTTCTCACCGATTCCTAACCTTAAAGAAAGTAGTGCTCTCGGGACTTCAAGGACTCTATTGCTTTGGGTTAAGGTAGTGTCTTTTTCTTTTCCATAAGTCATAGTGATAGATAAATGACTCTCACTAATCGGCTGTTGGGTTTTATTAATATAAATTGTCTGAATTTTATTGCTATTACCAATTTTCCAATCAGACCTTCTTGAGAGTATGCAGGAATTACTTTCAGGTTTGTAATTTAATATGCGATATGGACCTGACGAAATAAACT
>CAZCYD010000114.1:0-3454 GCA_964502735.1 uncultured Pseudobdellovibrionaceae bacterium
AATATCTTTAATTTCCTTATCAACCTTCGTTTATTTCGATTTAAAATGCGATAACCGCTATGGTCCACCACAAAGCCCAAGAAAGGTATGGGATCGTGTCCTAGAGGAACTCTTTTATGAATTGGAATTTTTAGTTTAAGACTATTTTCGGCGCAAGTGAGTGCCTCGTATGCCGCGTTCAGCACTTGATTTTTATTGCGCCCGACTAGGACTAGATCATCCATATATCTTATATAAAAAAAGTCCTTTTGACACGCTTCTTGACTCCAGTAGTAATCCCCACCCAAAATTTTTATCACAGCCTTATCAACGGGAATCAAATAGAAATTTGCAAACAATTGGCTTGTGAGATTTCCTATAGGAATGCCTCGTTTTGACCGGGCAAAGCCATCGTCGGAATTCAAGAGACTTTTGAAGAGATTGTTTAAGGTTTTATCCGGCAACACTGATTCGAGATGACATAGTAAAATTTCATGCTCAATTGAATTGAAATATTTTGACACATCCAGCTTTATCGCAAATCTGTTTGGCCCCAGGTTTTTCATTGCATTAAGGAGGAAAATCACCGCATTTCGGTTTCCTTTCTTTCGACGACAGGCAAAAACACTATCGGACATTAGGGGATCAATGATTGGTTCGATTTTACGATGAATAGCGTGGTGGACAACTCTGTCAATAAATGGTGCGGCCATGATCTCTCTTTTTTTCGGATCGCGCACAAAAAACTTTTGGTATCCAGACCATTTGAAATTTTCATAGAGCAATTCTTGCTCAATATTTTTTAGTTTTTCACCGTAAGCGAAAAGAGATTCTTGATAGCCAAAAGAATTCCTCTTTCCCTTACTGCACTCATAAAAAGCTGAAACTAAATTCTCAAACTCCGCTATCTGATTTAAAAGGGAATTATTTTGCATTTCGCTTTTCATGACGAATAAACCCTCCAATTTCGCGGCCAATCTCTGAAGTCAATTCACTTACTTCTCCATAAGAGCCAGCCGATAAAGCATCTAAATCTTTTGCAAGCTGCATGAGCAGTCGGATTTCATCCAACTGACCCGAAGCGTTTCGAAGCTTGCTCAGACGTAACTTTGCTGTGTAAACACTGGCCTCCTTAAGATAAACAAGCAGACTGATTGAGGCATCTTCAAGTCTTCTTCCCAGTGTGGGGCGCAAAAACTTTGAGAATGACTTCGTCCTATGAAACAGCGTTAATGCAAGCTGATAGCTATCTGAAAAAACCTTCGGATCTTTCATTTGATCTTTTTTTCCATGGTACGGATTAAAGCCGAAAGGGCGGGCAATAGCTTTTGTTCAATAAACTGAATTTCGTTTTTCCATTGATTTGCCGTCTCTTTGTTACTCAATAGATACGCCAAAATCGATCCCGTAAAAGCCCGAGCTTTTGAATAATATTTGTGTTTGGCGGCATATTCATAGGAATAGTACCCAGCCCCCAAGTTAGCCAGAATCTGAGTCTTAAAAAAATTTAATTCCTGATTGCCATTAGATCGCCACATGGCCATGTCAAAAGTTTCGCAGGCCAATTTATAGCAATTTAAACGCAGAATATGTTGACAAGACTTTTTGGACTCTTCACGCTGGTCTGCTGGTCTGCTGGTCTGCTGAGATTGAATCGTTCGGTCTATCTTGAGTCAAGTTGTGATATCGATTACTAAAGGCCACAACTGATGCTGTATCAACGAACCATTCGCGCCCGACCTTAATAGCTTTTATACTACGGGATTTTATGTAATTACGAACTTGGCGTTCAGATAAACCAAGGTAAGAGGCTGCATCCCTTACTGTGGTCTCTACGCTATCTTTCATTTTTATTTCCCCCAATATTTTGGATGTTTTGCAATCGATACGTAAAAAGTCAAGCTTCTTGCGGAAGTGACGGAAATGGTTGGCTTTGAAGAACTGGGCTATATTTCCGTATCTTCCGCTTGTTCCTTAATTTATAGGCTTTATTTATATCTGACAGTACTTGCGGAAATCTCGACGGAAATCATGGTCATTTTATTTCCGTCGATTTCCGCAGTAGGCTATGGTGCGTAAAAAAATTTAAAGCGACTAGCGCCTTCGGCGCTAGAAAGTAAAGAAGCCCTGACGGGCTTCTTTCAAGGGCCAATTTCCAATAAATCAAGAGCTTAAGCTGCCAGCCTACGAAGATTTTTACTCGTATCCATTGCCTGGGTTAAACCCGATAGACCGAAACACGCAGCGGAACCCGACAGCGTAGTACGAGAGCGACGGATTACCGAACAAGAGCGCCGCAAACACGCCACCGCCGCCATCAACGCTCCAGCGGCCACCGCGGATGACCGCGCCAGTGAAATAATCTAGGTAGCCATAACCATATCCACAGTCTCGATTGCTTTCATTGCAAGTGTATTTTCCTTCAGGGCCATAATCAGATCCTGAATAACCAGACATGTACTGATTGCTTCCTTTTTTTGAGTTATTATCGTCTTTAACCCACTCCCACACATTTCCTGAGAAGTGATAAATAGACTCACCATTTGATAAGGTATGGCGGGCTCTCTCTTCGTCCCCGCTTTCGGGGTTGTCGCCATTGTAGCTGCAATCACTTTGTACGCCGTTATTACCTTGGTTGAGGCAGCCAGTATCAACTTTTCCTTTTGACCAGTTGTCTTTTTGTTTCTCAATGTTTCTAGCGACGGTTTGCCACTCTTTATTAGTAATGAGGTCAAATTCCATTCCTGATTGACCGGCATAGACTTTATTCAGTTCCTGGCATTCGTTAATGGCATTGTCTCGGCTAATGCGACGCCAGGGCTTCCCTTGGGGAACTGAAGCTGGAACGTGTTCTGTTAAACCCCAGTTACGATTTCCTCCATCACAGTAGGAACCCTCGCCATCACAGCCATTACTATTTATTTCATAAGAATCCACCTTTTTATTGGAATTCTTATCTTTCCAGGCTTTAGCTTCAAATTGCATCACACAGAAATCAGTCGTCTGGAGTCCGGCGTCGCCAGGTACGGATACAAACCCTGGAGGGCAGTCGGAGGCGTTGGCATAAAGGCCTAAGCCTGTAAACAGGGATAAAATCATCACTTTTATACACGCTCTTATAATTTGAATTTTCATTACTCCACTCCTTCGCTATTTGGTTGTAGGCTCCGACAATGACTCCAGCAATATCTATGACCATCTATAATAGATTCTTTTGCCTTGTCGCAGCCCCCGGGGCAAGGAAGCGACAGCAATTGCCGTCACCTCTGTAAAAAATTTATACATTCACTCCCTTCTTTCCTTTTTTTGTGGGAGCTCTAAATTAGGGGCAGTAGGTTTCCATGGTATTTAGAGTTCAAGTAGCCGCATTTCTGAAGGATTTTAAGAGCAAAATAAGCCATATCCTTGTAACCATAGGCCGGTTCACCGGATTTTGACGGGGTATTTCAAGAGAAATAGAGAAAAATGTTCAATC
>CAZCYD010000115.1:0-3444 GCA_964502735.1 uncultured Pseudobdellovibrionaceae bacterium
AGTGGGACCAGATGGTTGAGGGAGGGACAGTGCCACGATCAATATTTGTCATAACCATCCAAAAAGAAAACTAGGGCGTAACTCCAGTTAATAAAATGAGGCTCCCTCCAAAGAAGGGAGCCTCATTCCAAGCCACTCAGCGTTCAAGTTATTTGGCTTACCACACTATATGCAGTAAAAAATACCGTAGGTTCAAAAGCTCCCCATCTATCGCCTTACACGGACTATCACATTATGTCGTACTCATAAAAACTCATCTATTCGACTATCACAAACGTTTTTGCTATGTTTACAAAAATCGCCTCTATGCGCTGGACGTCTTCCTCTTCCAAAGGTCTATTATTCTTCATGTATACAATCTCCAACCCATCTTTGGCCAGCGAAGCCTCGACCATCCTTTTGTTCCCATTAAGGAACGGATGATCCTTAATCATTCTATAGAGCAATATGGTCGATTTCTTGACTAAGCCCTCATATGCGTCTTCACCACCAACCGTTTGTTGCAAACTCGCAGTAATACTGCTTAGTTTATTCTTATCAGCTGTTTGGAAACTTGGAAGTGGCTGGTCGAACTTGAGATTCTCTGTTACAAAGCTGAAAACGGTCAGTTTTATATCATCCAAAGAAATATACTTGATTCCTGGCTTATTCATACGCAAGTTTGTCTAAAGCTGGTTTGAATTCCTCAATAGCCCGCTTCACTATTTTTTCGACAAATTTGCGTTCTTCTTGAGGTATATCCTGTATCTCTTTTTCTAAATAGATTAACTCTTGTTGGGGTGTAATGTGATTGTTTTGTTGGTCTGTTTGGTTCATGTAGAAATTATACGCAACAAATCGCAAGAAATAAAGCCTCAAAGCTCTTATTCACTATATACTAAGGATTGCATCTCGGGAATATACTATAGTCTATGAAACTACAGGTACGAGTCCATCCCAACTCACGCAAGCCACGAATCATATCAAACGAAGACGACACTTTGGATGTCTACGTCAGCCAACCAGCAACCGAAGGCAAAGCAAACCAAGCAGCCATTACCCTGCTGGCAGAGTATCTTGACACCCCTAAATCCCACATCACCCTCCTGCGCGGAGCTAAGTCGAAGAGTAAAGTATTTGAGGTCAAAGCAGAGAATTAACAACGACATCCAAACCTGACGGGATTCAGCCTTTTATAAAAAAATCACCTACGGCGGGTATCGCTAAAAATTTAGCACCCGATAAATTAGGTGATTTTCTGAACGAAGTATACCACAAAGTGACGGCTCTCGGCCTATTCTTTCTCCTCTCTCAACTCAGGAGACCCTATTGTGGAGCCAACGAATAGAGTCCAGACCCTTGTGGGACTATATGCTCTCTAAAGCATTCTTAAGAATTTCTCCTCGCGAACCACTTACAACATCAGCGTCATTGAGCATTGCGGCTTTTACCGCGTCCCATGTTGCAGTTTCAAATTGATTTTCTGTAAAAAAGATTTTAAGGTCTTGAACAAAGAAAGAGATAAACCGTTCTAGTGTCGTCAATCCGATACCGCTACGCGTAATATCCCACGGTCGCACATTGATATTTGTAATACCATATTCAATCTTGGGATACTGCGTCATTGTTTGGAATTTTAAATAATCGTTCTTGAAATGAGTAAACATGACTTGATCAATTAGTATCGTGCAAGCAAGAGCGCAGTGGAAAAACATATAGTCCTCACGCGGAATGTGAGACAAATTTTTTGAGTTCAAATTATGAATGGAAATATAGATACCCTCGCCGGGATGTTCGTGCGCGTCAGATTTTGTTACCCACTCATCAAATTGCCTGCGGAAATGATTGTAGTAGTAATCTTTTGGCTCCATATTTTTACAATTCCAATGTTTCCCAGTTTGAAAAATCTTCTTGATTTAACTCCCTCAAGTACTCCGACCACCGATAATACCCTTATTATACCAAAAACACCAACTCAAGAAATCCTATTGTGGAGCCAATAATAAGGCCCAACCCTTTATGTAAAATGCGATGTGCTTATTCGTCGATATCGAAAGGTCAAGCAGAGTTACATTAATCCTCTGGTTCTAAAGTTTCAACGTCAGCAATGATATCCTTTACTTTCGAGTATCGTTTTGAGTGATCAAGATTAGTACATTTATCTATGATGTACCATAGACCATTATGAACCTGTTTTTTAACAATCCCCTTACGACCTGTAAATATAAAGTGTAAAACACATCCTATCGCGTAAATTTCATTTTTAGCATCATAGTTTTTGAACTTATCATGTTGGCGATCTATGGTTGGATCGATAATTGTTCCCTTGTACTCACTGTCAGATTTGGTTAGATCTGATGCCAGATCTTTAACTAAGCCAAAATCAGAGAGTTTGATTGTTACTGCACCACCATCAAGTCCGTTCTCTATTTCAGTGATTCTGTCCTCAACCCGGTTCCTGTCGTAGGCGAGGACAAAGATAGTTTTAGGGAAATCTGCCGTAAGCTTTACTAACTTCAATATGAGCTTTGTTTCCTTCTTGTCGAGGCGGTCTATGTCGTCTATGACCACCACAATCTTTTTCTCGATACTAGATAATGCCGTATCGAGTTCCTTGCGAATTATACCGACCGAGGTATCGGGACTCCAGAACTTGAGCAGCTTGAGAGGGTTAATAGAGAAACCCTCATAGGAGATGCCCAGGTCAACTTCTGATAACTTGCCCGCATACTCTTTCATTCGCTTACCTGTATTCTTTCCCGTAATCTTTTCCACGGCACTAGAGAGTTTTATGAAAAAATCTCGCAAAAGAGATGATTCGTCGGAGAAGTTCCAGGGATTGAAAGTGAAGTAAACAATGTTGTCAGGGTCTAGCTGTGTCAAAACAAGATTTATGAAAGAAGTTTTACCAGCACCCCATTTCCCCTCAATACCGATAACAAAACTTTCTTTGCCAGAGAAGTCAGAAATCATTTCTGCAACTTTCTTTGCGAGCGGAAAACGCTTGAGTTGGTCTTGGTCGGCCTTTTCAATTGGGTAATCTGGCAGAATCATAAATCCTTATAGCTCTTCTGTAAACTGCTCATAATTCTCAACCTCTTTGTAATTCACCTCGATAACTTCGAAGTGCTTTTTGGCGGAGAAAATTTTTGCCTGCTCATTGCCACGCAAGTTAGAGATGTCGCCCTTCGTTTCAATCACGAAGTATACGCGCTCTTTCTCCTCGTTGCCCTGGAGGTCTCGTTTGGCTGTTACAATTGCCCAGTCGGGGTTGTAGCCGCCAACAGGGGTATTGACCTTGAACCAGTTTGGCATCTTAATAAAGATCTTGACGCGCTCGTCAGCATCAAGGGCAATCGCAAAGTTCTTTTCAACGTCGGAGTCATACACGATGGCATCGTAGATGGAGTGGTTCACCTTGTGCGTTGACTCCTTGTAGCTCGGAATATCCTCGAACTGCTTGAG
>CAZCYD010000116.1:0-3425 GCA_964502735.1 uncultured Pseudobdellovibrionaceae bacterium
GGCAGGAAAACCTGTTCAATTGGTGGGGGCCGTAAGAAATTCTGAAAATCTGGAAGCAGAATTTTTTATACATCCTTAAAGCCATCATCGTCTCGATCAGGCATTAAGGATTCATCGCAAATTCATTGCCAAAGACCTATTCCAATCAGTCTTAATGACTATATTTTATTGGAGGCAGAGAATAAATAATCTTCCTTTGCTTCAGTTGAAAACCAAATCTTGGGTGTCCTTAACGCAAATGAGACAGTTGTCTGTTTAACTTGTAGCCAGTCATAGAAAGATTTTCGAAAGTAACTTTTATATTTGATTACTATTGATTCATAAAGCATAGAGAATGTTTCAAGGTAAATTTAAGGTAAGTTAGGTTCAACTAAATAATGAAAAATAAAACTAATAAGTTGATCAATGCTACTAACACTTGCAAGTTAAATACAGCTTTGTGCTTTATCCTGTCTATTTTATTTTTTACTGAAGTATTTGCTGAATTAAAAACACAAGAAGAAGCAATCATCGTGGTTGAGAAAGAGCACTATATCATTTACCGAACGAATCGCCTATGGCCTGATTGGACTGATGATTATTTTGTTCTGTTTGACACTAGATTTGCAAAGACTGACTACGTTGGCATAGCTTCATGCAATGCTTGTTCCGAGGTAAGTCTTATACCTGGTACAGATGAGGTTTTTGTTATAGAGGGACGGCACAGGGCGGTTGCAGCTTCTAAGGGGCACATGATTACATTAGAGAATGGTGGCACCACTAAAAAATATTGGCTAAATTATAGAATTAATTTTACTCCTCCGAGACACCCAGATTTTGTTTCACCAGAATTGGCAAAATATTTCAATAACCCCGACCTGATACCGAGGTATATTCCCTTCGGAATGATGGTAGTTCACCCTGACAAAACAAAGTACTTATATGAGCTGACTGACCCTAGGTTTGATTTAAACAGTCCTATTACCAAACTTCAGGAATCAAATTTAGTTGAGAAAACAGACTTTTGGGGGATAGACTATAAACTAAAAAAACCGAATGACACAAGTGTTTCTACTCGGCCGAATCCCCAGAAAGTCTTTGAACCTTATTTTTTATCTGAGTTCTCTTGGTTAAATTTAGAAGAAAAAAATCTTCCCAAAACTTTGACAGACCTATTGAGTATTACGACCAATGAACTTAAGAGACTCGGTGCTATCCTAAGAATAAAAAAGGATGAAAACGTAGAAGAATACCTTAGTATACTTAAAAAATGGATAATTGAGAGGGAACTGGTCAAAGATTGGGAATTGTTTTTGAGAAATTCAATTTTTTTACAAATGGAGCTAGCTGGTGCAAGCGAGTTGGGTGAAAGTTCTCACTTAATTAAGTTATTAATTGAAAAAGGAAATCAAAAGGTCATGAAAAGATTGTTAGAATACAATTTTCACAATATTAGCGAAGAAGACCTATTGAATTTAGCCCTCAAAGCAGACAATGTCTTATTAAGAGGATTGGGGCTCCAGAGTTTTAAGTTACCACTCTCACAAGAAATAAAAGAGGTACTTGCTGTGCTGATTGAGAGAGGGGATAGTGTTGCAATAAATCATTTAATTGAAAATACTTTTTCTCAATCAACGTCTGAAGATATTAAGGATTTAATTAAGTTAACAATTGAAAAGGGAGACCAATCAGTGTTAATCCGTTTGGCCGGCGCCTATTTTTCCCAACAACATACTCAAAGCATGACTGATCTAATTAAGATGATGATTGAAAAAGGAAATCAAGAAGTCTTCGAAGCCTTGTCCAAATACACGTTCTCTGAGCCTCACAGCCAAAGTGCCAAGCATTTAATTTTGTTTCAATCAATGAAAAGAGAATGTAATGACTTGTTAGATAAAAAATAGGATGGCCCCTAATTTGATGTTGGGTTTTGTAGAATGACGTATAAAAATGATTAGATCTCAAATTACATGTACTAACCACGATTTGATCTGACAGTTCCGGTTTTGATTGCTTAAAAAATTGTCTGTCAGTTCAAGTCTTGACGAATAACCTTTTCCTTCCAAATTTTCTTTCCGTCAACAAAAGTTTCCATTGGTGTTCTTCCATTGCACATTTTACCTTGGTGAGGGGATAAGTGTTTTAAAGCCCATATTTGATCCTGGGGATAGTGTTTTAAAGCCCATATTTGATCCTGCCACTGGGTATTGTGTGCGCCCGTTTAATCGATTTCCGCATGGTTTTTAGATTTGATCAACGAAATTTGGGTTTTCGCGTTGGTTTTGGCCGCGATTTTTTGATTTTGGCGCTAGTTTTTGGCGTTAATCGACTCTTGTGGACAGAGCTCCGCCGAGGCCGACTGTGCTTTTGAATATCGACGGGGTTAATTTTCGAAAAATTCTTGCGTGAATATGTCGCCTTGATCTGGTGCTGGTGGTCCGCGAGCTGGGGCAAGGCGTGGCGCTGTGGTGGGTAACTCGAAGTGAGTCAGGATTTTTTTGATCACCGCGGGGTCTTCGATGGCAGAGATTATTTTCATGTTGCCGCGGCACTTCGGGCAGACCGTGACGTCGATGTCGAACACGCGCTTAAGGAGTCTTGCCCATGATATGCGCCGTTCACATGTTTTGGGCTTGTCGGAGTCCGCATCAACGTTTGAGGGCGCGAGAGTGAGTTCTGTTTTTTTCTTCGGCACTATTTGCTTTCGGTACTTGTAATGAGGGCCCAATACCCCGTGATATCTTGTTAGGTGCACACGGGGGCGTGGCACAAGGGCTGCTAGTCGTTCCATCATCTCCATGGGAGTGAGCTTGATCGCGGTTGTGCCATCACTCCATGCTTTCTTGAACTTGTAGACGACCTCGCCCTTGTCATTGATTGACAGGCGAGACTCTGCGACGGCCGGCCTTGCGATGTACCGACAGATGCGCTCAAGCTTGTCGCGCTCATTGGCTTTGGTGGCCACTCCAGTGTGCAGCGAGAATCCTGAGTTTTTTGCAACAAGACCGTGTTGGGCCTGATGGTCGCTGTCGGGCGCCGACTTGAGGGTCATCGCTTTTTTACCCTTCGAGGGGCCGGTTGCGAACCTGTAGGTCACGGAACTTGCCTGAAGGCGCGAGAAGGTGTCTTCAGTTGGGATCTCCAACTGGAACTCCGAGTCGTTATCTTTGATGATGATTTTTTGCCTCACCAGATACCGGGTGAGTCGCGTGATGATTTGCTTTAGCACCAGCTCCAGTTCTGGTATTTGTGGCGGTTCAGTGGGTATGAACTGTATGGGTTCGCCCTGTGGCCCCAGCTCGTAGCACCCATCGATGAAGAGTTGGTGAAAGTGTACGTTTAAGTTGAGGCTCCCGCCAAATCTCTGGATGAGGGTGACGGCACCAGCTTTGAGTATAAGTAAAATAATGCACCTATTTTCGTTATTAGCCACTTATCACTTGTCT
>CAZCYD010000117.1:0-3375 GCA_964502735.1 uncultured Pseudobdellovibrionaceae bacterium
GACAAGTGATAATTGGCTAATAACGAAAATAGGTGCATTATTTTACTTATACTCAAAGTACTCACTTTTGTGGATTAAATACGGGTGTTACCTGAACTTACAAAGGGTGGCTTTCCCGCGTTCATTATTTCGATAATGTCAGAATTGTATTTCAGTGGACTCAATCTGGGCTTTTTGACACTAAAAAGAGATTTTTCATTGGGAAATGGGAATCATATAAACACCCAGTTGTACGATACGGTCTGGATTTTCTTCATCTTTTAACCAACCAATGATTTCACTTTGAAAATCTCTTATTTTTTCCTGCAGCTGTGGAATTTTCTTCGAAGAAATAGGAATATTAAGTAGTCCCAATTCTCGTTCAGTATCTTTAAATTCAAAAAGCTTCTGTGACCAGAGGCCTAAGACTTCAGCGTGATGGTTTACAATAACCTCTTCATTAAAAGACTCCCCTGTAGTTAAGACCGGGTCTTCCTGTACCCACTTTCCATTTTTAAATTTAATAAACCCGCCTGTTCTTAATAGGTGTAAGGCGTGATTGGCTTCCTCGGCAGAGATATAGCCTCGCAATGTTTGAGAAACCCAAACGCCATCAAATTTAAAATTTTTAAGAGTGACTAATTCTCTTACGATAAGAAAATGCCACTTCAGCAAAATTTCCTTTTGTGCGAGAGGGACCTTTTTTTCGCAAAGCTTTTTTGCAGCAATTAAGAGATCCTTTTGTGCTTGAACAATATCAGAATCACTTGTCGCGAGGCTTTTTGCTACAAGGGAAATAAAATACTTCTTTTCATAGGAGCTTAGCTTCATACCCGTCGCAACATGGTGAGCTGTTTGTAGGGTCATATTGCGACGCCCTTGCATTACTAATTGTAGATAGTTAGGACTTTTTATTTTTGAAATTTTTGAAAAAAGTCGGAAAGAAAAACTGGGATTAATTGATTTTTTATATTGATAGAAATCAAATAAAAATTTTCGATAGCAATTGTAATATTCAATTTCTGGATAATCCAAAGGAACTGCAGATGAAATTTGCGAATTTACTTCCAAGGGCATAGATCCTCGCGAATTTTCATGTTAGCGATCATTTTTAAGATGTGCTTTTTTGCAATTCTCTCTTTAGGGCTAATAATAGCCAGTCCCTCATTTAAAGACCAATAGCTAACAGCCTTAATTGTGTTGCCATTCATTATTATAAAACTCAATCGGCAATCATCAGTAGGGATCTCTGTCCAACCGTTCATTTCCATATAATTAATGAATTTTTGTGTATCGGCGAATTGAGAATCAATAATTTTATTAGCAGGAAGAAAAAAGTAAGTGGCATCAACTTGAGCATTAAAGCCAAAAACACGTTCGCGCACTTTTAAATCTGTATCATTCAACTGATGAATATCAGGAAAGTTTAACGGCAGGAGAAGCTCAAAGTTTTGATCCTCATCGCCAATGGATTTAGGCCCCACCTGTGAAATGGCGTGGGACCTAATGCTTAAAAGGATTAAAATTGTGAAAAATATTTTCATATATTTCTTAATCCACAAGTTCAACAGTTAATGTCACAAAATCCTTGTTGCTTATGCAAGTCGTGGGCTCTTCGTTACTATCGTCTTTTGAGCTTGTGGGACGGAGTGGCTCTACTGGTTCAATAGGAGGAGAAGGTGGCTCTGAACAAAGCTTAATTTTCAAACCTCTATCTAAAGTTAGTAAAGCATGATTTAGTGCCAATTCTTTCGTAGCGAAGGAATTAAATCTCCAAAATGAGGAATCTTGATGTTCTGGGGGGTTGATGGGGCTATCTAACAAATTGGCAGACATGTGTGCACTAAAAGCCTTCAATTCAGCATCTTTAACTGAACTGTCCAGAGGATGCTCACCCTTAGCAAGAGTAATGATCCCTCCCAACTGAAAATTAGCAAAATTCCCGTCTAATAGACCAAAACAGTTTACGGTTTGCGAAAAATCAAAGTAATAGTCTTTTTCGTTTCTTACATCGTAAACGGGCACGGCAAAAACGCCATCGCATATAAGCTCTTCTTTATACACATAATTATCATTAATATCTGTATAAGACCTTGTGAGTTTAAACTTCCCTTTATTAAAACGAATGGGTTCAACTCTAACTACGTCATTTCCTATGTTATCATCATCACTAAAATTCGAATCAGTAAGTTTTATTACTTGTGGTCCTTTTGTATTTAACAGAGAGTCTGTTGCTTTTTGCTCTTTTAGTTTCTTTTGTAGCACTTGAAATGCTTGTTTGTACTTAAGTTCAACTGTAGATGACAGGGACCCTGCCTGGGCTGTCGCTGCAAATAAACTTAAAATAAAAATTAATTTGGAAATTGTTTTCATTATTCCACTCCTTGATGTGTGTTGAACTCATCATCGTTAGAAGAATACGTGAAATCAATCCATCAGAATACAAAAATGAAGACGTAGAGAATACACCTAGACCTAGGTCGAGATCCACTTAAAAGAGAAAAGGAGCTGGATTTTAGCTCCTTCTATTAAAAAACTTAAATTAATAATAATTTTAATTGGCTCTATCGCGCTGAAATCTCAAGAAACGATCTTCTTGTCGGCATCATTAATTTTTTTTTTCTTGCTCTTTCTTTTTGCGGTCCGCCTCTCTCTTTGCAAGGGCTTTAGGAGACAAATAATTTAGTCGAACTGTAATGAAATAATCGGAAGATCCCACTTTCCCTTTTGTGCGCAATTCGTGGGTGTATTCCATATTTTTAGGATTCACGATTTTATAAAGTTGATAATTCAGGTTTGAACTTTTCAAATAGAGTATAGCGTCACCATCCATTTTTTCTTGCCACAAAGAGCCTCACACTTAACGGAGGTTCTTATGAATCTAATGACTCGAATCGTTTTAGGGCTCCTGCAATTTGCGATAGTGGTCGGCCTCACGAGCGGGCTAATCGACCTCACGCGAACCATGCGAAACGAAGCGGCCAAAGCCCACAAGCAGGGGATCGTTAGCCTCAAGCAGCTCAATCAAGTTCTTGTCGGACCTTAGACAAATCATCGGCGCCTCAGGGGCGAAGGCAAACTTCGCTCCGTCTTTTCAAGAAGGGTCAAACTATGAACGAAAATCAAGTGCTGCTCGGCCAAGAGCAACCCAAGGTATTTTTGTATCTTCGCGTATCAACCTCAGACCAAAATATTGAAAGCCAAAAATTCGCACTCCTCGACTATTGCTCAAGACAGGGCCTCCAGAACTATGAGCTATTCATCGACCACGGAATTTCAGGAGCCAAGGAACGTCGGCCAGCACTGAACGACCTGATGGCAAGAGTGGAGAAACAGGAATGGAGTATAAGTAAAATAATGCACCTATTTTCGTTATTAGCCAATTATCACTTGTCT
>CAZCYD010000118.1:0-3368 GCA_964502735.1 uncultured Pseudobdellovibrionaceae bacterium
TCTTTGACGGGGTGAGACTTAACTTTGTGGTGGCACCGCTTCGGGGCTCAGGTCACTGTAGGTAAAAAAGTTTTATTAATTGACTCTGATGAACGAATATCCTCACTGTCAAAGGCTTTATCTGATTTAACAGGTCAGGGGCTGATTCAATATTGTAAGGGAGAGGTTGGGTACAGAGAAGTTATAATTAATAGCGCCTACTCAAATTTAGATGTACTACCTGTTGGTTACCATAGAGAGGGTGATCAGGTAGATATACTTTCAAGTGGGAAGCTCAAGCAAATTTGTGATGAACTGAGAAATGAATATGATTTTATATTTATAGATACTCCAGCCTTTTACGCAGGAGCTGATGCTTTGTTAGTGTATGAAATTGTAGATAAGCCCATTATTGTCATTGAGTCGGGCAGAACCTCAATGGTTGAGGCTCATAATATATACGATATCCTTAGAACATTGGGACACAATACAGTCTATTCAGTACTCAACCGTTACACAGAAGTTTTTGAGGTCAAACCACAATCCTACTATTATGCAGTTCCAAAGAGATCCAAAGAGGAGGCGGCATGATAAATATTAAAAAATTAACTATGACTTTCATTTTCTTTTTTAGTCAGACTTATTCAATGTCATTTTCGTATGCACAATTTAATTTGACCGATGAAGCTTATAGAACTAGACTTTCAGAGTTCTTTTATAACCAGAATAACGTAGATATTTTAGTGCCGGTCAAACTTATCGGCAATGTCAATAAGCCGGGACTGTATCATATTCCTGAAAATACGAGTCTGCTCACTTTACTCAGCATTTCTGGTGGCCCGGGTAAAAATGCAGATGTAGAGTCCATGATGGTGTCTAATTCTGTGAGTGGTCAAAAAAAAATAGAACTTTCTCAATTAATGAAATCTGATAGTCAGGCTCTCCTAAAGAGTGGTGATATCATTTATGTTCCCGATAAAAAGGTTACATTTGACCAAGAAACTTATAATGCAGTTATGGCCTTGACGGGAATTTTAAGTGTCCTCTTAACAGCAGTTCTGGTTTCTGATAGAAACAGATAAGTAGATATCTTTTTTCCTAATACCAATTCCAAAAAATAATCGTCTAAATTTTTGTGAATGCACCTCATGCTCATACAGCCGCAGCCTTGAGGCTGCGGAACTGCGCGTGAGGTGCATTCACAAAAATTTAGACGATTATTTTTTGGAATTGGTATTAGTAATTCAGTTTAGATCTTAGGTCAGAAATGAAGTCTTCGTAATTAAAGGGTTTGGCGTAAACTTTTTCGGCCCCTAATCTAATAAGTTCTTCTTCTTTGTAGTCGTTGTAGCCCGACATAATGTACACAGGGAGATGGGGGAATTCAGATTTCAGAGTTTTTAATAGCTCAGCTCCATCACCTTTTGGCATTCTTATGTCTGTGAGGACGGCATCAAATTTATGGTTTCTAGCAAGATCTAGGGCTTGATGTCCTCCAGAGGCCGTTTGGGTTTGTGCTCCTGTGAATTTGACAACCTGGGAAAACAATTCCCTTAGGTCTTCTTCATCATCTACAATTAGAATTGTTTTAGACATTTTCTCCTGCGCTAAAACTCTGTAAGTTCTCTGGTCAGCAACTAACCAGTTAATTTTAACAAATAAATAAATCATTTTAACAAATTTAATTTACCGGTGAGTACACAATAATTCTTATCTGAACCTTAGTAGTGATACGAGTTCGATGCAAGATCTTAATTTAGTTGTCTGTTTAAATAAAGTTGTAATAGTCTAAGTGTGTGTCTCAGGAAGTTTTTCAATATAACCCCATTCTTAAAAAGATATACTGGACTATAACGGTAGTCACAGTCCTTATTTGCTTAATGGTAATTCGAATTAGTCTTAATAGATACGGAGAAGTCGGCTTGTTTAGAGTTTTAATTTCTTCAGTACTGAGCCTCACAGTTCCCTTTTCTGTTTTGTATAGGTTAATTTTTGTAATACGCCCACGAATATTTTCTAGTTATGTAGTGGGAGAGGGTAAAATTCTTTACAGGTTTAAAAATAAGTTAAAGGAAATTCATTTTGGTAATATTGATCAAATCTATCAAACCTTTTTACCGCCAACGTTAATGGGTGGATTTGGTGTGCGACTAAGATCTGGGGAAAAATTTGTTTTTTCTTCTGTTCTAGATAATAGTCATCTCATCTTTGAAAAGATTATTAGCGTTAGGCCCGATCTGACTCGTCAAGATAAGGGTCAGGTCTATCTAGCCTCTGCAAAACGTGTGAAGGCCAGTTGGAAGAGGACACTTCGTCGTTTTAAAATTTGGCCATTAACTATTTTTAAATTTCTGGCTTTGCCATTAGTAATGGGTGGTTTTTTATATACGAAATGGGGGCTTATTGCGGGTCTCTCTCAATTTGAAAGCTTTAGTATTTTGGCTCTTCTCAGCTTTCTATTTGTAAGTTTATCTCAGTTTATAGTCAGTTATTTTGAGGAGTATTTTATTGCTGATTATTACGCCGCTTCCACCGAACAATCTGGAAACTTAGAAAAGGTCATTTTTTTTGCCAATCAAGCCACCGTATTGTTAATTCTCAGTATAATTTTCTACGCTTAATTTCCCAGGCCTAATTTCCTAAAATTAAATATCTACTTAACTTTTTAAACTTAAAAAAAGAGTCAATAACGAGACGAGAACTTGTAGGTGCCGCCGACCTCAGGGGGGGGAAGTCGGCAGCCGCCAAATGACAACAAATATCTGAATAGAAACATCTACAGTTGTGAGTTCTATTTAAGAGATCAATTCACCTTTCCAGACTTTTCGACATCTTTGGAAAATAGGCCTCCAGGCTTGGCTTCAATTTTTAACGACTTTTTAGCCTGATCCTTTACTCGGGGAATAAGGATTTCTAACACTCCATGCTCAGTTCGAGCGTCTATGTTCTCAAAATCAACTTTATCTGGAAGAGTGAATGATCTTGAGAATTTTCCGTAAGACCTTTCCAAGCGATTAATGCGCCCGTCTTTTTCCTCTTTGTGTTCAAATCGACGTTCTCCGCTAATTGTTAGCACACCATCGTCAACTTCAACTTTTACGTCTTTTTCTCCCATTCCAGGCAAGTCTGCACTTATTAAAAAATAATCAGCAGTCTCTTTGATATCGACCTTTGGATTAAAGACTGAAAAATTTTCCCACTTTTTTTCATTGTTGCTAAAAAAACTATCAACCAACTTGTCAAAGTCGCCAAATAAATCCTGACGATTTTGAAACGGATTTAGGTATCTCATAGAGTTCCTCCTTGTTACCCACACAAGATGGGTTAGCTCCATTGAGAGTCAAGCTGTGAATGCGCAGAAAAATAAAATTATTTAATAATATTAAATA
>CAZCYD010000119.1:0-3048 GCA_964502735.1 uncultured Pseudobdellovibrionaceae bacterium
AAAAAAATAAAATACAAAGGTTTACTGCGAGCATAGCTCGGTTATTCCCATTTTCTCATCCAATGGGAGCTTGTAATCAGAGAGGGAAGTTTCAAGATTTTTATTGCATCAGTTCGGGGATAGGCATCCCCTCTGGAACTTTTATTTATTGGTTAGGTACAGAGCTGAAGGTTTTATAAAAAATTCCAGTTTTTTATAAAACTACTTCAGCAAAAACAAAGGGTGATTTTTATTGAAAAGGTACTAAAGATTATAACAGTAATCTTTAGTCCAAAATTTCCATAAAAAATGCTCTCCGGAGAGAGCATTTAAATCATTCAACGACTTTGAAATCTGTCACCTTGGACATCTTAAAAAAATCACCCTCATCAATAGAAAATTCAGGCTCAGAATCTAGGCTAATAACGACAGCGGTAACAATTCCTAAAGACTTCTTAGAAAAAGTAACTGAAGTTTGATCAGTCAGTTGAATATGTTTTGAATATTCAAAAGAAACTTGTTTGCCTAAAAGTGCCAAAACAGTAGTATTTGCAGCAGTCATATTGATCTCCTTGTCAGATCATTGTGATTAGTCAGGTGTTTGAGTTGCCGCTCTTACACCTGACGTCTTTGTGCTATTGCACGTTAAATGCCAATCTGATTTTTTTAAGAACCTTATCAGCAATCATCAAAGGTACACCTTTCATACCTTCAAACCGGAAACCAACCTTAATGCCATTAATTTTGTCATCGTTGGTATACATAACCGGATAACCAAATTCAGCCTTAAAATCAGCTCTAAATTTTTCCAAATATTCGTCCAGGTTTTCTACACCGCCTGGAACAGAATTTTTACCTAAAGTAATCGTAATCATAAGAACCTCAATGGACTAAAACCCAACTCAGTTCCACATAAAACAAGATGCTCGTCTTGCAAAATACAGTGCCTTACCGTTGCCGAACTAATTTGACTGTCTTTCCGCTCCATTAGCCTCAATCAACAGGTTTCCCAAAAATTATTTCTTCAGGTTTCCCCAAAGCGGGCAGCACTTTTCCCAGCATTATTCTTCGTTTTCTTGGTTTCTCAAAGCTGAGATTCTCACCTGTGACCATCACACCAACCCTTTGTTTAAAAGCAGTTCAGCCGAGGATGTGGATTGTCCTTCGGAACGTTGTTTCTAATCTGTTGATAAACACTATTGATAAGTCCGCATAACGAATTGATGTTATACGTTGACTTACCAACAGGTTTAATCAACAGGAAACAACTCACTCCACAACCTCGTTGCTGAACTTAACCATAAGTTTTTTAAACTTTGTTTTGGTTTGTTCAGGTACATCGAAGACGGCTTCGAATCATCTTTTACGCTTTTTCAAATCCCTGCACTCCCTCAGAATAATGCTGGGAAAAGTGCTGCCCGCTTTCGTGAGCCTTGCTGCCTCATAATCTTTGTGAGCCTTGCTGTTTCAATCAGCTAATTCCACTATTTTTCCTTTACAAATTAGTTCTTCAACTACCGAATCTCATATCAAGATATAAGCTTCCTTTTAAGTAGAACCGAATGCGAAATTAGCCTCCATAAATTTAATTTCACGTTCAACGAGATCCTCTATCAACTTTTCTGTCTGGCCAGAGCCAAAACAACCATTTTCATAATCATGTTCGAGTGTCTTTAAAAATTCATGGCGCTTTTGGTACTTACACAACAGGCTAAAAGTTAAGTCTTCAACTGTTCGCAGATCAATGGCGTTAAGCTCTGTTTCCTCTGCCAGCTCTTCGTCAGACTTTTCCTCAATACCTAGAAATGCTTTTAAACCTCGAGACCACACTAACTGACGTGCACCCTTAAAACTTATGGCAAATTCCTGAAAAAGTTTACTTGGAGATTTCTCATAAATAATTACATCCTCTTCATGTACTGAAAATCTCAATAAATCAAAAGGTGTAAATCCACCTGCACGACCTTTTTTTACATGACCCTTGGTAAGCTCATGCTCAATGCCCCACTTACTGACATATTTGTCGGCATATTTACCATCTCTTAAATCTAATCCGTGTTCCATACTTGGAGCAGGCAATCCAGATTTAACACAACAGCTAATCCAAAATTTAGATAATTCATCACGAATATTAAAAGAACGATCAAAAGAACCGTCTAAAAATAACAAAATATGAAAATGAGGATGCCAACCATTTTTACCGTAAGTAACCTCAAATGAACGAATCTGATGTTTTCTACCTAATAGCCTAAGCAGTTCAACACCCTTACGACCTTCAAAAAAACGCTTAATGGCTTTTTTCTGACCAGAAATGAGATCAGATAAACGATGACTAGAAGAATGGCTATTTGTCAGAGTAAGGAGAAAAACCTCACCCCCTTGCTTTTTCCATTCGTCACAGCCCTTTTTAAGCTCTTCACGACGTTTTTCGGTAATTTGCTTAGCACAAACAGGACAAGTCCAAATAGAGCCACAACGCTGCACATTAGCCCAATGAGCCTTCTTACGAACTTCATTATATTTAACAAATCTAGGCAGGACTTTAGAAATACGTCTTTTTAGACAATTAGCCACACGCTCTTTAGGCAATAATTTTCCAGACTGATCCTGTAGATCATAATCATGGGTGCTCTGAAACCCTTGCAGGACGTGCTTGGCATGAGATTTCATCATTATACCAAGGGGCGCGCCATCGCGTGCGCGGCGGGCGGGCGGCAAGCTACTACTAGCGCACGCGACAAGCGCCTTATTTTGCTTCAGACGCAATTGTTCGCTCTTCATACCATCGGCATGCAGAGACCATGAATATTTAGTGAAATCGCTTGATGTGGACGGATTACCGCCATAAAATAGACTCATGGACATACTCTCTAAAGTTCAATGTTCATCACGCCTCATAGTGTTGGTAGCACTGATGGGGCATATTTATGCTTGCATTAAAAGAACCGCTCTTCAACCAGTCACGGGTTATTGTTTTAAACCTGCTTAGCTGAACTCAATATACACCTTCTTTTAAAAAAATAAAATACAAAGGTTTACTGCGAGCATAGCTCGGTTATTCCCATTTTC
>CAZCYD010000120.1:0-3043 GCA_964502735.1 uncultured Pseudobdellovibrionaceae bacterium
CTTACAACGTGCCATAGCTTCTTGTTTAAACTCTGTACTGTAAGACTTTTTTGAATCTTTCCTCTTTTCCACGATTCTCTCCTCCTATTGGGGGTAAATCGTTCACTAAAATTTGTCCAGTACTTTTGGGGAAGACCAAATAAGTACGATCAGGCTTTAAATTACTTTTTAAACAACTATGAGGGTTTAACTCTGTGTTTAGGAGACCCTGAGATCCCGTTAGATAATAATCCACAGGAAAGGCTTTTAAGGAGTCATGTTGTGGGTCGTAAGACGTGGTATGGCACCCATTCTGAACAAGGGGCTGAGACAGCGGCTATTTTATTTACTCTTGTAGAAACGTGTAAACTTAATGGGGTAAAGATCAGACCATACGAGTGCCATTGAGACGGCCATTGAGCTTTTATAGTTAAATTGGCGACTTGGTCTAAGTCAAAACGTCGCTGATATTTAAAACCTTTGCGTGAAAGGCATTAATATTTTCCAATGACTTAAAAATAACTACTGCTGACCTCCTCCAAATCGGTTTCTGCTCAATGGTCTCTTCTAGTCAGGCAGAGTCTCGAATCAACTAAATTCATTCTTAGTGTAGAAAAACTCCACCAAAGGTTACAAGAAGAAGTCCTGTCATTATGATTTTCCAAGCCCAATGAGCGTGGCGAAGCTCCATATAGAAAAAGAGCAAAAGTAAAACCTTTATCAAGGCAAAAGCCATAACTAATTTATAACTTTGAAAAACAAAACTTAGAAAAGAAAGCGCTAATAGCAAAGCAAAAATGATGCGATTCATCCGGCGCTTCCTCCAAAGTAAAAAAGAGGAAAAATAATCAGCCAAATCAAATCACACATATGCCAAAAAAGGATGCCACCCCGAACTGAAAATTCAGCATCTTCGATTTTGTTTCGATATATTCCCAAGAAAAGCCAAATAAGAATAATCAAACCGACAAGTACATGCATCAGATGGAAAGCCATCAGCATCCAATAGTACTGCCAAAAATCACTGACTTCTATAGTGAGCTTCAATTGGACTTTATGGGAAAAGTCTTGAAACTTGAGGACCACAAAACTGCATCCAGATAGAATCGAGAACCCCAAATAGTACAAGGACTTACGACTGTTACCCTGAAAGAAAAACCGAACAACTTCTGCAGCAAGAAAACCACTGAGCAGAAGTGACAAAGTCATCACCAATCCATCGAAAGGCTTAAGATGGATTGATGCTTCTTGGAAGGCTTGTGGTTCTAAATATCGAAATCGAGAAGCCAAACCAACCAACATGCTAAACGTCAGCACTTCTACAAAAATAATCAGCCACATAAGCAAACTGCCAGGTGGACTGTAAATATCTTCTGATGACTTGTGGCTACTTACAAACTCTTTGGTCATAACACAAATCATGACAAACACAGAGATAGAAGGCAAGCCTCATATATCATATGATATATGATCGAAGTCATATTCATCACAAGTATTTTTTAATTGAACTACGCGTAGATTTTTTGTACTTCACTCCAAAATTCGACACCGAATGGGGTACACCCCGCTCTGAGGAATTCATTCACTAGATCCTATGATGCGTGCTCTTTTTAAAAGCGGAACTCTTTGTTCATACATAACTAAGAACGATTCTATTCGCCATCTCAACTCTGCAAACTTAATATCCCTCTCAGTAATTTCTGATTGAGAACTATCTTCATTAAAGATCCTATTCATCTCTACTTTATAACTATTAGCTACTTCCACAATCGTAGTCAATTGCATCACCCACATTATGCGTTCTTCATGAGACATCTGATCCAAAAATCGCGTTAAATGTTCATCACTTTGTAAAAAATGGTCCTGAAGTCTTTTATACTCAACAATTTGAGACTCCCAGTGTTCTAGATACCGAAGACTCTCTGAATCAGTTAGATTTATTTTATTTATATCCTTCTTGTTAGGGTCTCTGAATCTCATCCTTATTGCCAATATTGGTTGAAACGAATCAAATCCAATGTCTTCTTCTGGTATTAATACTTGCTGGGTTCCACCTGATGATGACAATGATTTCAGCCTAAAAACAACATGTCTTCCAGAATTTGGTTCAACTGTATAGATTTTTTCACCTTCAGTATGATAAACCAACATTTGGTGCAATGAGCTTCGATTTTGATGCTGAACAACCCCTCCCAGTGAGTAAATTTCTTCACCCACTATACTAGACTCAAACTCCTGTTCGACCTGATAATCAAATGTGATTAAATCGAGTAAACTATATTCACGCATCAAATGCCTAAGAAGAGATACAAACTGTACAGTGTTTAGTCCAAGTGAATCCTCTGAAAGTCTGGGCATCCGCCTTGTCAATCTCGCAATATGTTCTACAAGATTTTTAATATTTGATATGTTTTGGGTGGCAAGATTCTGCTGGCTAGCTGTAACTTCACGAGCATTAAGAATCCCTACAAGCGCAGCTAATGAGGTGTACTGACCGCATGCACCTGGCAATCCTCGCGTACTACAAGTAAGTGCCTGAATCAGTTCTCTGGAAGACACAGATTCAAAATGACTTTTAAGAGAGGGCTTTTGCGAAAGGATAAAGTTACACCAACCCTTTTGACTATCCTCAGAAGAACTCGCCCAAATAAGTTTTTGAGTCAGAATTGTCGCCGATATTAAAATGACTGTGAACTTAATTATCTGAATCGTTTTTTTCATGGAAGAATCTCTCGTGAATTAATATAATAGTTTTTAACGCCCATAAAAACTAAGAGTCACCTACATAGCTCTTATGAGCGAGCACAATTCATGCCATATTTAAACCTAAAATTGAGACACACATCCCAATGGCCTTAATTTTTTGCAATTTAAGGTCAACAACAGGACAAAATACGGCTCTGTGCCGCCCGAATTGAATCGAATTAAATGACACCAAGGAGCGCCGAGTAAAGTCACATTTGGGTGCGATGAATATGAGTCAATGGAGACATCGCCTAAGGTGAAAATTTCGATGGGTCATGATCCCAACACCAGGTAAGCTTTGAATCAGCAACGATTTTAA
>CAZCYD010000121.1:0-2956 GCA_964502735.1 uncultured Pseudobdellovibrionaceae bacterium
GAGCAGGTGACTGTTAATCACCCTGTCGGGGGTTCAAATCCCTCCACCTGAGCCAATTTTTTCGATTTCCATAATAATTTCACATACTTACTGGCCTTCGGTTAGGGGTTTTGTGTTAGGGGATGTCGGGGTTCCGGACTTAATTCATCTCTCCTTTCAACCGAAAGGAAGAACGATGAAAAAAAACAAAAAGAAAAATAATGAACCACTTGTAAAGGCACCAACGGAGAGCCCAGGTTCTTACTACGTTCGCAAAGGTCGTCGAGATAATCAATGGTATCTGATGATTGAAACCTACACTGGTGCTCAGAGAAAACAGCGAAGTGTAGACTCTGCTCGTTTTCCAGAGATGGGTTTAGATAAAGCGATGACGCTCGAACAAGCTCGTAAGCGAGTTCGTGAAATCAATAAGCTCGACAGGGAAACTTCAATTGAATATCGAGCCAGAATTTTTTCTGCGAAAAGAGCCGAATGGCAAAAGGCGGTTGATAAGATTTATTTTCCCCCTGAAATTATGGAGGCGTTTCTATCTGATATTTACGACTCTCCTGGAATGAAAATAAAATATCAGAACAGACTTGTTAGATGTTTTGAGGTCATCACTGAAATGATTCCAGAGCACGTCCAAGCTCTTCCTCATCAATACAATGCGAGCATTAAAAAAATAGTAAGTTATTTCTGTAAGCAAAAGTATTCCATCTCTTATTCGTCAGACATCATAATGGTTATGAACATGTGGGCAAAGTGCTACGCCAAGCACAAAGGCGTTTATGCTGACACTATCGAACGATTGAGCCCTACGTTTCGTGAAGCCTTAAACGATGCTCACAATACAAAGACTGTGGCTGTGAGAAAAAGAGCCTTACCAATTACCCGTGAAGAAATAGAAAATCTCTATTCAATCGTTGATAAGTCAGACGATGAGCAGATGAGCTACTACCGTTGGGTTCGGGCAAGTTGGTTATTTGGCCTTCGTCCTTCGGAGCTTGACCGATTCATTTTGAATAAAGAGGAAAATGAGCGTGTCGGTCATGAGAACGGCGTGAAATTTATTTCTGTGAAGCAGACCAAGACCGTCAATAAAAGCGGTGTGCGATTGAGCTATAAAAAAATCCCTGTTCTTAGTAAAGAGCAAGATGAAGCACTGGAAGACATTCTGACAAAGACAGCAAGTCGTCCTCATCCCGAATGGATGGATAAACACTTGCGGGTAAAAAAGAAATCTTATCGTCCAGCGGGGCATAAGTTTGACTGCTATTCTGGTCGTAAAGGATTTACGGATTTGATGCTGGGGCCTGACTACAATCAAAAACTCGAAAACATTTCTGTGTATTTAGGGCATAGTTCAATCACCACATCCTTTAATCACTACAAAGATAAAGAAAACATCTACTACACTCCGACTGGATATACGGAAAAATCCAAAAAGCCTAAGCTTGCTGGGTAAGGTTGGTCAGTATGTTGCGTTGTTTAGGGAGATTGCTTAAAATGATAAATCAAGAAACAGAAGATATTTTTTCGGTTTTCACAGCAAATCTTTGGACTACGACTGGCTCACCTCTTCTATTGTATCACTACACAAATATCGAGGGGGCTCGTTCGATTATTACTAATGATAAAAGATTATGGGCATCCTCATTTGAAACTATGAATGACAATAAAGAGTTGAGGCATGGATTAAATATAGCAAAGACCGACATCAAGTTACTTCTAAAACAAATAGCGATTGATGCTCTTTTGACTGAGCTTACCGAAAACTGGGATTCGTTTTTGGAGGGTGAAATTAAAAACCCACAAATGAGGCCGTATATTTTGTGCTTCACTGAAAGTCACGAAAGTAAGCTACATTGGGAAAGATACGGAGACTCTTCAAAAGGCGTTGCCCTTGAATTCAATAATATCTTTGACCTTAAAAATAGTGCTAATGGATTTCTAGTTAAGGTCATTTACGATGAAATCACAGCTAGAGAAAAATTTAGACTTAATTTGAAATCAGCCACTGACCTTTTTATCCAAGATTATCAGCAAGATAAAAACATGACTGAGAAGAGTGCTCGTAAGAAATTAGGCAATCTTTTTCACGCCTACATCCAAATAATGTTCAACTTTTCATTGTCTTTGAAGGAGTCCTCTTGGGCCGGTGAGCAAGAGTGGAGGCTTGTTGTCTTCGCAATTAAAGACAGAACCCCACAATCTTCGTACGGACATATCCAATATAGGGCAAGGCAGTCAGAGCTTGTAGACTATCTAGTAGTTGATACAAAAATATGCGGTTATGAATTGGCTAGGGTTAAACCGGGATATCACTTTCCAGCTAATAGCCTTAATGGACTTTCACATTTTGTCACTCAGTCTTCGCTAGTGCTAATTGGATAAATTTTGGAATTTCTTGAAGGACCTTAAAAATGAGCCATATTTTAGAGTTTTCACCACACCATCCCGATTATGACCTTGCGACTTCGCCGTCGTTTTCTGATTGCTATGACTTGGTAAATTCAATTGTATGCCCAATAGATGGTCATCGTCCTCCTGCTGTGGTTGTGGGTCCGACGAGCCAAAAGGTCTGTGCTCTTTGCGGTGAAGCGGAAGGGGAAACTTCTTTTAGTAAAGAAGCACATACGCTTCCGGCGTCGTTTGGAAATAGACACCACACTTCGAATGAGGAGTGTGATCAGTGTAATGCACAATACGGAAGTGAATATGAAGAGCACCTCGCTCTTTGGTTAAATCCTGAGAGAACATTGCATAGAGTACGGAGGAGGCCGGGAGAAGCTCCCCCAACTCTTCAAGGACCAAATGGGAATTCTATTGAGGTAGATGGCAGTACCGGAGCACTCGTTCTGAGGTTTGACAAAGAGCAAGTTGATCGAATGCTTAATCCTGAAAATAGGGAGATTGAAATTTGCTTAGTAAGTAATATCGTAAAAAACGCGGACCACTCCCTTAGCGGCATAGC
>CAZCYD010000122.1:0-2785 GCA_964502735.1 uncultured Pseudobdellovibrionaceae bacterium
ATTACGATGGAGTCTTAAATAAGGAATCGAGTCATGTGTCCCCATTTCCGCCCCCAGATCAATCCAATCGATACTTGAAAGTTTTTGAAAGAGTTTAATACCTTTGTTCTGAGCTATCAGGTTCGGCTTTCTATCAATGTTGATCCACTCGCGTTTTGTCTCTGGGTAAACCAGAATTTGGAATCGCTGAACAAAACCGTCATTTCCCGCAAGATTCTCCGTTGTCTCGACAATATACTTTTGAAAACGTGAGGGCTGGATTCCTCCAAGAACCGTAAGGCATAAAGCTGGGACTGAAATTGAACCCCGTCCAATCCGATCAACGTTATGTCGTTGGTCACCATTCCACGCCTCTAGGTAGAAGGATCGATCTTGTTCTCTTCCTTTCTTTTCAAGACCGGCAAGGAAACCTGTCAGCTCATCTCGGTGAACAAGCAAACCATTGGGGCTGTCCCTCAACATTTCTGCTAACTTTTCGATCGTAGCATCACTAGTGAAATACCGTCGGTGTTTGGGTGTGATCTCTTGCAGCCTTTGTTTTAAGTCGCCAAGTTCGATCAAAGCACTCTCTTTTTTGAACGGATCAAGTTTACCGAGTGACTTCTCGATCTTCTTAATGTCAGCCTCAATACCAAGTTGTTCAATTTCGGCTTTCGCTACACTTTTTTCGTACTCCTTGTCCGCATCACCAATGAGACGACTGAGGGGAAGCAAGGCTTGTGTAATTGCTGGAGACTTTAGCGTACTTGGGGGAGCAATAAGTCCTCCCCACAGGTTTGGTATAACGGTAAAGTTATCATTTTGCTTTGGTCTTATTCCAACTTGCCTTCCGATAACCGATGAGAGGGCAACTATAACTCCCATAGCAACATAGTCGAGCGGAACTTGAAGTCTTTCACAAGTATCAACGATCCACTCTCGCAGTGGCTTCGGGATCATTTTGATCTTTACCCCATTTAGTGGACACGAAATTTAAACAATTTCTGCCTACCAAGGGGGTAATTAATGGGCAAAACAAAGAAACGAACGTACACTCAGGAGTTTAAACAACAAGCTGCTGAGCTGGCAAGAAATATTGGGGTTTGCCGTGCAGCCAAACAACTGGGGGTGCCAATGTCGAGTGTCAATGGATGGACCAAAAAGTCTAAGGGTGTAGAGGAGAAGTCAACTGAACCTAAAGTTAATCTTCAAGAGGAGAACCGTCGGCTTCGGAAGGAAGTTGAGGAGTTAAAGAAAGTTAACCACATTCTGAAAAGGGCTGCAGCTTTTTTCTCACAGGACCATCTGAAGTAAAATTTCGGATGGTCAAAGATTTGAACACTGTCGAAGGTGTGGCAGTGAATTTAGGTTGCAACACCTTGCAAATCAGTCGCAGTGGATATTATTCTTGGCTGAATAGACCAGAGTCAGAGAGAGCAAAGGAGAATGCCATGCTATTGGTGCATATTCAGTCTATACATGACAAATCCAAACAAACCTATGGTTCTCCCAGGGTTACTGAGGAATTACGAACGGGAGGGTTTTTGGTGAATAAAAAAAGAGTAGCCAGAATCATGAAGGAAAACAAGATAGCCTCTGAAGCTGTTAAAAAGTTTAAAATTTCAACCACGGACTCCAATCATAATCTTCCCATTGCTGAACGGCTTTTTGAGACAGAGCATGCGGATAAAGTGATGGCTCCCAATCAGGTTTGGGGAGGAGATATCACCTATGTGTCCACTAACGAGGGGTGGTTATTTCTGGCTATATTTTTAGATATTTTCACTCGAAAAGTGGTGGGATTTTCCTGTGATGACAATATGCAAACAAGTTTAATATTAAAGGCTCTAGAGATGGCCTTGAGCCGTCAGGAAGTTGAAGATGGGCAGTTAATAGCGCATTCAGATCAGGGTTCCCAGTATGCATCTGAGGCATTTGCATCACGATTAAGACTTGCTGGGATAATTGCTAGCATGTCACGTAGGGGAAATTGTTATGATAATGCTCATGTGGAAAGTTTTTTCCACAGCTTAAAAACAGAACTGGTCTATAGGAAAAACTTTAAAACCCGAGAAGAGGCTAAACAAGCAATCTTCGAGTGGATTGAGACTTGGTACAACAGGGAACGTCGCCACTCATCTCTCGGTTACATGAGTCCAGTTGAGTACGAAAAATTGGCATTGGCTTCATAAAAACCGTGTCCACTTTTTGGGGGGAAGATCATTTTCTCAGTAAGTGATAACGCGCGGTTGAGGAACTTTGGTAACTCTTTAATTGGACCCCACTCTAAGATTTGGTCATCGACCGGACTTCGTTTATTTGAGTGCTTAGAGATGCTTTCAGCGATACTCCTTACCTCTTGTTCCGCTAAAGGGGGATCACACTGGATCGTGTTTATTCCCCTCAATGCAGCAAAGATTCCATCCACATCCAAGCCCTGACGTCTCAAAGACCCAGCAATACTAGTTAGTTTAGTATTGCGACTCCCGGATGGAATCTTACCCGTTGTAGAACAATCAGAAGTCGAGCTTTGTTGGTTGCGCGTGACTAAATCAGTCAACCAATCAGGAGCGGTTATGAGTTGCAACTCATCTGAAAATATATCTATGTTCCATCGATAACTATTTCCTGAAATGTGAACACTTGGTGGGGCAACAATATAGCCCCCTCTTCCTCTGACATCTAATCCAGGGCGGATGTTCGCACGGCTACGGATGTTCCCCTGAGTGTCGATATAGAGTCTGTGTTCCCCACCACCTCCGGTCTCGGACCTTAAAGACTCTGGCAACTCTCCAAAATCATTTGT
>CAZCYD010000123.1:0-2684 GCA_964502735.1 uncultured Pseudobdellovibrionaceae bacterium
ACCAGAAGACTTAAATCATCGATGAAGGCTACAAACTGCGGCCAGCCGCTTAAAACATTTAGACTCGTGGCCTTTAAAAGACAAACCACTAACACACCCCGCAAAGCACCAATCAGAACTTATTATTCCACATTCAAAAAGATCACATTTGTAGCTCCTCCGAGCATCATCTCCCCACCCATTCCTGGGTGAATGGGGGCCGGTCATTTACTGTTATTTCTACATCCCTAACTCCAGGTCCCTCGGGTTTATCGGCTTCATCCCAGCCACTTAAATTGACATCTCCCAGTCGCGAACTCGCAATAGAATGCAGGAAGTATTAATCGAAGCAAGACATAGTTTTCATTTTTGTTGAAACTATGTTTTATATCAGAGTCATGAAAGACTTCCACTCACTCGACCAATCCAAGCAAGAAGCCATTTGCATCAAAGCCATTAAGGCCAATATCTCAAGACTCTATCTATAGCGATATGAATAGGGGGCTAGTTACATTTTTTAAAGTGGAATCTAAAAATTTAAATTAGAATTACAATGTCTCATATCTATATGTTATTACTAGTATTTTGATACTTTCTCAAGAATTTATATAATTATATTATTCATCAGAAATAACTATTCAATTTATAGTGAATAGTGTTATATAATGAATAACATGGCAAGATCAGCAATTTTACCTCTTAGGGGCATAAATATAGAAATGGATATATACAGTAATAAATCCTCATTACTTTTGTTTTGGTTGTTAGCCCGACACGACCAAATGAAACGTGATGGCTTTTCAATCAATGAGTGCGCCCGAGAAATCGATATCAGTGTAGGACTTGTTCATAAAGTAGTAAAGCAGCTCGAGTATAATGGAATGATTATTGCCAAGGGGCTTCGGACTAGAAAAAGATTTTTTTTAAAAAATCCTGATAAGATTCTAATTGGATGGATTCAAGAATATAATCTGATTAGAAAAACTAAGACTAAGGGGTATGCAGCCCCTATTCAACTAGGTTCAAAGTTAGAAAAATATGGCCTAGTGCCAGCTTTGCATTCGGCATCTTCAGATCTTTTTCACATAAGAAGTACGAATTTAACTCTTAAAGAGTACTATCTTCTTGATTGGGACTTACTGCCAAAAATAGTTTCCCAATTAGAACTACAGGAACTTGATCGAGGTTACGAATTACTTTTGATAAAGCCCTATTATTCAGCACTACTTGATAGGATCAAAAACGACAAAAATCAGGTTTGGAAAGATGCTTATGCCATATTAACTGTCATGGACCTCTGCCATTTTCCGACCCGAGGTATAGAACAGGCAGAAACCCTTTTTAGAAAAATAGAACTTAAAAAAATCTGTTCATGGAGAGAAATCGAACGTGCAATTGGATAATAAAGTATTAATAGAACAGATTGAAGAATTGGCCAGAATCCTTAACAAGTGGAATGAGCAAATTGTTGTTGGAGGTGGTGTTGCTTTGGTTTTGTATGATTTATTATTATCTAAAGCCAATTCAGGAGCTGTGGGAACTACAGATATAGATTTACTCATTCCTCGCAAACTTGTGAAGACTGGTGATGAGCAGATTTATAAAATACTAATTAGTCATGGATACGAACCCAAGACAAAATCTATAAATCATCCATCTGTGGAATGTTATATAAAACAAATCGACGATTTTGAAATCGAAATAGAATTTTTAACTGATAATAAATCAAGAAAAAAAGAAGACGTTGTTGTAATTAAAGATGCTGGAGTAAATGCTCAAGCGCTTTCTTATATTGAAATGAGTTTGCAAGAGATTACGCCCCTATCATTGCCAAGTGGAAAGATAATCACGGTAGTAAAGCCAGAAGCTTGGGTATTTCATAAAGGTTTAACTTTTGTTAAACGTGCCAATGAGGCTAAAAAGCATAAGGATCTCTATGGCATTTGGTTTGTATTAAGCCAACTTGGCAATACATCACTAGCAATTCAAAAGGCATTACCGAAATTAATGACTAAGAATTCTAGTTCCTGGGCAAGGACATTCAAAGAAAATCTGAATAAATGGATTGAGAATTCCAGCCCGAAAGACTGGCAGCTTCTTGAAAGTCAGGATGTCGGTGGTAAACTGACAAGAATTGGTTTTGAGGGTGTAGTAAAAAAGCTTTTAAATTAATTTAGGGTCTGTAAATTTGACGCTGACATAACTTTTATTACACATAACAAAAACAGTCGCAAACGAGATAAATTGTAAAACTAGAACCTGATCGCAGAGCCGTCCCCTTGGCTGGTACTATAGTGTCCTAACTAACTCCTGAACACTTACCCCCATCAACTTAGATAGTTCTTTTTTACTCTTAATTCCTTTAGTTTTTTTGCAATATCTTTCATAACAATCCCACTCTATTATAATGCATAGAAAATTAAATATAATTATGCATTTTTTGCATATATTAATGATAAAAACCCATGTTTTAATAGTAAATTCAATATATTAGACGAATAAAGTTGTGTCCGTTAAATGACGGCCCTCTTAAATGCCTCATAAAGCACCAATATGGACTTAGTATTCTACATTCAAAAAGAAATTACATTGGAGATTTTACGAATAAACTGGGAAACCAGCCGGTACGTAGTAATACGGCTCGTCTATTTACTTCGGCACTTCTTCGCCGTCGCACCAGAGCATTTTGCGTATACAGAACTCTT
>CAZCYD010000124.1:0-2554 GCA_964502735.1 uncultured Pseudobdellovibrionaceae bacterium
TTTTTTCATCACTTTCTTTACTAAAGGCTTTCATTACCTTAATGACTATTTCATTTTTTAACTTTTCATTTGGATCAGCACCTAATTTATAATCTCTCCTATCATCAACTCCTGGCCAATATGTACCTCCACCAAATTTAGGAACATCATTTGATCCGAGAGCTATAATTTCATTGTTAGAACTTACAATTGAGGCTCCGACTTGTCTTGATAAGTCAGCAGATCGAAAAGAATATGCGAAAGCCATATACATCGCTTGTTCATCAAGTGTAGGAGTTATGTGAGGATTACCAAAGATTAAATCAAGGAATCTTGCAATTTCGTCTTTTAACAATTCTGGATTTTTAGAATCAAAATTCACAAAAAAATCTGAAAGCTGGAAGGCATCTCTAGTTTTCTGACCATGTTTTATGTTTTCAGAAATATCTTTTTCAATTAATGCACTTGCTTCAGATTTCTTTAATCCATTTTTTGACATTAAATATACAATTCGATCATTTTCTGAAGCATAGATACCAATTTGAAAATAACCAACACCATATACTTTTTTTAAAAGTTTTGCCTCATCTGGATGTTTGAGTGAGCGAAAAATTTGTGCATTCCCCTGCAAATTCCCTCCTGATTTATTCCGTAAGGAGTGAATCTTTGAAATTCCATAAGCTGCAAGAAAATTATTTATCTTGGTTTCCTCTCGGATCAAGTTTCCGACTTCCATTTTATGTAACATCTTATCGAAATTACTCTTAGGTTTACTTTCAATTTTTGAAGCAATATTTTGCAATGGTTTCTCAGCAAAAAAACTACTTATCCTATGGACATGTGTTTTATAATTAAATTCCTCCATAACAGAGGTTATTTGCTCTTGGACAACATCCAAATCGACTCCGATAGGTGCAACTAAGCCAAAAACAATTTCAGGTTTATCTAAATTTTCCATAGTAATATTCTCTTATATAATTGAAACAGAATCAATTGAGGAAATTTAATTCATTTTAATTAAGATAAGTATTCTATTTTTTCTCATGAAGAAAAGTATTTCAGAGTAGCAAAAATAGTAGCGCTACTATTTCAGTGGCAAGAGCAAGACACAAAAATGGATTATTTCAGTTTGATTCAGGACTTTAATCGAACCCCATTTTTACATAAATTTTTATCTTTATCTGACTGAAATTGTTTGAGCTTTGGTATCTTATTCTTTTAAAAAATCCAGCGAATGACTCATCCTCTGCCATTTACTCATTCTGGCCTGGTCATTGCCAATACAGCTTTTGGAAGAAAGAGAGCTACCACCGAACTACCATCGCAGTGGTAGGCAAAATTTTGTAAAGGATTGAAATGACAAATGCGAAACATCGATTTTTACCCTTCAGTCAGAGGTTTTGAGACTTTCGCGTTTTTATTCAATTTTATAGGCAGATTTAACAACTTTTTTGGAGGCAAATGAAATTTAAATGAAGACCACGCATAAAAGGCGTGTACGACAAAAGTCGTGGGAAGGAAATGAATGTGTGATCAAAGCGGTCACTGTTGAGGACAAAATAATGGATCAAATACTTGATGAACTATCAGAAATTTTATATCTTGAATTTGGCCAGTTAATTCAAGATCAAGATACTTCTTCAATGATGGGATGTTTCTCAAAACAAAATGAGGACATCGCATGAAATACAAAATTGCATTTTACATTCGCGTATCAACAGAAGAACAAGCAAAAAATTTAGAAGGCTCCATTAAAAATCAAAAAGAGCGTCTCTTTCAAGCGGTAAAGCTTAAGGACATGGACTCAAATTTTGGCGAGGTCAGTGGCGTTTATATTGATCGGGCCAAATCAGGTAAAGACACCAATCGCCCAGAGCTTCAAAAGATGCTTCTTGATATTCAGGGAGGGCGAATCAATCTTGTTATGGCCAGCGAGTTATCAAGAATTTCAAGATCAATCAAAGATTTTTCTGAAATCTGGGAGATGATGAAAAAAAATAACTGTGGCTTTTTATCTCTCAGGGAAAATTTCGATACCACAACCGCCGCTGGTGAAATGGTTCTTTATACAGTGGCCAATATTGCGCAATTTGAAAGACGCCAAGTCAGTGAAAGAGTTGCAGCTAATATCAAGGCGAGGTCTGAACGTGGACTTTATAATGGTGGTGCTGTGATCTTGGGTTATAAAGTTGATCCAGATCGAGCGGGTCATCTTTTAATAGATGAAGAAGCTAAAGAAACTGTAACTGAGGCCTTTAATGCCTTTTTAAAAGAAGGAACTCTTTCAAGTGCTGCTCGCTATCTTAATGAAAATGGATTTCGCGCCAGAAAACATATTCAAGGAGGAGGATCTAGACCTCGCCTTGGCCATTTTACAGTCGATAATCTTCATAAAATGCTCACAAACAAAACCTATATTGGCATAAAAGTTTTTAAGGATGGAAATAAAAGGGTTCCAGTTAAGGCAGTATGGGAGCCAATTATTGATCAATCTACTTTTGATCGCGTCCAGCAACTGCTTAGGAATGCCCATGGAGGCGAGGCCCCACCGTCAAGGATGTAAGTTTTTCTCTGT
>CAZCYD010000125.1:0-2554 GCA_964502735.1 uncultured Pseudobdellovibrionaceae bacterium
AAAGAAGAGGCCGCAAAAACCGCAGTTATGCAAAATCAGATGAATACTTTACTCTTAAATATGGGTGAATTAAAGGCAGAGCTAAAAGACCTGAAAAATGATTTTAATGCTCTTTTTTCTAAGTTTAGATCTCTAAGTATTGATAAATAGGATGGTTTTAAAAAATTAAGATTTTTTAAGAATTATTCCGAAATATATATATGGAGAAATCATATATGAATTTAAAGGGTAAAGAAAAAATCATTGCTTTTGTTATTACAGTTTTACTGACAATTCTTGCAGGAACATTAGGCTATAACTATGACGCGGTAAAGCAGTCTATTTGTGAAACTTCAGCTGAAGGAGCTCAAGCTGGAGAATAAATCTATCTCAACTTATTTTAAGAATGAAACAATACGAGATCGTTTCTTTGCTCTTCATCCAGTTTGTGGAATGATTTTGATGGATCTTCTAGTATGGCTTTGGTCTAGGAGAGTTTATGGAGTTTGTACGGAGACAGTGAGTACAATGCTCGAGGATGAGGCTTTAAAGCGTGTATCTTCGAGTCATAGAGAGGGTAGGGCTTTTGATATTTCAACGCGAGGATGGCCTGATGGATTAGCTTTAGAGGCCATTGAATACTTGGTCTCTAAACATGGTTATCTTGGTGCAATTTCTAGAGGGTCTGGAAAGCCGACTCTAGTTGTTCATCATGATGCTGGAACTGGGCCTCATCTTCATGTGCAAATAAATAAGCAATATGCAGTTAGGTCCTAAAGATTTTTATGACTTTGGTTTTTTTATTAGAGTCATCTGGCAAGTTTAATTTTGTAAGAAAATAAATAAAACGGATGAGAATAGAAAGATTTTAAGTATGAACACGGAAGCCTTTACCATTGTAATTCTTTTATTTTTTTCTTTTATCACAGTCTTTATATATAGAACAGTTAATCAAATTAAAAGAGATTCTAAGACTATTGAGAATAAGGCAGACGATACAATTAGAGGTCTTAAGAGGGGGGCGGAAATTGATATTCAGAATCTTACTATTGATGAGCGCATTCAATATACCAATTACATCTACGGCCGCGGACCTAGGCCAGATTTTCTTAAAGAAAAATGAGGTAGCTCCCTTCTCAGGACTTTTAACTCCTGACTATATAGATAAGAAGATGCACATTGATATTCTCTTCGGGAAAGAATGCGAGAAAGAGCTTAAGCACTGTATTATAGATAACGAGAAGTTAAAAGAAGAGGTTAATAGAGAAAATAAAATGTGGTTTCTAAACGGACTCGGTGCCGGAATTTTCTTAACTACTTTTACTATACTACTAAGTCATAAATAAACACTATGGACCAAATAAATAAAAAGAAGATAACTAGATTAGAAAATAGTCTCGTTTGAAAAAACAAGACTGAGATTCTTAAGATCAGAGCAAAGAACCAAATCACTGAAGTAAATACACCTATTCCTATTTTAGAAACTATTCTTTTATATACTAATGAGAGTCGGTCGAATTCAGATCTAAGAAATAATATTATCGGATCTTTCTCGTAACACTTTAAGCACTCAAATTGTCCTGAACCAACATAGAAAATAAATTCTGTATTATCATTTATTTCTGTTTTACATCTTTTACATCTTAAATCTATTTTAATTAAAGACATTCGATAGGCTTTCCGATTAGTTTAGTACCCATAAAAATCAATACCTCTCTTAGTGCTACTAAAGCCCTTTGGTTTTCCTAAATCAAGGGGCTTTTTTTGTCGTGACTTTTTATGTCCATAAATACTTAAATAGGAATATGCGAGAATATGTAGCACAGTTATTTAATCAGATGATTGATGGCGAGATTCGTCAAAATGATGGTGATGCAGGAGATAGCGCGCAAAGAACGGGTCATTTTTATGCTATTTTAGGAATGCTTAAAGTTTTTGTATCTTCTGAAACTTACGAGAAATCCATTAAGAACTTTGAAACTCATAAGCCTGGTATATATCGCAGAACATCAGATAAGAGTCACTGGGGAAGTAAGTCTAATAATTTTTCTAGAGATCAGTGGCAAGCCCTACAGCTTTGCTTTGCTGTTAATGGAGATAAAAAAAGACTTCTAGAAAGTATGTTGGCTTTAGCTAAGAGATTTTTCTTTCATCAAAATTGGCATAAAGGTACTGACATTGATGGTACATGGAGGGATTATAGAGTTCCTGATATTAGTCATCCTACTCATTTTTCTGTTTTCATTAGGGGAATGAATTGGTGGCCGCTTTATCTTATTTTATTTTTATTAGACCTATTCTTTCTTGGTGACTTAATATTTCGCAGAGGCATCAAAGATGCTGACAATATGATTTTCCCACAACTTGCTTATGCTAATCTTAAATATCCAACTTTAGTCTCTAAGATTGCCATGTATTTTTATTTAAAAACTGATTTCTTACAAAAGATTAATGAGTATTATGAAGTTGGTCCTGATAAAAACGGAATTAATAACTTCTTTAATTTATTTGTCGACCTATGGGAAAAGATAACTGGGAGATATAATAGATGAAGGTAATGTGTGCTTACGACGAA
>CAZCYD010000126.1:0-2552 GCA_964502735.1 uncultured Pseudobdellovibrionaceae bacterium
AAGTTATACGAGTAGTAGAGGTGTCTTCCTATGTAAAAGTCACCGAAGTTAACCATGTCGCAGGCCCTACTGGCAATCCTGGGGGCTTTGCATCTTGCCCACATTCATTACAAAATTCTTGAAGAAACGATATAAATTTTGGAGAAATTATTTTCTGATAAGTAGAGCGCCCATAAAATACACTATTTCCAACTTCAACTTTGCCTTCAATTTAGCCTAGATCAGGTGGAAGCGATTGGCATTTGTCATCGGAGGTACTCGCTGATTCAAACAAATCGCCCCATGATCACGGTATCAACATACTGATCATTTCTGTATTTTAGGTCCTGCTTTCTAACTCCCTCAATTGTAAATCCCATTTTCTTGTACAATGCAATGGCTCTTTCATTATTAGCATGAACAGTGAGTCCTAACTTTTCGATCACCTCATGTGAGGTGGCCCACTCAATCAACACCTGTAGCAACAACGAGCCGATGCCCTGATCTCGAGCGGACTTTTCAACGGACATTCCAAACTCACCGGTATGAGCGATACGCTGACGACGACCATTTGAAAAATCCAATAGACCAACAATATTTGAGTTTATTTCGGCAATTAATAGGATGTGGTTTGGGTTTGAAAGATGAGACTCAATCCACCTTTCCTCTGCATCAATCGTCATTTTAAACTCTGACACTGAAGTCAGCTGGTAAACTTCTTCTTCAATCACACTCTTTGAAAGGTTTAGAATTGCAGCGGCATCCTGCATAACTGCAGTACGAATTAAAACTTCTTCACCTGACTTTGATTTGAGTTTTCGAGACTGGCACTCTGCCATAAAATATTCACCTCTTTTTCAACTTCGTAAGCAACCTTATCTGCTGAGTAGTCTAGGGCCATCGATCTGATTCCCCCTTTAACGGCATCTCGATCGTATTGGATGCCGGGTCTAGCCGCTGCTAGAACCACTCTCTACCGTTAGTTATGTGTCTGATACTCCATCAGCAAGGAGATCCTGTCCATTTAATATTGAGGCTTCCTCATTTTTATTACTTCCATTCATGGGTGTATATTCCTATCTGCTCATCCTCGGGTCTTTGGTTTGAATTTTGAAAATATCCATACTGTTATTGTGTTGTGAAAGATAATGAATGAAGGATACAATACTATAAATATGGGTAGAATAGAACTTGCTACTTTGCACCAAAACCATTGAGAGCTTTAAAAAGAAAACTTTAATGAAAGTTTGATGGCTTTGCTCCAAGCGTTCGACTGCATCCCTTACAAGGCGCGAGAAAGAGTGATTCGGCTATCGACATTCATAAGACTTCAGGTTGTTGACCCGTATTTTTCGCACCGAAATCAACCCTTCAAAATCAAATTTTGGCAACTCTCAGGGAGGCTTCTAATTTGAGGAAGTGCGTTCTTTCCCACCTTTGTATTGACGCACCTTGAAGAGACCCACAAGGTTTGCTGAGATCCCAGGTGCTCCACTTGCAAAGATTAATGAGCCTTCATCACTCAAGGCCTCAAATAGTTGTCTTTGTTTTTCTGATTTTATTTGTTGTGGCATAGCTTACTCCTTTCTACAAAAATTTAACTTCGTTGTTCTGCCAAATTGCTACTTCGATTTCATTGCCTGTAGGATCTTTCACATACCAAGAAGTCGAGTGTGGATAGGGAATGGGGCTGGAGTAAAAGGCGTCCAAATTGTATTCCCGTACTTTCTGCTCACTGAATAAATTCCAAAATTTCTCTACAAGATCAGAATTTGTCATCTGGCGACTTCCCCAAAACTTTACAAATGAATTTAGATTTTAGGTTGCGGTATTTTTCGGGACTTTTACCTCTGCAACTCAATTTGAGCGCGTTATATTCCTTTAATAAGGAGCCATCATTTTTCAAATGATCCCTAAACCCCAAAAAGTCTGTGTGCCTAGACGACAAATCGACAAGTTGGATACCCACATCGATGTTGAAATCAAAGCACTCCAACATACAAAGTTCTGGGGACCGAAATGTGCTTTCTTTAATCACAAATCCATGAGTTTCTAATTTCTCTAATGAAGCATCAAAGTCGTCTTTCGACACACCTACAAATATATCTAAGTCACCCTTAGAAATCGCACCTTCGATAGCCGAAGAGCCAATGTGTTCAACCTGAGCATTTGGTAAAATAGATCGTAGCTTCTCGCTCAGAGAATCAAACGCTTTCGTGGCGTCTGTTTTATACTCCTCGAAATTAAGAAACTTCATGTATTTTATCCAATTAGCAAACAGGCTTCTCAGACCAAGAATAGACATCGAAATGCCAAGCTTAATTTCCATAATCAAACTAAGTAACTAAAATATAACACTTTTTTTGGTTTATATAAAATAGAATCACTTGACTGATCTTATTTTCCATTTCTGCCTTATCTTATTGTTTTCATTACATTTTATAAGTGGGCAGAAAGTGCTTAAGCCTAGGGGCGCAATCTCGAAAAGGTGCATTCGTCGTCGCTAGGTTGGTATAATCTAGTTGTGGGGCGAGAAGAATGGCAGAGAGTGCAGCTCACTTGGTGGACGAGGT
>CAZCYD010000127.1:0-2310 GCA_964502735.1 uncultured Pseudobdellovibrionaceae bacterium
CCAGAGCTCATTGCCCCGAAAACAAGCTATGAACGGCGCAGGCCTGAAAAGACGCATACTCTTGCAGAATGGCGTGATGGATTGCGACAAAGCCCCCTATAATGGTTAAAACAGTGTCCTGGTCTTCAAATCTGATAGACAAAGTGCTCCGTAAAAAATACAATTTCACAAACAAAATTTGAGGTTTTTAAGTATGGACGAGCAACATATAAAAATTGATTTTGAGAAACCAAATCAAGGCTTGGAGAAAGTAGACAGGCTGTGCCAACAGCTCATTGCAAAGAAAAACTTTAGTGTCCTTTGCTTTGAAGAGGGTGGAGAAATTGTTGCTCATGGGAAGGGATTTGATCCAGAATTTAATTACCCCTTCATTACGATTCCTGAACTAAAACCATTAGCAAACGAATTTGATAGAATTTTAGTTAAAACAGACGGAATGACTTTCATAACCTATTGTATTAAAAATAGTCTTGATGGTGACAACAAAACATCTATGAACCTTGAGCAGCTGAGATCAGTTGGTAAAGAGTGTTTGAATTATACGGGCAAGGTACAAGGGACTAAGATGCCAGCAAACATTTTTGTGGTAGAAACGTCCAGCGACTCACACGATAACGTCACCCACTTAAAGTCTTTGAAGTGTATGCCAGGTAAGCAAAAAATTATGGTTCGAGCCTTTAACCTTAACTTTAACACCAAGAAAGTTTGGACCAACGCCCCTTTGGGTGGGATTTTTGCAGGTAAACTCTTTTTTCAAAAAGCAATATCAGCTGTTGAAAGTAATGAGTCAGTCAGCGTTCAAGATTCAGCTCTAATTAAAAGCCAGGCTGACACACCTTTAATGACTTATGGGTTTATTGGGTTATTTGCTGTGATTTTCGGAGCTGAGCTTTTTGCCAGCGGAAGTTTTATATCTCCAACAGGTCCAACACTTGTTGCATTTGGCGGTTTGAGCTCTGGGCTTAATCAGGAAGGCGAATATTATAGATTGATTTCAGCAGCTTTTTTACATGGCGGATATACCCATCTAATTCTAAACTGCATCGCTTTCTTTTTTGGAGGCTTAGTACTTGAAGTGTTTTTAGGACGAGCTTGGTTGTTTTCTCTGTTTATCCTAAGTGCTTTGGGAGGGAGTTTTGCAAGTCTTTTGATAAACTCTCCAGAGACACTTTCTGTTGGGGCTTCAGGTGGAATCATGGGGCTCGTGGCTGCTTCCTTTATGATTTCTAACAGACTCCCTTTTGGACCCGAAAAAACTCAAATTCAAATGCGTACAATGTATATGTTGATACCAGCCGTTATCCCAATCTTTATGCAAAGGGAAGGCGTAAATATAGACTATGCAGCTCATATCGGTGGAGCTGTGGTTGGCTTTTTAGTTGCTTTCATTATTTATAAATCATGGTCAAAGGATTCACACGAACCTGGATTGATGAAGTTTGCAAAGGGATTGGCTGTCGCTTGCGGTTTGGTGACTGTCGTTGCTGGGGCTCAGGCAGCTTTAAAGCAGGGAGTTTATCAGAAGCAGCTTGATATAGCCGTACAACTAGCTCCACAGGGGGAGTTAGACGAGATTTCAAAAATGATCGTCGAAAATATGGCGGAGCAAGAAAAGAAGTTGAATGAATTGGAAGATAAGTATCCAAAAGACCCTCGTGTCTATTATTTTAAGGCACTCATTAAGAACGAAAAGAAAGACTTTCTGTCAGCGAGTGACATACTTAATTCGGGGTTGGCAAATACTGAAATGTTTAAAAAAGTCTTCACGGACAATAAATTAGAGAAAGAAATGCGACTATTTTTGGCTCGAACATTGATTGAACAGTCAAAAACTATGGAGGCAAGAGCTGCCATATTACCAATCTGTAACTTGGTTGAGCGTGTAGACAACCACTGGGTTTCAGGTGACTGGTTAAAACTTGCTTGTGATGGTTAAACTAGAGGGGGAGTACTTATGAATCTATTTTTTAAAACATTTGTGACATTGATTTTTAGCATATCGTTTGCGTCAGCGTTTGCCGCTGGAAACTGCGAAGGCAAGGCTTCTGTACATGAAGGTTTTTGTTTATTTTACTTATACTCTCCTGGTTTGATGGGCTCCATGAGAAGTAACGAATTTGCCTTGTCCCTCTCAATATAAATTTCCCTGGTACCTTCTCCATCCCAAACCTCTTCCATGCCGATCTGAAAGTTGAACTGACTTAAGAAGTCAGCCGCCTTTCTTACTGATGGAACAAGGATCGCAACATGATTAGGAAGAGTGCGCGATGAGGTCACTTTGCCTCTCCATTTTTCTGATAGAGCTTGAGC
>CAZCYD010000128.1:0-2303 GCA_964502735.1 uncultured Pseudobdellovibrionaceae bacterium
TGGATGATTTAGTTTTGGTGGGGAGAAGCAAAAAGACTGTATTGGATGCTGTTGAGAGCTTGGTTTACCATATAGAGCAAGAATTAAGGCTCTCAATGGCTATCAATAAGAGAGTTCCTCTCGGCAATGCGCCGGTGCCTTTTTTGGGGTATTTATTGAATCATGATGGCTATAAAATTTTGAGTCGAAATAAAAATAGATTTAATAAAAAAATAAAACGTTTAAAGACTAAGAAGGTAAGGCCCAGTTATATGGCGATGGTAGAGGGTTCTTATCAGGCTTGGCAGGATTTAGAAAGGGGGCGAGACTCTCGATTTGTCTGAGGCTTATCTTGTTTCGCGGGTGCTGTTATCCGTGGGGGCAACTGGAACAATAACACTAACTCGGGCGTGTTCACGTCGAACTTGAATAACGGCCCGTCGAACTCGAACAACAACATCGGGTTTCGTTGTGTGTATTGCCTTTAGGCTGGCAGACTTGGGGTAAAATTTGTTACGTGTGAGGGATGTTATTTGTTACGGCAAATGACCACACTATGTGAATTCTTTTTATAGGAATTCCAACCCAAGGCACTACAGGGTCTCGTTCTGGGCTGACTTAGGGGCTTTGTGCCCCTGGGGGTCCGAATTTAACGTACATAATGGTGATGAAAAGCTCTTTGTGTTCCCATAGTTTTCATATCTATTAGAGTAAATGATCTTAGAGCCTACAATTCTAAAGCTTGACAACATACATCATATTGATGTATGTTTATATGAGAAATGGGAACGATCTTTATTTTTCGCAACATTAGAATTGTTATTCACTCCAAGGACCATGAGCCACCGCATATTCATGCGATAAGCCCCAAGGGTGAAGCAAAAATTGAGTTGGATTCCCTAAAGTGCTTTTTCTGTCGAGGTTATACAGAACGAGATTTAAAAATGATTTTAGAATTTATTTCTGAGAAAAAAGAAATTTTACTGGAGGCTTGGCATGACATCCACTCGTAAAAAAGATATTCAATTTGGAAAGAAAGATTTATTGGCTGAAGATGAGTTTGATCCTAAATATGGTAAAGAAAGAATTACTATTTTTGTTGATCAGCAAGTCGTAGATGCCTTTCGCAAAAAAGCAAAAGATACTGGCGAAAAGTATCAGGCCCTAATGAGGGAAGCTTTGAAGGAATCTATTTTTGGCCCTGATAAATCAGATTTAGAGAGACGTTTAGCAAAAGTAGAGGCGGCTGTTTTTAAAAAACGGGCCTAGAGGCGGACAATTACTTTTTAAAAGTGGAACTGTCTTGACTTGAACTAGTCAATGATTCAGTAAAATTTGAATAACTCGTGATGCCCCTTTTTAGTGATTGTGCGGCCATTTTTATGATTGAAGGGGTGAATCCGTAAAGGGCTCCCCAAAATGAAATTGCAATCAGAGCCCCTAACATTTTTGATGAAAGGGAGGATTCGACAATATTTTCTTGTGATTCTTGACGTTCCATTTTTTTAACTCGCTTTCTTTTGCAAAATAAGTTTTGTCTCAAGACCAAAGGGGGCAAAAAAGCGATCTAAGGTCTCAAGTTTTGGTTTTCGGGTTCCATGCAAAAATTTACTAATACGTGTGGTCTCAATGCCTGAAAACTCAGAATACTCCTTAAGTCCCACAATATGGATAACCATTTGTAGGGCTTCTTGAACAGAGAGGTTGTCCTCTTCTAAAAGCCCAAGAAAAAATTCTTGGGCATATTTTTTAGAAGCTCTGAGTTCACGGCTGACCATTTCATCAAAGCCTTCTTTTCTGTGCATGATAAATTCTCCAATATTTTTTTGCGGTTTTGATGTCCTTATGTTGAGTGCTCTTATCACCACCAAGGAGAAGCACAATCACCTTTCTCTGGTGGATAGAGAAATAAACGCGATAACCCGGCCCCACATTGACCTTAATTTCGCTAATTTCACCCAGCGAGCGGATGTTGTTTTTGGCTCCTCCAGCCCGAACTCGGGCAATATAGGCCGCGATTCTTGCCCGTGAGCTTTCATCTAATCCGTTAATCCACTCATAAAAAGGACATCGCCCTTCGAGTTCAAAATACTCAATAGGGTTCATATCTATTGCCTTTAATTATGCACAAAAGTGCAAATTTAGTCAAGATAAAATTATCCATTAACTTTTTCCTCCGTTTTGAATTGACCACCTGAGGGTGGTCAGGTTAGCGGAGGAAGAAAAGTCTCAAATGAAAGTCACAGCTTCATTAAGTTCGAGAGGTCAGGTTCGAGTCTCGCTGTTCTTTCAAATTGTGCATATTCCGGTGTTCAGAGTGTTAC
>CAZCYD010000129.1:0-2230 GCA_964502735.1 uncultured Pseudobdellovibrionaceae bacterium
CTGTATGAGCATGAGGCGCATTCACAAAATTTTAGACGATTATTTTTTGGAATTGCTATTATTATTAGTAATTTTAAGTTTATAAATAAAATGAGGAAAATATGACAAATTCTAATCATCAGATTTCATCAGACGAGTTTGTAGACAAAACTTTGCAAAGGCACTCCTTAAAAAAAACGCAACTTCGCAAAAACATCTTGTTAGTTCTCAGTCAATCAAAAGCTCCTCTCAGCCAGGCCAGTCTTATCTCAGCCTTAAGCGAGGAACTCCACAGTGTGGATCGGGTTTCGGTTTATAGGAATTTAAATCAGCTTAAAGATCTTGGAATTGTGCATGAGGTGGATGTTAACAGTTACGTTTTCTGTTCACATGAGTGTGAAAGCCATGCCCATCTTTTACTTTTCTGCCAGAAATGTCATCGACACCAAGAAATCAAGGACCATAAAAGAATTGAAAGCTTTATGTCAGCTCTAGGTCACTTACAATTTTTCAGCAATAACGAACCTATTTTTCTTCGGGGGGTCTGCACCCGATGTCCCAACTAAACACCCGAATCCGCAGATAAAATCCATCCAATGATTTCCTAAAATTTTTGGCCTGCATATTGCCTTGTTGCACAAGAAAAGGAGTTCTTATGCAAACATTCTCGTTTTCAGTTATTTTTATTCTAATTTTCGGACTTATTTCCTGTAACTCAGAGAACACTCTTACAAATAAATCCAAAGTCATTCTCCATCAAGACAACTTCAGCGTGAACCCTCCAAGAGTGATACAACTAGAAAGTCAAAACTCTCTAAATTGGAAAAACTTACAAACACACTCCACACCACTCAAAATATTCGACTCTTTGGAGGTCGATACAAGTTTAGTCTCTCACATAAAAATAGACAGTCTTTGTTCACAAAATGGTATTCAGTATCACCAAGTGATAAGTTTAAATACCAAACCTCTATTCGCGATATATGAGATCCTACCTTTAGAATTGGTTAAAAAATTTGAAAACACTTTGATCTCTTGCAATTTTGAAATTATTTTTTCCAATCAATATCAATCTACGCACAGTTATAAAATAAAATCTATGCTTATTAACCCACAAGACTGGCCCCACAATTATTATTTGACTAGTTCAATAGCTGGAACCCCCATCGAGTTACTTGCAGACAAATCAAGACCAAGCTTTCATGCCACGGCCCTATCTTCATTGAGCTTGCGCAGTCTATCCGAATCTTCCCAACACAATTCCTTACACTTAATTTGTCAAGACATGAAGGACTTTTCCCTCCAACACCCTTACCCAGAAATGAGCTTAATTGACTGGAAAAAATGGATTCAAAAGCTTCGTTTATTAAAAACTCAAAAGCTAAAAATTTCTTGCCGATTTATGACTTTTGAAAATCACACTTTATCTGGATGGACACCGACCTTCGATATCTATACAAGTGAAAAACCTATTCCCATTAAAAATCTACATATGAAATTAATTGGAGATAGTCGACAAAAACCTATTAACATTGAGATTAGTATTTCTAATCCCTTACCACACCCATTATATATCAAGATTAATAAATTACACTTGCAAAAGTCTTTCTCAATTTTAGATGGATTCCACCTCCTAAAATCAAGCCTTATTTCAGAAAGCGACTACTCAACCAAAAGAATCTTAGATTTTAAATTTATGTCAGCACAAAAAAATACAACTTATACATCTCCACTTTTTATGTGGTCCAGCTCAAAACAAGTGCATTCCCCTGAAATAAAAAGCTTAGAAAAAGACATTAAAGCCCACAAGGAAGACTCAAAACATGTATTTTTTAAGATCAATAAGAAATCCACTGGAAAATTAAACATCACATTCAAACGAAATAAAAACTGCAAAAATATATTTGTTGATTACTCTGAGTTTATTTTTTCATCCCCATTTCAAATAGATTTTCTTGCAGATTTAACAAATGCGAGTTTAATTAATCCTCTAGACAGAATTGAAGCCACCGGGTTAAACGATATAAAGCTAACTAATGAAGTGACATCAAATCAAAAAATGAATGTTAGATTTCAAGCTCAGTACCCCGAACTGATGAATTTACAAAATAGAAAGGATCATAATACTATAATTCAAAGCATGAAAAAAAACTACCTCCGAAATTTTAATTGCTCAGCTGACAGCCTCTCAATTTATTGAGTTATACCAATTCCAGAAAATAATTGTCTAAAATTCTACGAATGCATCTCA
>CAZCYD010000130.1:0-2035 GCA_964502735.1 uncultured Pseudobdellovibrionaceae bacterium
GATTTATAGACTGAGAGAAGGCACAGTCTACTGGGGTTAGTCATATTTAGGTCATCCAAGGCCTTGGCGCATATCTTGCTTGTGATTTAGACAAGTTTACAAATAAACGGTTCTGCGGAGGTTTTATGCGAACTACATTTTTATTTTCAGCGTTTCTCATAGCTTCGACTCCATCATTTGCTATGAAAAATGACGAGTATGCAAAGTTTTTGCAATCGCAATGTAATACAGTATTAACTGGTGAAGTAATTAAAGTTTCCCCAAATCAATTCATGGACTATTTGGGTCAACAAATACAAGAACTGAAGGACCCAACTGAAAGCAATCTTAATTTTGCGATCCAGAGATTAAGCTGGTATCAAATTGAGACCCAGCCAGAGACGATAATACCAACAATGGACATAATGTTTAAATACAGTGATTTACTTAGTGCACTTGATGGAATTGTACTGCATAAACCTCGATGGCGATTAGCTATTCTGAACGCAGTAGAGAGTTTTATCCGATTGAATATTCGCTACGAGAGTATGCTCCGTACACTTGGGGGTCCAACATTGGATTTCGTAGGCCAATGGGCGAACGATTATCGATTACCCGATGAGTTTCGCGCGCAAGCTGCATATGCTTATAACCGGATCAATGGGGGCAAAACTATTATCGACCCTTCAACACTGGTCAGTTCAGAAGAGCTCAAAGCTAAGAACACTGTTGAGTTTCTAGGACGTACTCAGTTAGATCTAACTTTGGTTGAATTGGGATATGTGAATTCTGTGAATTATATATTGCCGTCAGGTACAAACGCAGAAAAGTTAGAGTTATTTAAAATTCTAATGGCAAAGGAGCAGATTCCGCCGAATATTCTTTTGAAAGCAGTCGACGACTCCAATCTTCATGACGAAATGAAAGTTCATTCGCTTTTAAACATTATGGGCTTTAAACAAAGGAGAGGCGAGAAAGGAGAAGAATTATTTTACTTCCGGCAAACCGATTCAATTTTAGCTATATTAAACGGAGCAAAAATTGGAACTCGCGCAAAAAAGCTATCAAAATTCCAGAAATTAAAAATTAAAGAACTTATCCGAAATGCCATTCAAAAAAATGAGGCCTATCTGGAATTTGATCTGAACCAGTCATAGTCAGCTAGATTTTTTATCCGCAGCCTTCTCCCGACTTCGACACAACACGGAGCATAAAGTCTGTAAATTCAGATAGTTAATTTTTTATTGGTACACTACAAAATTGTAGCTTTATTGATCTCGGGAGTAATTTTTAGTGCTTTGTAGATGGATCTTTGAACGTCGTTTAATTTTGCGGGAAGCACAACTTCGGTTTTTGAGTGTTTGTCTCTAATTTTAACCTTTACTACTCGGTACAATTCTTCTTTTATTCTTCGCACGCTAAGGTTAAGCCCTTGGCGATTCAACCGATATCTGATTTGCACAGTACATCATCGAAAGTCCCGACAATGCGAAGCCAATAGTTTCGTAGTAGGTTTAATTAAGTCGTTAGCTAATGAGTGATTTGGGTTGACGAACCCTTGACCCCTCTTAACTAAAAGGAGGTTAAAGTTGGCTCTAAGAGGAGCCTGGAGGAAAATAGCGAGCTCGTTGATTTTTTTAAGTTTATGTATTTTGGGTTTTCCACTCAAAAGGAGTTAAAACAGGTTGCCGATTTAAAATCAACTTCACAAGGGCTGGAAAATACTCCCTGGGATTCACCCCATTAAGTTTACACGTTTCTACAAGAGTAAATAAAATAGCCGCTGTCTCAGCCCCTTGTTCAGAATGGGTGCCATACCACGTCTTACGACCCACAACATGACTCCTTAAAAGCCTTTCCTGTGGATTATTATCTAACGGGATCTCAGGGTCTCCTAAACACAGAGTTAAACCCTCATAGTTGTTTAAAAAGTAATTTAAAGCCTGATCGTACTTATTGCCCTTAAAATACCTCTGAACTTCCTCCTGCGCTTTTTCCTTCATAGACTCAAATCGCGCCTTCATAAGCTGTCGATATTTCAAAACCTCATTCGGAG
>CAZCYD010000131.1:0-1855 GCA_964502735.1 uncultured Pseudobdellovibrionaceae bacterium
TTTTCTTGGCAGAAAGTTATCTCCATCTTTTCTTAATCGCAGTGAACCCACCCGCTCGTTGGTTCTTAGAAGTAATTGTCTATTGGGGGGAATTCAATAGTCGATATATAAATTGTCGATTAAATTGTCGAGTTATAGCTTTTGTAAGTCATAATTCTCAAATGGGAACTATTTACAGTGTCAAATTTAACTCAGGCTTTGTTAGACCACCTAAAACTATTAAGGTTATGTAAATTTTGGGATTAAAAACCAAATAAAATATAGGCCAATCTACGTGAGCTAAAATTTAGTAAGTTTTTGGCGTTTAAAATATAAAATTGTTCCAGTTCGCCCCAAAATTGGAATACCAATTGCTAGAGTCTGAAAGAAACAGCCAAAATCAACTAAAAATTGGCTATAAGTATGTAATAATCATTCAGCCACTGTTACTTACTAGTGCTATTGCAAGTTATACGTGTGAAAATTCTCTATCAGGAGTTTCTATGTCAAAGGCGAATGAAAAATCTATTCGAGTTTCTGTACCATATTTTAATAAATCGATTAGCAAACTAAATCCACAATTTATTCAGTACGCGAGTGAAGCGATATTAACTCAGAACCTTTATTCAAGAGTTCTTGATGTTCATGCTGGAGGAAAAATTCAAGGGGATATGGCCTACGATATGTATTGGAATGGTGAGGCTTATGAGTTTAGTATTAGAAGATTTAAAACTTCAAAGAGTACTGAGATTTCTGCCGAAGATGTGTACTATTCTTTATTGAGGATTATAGCTGTTGATAACCTTACTCACGGCAGTTTGAAAAGCTTGATTTGTCCAGGTGCAAAAATAAATTCCTTATACGATAAGTGTGAGGGACTGTCGTGGAGTGGTGATAAAGTTTTCTTAAAACCCACGGATCCTCGAACAAAATCATTTGCTCTTTCACTGCTCGGAGCAACAGATTATTCTATAATTCCAAAGGGACAGCTGGATTTTGAGAACCCAATAAATTTAAACCTAAATTTGACTGACACCACTGGACTTTATTATGTTCTAGAAGATCATCCTGAAGGTAATTCAGTATTGGCACTCAATAAGAACCACTATTTAGCTACAGAAAAACATTTAGGCGAACTAAGGCTTATTCCCGAAATGAAGGATCAAGCCTTAGAAAGATTAAAAAACAATGAAGTTGATTTTTTAATGACAATTAGTCTTGTAAGTGAAAAAGAGTTAGACAGTGTTGCTGGTAAAAAATTCAGGGTTTTTAAATCGGAACCTTTTACTCTGCACATGTTAAACTTTCCAAAAAATAGTTTTAGTAAGTTTACTCCATCGCAAAGATTAGCGATAGGAAGAGTAATAAAAGAGTTGTTATTGTCATCAGACATACTTGAGAGCAATTTGGAAACTCAACAGTTTTTTCCTAATGGATCTGAAGGCTATTTGCCAGAAAACAAACGAAATGATCTGAGTAAGCTGATCAGTGAGTCTCTTCCAAATTTTGATTTGCATGAGCAAGAACTTACCATCATGACTTATGGGAAATATGTTGATTTATTTAAAAAATTATTCAGTGGTTACGAAAAAATTAATATAATACCATGGAGTACACCTTGGACGCTTAGTCTCAACGAACAACCAGACTTGTATTTTGTTGGAACGGACTCCAGTTTTTTTGCAGATATAGCTCTATTAAGCTACAATTTTAGTACTGAAACTTTTGGCGACAAGGAAGATGCCGATGGTTGGATTACTGATTTTATTAAAACTGAAGACTCTGCTGTTCGTATAAAAAAGTTGGAAGACTTGCATTATAAGTTTTTGTCAGAAGGTAGGGTCGTGCCTATATGTATGAGTTCATATATTGCAAT
>CAZCYD010000132.1:0-1554 GCA_964502735.1 uncultured Pseudobdellovibrionaceae bacterium
ATGTATCTGTGTTTGGATTCGTAGAGCCATTACTACCAAGGCTCTCGATGTTTTGATTGAGCTTGCAAGCGCTGATGGATAGTGTAAGTAATAGAAAACAAATACGTACTTTCATAATTTACCTTTTAGTTAAAGGGATAGGCGTACATCTTTACACCAGAAATTGTGCCACCCTGAAAGACACAAGTTCTTTCGTAAAAATCGCCTTCGCCTTGGTAAGAGCCAATATTGGGCATGTAAACGCAATCCTCATTGCTTTCACAGACACCATTGTCATTGCCAATTTCGTCATTGAAAATTTCAAATGCATTAGTAAGAAACGTTCTCGGTGTCGAAAACTGATCAGTCGTAGTGACATTGCCTCCGACAGCTGTGGGGCAATTTTGTGTCGGATCTGTTGGGAAGGGATCATTTTGTGACGTAAAATTCCCTGTCGTATTTCGGATGACAGTGTCATTCGCTTTGGGTCGAAGATCATAAAGGTAACATGTCACAGACGTTGAACAGGGTAAACCTGAATTGTTTGCCCAATAGCGATATGGGGAATCAAAGTTATACCAATCGGTGATATCTTCATAGAGGACTCCATTCAACGGATCATCTTGACTGTTGGAGGAATCATTTTCACTGATTTTACCGAGTTCACTGGAGCTGGTATCTAGTGGACCAACCAATGTGGCATTAGAAGGTGAGACGAGAGTACATGTGGCATTCAGACCGACATTAGAGCCCCCCGTGACACTACAACTTCCCACATTTAAGCTTAAGAAATTAGTGAATTTAACATTGTAAGCATTATTAGCATAATAAGATCCGCCGTTAAGAATGGCTTGAGCAAAAGTGGGACTTGATGAGGTTCCAACGTCAAAGTTATCAATGACTCTGCCCATTGTATCCAGGTTAAGATTTAAAAAAAGATTTTTAAAGTTAGAGAAACTTTTAATACCATTAGCTGAATGAGTGATCCTAGTTCCAACAAAGGCATTACTGGTTGTTGTAAAAAATCTGACTCCTGCAGAAAATGTAGTTGTGGTGGTGTTTACAAATCGGTTGGAACTACTAAAATCGCCAAAATACAAACCTGTTGCGCTTCCGGAGGGGCTGTTCATAAATACATTGTTAAAGGAGTTGAAAACGGCGCTGTCCATATAAAAACCATAGCTCAGAAAGTAACCTAAATCGTATTCAAAGCGAGATAAGTTTTTGTTGTTTCCAGTCTCAGGATATTGCCATTCGATTGATGGAGAATCAGATTCCGAAGGATATACATCTATTAGCTGTATAGCACGAACGTTATTAGGAAGCTGAGGGGTGAGATTAGTGGGTGGGGGTGTGGAGCTGTTATCAGATATGCCATTAATATTTTTGTTTAACTTACAAGCCGTAATAAAAAGTAAAATTGCAATTATGAAGAAACGTCCACATTTCATTTAATTCTTATCGGACTTTTGTCTTAGTTCTTTAAAAAAAACCAATCATTTTGAGACACTTTGAAAAATTCGAATTGCCTCAAAATGAGAGTTACTAGTTTTATTAAGGAGTTACTTTCCAGAC